>JAJFFJ010000127.1 GCA_021776685.1 Alphaproteobacteria bacterium
CTGCCGGGATTGCTGTCGCTGGCAATGGCGATGCCCACGCCCTTTTCACGGAACAGGTCCAGCGGCGGCAACTTGGTCTCGCGCAGAAAATAGAACGCACCCGGCAGCAGCACCGCCACGGTGCCTGCCCTGGCCATAGCCTCGACGCCATCTGCCTCGACAAACTCCAGATGATCCGCCGACAGCCCGCCGTATTCAGCCGCCAGCGCGGCGCCCTTCATATCGGTCAATTGCTCAGCATGCAGTTTGACTGGCAGGCCCGCCGCTTTGGCCGCCTCAAACACCCGCCGGGTCTGGTCCCGTGTGAAGCCGATATTTTCGCAAAAGGCATCCACCGCATCGGCATGGCCATTCAGTGCCGGGATCATCTCGTCACAGACGAGGTCGATATAGGCGTCCGCCCGGTCAGCGAATTCCGGCGGCAGGGCGTGGGCGCCGAGGAAACTGGTGGCAACGCTCACGGGCAGGGTTTCGCCGATCCGCCGCGCCGCACTCAGCATTCGCAGCTCCGTCTCCGTCTCCAGGCCATAGCCGGACTTGATCTCGAGGGTGGTCACCCCTTCCGCCAGCAGCGCCTCCACTCTGGGCGTCGCTGCGGCGACCAGCGCGTCCTCGCTCGCGTCCCGCGTTGCCCGCACTGTCGAGACGATGCCGCCGCCGGCACGGGAGATTTCTTCGTAGGTGGCGCCCTCCAGCCGCTGCTCGAACTCCCCTGCACGGTTGCCGCCATAGACGATATGGCTGTGGCAATCCACCAATCCGGGGGTGATCCAGCGGCCTTCGGCGTTGTAGACGAATTCCGTCTTGCGATACTCCTCGGTCGGCAGGTCGCCCATCGGCCCAATCCAGGCGATGTCATCGCCATCGGTCGCAATCGCCCCGTCGCGGATCGACCCATAGGGGTCGCCGTTCGCCGGCTGCATGGTGGCGATATGGGCGTTGATCCAGAGCGTGTCCCAGGCCATGGCGCATCTTCTTCTGTCGCTGTTGAACGGCACCATAGGCGGCGGATGGCCTGCCGTTCAAGGAGCGGGCGATGATCCTCTGGTGCGCCACAGCCTTGTTGCCGGATGGATGGGCCAACGACGTCTGCCTTGATGTGGACGACAGCGGCGTTATCCAGGCCGTCTCTACCGGCCCGGCGCCCGAGGGTGCCGAGCGCCTCGACGGCGTCGTCATTCCAGGATTGCCCAACCTGCACAGCCACGCCTTCCAACGCGGCATGGCCGGGCTGACGGAAAAGGCCGGCCCCCGGGACGATGACTTCTGGACCTGGCGTCAGACCATGTATGGCTTCGTCAATGTCCTGACCCCGGACCAGGTGGAAGCCATTGCGACCCAGCTTTACGTGGAGATGGTGCGGGCGGGCTACACGGCGGTTGCGGAGTTTCACTATCTCCACCACGCCCCCGGCGGCAGTCCCTACGACGACCGGGCGGAGCTGTCCCGCCGCATTGCCCGGGCTGCGGAGACCGCGGGCATCCGCCTGACACTGCTGCCGGTGCTGTATCAGCAGGGCGGCTTTGCCGGCGACCCCCTGTCCGAGGCGCAACAGCGGTTTCATTTCCAGACCGACGACTGGCTCAGCCTCATTCAGAATCTGCAGACAAGCCTTGTCCCGGCGACCCAGCGTGTGGCGATGGCCCTGCACAGCCTGCGCGCCGTCGCCCCGGATGCGCAGGCCGCCGCCCTGTCAGGCTTCCGTGCGCTCGACCCTGAGGGACCGGTCCACATCCATATCGCCGAACAACCCAAAGAAGTCGCTGATTGTCAGGCATGGTCGGGCGCCCGGCCTGTGGAATGGCTGCTGGATCATCACGAGGTCGACCACCGCTGGGTGCTGGTCCACGCAACACATATGACGGCCGCTGAAACCGAGGCGGCAGCGGCGAGCGGGGCCATTGCCGGGCTTTGCCCGACAACAGAGGCCAATCTGGGCGATGGCGTCTTCGACCTGCCGGCATGGTCGGACGCGGGCGGCGCATGGGGCGTCGGCAGCGACGGCAATACGTCAATCGACCCGCGGGAGGAGTTGCGCTGGCTGGAATATGCGCAACGGCTGACCCGCCTCAGCCGGTCGGTGGTTTCACGGGAACCGGGCAGTAGCGCCGGCGCTGCCCTGTGGCAGGCGGCAGCCCAAGGCGGCAGCGCGGCAATGGGCCAGTCGGTGGGCAGCCTTGCACCCGGACAGGCGGCCGATCTGGTGGTGCTGGATCCGGACGATCCCGCGCTCACAGGCCGGTCCGGCGATGAATGGCTCGACAGTTTCATCTTTGCCGGAATTCGATCCCCGGTCCGGGATGTCTGGGTGGCTGGCCGGCAGATGGTGGCGGACGGACGGCACAAGGCAGAAGAAAACGTGGCCCGCAGCTATGCGGGCGCCATGCAACAGATACGCGACGCGCTTTAGCGGCGCCATAGAGGTACAGACCGATGGCAGAGACACTCACCTTGATGCCCGGGCAGATCGATCGGCCGACCCTGCAGCACCTCTATCGGGACGAGGCGACGGTGCGGATCGACCCTGGCTGCAAGGCTGCGGTGGACGCGGCTGCGGAGATTGTGGCGGCGGCCGCCGCCGGCGACGAGGCGGTCTATGGCGTCAACACCGGCTTCGGCAAACTGGCCAACACCCGCATCTCGCAGGAAGAAACCGCGCGGCTGCAACGAAATCTCATCTTGTCCCATTCGGCAGGAGTGGGCGAACCGCTGCACCGGTCGATCGTGCGGCTGATGATTATCCTCAAAATGCTCAGCCTGGGGCGCGGCGCCTCCGGCGCGCGGTGGGAGGTGATCGATACCCTGGGCCAGTTGCTGGCGAAGGATGTGGTGCCGGTGGTGCCATCGCAGGGCTCCGTCGGCGCATCGGGCGATCTGGCGCCCTTGGCGCATCTGACCGCCGTGCTGATTGGCGAAGGCGAGGCCTGGTGGCAGGGCGAGATGGTTCCCGGTGGCGAGGCAATGGCGGCCGCGGGCATCACCCCGCTTGCGCTCGGCCCGAAGGAAGGCCTCGCCATGATCAACGGCACCCAGTGCTCCACCGCGCTGGCGCTCGCCGGCCTGTTCCGCGCCAAGCGGCTGCTGAAATCGGCGCTGGTCACCGGCGCGCTCTCGGTGGACGCGACCTTGGGCGCGGACACGCCCTTCATCGAGGCGATCCACACTCTGCGCGGTCACCGCGGGCAGATTGATGTGGCCGCAGCCCAACGAAACCTGCTCGACGGCAGTGATATCCGCGCCTCCCACGTGGACTGCTCGCGGGTGCAGGACCCCTACTCCATCCGCTGCCAGCCGCAGGTGATGGGCGCCTGCCTGACCCTGCTCCGCCAGTCAGCGGAGACCCTGCATATCGAGGCCAATGCGGTTACCGACAATCCGCTGGTCATCGTCGCGGACCGGGCGATTTACTCGGGCGGCAACTTTCACGCGGAGCCGGTGGCCTTTGCCGCTGACCAGATCGCGCTCGCGCTCAGCGAGATCGGCGCGCTGTCTGAACGGCGAATTGCGCTGCTGGTCGATCCCGTGATGAGCGAGTTGCCGGCCTTCCTGACCCCCGACCCCGGTGTCAATTCGGGCTTCATGGCGGCGGAGATCACTGCCGCGGCACTCGCCGCCGAGAACAAGCAGCGGGCGACGCCGGCCAGCATCGACAGCCTGACCACCAGCGCCAATCAGGAAGACCACGTCTCCATGGCCACCCACGGCGCGCGGCGACTGCACGATATGGCAGACAATTTGGGCCGCATCGTCGGCATCGAGCTGCTCTGCGCCGCCCAGGGCGTGGATTTCCGCAAGCCGCTCAAGACCAGCACACCGCTGGCCGCGGTCATGGCCCGCCTGCGCGCCGTTGTGCCGGAGCTGGGCGAAGACCGCTATATGGCGCCGGATATCGCAACGGCAGCAGAGATCGTCCAAAGCGGTGGCGTGGTTGAGGCCGCCGGCGCAGACCTGCTGCCTGATCTCATCTAGCGGACGCGCGGGTCAGCCCTTGCAAAAAGGGAAAGAGTCCGGTCCGTCACCATTCAGCGGCGCGAAACCCGGGACCGATTCCGGCAGGTCTGCTTCCTGAGATAACCCGGACGCGATCTTTGGCTCGGACAAACGACCGCTTTTGACCCGAAGCGGAAGGAACCCCGTTTTCTGCGGGCGGCTATCTTGCATGGCGAACCCTAATCCGACAGAACATCATCATGTCTGCAACATCCCATCAAAGCACGCTGGGGATTTTGGCGATCCTCGGCGCAGCGGCGCTGTGGGGAACCACCGGAACCATTCAAACGCTGCTTCCGCCTGGTAAAGACCCCCTGGTGGTTGCAGCGCTACGACTTCTATTTGGCGCGGCGACCCTTTTCCTGCTAGCCGGCGTTTCACAGGAAAGTCGCAAATCATTCGCACAGCTTCCATTGGCAAGCGTTGTATTTGCCGGCGTGGCCATTGGTATCTACAACGTGCTTTTCTTTGTCGCCGTTCTGGAAGTCGGTGTCGGTATCGGGACGGCATTGGCTATTGGCAGTGCGCCTCTCTGGGTAACCCTGTTCGATTTCGTCTTTCGACGGGCCATACCCGGGCGACGTCGCCTTATCGGCCAAGCCGTTTGCATTGTTGGGGCATCGCTGCTTGTCGTGTCTGGCAGCTCTTCCAGCGCCTCGTTTTTGGGTCTCCTGCTCGCCATTTTGGCCGGGTCCGCGTACGCAACCTATTCACTGGTCACGAGCAGGATGGGGGGAAAGATACCCTCGGCAACAATTGCTTCATCGACCTTCGGGGTCGCTGCCCTTTTCCTTTTGCCGCTCATCCTGTTTTTTCCCACACAATGGATTAGTAGCCCCACCACCTGGTTGCAGCTGCTGTTCCTAGGCGCTATTGCGACCGGCGTTTCATATGCACTTTATACTTGGGGCTTAAGATACGTTGCGCCATCTGCAGCGGTAACTTTCGCGCTCGTCGAGCCGCTGACCGCCTGGCTTCTTGCGACCTTCGTTGTCGGTGAGGAGCTTTCTGGCATGAAGATATTGGGCGCCGTTGTCCTGCTGCTCGGACTATGGGTTGTAACCAGTACCGTCAGGTCTGGGACCGCATCTCCTGAAAGCATCAAGTAGGCGATGGCCGCCTCTGGCTATAAGCGGTCATCACCGGCAATTCGTCAGGACTTCCCCAGAAGGGGACGTAATTGGCAGGGGGCGATTGTGTCTGTTTCTGGCCCAACACGGGAATCAGATGGCGTGGGGTCACAATAGGACTTAGGGTCCGCGGGTTGCCCGTTCGTGAACAGTGAGGGACACAATGACAAGCGACGCAGAAATCGTAGCACGCGGATGGGACGCGGTTGCTCAGGGAGACTGGGACACCCTGATTGCGGACTACACGGATGACATGATCTTCGTGATGCCCGGTCAGAACGATGTGCTGACAGGTACGACGGCGTTCCGGGGCGCGCTTGAAAATATCGGCGCCGTACTCCCACCGGGATTCGAATTCACATCGATCCGCCAGATTGGTGACAGCGGAGAGGTCGTCTCCGTAATCGAGTGGAAAAGCGACAAGGTGCCCGGGGGAAGCCAGCTCACGGTGCTCTTCAGGTTGACGGCCGGAAAGGTCTACGAAGAGCGGTGGTTCATCGATACGGAGCAGTGGAAAGCCGCATTTTGAGCCGTCTGGGCGGGTTATCGGCCTCTGCGCCGATGTCGCGAACCGGTACCCCGCCTGATCGTCGCTCGATCAGATACACCAGTTCAGATTGGACGCCGCCGTGCGGTAGTTCGGCTTGAGCCCACACACGATTCCGCTCCTGGCTCATTGCGGCCACGCGACTGCGCGCAATCAAATCACCGCTGCCATGTTGGGTAAGGCAAACCTGTTAGATGGCAAATCTTCTGATTTTGGCCGGGTTTACATTGATTTTCCTGAATAAATACCTATATCCGAACTTCGCTCTTTGATAGGTAAATCCAGGCCATCGCGGAACGTCACGGGGTCGGACGGGCAAAATTAGTGACGAGTCACCTGTCTCCCCACATAACACCACATTGGGGAGAATCTTGATCCATGCACCACAACACCACCCCGGCCGGAGCATCGCGAAGAACCGGCGCCCAGAGCGGGGAGGTTCGGGCCGGGGCGCCACACACCATTGTGCCAGCACCTCTGGTCCCCGGTTCACCTTCGGTGTCCGGGGTGGTGTGGTGGATGCTCCCCCACATAACACCACATAACACCACATCTGGAGAAATTTTCTGCGGAGGCGCGAATCGCAACAAAAGGCAACATTTCGCAACAGTTTAAAAAAACCGGCAGGTTGCCGAAGTGCGCACGCGCGCAACACCTGGGACAAGGCCGATACCCGCAGACCTCAGTAGGTCGAGCGGCCCCCGGAGAGATCGAAGGCGGCGCCGGTCGAAAAGCTGCATTCCTCGGACGCCAGCCAGGCGACCATAGCGGCCACCTCGTCCGCCAGGCCGAAGCGGCCCATGGGGATTTTGGAGAGCATATAGTCGATATGCTCCTGGGCCATCTGCTCGAAAATGCGGGTGCGCACCGCGGCGGGGGTCACGCAGTTGACGGTCACGCCCTTGTCCACCAGCTCCTTGCCGAGGGACTTGGTCAGCGCAATGACGCCAGCCTTGGCGGCGCTGTAGGCCGGCGCGTTGGGGTTGCCATCCTTGCCGGCGACGGAGGCGATGTTGACGATGCGGCCATAGCCGCCACCGATCATGACAGGCGTCACCGCGCGGCAGCAGAGGAAGACGCCGGTGAGGTCGATATCGATCACCTGCCGCCAGTCCTCCACCGGGTATTCCCAGGTGGGCATGTTCGGGCCGCTGATGCCGGCATTGTTGACGAGGATGTCGATCTTGCCGAAGGCCGCCACTGTTTCCGCCACCCCGGCGGCCACCGAGTCCGGATCGGTGACATCGACCGTGGCGGCCATCGCGCCGTCCATCTCCACTGCCGCCCCGTCAGCCGTCGGCCGGTCCACGTCCCACAGGCACACCCTGGCGCCGCTGGTGGACAGGCGCTGGGCGATGGCGAGGCCGATGCCCTGGCCGCCGCCGGTCACCACCGCCGCGCGGCCGGAAAGATCAATCTGGTTCATGGGATTAGTCCTGTTGAATATCGGGGCCGAAATCCGGCACGTCATAGTCGGCCATCAGGTCCACTGCCAGGCCTTCCAGCTCGTCCCAGGGCGCGTTGATGAAGTTGTAGTTGAGGACGGAGAAGACCGGGCCGATGAAGAATTTCTCGTAGGACTGAAGGCGGCTGCTGTGGGGCGAGCCGACCAGGTCCCAGGCAAGCTGGAACAGCTTCATGCGCTCGGCGGAGGCGTAGTCCTTGGTTGCCCAATAGGTCTCGAATTGCCGGCGCAGCTCCGTATCGCGCAGGATGTCGATGCTGGCGGGGAACTGGAAGACTCCGCCGCCCATCAGTTCGCGCACGGTGTCGAGCAGCTCGGAATGGTGTTCCGCCGACCAGAGCAGGCCGGCATAGACATACCGGCGGGCATAGAGGACGAAGTCATCGGAGAACCGTTCGTGGCTGTAGATTTGCCCGTCCACCAGGGCGCCGAAAGTCGCCTCAAAGCTGGCGATGCGGGCGAGGGTCTCGCGCACCGCCGGGATGGCGTTGGCGTTGGTCGCCTTGGTCACAAGGCTGGCGACACCCGCCACGAAGCGCAGCTTGGAATGCAGACGCACGATGGACTGATGATTGGACAGGACGTGGGAGGCAGTCTTGATGAAGATGTCCCGGGACAGGGCTGTGTTGTTGTGAACGATGACCTTGTCCCACGGCACGTGCACGTCTTCGAACAGCAGCACACAGTCGGACTCGTCGAATCGCCAGGAAAGCGGCGCCTCGAATTCCGGGCCGGAGTCACGCGCGATCGGCTTCCGCGACCAGAGGGTCATGCCCGGCAGGTTGAACGGGATCACGCAAGTGATCGATTCGGCCTTCTGGTCCGGGGCAAGTGGCAAGATGTTGCCGACGATCACTTCGTTGGCCACGGCCGCACTGGTGGCGAGGAACTTCATGCCGTTCAGGGTGACGCCGTCGGCATCCTCACTGGTGACCTTGAGGGTCGGCGAAGGGATCCCCTGGGTCTGATAGAACTCGGGATTACGCGCGGCGGGCGGCGGAACGATGGCATAGGTGAGGAACAGATCCTCGTCGCGCAGACGCCGCCAGAGCGCCATCAGATGATCGGGAAAGCCGCCTTCGGCTTCGGCCAGAACTTCCGGCTTCATGGCCATGCCGGTGATGTTGCTGGCGGTCGCGTCCGGCGAGCGGCCGAGCAGGCCGTAGGAAAATTCGGTGATGAAGCGATGGGCGCTGGTGCGCCGTTCCAGATCCGCCTGACTGCGCGGCCGCATCCAATACATGCTGTGCCGGCCGCCATCTTCCTCATAGGACAGGCGCTCGGCATTCTCCGGCGCAGCCTTCAGGTCATAGAGACGGGCATAGGTGGCGGCGACCTTGTCGAAGGCCGGGTGGCCGGGAATGTCATCCACCCGCTCATCGCCGATATAGAGCACACGGCCATCCCGCAGGCTGTCGAGATATTGTTGTCCGCTGCGCAGCATGGCCGCCTCCTCAGACGTGGACGCCGGCCATCATGGGCTCGGGATAGCGGGTGCCGGCGGCGGCGCCGGGCGGCGCGGCGTCGGAGATGCGTTGGATGTCTTCTGCGCTCAGCACCACCTCAATGGCAGCGATGTTCTCATCAAGGCGCGCCGGGCGTTTGGTACCGGGAATCGGAAGGATGTCATCGCCCTGGGCCATCAGCCAGGCAAGAACCAGCTGCGCCGGGGTGCAATTCTTCTCCGCCGCAATCGCCTCGAGGCTCAGCACCAGTTCTACATTCTGCTCCAGATTGTCGGCGCTGAATCGCGGGTGCCGGCCGCGGCCATCGCCCTCGCCGATATCGGCCGCGCTCTTGATCCCGCCGGTCAGCAGGCTGCGGCCAAGCGGGGCGTAGGCGACAAAAGCGATCCCGAGCTCGCGTGTGGTCACCAGCGTCTCCTCCGCATCCTCGCGGTAGAGAAGCGAATACTCGTTCTGCACAGCCGCGATCGGGTGGACGGCATGGGCGCGCCGGATGGTGTCGGGCGAGGCTTCACTCAGGCCCAGGGCGCGTACCTTGCCCTGCTCTATCAGGCGCGCCATGGCGCCGACGGTGTCCTCGATCGGCACCGTCTTGTCGACCCGGTGCTGGTAATAGAGATCGATCACGTCGACGCCCAGGCGGCGAAGGCTGGCTTCGCAGGCTTCGATCACATAGTCGGGCCGCCCATTGACGCCGTTCAGACCGCCTTCCATCTGCACCTGGCCAAACTTGGTGGCGAGCATGACGCCGGTTCGCCGTTCCGCAATGGCGCGGCCGACCAGTTCCTCATTGTGACCCCAGCCATACATGTCGGCGGTGTCGAGCATGAGGATGCCGTGATCAAGCGCGTGATTGATCAGCGCCTCGCCCGCCGCGTCGTCGCTGGCGCCGTAGGCGCCCGAAAGGGACATGCAGCCGAGGCCGATGGGGGGCACGCCAATACCGCTGCTGCCAAGCGCCCGGCGCGGCTGATCCCTGAGTGTCATGCTGTTCTCCCCTCTGATTTGTTGCTGGGGAAGAGCATCCGCCGCAGCGCCCGGGTGTCAAGCCCCGCCGTCAAACCCCACCTGAACCTCCGGGGTCAAGTGGCGGGATATGGGGGTTCAGATGTGCCAGAAAGCCATCCGGATCACCGTGGCAAACCGCCAGCACCAGATTGATCTGGATAAAGGTGGCGCCGGGGGCCGCGAACCGGACGTTGTCGGCAACCAGGTCCCGGCCCACATGCGCATTCAGGGCCGCAGCGTCGGCCTCGCCTGCCGCCACCTGGGCAAGGGCATCGGCATAGTCGCTGCAGGTGGCGAGGGTAAGCTGCGGATAGGCTTCTGAAATATGGGGCGCCAGTGGGCCGGTTGCGGGGGTTACCACGCACAGGCCCGCACCGCCGCCCGCTTCCAGCTCGGCCTGAGATGGCCATGCGACGTCGGCACGAGGAAACCAGGCGCCGCCAGTCGCCACGACCGGGGCGGAAAAGGAGAGGTGATCCGCCCGGCCCGCCGCAGCACCTGTACCGGCAAGCAGGTCGACCTCGCCGGCCAGCAGACTGTCAAACATCGCCGGGAGCGTCAGGGGCACAAAATCGGCGTCGAGACCGGCGGCCGCGTCTGCCGCCCGGGTCACGGCGATCGCAAGTCCTGCCGGTCCGCCACCGCTCTCGAAGGCAAAGGGTGCAAAGTTGCGGTTGTAACCGATGCGGACACGATCAGGCGGCACCGGACGCCACCCGTTCCGACGAGGTCAGCACGATGCCGCCGTCGGTCTGAAAGGGCACGAACGCCGCCGCAATCCGCTCATCCAGAGTGGCACGTTCCGCGGCGGACAGCGGCGACACCCGCGAGCCAAAGGCGCGCATCAGCAGCGTTTCCCAGAAGGGCTCACCTACCGGACGGATATCAGGCTTGGAAATGAACTCCTCGTCCACGTCGCTAAACCCTGCTGCCTCGAACAAGCCGCGCAACTCGCCCTCCGCGCTGAATTTGAACCGGCGCATGGCCCAGCCGTCGTCCTGTTCATTGAAGTAGGAGAGGACGGCGGTCCGGACGGTGCTGTAAAGATGGTTCTGATCCGGCGGGCCGTGGACCATCACCGCGGCGCGTTTACCGGGCCTCAGCGACTGGCGAATCGCCGTCATGGTTGCCATCGCATCCTTCGCGAACATCAGACCAAACCGGCAGGTCACCGCATCGAACACCTGCTCACCGATGTCGAGCGAATCCAGGTCCCCCAGCTGGGTTTCCACATTGGACAGGTCCATTTCTTGGGCCCGGGCGCTCAATCCCTCCAGCATGCGCTCGCTGGAATCGAGCGCCACAACCCGGCCGCTCTCCCCCACAGTTGTGGCGATGCTGATGGCCGGCTCGCCGGCGCCACTTGCCAGGTCCAAGACATGGTCGCCCGAACCGATCCCGGCACGGCTGATCAGCAGCTGATTGGGAGCGTCATTGGTGGACGCGCCCTTGGGCGCCATCTGGCTCCAGTAGCGGGCCCGCTCGTTCCAATCGACCTTGCCGGCGCTTTCTTTGTCTGCCACCTGAATGTCTCCTCCCCAATCCGCCAAAGAAAACGTCCCGGGCGGCGGGCGCCCGGGACGTTTGGCACGTAGTTCGTTCGCCTAGTAACCAATCGGTTTGGAAATGGTCACCCAACGGCCGCCCTTGACGACAGCAAGCGTGCTTGTCTTGGCGCCCTGATGGGTCTTGTCTGAGAAGCTGATTGGCGCGTTGCCGACCCGGCTGACAAAGCCCTTGATCGATTCCAGTCCCTTGACCAGCTTATCCATGTTCAGCTGGGGCCCTGCGCGTTTGAGAGCTTCCACCATCACATCCGCATAGATGTACCCGAGCTGCGCCGCGCCGTTGTGGCCTTTGCCATAGCGCTTCTTGTAGTCCGCGGCCCAGGCTTCCTGGCTTTTGGAATTGCCCGACGCGCCCGGATAGATGAGCTTGAAGGAGGTCATGGCGTGGAGTCCGTCCAACCCCTTCAGCTTGGCCGCAACGATGATCGAGTAGGACGCCACGGTCGCCAGGAAATCCACATTCTTCCAGCCCAGCTTCCTCGCTGTGGCATAGGGAATGATTGCATCGCGGATGATCGTGCCCATGGTGACCAGATCGCAACCAGCGGCCCGCATGCGCGTGATCGTGCCCGTGAAATCGGTATCACGCGGCTTGTGGCCCACCGCCAAGTGCACTTTCATACCCATGGCCTTCGCCTGGTCCTGGGTGCCGATCAGAATTTCCCGCCCGAAATCTGTGTCCTGATACATGACGCAAATCTTCTTGCGGCCCTTCGCACTCACGAAGTGTTTTACGCCGGCCCGGATCTGCGTGTAGTAGCTGGACAGGGCCACGAACTTCAGCTTGTGAAATGGTTCGCTCATGGACCGGGCACCGGTAAAGGGTGCGAAACTCATGACGTTCTTGCGCAGCTGGCGTTTCATGACAGCGTTGTTCATGGGCGTGCCGAGAGCCGCCATCATGACAAAGATCTTGTCGCGATTGAGCAACTTGTTGGCTGCCTGCACAGCGCGTGGCACCTGATAGCCGTGATCTTCAACGATGATGCGAAGTTTGCGGCCGTGCACGCCGCCCTTTTTGTTCGCTTCATCAAAGCGCATGCGGATGCCGTTGATGGAGCCGGTGCCCCACGGCGCCACGGGACCGGTAAGCGCCGTATGGCTGCCAAACCTGATCTCGGATTTGGTAACGCCATTTTGGGCGATAGCCGGTGCGGCGAGTGTTGCCGCCAGCGCAATGCCGGCGGCCGTTGTCGTTACATGTTTCATGGGTGTTGCCTCCTGTTGATTTCTTGGTGTCCTTCCGGAAACGGGCCGTTCGGGCCTCTGTTGTCTATTCTATACGATATCTCACCGCTTTAGGGCTACGGACCTGCATCCGGCGAATTTGCCAGATACATATCGTCGATCAACGGCTTGTATTTATCGCTGACGAATGAGCGCTTCAATTTCATCGTCGGCGTCAATTCATCATCTTCCGGCATCAGCAGCTGGTCGATCAGCCGGAACTTCTTGATCTGCTCCACCCTGGCGAATTGTTTGTTCACTTTGGTGATCTCACTCTGGATCAGATCCTGAATTTCCGGTCGCCGGCACAGGCTGGCATAATTCGAGAAGGGGATGCTTTCCCGTTGAGCAAACTGCATGACATTGTCTTCGTCGATCATCACGAGGCAGCCCAGAAACTTGCGCTTGTCGCCGATGATCACGGCATCCGAGATGTAAGGCGAGAACTTCAGTTGATTCTCGATTTCCGAGGGCGTCACATTCTTGCCGCCGGCGGTAATGATGATGTCCTTGATACGGTCGGTAATGACGAAGAAACCCTGGTTGTCCACCCGGCCCACGTCGCCCGTATAAAGCCAGCCGTCCCGAATCGTCTCGGCCGTCTTCTCCGGCTTGTTGAGGTAGCCCTTGAAGACATGAGGGCCGCGAATCAGGATCTCGCCGTCATCGGACAGTTTCATTTCTGTGTCGGGCGCCGGCACGCCGATACTCCCCACTTTCAGATGTGATGGCGTATTTGATGTGGCCACGCCCGTATTCTCGGTCTGGCCATAGACCTCGTAGAGGCGAATGCCCATCGCCCAATACCACTTGATCAGGTCGGGTGAGATGGGCGCGGCGCCCGTACCCGCCCAACGGAGGCGATGCAAACCCATCAAGGTCTTTATGTTGTGCAGCACAAGGCGATTGGCGATCCAGTAGGCAATCCGCGTCATGATCGGCGGGGTCTTGCCATCCATCAGATAGGAGGCACGTTTCTCGCCTATTCCCATAGCCCAGGCGTAGCCGAGGCGCCCCAGCGCTGTCGCATCGTGCAAGCTGATCATAATGCCGGAATAGAATTTCTCCCAGATACGAGGCACAGCAAAAAAGACCGTCGGCGCCACTTCCTGAATGTCTTCCAGCACCGTTTCTGCGCTTTCCGCCAGATTGAGCGTGCTGGTGGATTGCAACGGCCAGAAGGTAGTGAACGAGCGCTCAGCGATGTGGCAAAGCGGCAGGAAGGAGAGCTGTTCGTCGGTTGGGAAGATCGGGTTCATCCGCGGTGAATTCCAGACCTGGAACATGATGTTGCGGTGCGTGATCATCGCGCCCTTGGGCGGACCGGTGGTGCCCGAGGTATAGATCAACACCGCCGTGTCGTCGGGCTCGGCCGTGTCGACTTCTTCGTCCCAGCGGCCGGGATGCTCCGCATCGAAGGTCTTGCCCAGCTCGTAAAGGTCTTTAATAGGCGACACGATCGGGTCCTGAAATTCCCTGAGCCCTTTCATTTCCAGGACGAAGACCCGCGTGAGCGTCGGCATCTCACCACGATTTTCCAGGAACTTGTCGAGCTGCTCCTCATTTTCCACGAACAGGAAGCGGGTCTGGGAATCGTTTGCCAGATAAGCGAGTTGCTTTGCCGAATCGGTTGTGTAAACGCCGCTGGTAACCCCGCCGACACAGATCGTGCCCAGGTCAATGAACAACCACTCCTTGTTGTTTTCCGACAGGACGGAGACCACATCACCCCGTTCGAGCCCCAGTGACAGGAGCCCCATCCCGATCCATCGGGCATAGTCGCCATAGTCTTTCCAGGTGATCGACTGCCAAATTCCCAGGTTCTTTTCTCGAATGGCAACGCGGTCACCCAGCGCCTCCACCCGGGCCCGAAACAGGCGCGATATCGTCGGGTGACCGTCAATCAGCACGGTCTCGGATGAGGGTCCGGATACGGGAGGAATCGGGGCGTTCATCGCGGGACTCCTGTCTCTCGTTTCTGCACCGGTCTAGCGCCAGGTCTTCTTGCGGCGCCAGCGACGCTTGCCGCGCACGGCATCGTCCTTGATGCCGAGGTAGAATTCCTTCACATCGTCGCTTTCCATCAGCCGGACGCAGGTATCGTCCATGACAATGCGGCCAACTTCCAGCACATAGCCGTATTTTGCGGTCTGCAGCGCCATGTTGGCGTTCTGCTCAACCAACAGCATCGTCACCTTCTGCTCCCGATTGAGCCGGCCGATAATCTCGTAGATCTCCTTGACCAGGATTGGCGACAGCCCTAGCGACGGTTCATCCAGCAACATGACCCGGGGCCGCGCCATCAGAGCCCGCCCGATCGCCAACATCTGCTGTTGGCCGCCCGACAGATAAGCCGCCTGCTGGTCGGCCCGCTCCTTCAATACCGGGAAATAACCATAGACCATGTCCACATCCTGGCGGACGCCAGCATGATCGGACCGGGTATAGGCACCCATCATCAGGTTTTCGCGCACGGTCAGGAACGGGAAGACCTCGCGTCCCTCCGGCACATGGGCAATACCATGGCGCGCCACCCAGTCGGGGTCGCGTTTCTGGATCTCACGGCCCTCAAACAGCACCTGCCCTTTGGTCGGATCCATGACGCCTGAAATGGTCTTGAGAATTGTCGTCTTGCCGGCGCCATTGGCGCCCAGCACCGTGACGATGTCGCCCTCCGCCACCTGCAGGCTGACGCCGCGGATGGCCATCACCGGTCCATAGTAGGTCTCGACATTCCGCAGCGCGAGGATCGGCTCAGCCATGGCTCAGGCCCCCAGGTAGGCGCGCTGGACGCCTTCGTCGGCCTGGACTTCCTGCGGCGTGCCGAGGGCAAGCAGCTTGCCTTCGTTCATGGCCATCACCCGGTCAGAGACATCGGCGACCAGCCCCATGTCGTGTTCAACCATGATGATCGTGACACCCAGATCATTTTTTATGTCATCGATCCAGAAGGACACATCCTCGGTTTCCTCGACGGAAAGACCTGAGGACGGTTCGTCCAAAAGCAACAGCGTCGGCTCAGTACAGAGCGCACGGCCGATTTCAACTACCTTGCGGATGCCATACGGCAGGTTGGCAATGAACTGGTTGCGATAGCTTTGAAGGTCGAGCAGGTCGATCACCTCTTCGACTTTCTCCCTGTGGGCGCGCTCCGCCCGGCGCACATGGGGCAGGAACAGAAGCTCGCTGACCAGATTGGTGCGGCGGTGGGGATGGCGGCCGATCAACAGGTTCTGCAATACCGTGGCGTGCTCGAACAGTTCGATATTCTGGAATGTCCGCGCAATGCCAAGAGCGGCGATACGGTGCGCCGGCGCACGGGTGATGTCCTCGCCATGGAAGGCAATGGACCCGGTTGTGGCGTCATAGATACGGCTGATCAGATTGAAGACAGTGGTTTTACCCGCGCCGTTCGGGCCGACGATGGTGAAGACCTCGCCCGGCATGACGTGGAAGCTGACGCCATCCACGGCACGGACGCCGCCGAAGTGCACAGCCAGATCGGTGACTTCCAGAATGGCGCCCGCGGTCATCGCATGCGCTCCGTCTTCAGGAACGCTTTTTGCCGCTTGAAGGTTCGGCGGCGATATAGCGGGAAAACATCGACGAACAGTTTGAACTTGCGCCACATGCCGTAAATGCCGGTGGGCTCCAGGATGATGAAACCGATGAGCACCAGGCCAAAAACGCCAGTGGGGAGCGTGTGAATGTCCTGCAGGGACGGCAGCCAGTCCTTGATGATCGAGATGATCGTCGGCAGGACAGAGACAACAGCCGCCCCCAGCACGGCGCCATGGATGCTGCCCATGCCGCCGACCACGATCATCAGCAGCAGCGCGATGGACTGCAGAATGTTGTAGCTGTCAGGCGCCGATATGGTCGTCTTGTGCGCCAGCATGATGCCACCCAGGCCTGTCACCGCCGCGCTGATCCCGAAGACGATGATTTTGGTGCGCGCCAGGTTGACTCCCATGCTTTGTGCTGAAATCTCCGAATCGCGGATGGCGATCATCGCGCGGCCAATAGGCGTCCGCAATAGATTGGCGGTCATCAGCAGCGTGCCCACCAGCAGGATCAACAGCACATAATAGAAGGGCAAACTGCCGGGCTCGATGATCCACCCGAACAGGTCAATTTCCTCGAAGAACATGCCATCGGTGCCGCGGGTGACCGACTTCCAGCCGGTGAACACTTCCTCACAGATAATCGCAAAGGCGAGCGTCGCGATGGCGAGGTAGAGGCCGGTCATGCGCAGTACGGGAATGGCGAAGAGCGTGCCGATGGACGCGGTGAGCATCACTGCCAGGACAACACTGAACACCCAAGGCACGCCCAGCTTCAGAAAATACCCATGGGCATAGGCGCCGATGCCCATGAAAGCGGCATGGCCGAGGCTGACAAGGCCGGTAAAGCCAGTGGCAATCATCAAGCCTAGACCGCAAACGGCGAACGCGAATATGTGAGTCAATTCACCGGTGTAGAATTCGTCCAGCAACAGCGGCGCTACCAGCGCCAGCACCAACAGAATGCCGTAGGACCTTACATAGCCCTCGTGCTTGAGCAGGTTGATGTCCTGATCGTATGTGGTCTTGAAAACAAACCGCATCGCTCAGACCTTCTTGCGCTGGATCTGGGCGAACAAGCCCTGGGGGCGGATAATCAGCACGGCCAGCATGATGATATAAGCAATCACCTGCGGGATCTTGTTGGCGAATGATCCATCCAAACCGACGATGTCGATCAGGATGTCTGGCAGATAGCGGGTCGACAGCGCCTCCGCGATACCGATGATCAGGCCGCCAAGGATTGCGCCCGGCAGACTGCCAAAACCGCCGACGACTGCCGCCGCAAAGGCGGTAATCGACAAGAGCCCCACCTCCGGACTGAAGACCTCCAGCTTGGGCACCAGCAGAATACCCGCCACCGTGGCGACCGCCGCACTGATCGCCCAGATCATCGAGAACACATACTTGACCGGGATCCCCATATAGTAAGCGGCGAGCTGGTTTTGGGAGGCCGCCTGCATGGCGACGCCGATCTTCGTGAACCGGAAAAACAGGTAGAGGCCGATGATCATCACCGCCGTGCCGCCGATAATCACGAGGCTGGGCACGCCAATGACGACAGGATTGGTCCCCTCGCCGCCGCCGAACCGGATGACATCGCCGGAGTATGGCGTGGTGAAACCCTTGTCGTCCGCGCCCCAGATCGCGCCGGCCACCGCGCGCATCATGAAGCCAAGCGCCAGCGTGAGAATTACCACTGCAAATTGGGGCTGGCCAATGATGCGGCGGACAATAACGGCGTCGAGGGTATAGCCCAGGACCCCGCCGCAGATCGCCGCCAACGGCAGCGCCAACCACCAGGACATGCCAAAACCGCTGAGGAACCGGATCGCAAAGATAGCGGCGACCGCGTAAAGCGCGACGATGGCCAGCAAGTTAAGCCAGTATGCGCCACCAGCAGTTACTTGCTGTAATCGCGGCTGGCTGGCCGCCGTATCCCGCCATGCCGGCAGACGCCGCTTGTGCAGCAGATAGAAAAGTGCCGCGCCGACGCAGATAGCCAGAATGGCTATGGGCGCGGACCACCAGGAAACCGGTTTGGACGTGCCCGTGATGAAGGCGAACGCAAAAAACGTCCCCATCATCATGATATCGCCCTGGGCGAAGTTGACTTGCTCCGTCGCTTTGTAAATCAGCACAAAGCCAAGCGCGAGCAGGCCGTAAACACAGCCCTGCGCTATGCCCGAAATGAGCAATTGCAGGAGTTCCAAACGTCGCCTCCCTGGCGTGACCGGTTTGGCCGTTGCCGCCGCAAGTTGTTATATTCCCGCGTGCCAACCCCGCATAGGCCGACTCGAGGACAAGTGCAATTCGAAAGTTCAGGTTTTCTCCGGGGCCAGGAGTCATCGCCGCTTTGCATGTCGCCGGTGGGGTAGCGATAATGGGCGCCTAACATTTGAGACTTCGCAGAGTTCCGGTGACTTCATGACCGATACGAATGGCGGCGACAGCCGTAGTGGACCCTTGAGCGGCATCACCGTGCTGGACCTGACCCGGGTACGTGCCGGGCCCACCTGCGTGCGCCAGTTCGGCGACTGGGGTGCGGATGTGATCAAGATCGAAGCCCCGGGCGCAGGTGATTTCACGGACCGGCCCGACTTCGATTTCCAGAACCTGCACCGCAACAAGAGAAGCATAAGCCTCAATCTGAAGTCCGCGAAGGGCGTCGAGATCCTTCAACGCCTGGTCGGGCAGGCTGACGTGCTGGTGGAGAATTACCGGCCAGACGTAAAACACCGGCTCGGTATCGACTATGATGCGCTCAAGCTGGTCAATCCGCGGCTGGTCTATACCAGCATCTCAGGATTCGGTCAGGACGGCCCCTACGCCAAACGGCCAGGCGTTGACCAGATCGCTCAGGGGCTGGGCGGGCTTATGTCCATCACCGGCGAGCCGGGACGGGGGCCCATGCGCGTTGGCATCCCGGTGGCCGATCTTTCCGCAGGCCTGTTTGCCGCGCTCGGCACCATGGCCGCGCTGATCGAGCGCGAATCATCCGGCGAAGGCCAATGGGTGCATACCTCCCTGCTGGAAGCGCAGATCTTCATGCTCGACCTGCAGGCGGCCCGGTGGCTGATCGGCGGCGAGGCAGCCGGTCAGGCGGGCAACAACCACCCCACTGCCGCGCCCATGGGCGTGTTCGAGACCAGCGACGGGCATATCAACGTCGCGCCCACGCCACCCATGTGGGAACGCTTCTGTCACGCCATGGATCGGGCGGAATTGATGGACGATCCCAAATTCGCCACCAACGGCGACCGGGTCGCCCATCGCAATGAGATAAACGGCATCATCGCGGACATGATACGGAAGGAAGATACCGCCTATTGGGTCGAGCGCCTGAACGATGCCGGCATTCCCTGTGGGCCAATCCATTCCATCGACCGCATGTTTGATGACCCCCAGGTGCAGCATCTGGATATCGCAAAGGCGGTGCCGTCCGAGCACTACGACCTGATGCGTCTGGTCGGACAGCCCGTGTCCCTGAGCCGGACGCCAAGCGCCCTGCGCACGGCGGCGCCGGCCCATGGCCAGCATACGAAGGCCTTGCTGGCCAGCCTCGGCTACAGCAGCGGCGATATTGACGGCTTTGTCGAAAACGGCGTCGTTTGAGGCGACGCACATCCCGGGAAAAAGCATATGACTGACAAGATCCAGACCCGCACCGATGGTGCGGTCCAGTGGTTGATCTTCAACCAGCCAGAAAAACACAATGCCCTGTCCCTGGACATGACGACCCGGGCATTGGAAGTGATCGAGGCGTTCGACCAGGACGACAGTCTGCGTGTGTTGGTGTTGGCCGGCGCGGGCGGCAAGGCCTTCGTCTCAGGCGCAGACATCTCCGAATTCGACAAGCGTCGCAACAATGCGGAGACGGCCGCCGAATATTCCAACATCTCCAACCGGATGTTCGACGCGGTCTACGAAACCGGCAAACCCACCATTGCGATGATTAACGGCTACTGCTTCGGCGGCGGGGTCGCGCTCGCGGCCAGCTGCGACATGCGTTACAGCTCGGAGGACGGCATTTTTGCAATCCCGGCGGCACGCCTGGGCATCGCCTATCGCGTATCGTTCACCCGGCGGGTGGTAGATCTGGTGGGCCCCGCCAGGGCGAAGGAGATCCTTTATACCGGCCGCCGCTATGATGCGCAGGAAGCCGCTAACATGGGATTGGTCAATAGGGTCTATCCGAGGTCGAGCCTTCAAGAGGAAGTCGAGGGACTGGCGGCCAAGATTGCGGAAAACGCGCCGCTGTCGATCCGCGCGTCAAAGGCCATGGTCTCGGAGTTGATCAGCGGCGATCCGGACATTGCCCGATGCGAAGAGATGATCCGCACATGCTCGGACAGCAATGATTTCGCCGAAGGACGCAAGGCCTTCGCGGAAAAGAGACCGCCGGTCTTCACCGGTTCCTGACGACCAGTTGGCGCCCTAGGCCGCCACTCGGCCGGGCTCGAGCGTCACCGTCAACGGGTTGTAACTGTAGAGCCAGTCCGCCCGCTCTTTGTCCATGTTCCGCTTGGCGAATTGCGCCTTCAGCTCCTCCACCGACTGGAGGTGGAATAGAGCGCGGTTGCGGTGGGATTCGCGCACCACGCGCGCCGTGCGGTCGATGCGGTTGTCCTGATACAGGCTCAACGCCCCGGCAACAGAGGACGACTGCTCAATGCAGCGGGTCAGCACCGCGGCATCTTCCACCGCCATGGCAGCGCCCTGCGCGAGATAGGGCAGCGTCGGGTGCGCCGCGTCGCCCATCAAAGTTGCACGCGCCGTGTTCCAGTTATCGACCGGCTCATACACATTCAGCGCCCAACGGAAGCAGCGGTCCTTGTCCACCGCGTCGATGATCGCCTGGATATCTTCATGCCAGCCGGCCAGTGCGCCCTTCAACTCTTCCCAGGGGCGCTTCTCGGTCCAGGATTCTGTATCCCATTCATCGCTCTCGACGGCCATCACGCAGTTCAACAACTCGCCGCCACGCAGGAAATACACAACTGCATGCTTGTCCGGCCCGACCCAGATGGAGGATTTGCCTTCCAGGAAACCGTCGCGAAACCGGTCCGTTGGCACCGTCAGGCGCCATGCGGCGTCGCCCGTATAGCTCGGCGCGATATCACCAACGATCTGCCGCCGGATCACAGACTTGATGCCGTCGGCGCCGATCAGAATGTCGCCGTTGATCCGGCGGCCGTCCGCCAGCAGCAACGTCACACCGTCCGCCGATTCCTCGTAGCCGGTTGCCGTGGAATTCAGATGAATGGCCGCGGGGTCAAGCTCAATGACCCGCGCCGCCAGAATTTCGTGAAAGTCGGCCCGATGAAGCTGCAGGTAGGGTCCGCCAAACCGGGATTCATGCCCCTCCGCCAGCTTCAACTCCTGCAGCACCTCGCCAGTATTGAAGATGCGGAATTCCGTCACCGGCGGGCGAAAGGCCACGGCCTCCAGCCGGTCCAGAACACCGATGTGGCGCATAACGTGATTGGAATTGGCGCTCTGCTGGACACCCGCCCCGATCTCGCCCAGCTCAGGCGCCTGCTCGTAGACTTCGACGTCATATCCCGCGATCAGCAGGCAGGCGGCTGCCGTCAGCCCGCCAAGGCCGGCGCCGGCAATCAAAATTTTCGCATCACGGTTGCTCACCGGTCCCTCCCTGTGGATCGCGCCCATGATAGGCGATCCACCCGCTGCATGCGAGCAGCGGACCGCTGTTTCAGGTTCCGGTCAGTTATGCAGCGTTGGCAGGTCTGGGCCTGGACCTAGTGGTGTTTGTGCTTGCCGTGGTTCATTTTCGCGCCGGGCTTGCCCCTGAAGATGATCTTCTTGACCATGATGTCCCGCACCGCGCCCCTGAGCGAAATGCGCAGTGCCCAGGTGCCATACATGTCCAGCCGCATTTTCCAGGTGTACATGCCCGGTTTGCCTGTGGGGTTTGCCTTGACCGGTCGGATGTTGTGGGCGCCCGGCATGCTGGGCATGTCCGCCTTGACGGTAATCTTGGCGCCGTCGAGGGGCTTTTTGCTCTTCCTGCCCATGGCATGGAGCATGCAGTCATAGTGCAGCTTGTTGGCCGATTCAGTGCAGGTGACCTGGACCTTGGCGCGCTCCCTGGCCGCGGCCGGGCTCGCAACAACCGCAATGGCGGCGACAGCGATCAGAATTGGTTTCATCAAGCTTCCTCCCGTTTCACGCCCAGATAGGCTTCGTGAAGATAATCATTCGCCAGCAAATCCCCCGACGTGCCTTCGAGCACGATACGCCCGCTTTCAACCACATATCCCCGGTCGGCGACAGCCAGGGCCTGACGCAAGTTTTGTTCCACCAGCGCAATGGTAAGGCCGCGGTCGCGCAGGCCACGGATGATATCGAAAATTTCACCAGCAGTCTTAGGGGCAAGGCCCAGTGCCGGCTCGTCCAGAAGCAACAGATCGGGCCGGGCGATCACTCCCCGCGCCAGCGCCAGCATCTGCGCCTGTCCGCCAGATAAGGCAGAGCCCCGTTCGGAGAGGCGGTCACGTAGCTGCGGGAACATATCGACCATGTCCGCGATGGCGGTGTCGATTTTTTCCTCGCTCCGGCGCAGGCCGCCGAGGCGAAGATTCTCCTCGATCGTTAGGTTGCCGAAGATCATCCGCCCTTCCGGCACTTGAGCAATCCCTTTGCCCAGCACCACATGGGACGGCAGGTTGGTAATGTCCTCGCCTTTGAATGACACGGTGCCTGCCGCGACCTTCTCGATGCCGCAGATGGCGCGCAGGGTTGAACTCTTGCCGGCGCCATTGGCGCCGATCAGCGCGACGATCTCGCCTTCGCCCACCTCCAGATCGACGCCCTGCACGGCGCGGATCTTGCCGTAGCTTACTTCCAGTCCGCGGACGCTAAGCATGGTCTGCCTGCTTACCCAAATAGACATCCAGAACCTGCGGATCGCTCAGCACTTCGGCGGGAGTCCCCTCCGCAATTTTAGCACCGAAGTGGAGCACCGCGGCCCTGTCGCAGATATCGGATATAAGGTCCATCTTGTGTTCAATGACAATCAGCGTCCGCCCTGGCGCCGCTACTTCGCGGATCATCCGCGCCACATCCTGGGTCTCCAGGGGGGTCATCCCTCCGGCGGGTTCATCCAGCAGCAACAGCCGCGGATTGCGGGCCATCGCGCGGGCAATCTCCAGGCGCCGCTGGTCCGGCAAGGGCAGATCACTGGCCAGCGACTGGCGCATATCGGCCAGTCCGCATTTCTCCAGCAAGGTGTCCACTTCATGGCGGCGACTGCGCTCCCGCCGGCCACCGATGGCGAGAATGTCGAGTAGACTCATGCCGGGCCGTTGATGTTGCGCCAGCCAGATATTGTCGAAGACATTCATCTGCGGCACCAGACGCAGATTCTGAAAGGTTCGCGCGAGCCCGTGTTTCGAGACTCTGTGAGGCGGCATGCCGCCAATATCCAGACCACCCAGCGAGATGCGCCCCAGACTGGGGGGATAGATGCCGGTGACCACGTTGAAAAATGTGGTCTTGCCTGACCCGTTGGGTCCGATCAGGCCAAACACTTCCCCTTCGTTGACGGCGATGGAGACGTCGGCCAACGCCTCCAGCGCGCCGAAGCGGCGGGTGAGGCCGTCAACTTGCAGCAGGGTCATGGGTCTTTGCCGGAGGTGGCTCGGTCTTGCGGGTCCTGAAGGCCATGCGCAGCCGATGCACGCGCCGTTCATCCAAAATGCCCCGTGGCATGAAGATCAGCAGCACTGCCACCAGACCACCAAAGGCGATCATTCGATAGCCCTGAACCCATTCCACCGCCTCGAGAAAGCCAATGTCCAGAATCACGCCCAACAGCGGCCCTAAGGCCGTGCCCAACCCGCCGATCAGTCCATATGCAAGGCTGTGCACGCCCAGCATGACGTCGAAATTCTCCGGATAAACATGGGTCTGTGCATGAGCGTAGAAGATACCGCCCAATGACGCGATGGCGCCCGCAAGCGCAGTGGCCGCCACCTTGTAGGCGGTGACGTTGATGCCCTGGGTTTCCGCCAGCAACCGGTCGGCGCCGATGGTGCGGAAAATCGAGCCAAGTCTGCTGCGCTCCATCAGAAAGAACAGGCCCATGACGATCGCCAGGGTGATCAGGACGATCCACATGAAGTCATTGGCTTCGATATTATTGTCCAGGGCCCACCGGATATTACCCAACCCCTCGGAGCCGTTCGGGCCGATCATTTCGCCGTCGATCTTCACCTGCCAAGTGGTGCCGACCAGGGCCAGGCGCACCATCTCTGCAAACGCAAGTGTGGCGATGGAAAAATAGAGTCCCCGCAATCTGATCGTGATGATGCCGACCAAACCGGCAGAGAATGCCGCCGCCAACATGGTCAACGGAATCGCCGCCCACATGCTGAGGCCCCACATTGCCGTGACGATGCCGGAGAAATAGGCGCCGATGCCGAAGAACGCCTGCTGACCGAATGAGATTTCGCCCGTTAGCAACAAAAGGTATGCAGACAGGGCGATAAAGGTAAAGCCGCCGATATTTGTCAGGATGCTGACCAGATGTTCGTCCATGCGCCCTGCCCTATACGCGCCGCAGCGCGGCAGCTTCGCGGGCTGCAACGCCCTGCGCCATGATTCCGCCCGGACGGAAGATCAGGAACAGGAACAGCAGCGCATAGGCCGCCATATCACGCATGATTGCGCCAAATTCCGCCTGCATATGCCGCTCGACGATCCCCAGCAGCACGCCGCCGGCAATAGCCCCCGGTATCGATCCCATGCCCCCCAACATCATGGCGATCAGACCTTTGAAGGTCGCCTGCAGCCCGAACTTGGGCGTCACCGTCGGGTCGGTCGCCACTAACAAGAACCCCGCGACACCGCCAATTGCCGAAGCCAGGATGAAGGCCCGGAAGATTACCCGGCCGGTATTGATACCCATGAAGCGGGCGGCCGCGGGATTTTCCGACACCGCCCGTACGGAGAGGCCAAATCGCGTGCGATAAAGCAGGACATGCAGCAAGCCCACCATCAAGACCGCGATCCCCAGCATGATGAGATGCTCCGCCCGCATCTCCAGTCCGGCAAATTCCAGATAATCCATTTCGCCGAGGGTCGGAAATTTGTAGGTGCGCTCCGGGAAGATCACTGTGACCAGTTCTTCGAGCTGCATCCAGATCGCAAAGGTGGACACCATGGAGGCCAGCGCCGCGCCTTCCTTGATCGCCCAGAAGCACATGCGCTCCACATAGATGCCGGCAAGGATGGCGCCAATCACTGTCGCAATTGCGACAGGCAGCCACCCGGCGTCGAAGTGCAGGTAGATGAATGTGCCCAGGAACACGCCGATCATGATCGACGGGCCGTAGGCGAGATTAAGCCGGCGGAGCACCCCGAAAATCAGCGTAAAGCCGATCGCCAGCAGAGCATAGCCCGCGCCTATGGTAATGCCGTCGAGGGTGTTCTGGATGAAGTCGATCATCACCTGTCACCGCCGCGGCGCCTGCGCGGGCATAGCTCCCGTTTATGCTGTCGTACCCAGATAGGCGCGCTGGATCACCTCGTTCTCATCCATATCGCCCGGCGTGCCGCTGAAGGTCACCAACCCCTGCTCAAGCAGATAGAACTGGTGAGCAATCTTCAGCGCCATGTTGGCATTCTGCTCGACCAGAAAGATCGACGTGCCTTCCTGATTGAGGTCATGGATGATGCGGAAAATTTCTTCCACGATCATAGGCGCCAGCCCAAGTGACGGCTCGTCCATCAGCATCAACTTCGGCCGGGCCATCAGCGCACGGGCCACGGCCAGCATCTGCTGCTCGCCGCCGGAAAGCGTACCAGCATGCTGATGGTAGCGTTCCTTCAAACGCGGGAAGCGCTCGTAGATCGACTCGATATCCGATTCGATCTCATTGTCGTTCCTGACGTAGGCACCGGTCTTCAGGTTGTCATGAACATTCATGTCAGGGAAAACCAGCCGGTTTTCAGGGACCAGGGCAATGCCCCGCTGAACAATGGTGCCTGGCTGGCGGCCTGTGATGTCCTGCCCCTCAAAGGTCACGCTGCCGCGCTTGGGTTTAAGGAGACCCGCGACGCTCATCAGTGTTGTTGTCTTGCCAGCGCCATTCGGCCCCAACAGTACGGTAATCTGACCCTCCGGCACGGATAGCGATACGCCCTTCAACGCCTCGATCTTGCCATAGGCGGTGACGATGTCATTGACTTCCAGCATCGCTTAGTCCCCCGACGTCCCAAGATAGGCGTCTTTAACCGCCTGATTATTTTGAATCTCGCTCGGCGTGCCCTCGGCAATTTTCTGACCGAAGTTCAGCACGGCGATGCGGTCTGTCACCTCCATCACCAGCTCCATCACATGCTCCACAAGAAGCACGGTGATGCCACGCGCCTTCAGGGCGCGCAAACGCTCGTCCAGCGCCCTGACCTCTTCCCGGTTCATGCCGGCGGCAGGTTCGTCGAGCAGCACCATTTTCGGCTTGGCAGCCAGTGCCCGCGCGACCTCTAGCCGACGCTGTTCGCCAAAAGCCAGGTTGCCCGCCAGCTCGTCGCGTTTGTCTGCGAGCGCGGAGAATTCGAGATATTCTTCGACCTGGCTTTTCGCTTTGCGCGAGCCGCCCATCCAGCGCGAGAGGAGGTTGGTGGCTTTCTTGTCCTCGGCACTGTTCTGCGCAACCCAGAGGTTTTCCCAGACCGTCATGTTGTTGAAGAGACGGATATTCTGGAAGGTCCGCGCGATCCCCGCATCCAGGGTCACATGAGGCTGGGCCGTTGTGATATCCCGGCCGTCGAAGATGATCTCTCCGGCGGTCGGTGGAAAGATACCAGTGACCAGGTTCACGGTCGTGCTCTTGCCGGAGCCGTTGGGCCCGATCAGACCAAATATTTCACCCTGTCGGACCGTAAAGTCGAGCTCATCGACGGCGCGAACGCCGCCGAAATGCTTGCTCAATGTCTTGATCTCAAGCATTGGCGCCTTCCTTTCTGCCACTGAAGACGCCTTTGATCCGACTAGCCACCTGGGCGCTGAACAAACCATGAGGCATGAAGTTCATCACAACGATGATCATCGCGCCGAATAACAGGTTTCTGAGATCGCCGAGCGGCCGCAACACTTCCAGCAGGAATACTTGAACGAAAATCACGGCCAGTATTGTGCCGAACACGTTCGAGAGCCCGCCGAGGATCGGATAGATAATCGCAAATGTCGCCATCACAATATCGAAGTTCAGATGCTCGATATGAGTGGTGTAGTGGGCATAGACCGACCCGCCCAGTCCGGCAATGAAGCCGCCTGCCGTAAACGCGCTGACCTTCACGACCGTGAGGTTTATGCCGGCGCTCTGGGCTGCAAGGTCATCCTCGCCAACTGCCCGAAGCACTTTGCCCGCCCGGGATCTGTCCATCCACCAGACCGCCGCGATGACGGCGCCGGCGACCACCCAGATGAAGATGGCGACATCAAGGGTCGACCAGCCGTTCTCCGGAAAAAAGCGGATCTGTTTGAAGCCTTCGCCGCCTTCCGGACCCAGCTTCACGCCGCCGCGGGATATCTGATAGTCGAAGTTAAACCAGAAGATGCGGATGAACTCACCAAAAGCGATGGTCGCAACGACCAGCATGAGGCCCTTCACCCGCAACGCCGGGAATCCGACGATACACGCGACCAACGCCGCTGCAACGCCACCGATCAGCATCGCCGGGATCAGATGCATCTCCGCCAACACGGTCAGCATGCCGGCAATATAGGCGCCGATCGACATGAAGCCGGCCTGTGCCATCGACACCTGGCCGGTCAACAGAATGATGTAAGCCGACAAACCAAGGATGGTGTGGAGGCCGACAATTTGGAGCATTCCAAAATAGAAATCCATGATCGCCCCCTAATCCCGAACCGCCACACGGCCAAACAGACCCTGTGGTCGGAATGCCAGGAACACGAACAACAGCAGCATCACGTACATATCCCGCTCGGTAACCCCGCGAATGGCAAGGAAGACGTTTTCGAACGCCCCTACCATCAGGCCGCCAACGATCGCACCCGGAATGCTGCCCAGCCCGCCGATCACCGTCACGATCAATCCCTTGATCGTCAGCGGAATGACCACGAGAGATTGCAGCAGGGTACCGACGACCGCGCCAATCATGGCGCCCGCCAGACCACCCAGAACACCGGCGATGACAAAGGTCGTCGCGTTGGTCCTGTCGACACGAATGCCGCAAAGCTGAGCGGCCATGCGCTGTTGCGCGACGGCGCGGGTGGCAAGACCCAGCTTGGTTCGGAACAGCACCCAAAGCAGCCCCAATGTCGCGATAACCGCAACAATGAACAGCGTGAGCAAATCCCCCCGAATAGCGAACTCTTCGCTAAATTCCAGCATGGGATTGTCAAAAATACCCTGGAGCACTTCCGGATAATTTTGCGGCTCACCGTTGGTCGCCTGGACCACCATCTCGTCGACCATCAACAAGGTGCCAATGGTCGCCATCAATGAAGCGAGTTCGTAGTGATCGGGCGTGAACCGGAAACAGATGAGGTAAACGATATAGGCGAACACACCGCCAGCAACCGCCGACACCAGGAACATGACAAATGGCGGCAGGCCAAAGTCACCTGAAAGACCAACGACCTGTGCGATCCCCAAACTGACATACGCGCCTGCAAACGAAGCGGCTGCATAAGCCATGTTGATCTTGTTCATGACGCCGAAAATCAGCGTGAACCCGATCCCGATCAGCGCGTATACCGCACCGAATAGCAGGCCATCGACGATAGCCTGGACATAATCCATGATTCCCAAGGGCTGTACTCCCCAAACGAGCCCGTCACATTCAGATCAGATGACCTGAAGAAAAAGGGGGCGGCGTTGGCCGCCGCCCCCGAT
The DNA here is from genome assembly GCA_021776685.1 of Alphaproteobacteria bacterium. Classification (GTDB taxonomy): domain Bacteria; phylum Pseudomonadota; class Alphaproteobacteria; order Bin65; family Bin65; genus JAJFFJ01. Next base: position 28,855 of record JAJFFJ010000127.1, read on the forward strand.
TCGTCACATACGCTTACTTATTCGGATCGTGGAGGATTTTCCACTCTTTGCCTTGCGCATGCACATAGACGAACGGCTTGGTCGCTTCGCCGGATTTGTGACGCTTGATGCTGCCGATCAGGCCCTGGGTATTCTTGAGCGCAGCAAGACCATCACGGATCTTACGGCGGTCAGCCTGGATCGTTCCAGCCTTGGCCATCACGCCCTTGCTCTCCATGACTTGCTTCAGGACCATCATGTTTTCCCACGCAGCGGCGCTGTGCAGGTCCGCACTCGCCTTATATTTCGCGCCGCCCGCAGAAGCTTCTTTGGCCGCAGCAGTGACCGGAGCGAAGCTGGTCGGGATGATGATGCCCTTGGCCTGCCGGGCGCAGCCCTGCAGGGTTTCCATGGACGACGAGCTGGTGAGCCCGATCAGGACTTTATACTTCACGCGCTGGCGGCGCATCTCCTTGAGGAGACCACACAGCGTGAACGGGTGCGACGAGATCGAGATGATATCGGCTTTCGCCTTTTTCATCGCACGCACCTGGGTCGTGAAGTTGGTATCAGCCAACAGCCATTTGGCACGGCCGAGGACTTTGAAGCCGGCAGCTTTCGCCTGCTTGTCCATCACCTTGTACCAGGTAAAGCGCGAGTGAGCGAAATCCTCTTCCACGCCACCGTAAACCGTCTTCAGGTTCGGCCATTTCTTTTTGACCCACGCGAAGAGGTTTTTGTACATCTCGGTTTCATTCGGAACGTTACGGAACGCCCACGCCGAGATCTTGGCAAGCCCGCCCTTGATGGCGGTGTCGGTGAAGATCGGGAATTGCAGGCCCGAATCACTCTTGTCATCAACAGTCTTCTGAAGAATGCCGAAAAGCGGCTCGGCAACGTTGGAGCAGGTCGGGCCGACAGCCACGACGAACTTGCCGGAAGCAATACGACGGATAACCGAAATGCCTTCCTCAGCCCGGCAACGGTCATCATAAAATGTGACGACAACCTTGCCCATCTTGCCGTCGCCAAGTTTGATGCCACCACCGGCGTTGATCTTGTCGGCAGCGGCACGCATCATGCCTTCAGTGTTGACGCCAAACGAGCGCACGACGCCCGACTTCGCACCGAAGCCAGCAATGTGGACTTCACGGTCAAATTTCTGTGCCAGAGCAGTTCCACTGACGCCCGTCAGCGCAACAGCGGCGGCACCTGCAAACAGGTAGAAGCGTTTCACTATCATTTCCTCCCTCAAGGAGCGCCGCTCTGGGTTGCGGTTTTGATGAGCGGCAAGAGCTGTTTTTAAATCGCGTCGCTGACGACAAACCGTCAAGCTTTCGCAACCGCGCAGACAGTAGCGTTCGAAAACGGTTGCGTCAATCTGGCTAAATTCGTTGGCAATGCCGATGATTTGAATAGTCAACAGCGAATCACCAACCGTCATCTGACGTACCAGCCCTCTCCAGGCGCGAGGCAGAATGGAGGGGTTTGCCCTTTACGTCTGTTCGTGACACATCTTGGTGGTCCCCTTGGGGGGACATGATTTTGGAACCTTCTCAGCAAGAGCGAATGGAACAGGTTCACCTGGAAACGGACGTGCTGGTGATCGGCGGTGGCGGCGCCGGCATGTATGCCGCAATCGCGGCGGCGGACGAAGGCTGCAATGTGATCCTGGCGGACCGCAGTCTGGTAGGTCGTGGCGGCGCGACGGTGATGGCTCAAATGACAGTAGCTGTGGCCGTGGGCGAGCAAGAGCCCGACCACTGGCAGCATCATCTGGAAGATACGCTTGCCGCCGGCCGCGGTATCTGCGACGCCCGCCTGGCGCGCCTGCTGTGTGAAGACGGGCCCATCCGCATTCGCGAGATGGACGACTGGGGTGTGGGCTGGGCCCGCGAGGATGGTCATATTAAACAGGTGCACGCGCCGGGGCATGACCGGCCTCGCTGCGTCTATGTGGATTTCCTGAACACCGGGCCGGCCGTATCCAAGACCTTGCGGACCAAGCTCAGCCCCCTTGAACAGGTCCGGCGGATCGGCGAACTGTGCATCATCGACATTGTGATCGAGGATGGTGCGGCGGTGGGTGTGGTCGCCCTGCACTTGCCCAGCAACCGGATCGTCACAATTGCGGCCGGGGCGGTAATCATCGCTACCGGCGGCCTCACCCGTCTGTATCAACGCAACAGCGCCTCGGCCAACATGGCCGGCGACGGTTATGCCTTGGCGCTCCGTGCCGGGGCAGAGCTTTTGGATATGGAATTCGTCCAGTTCTTCCCCATCGGCCATCTGGCGCCGCGCATGATCGGCATGGATCCGATCATGTGGGACCCCTTTCGCTACAAGCTGGGCGGGCGGCTGCTGAACGGCGCCATGGAAGAATTCACGGAGAAATATGGCCAGGCAGAGACCGACGGATACGTCATCACCCGCGATCTTGCCACCTACGCCATCACCAAGGAGGTGGAGGCCGGCCGTGGCAGCCCCGCGGGCGGCGCCTATCTGAGCTTCACTCATATTCCAGAGGCGGACTTGCGGGCAGCCTTCGGTCCGGTGATCGACCGCCTGGCGGAAAACGGCATCGACCTGACCAAGACCCCCATCGAGGTGGCGCCTATCGCCCACTACCATATGGGCGGCGTGCGGGTGGACGACGCAATGGCCACACGGGTGCAGGGCCTCTATGCCGCTGGCGAAGTAGTCGGCGGAGCCAATGGCGCGAACCGCCTGTCCGGCAACGCGATCACAGAGGCACTGGTCTTTGGCGAACGGGCGGGCCGCCGTGCGGCTGCGTGGGCGTTGGCTGGCGGCGGGGCCGCCTGGTCGAATTCCGCCGCGGCGGGCACAATCGATTTGATCCGCAGCGCCATACCTGCCGGCGACAGCCTGAATGTGGCGGCAGCCATCGTCGATCTGCAGCACATCATGGGCGAACTGGTCGGCCCCTTCCGCGATGAAGCGGGCCTGACGGAAGCCTTGTCCAAAATCGACCGGTCCCGTCACCGGCTGGGCGACCGACCCTTTGCCGCCGGCGGCCCCTTCGACGTCACCGAACTCGACTGGTTCGACCTGCGCAACATGTACCTGGTGGCGGAATGCGTCACCCGCGCGGCACTGCTACGTACGGAAAGCCGCGGCGCCCATCAGCGGGAAGACCATCCGGAGATGCAATCAGGCTGGCAGGTCAACCAGATCATTACCCTTGGCGACGGCGGCCTGAATTTTGCAAGCGCGCCGGTCATGCAGGAGGCTGCCTGAATCATGGATAGCAGTCACACTGCAACGCTGGTCATCCAGCGCGGCGCCCCGGGTGAGCAATCGCGGGAGGAGCGCCATGATGTACCGTTCGAGCCTGGCCAGTCGGTGCTCGACGGCCTGCGCTGGATCCGCACCCATACGGATCCCTCCCTCGCCTTCCGCTTTGCCTGCATCAGCGCCAACGCCTGCAAGGAGTGCATGATGCAGGTGGATGGCAAGACCGCATATGCCTGTACCGCCCGCCTGGTGGAGAGCGACATGACCATCGCGCCCTTGCCCAACAAGGCGTTGATCCGGGACTTGGTCACCGAGATCGCGCCGCCCGGCGAACGCCTCGCCACCGTGCTTGGCCAAGGAGGCCTTGGCGAAGGAGACGGCAAATGAGTGGCAGGTGCCTGACCGTTGTGACGGACAATTACGACCGCACACACCCGCGATTCGACGCCCGGGTGGAGATTGGCGGGCGCGAGTCGGCGCCCCTGTCGCTGGAACTGGCGGAGAAGACCCTGCCGGTGGACGATCTGCTCCACCCCTCCACGCTCCACAGCTCCCGCATCTAGGCCGGCTGTGTCGGAAGGCTCTCTCCCGCCTGAAAGTCTGATCGGCACTTCCGCGCCACGGGTGGAGGATGTGCCGCTGCTGACCGGCAAGGGGCGCTTCGTCGACGACATCCGCCTGCCGGGCCTGCTGCATGCCGCATTCGTGCGCAGCCCCCATGCCCATGCCCGGATTGCCGGCATCGATACGGCCGCGGCCCGCGCCCTGACGGGCGTCCATGCCGTCTATACGGCATCTGACTTCCGACCCCATCTGACCAGCGACCGTATTCCCATGGCGATGGCGGGGGCGGGCATCCGGTTTCACGCGGAGCCGGAAGTGCTGGCCAGCGCCGAGGTGTGCCATGTGGGCGAAGCCGTGGTGATGGTTGTCGCCGAGGACCGGTATGTGGCAGAGGATGCCGCCGAACTGGTGGAAGTAGACTACGACCCGCTGCCGGCTATCTCCGACCCACGGGATGGCCTCGCGCCCGGCGCACCCCTGACGCGCCTCGGCACGGAGGGCAATGTGGTCGCCGCCCAGTCGGTCGCCTATGGCGAGGTTGATGCCGCCTTCGAGGGCGCGGCCCATGTCTTTCGCGAGACCTTCGACCTGCACAAGGGTGGCGGCCATTCCATCGAAGGGCGGGGCGTGGTGGCCCAGGTGGACCCGCTCACCGGCGACTACACCATCTGGGACGCGACGCAAATGCCGAACCGGGCCCATGGCATCCTCTGCGATGTGCTCGGCTTGGGTGAGCATCAGGTGCGGGTGATCGCGCCAGATGTTGGCGGCGGCTTCGGTCCCAAGTTCATCTTCTATCCGGAAGAGGTTGCCGTGCCGCTGGCGGCAAAGATGCTGGACCGCCCGGTCAAGTGGACCGAGGACCGGTCGGAGCACTTCCTCGCCTGCACCCAGGAGCGCGACCAGTATTGGGACATCGAGGTTGCGACCGACGGCGACGGCCGCCTGCTCGGCATCCGCGGAAGCCTGGTGCACGACCACGGCGCCTATACGCCCTATGGCATGGCGGTGCCCTACAACTCGGCCACCAACCTGCTGGGGCCCTATGAGCTGCCCACCTATCGGCTGGACATTTCCATTGTCCTGACCAACCGGGTTCCGGCGACGCCAACTCGGGGGGCAGGCCGGCCACAGGGCACCTTTGTCATGGAACGGTTCATGGACCGGATCGCCCGCGAGCTGGATCGGCCGCGGGACGAGGTGCGCCGCCGCAACCTGATCCCGGCATCCGCCATGCCCTATGTAACCCGCGTTGTCACCCGGGACGGCGGCGCCATGACCTATGACAGCGGCGACTATCCGGAATGTCAGGCCCGTGCGCTCGACGCAGCAGACTGGGCCGGCTTCCCCGCGCGCCAGGCCGCAGCCCGGGCGGGGGGCCGCTATCGCGGTATCGGCTTCGCGAACTTTGTCGAAGGCACCGGTCGGGGACCGTTCGAGCTGGCGACCCTCCGGATCGGTCCTTCTGGCCGCCTGATGATCGCCACCGGCGCCACCGCCCAGGGCCAGGGCACGGCCACCACCCTTGGCCAGATCGCGGCCGGCATTCTCGGGCTGCCGGCGGAGTCCATTGACGTGATCCCCGGCGATACCCTGCATGCGCCCATGGGCTTCGGCGCGTTTGGCAGCCGGCAGACCGTCAACGCCGGGGCCGCGGTCCATGAGGCGGCAATGGAACTGCGCGGGAAACTGCTGCTCGCTGGCGAGCATATGCTGGAAGCAGCCCCGCAGGATCTGGAACTGGCCGACGGCGCCGTGCGCATCAAGGGCGTCGCAGACAAGGCGGTCCCGATCGCCGATATCGCCCGCGGCCTCAGGGGTCAGCCGGGCTATGCGATCCCGAAAGACCTCTCGCCCGGCCTGGAAGCGACGGTCAACTGGAAGACGCCGGCCATGACCTATTGCAACGGCGCCCATGTGGTGGAGCTGGAAGTGGACCCGCTCAGCGGCGGCGTCACCCTGCTCCGCTATGTGGTGGTTCACGACTGCGGCCGCATGGTCAACCCGCGGCTGGTGGAGGGCCAGGTCCATGGCGGCCTTGTCCACGGCGTCGGCCAGGCGCTCTATGAATGGATGCGCTTTGACGCCGATGGCCAGCCCCTGACGGTTCAGTACAGCGACTATCTGCTGCCGAGCAGTACCACCGTGCCGTCGCTGGAAATCCATCACATGGAATCCCCCACGCCCCTCAACCCGCTTGGCGCCAAGGGCGCCGGCGAGGGTGGCACGATCCCCGCCGCGGCGGCGATTGCAAGCGCGGTTGATGATGCCCTGACGCCGTTTGGCGTGCGCATGACCCAACTGCCAATGACGCCTGAGCGGGTGCGGGCGGCGATTGCCGCGGGATAGGTACTGGCGCTTCCATCTGTGCGCCGGTTTTTTCAAATGTTGCGAAATGTTGCCTTTTGTTGCGGTCTGTTGCGAACCGCGTAGTTGCGATCTGTTGCGAACCGCGTCGAGAGGGAGAAGCTCCCCCGATGTGGTGTTATGTGGTGTTTTGTGGGGGAGACGGGTGACCCATCCCGAATTTGACCCGCGCCGCCCTATGGCGGTCGTCCGAAAACCTGGAATTAGGTGTCAAAGAGCAGACAACTGATATAGGTATTTTTTCAGCTCTTTCAACACGGCCCTCCGCCGCCACCGCGGAGTTCCAGGAGCTTTCTGTCCCTCGGAATGTCTGCTTTCCGCACTAAAATGGACTTCAACTGGCCGATGGAGGCGCGTCCGCTTGTAGCCAGAAGCGGACGTTTGCGATTGAACTACTTCACCGCACAGACCTGGTCGATTAGCCCTGGCTCTCGGTCAATAGCCGATTCGATTTCTCGAAGTACTGGCGGGTTCGGTCAAAATCGAACGGGCGCTCCTCGTGCGTCTCAGGGTCCCATTCCTGGCGTTCAACGCCAAAAAAATCTCCGCCATAAACATGGATCGCTGCGGTTAGCCGATTAACGGGATTCACCACCGAATGTATGATGTCCTTGCCTAAGGGTTCGGTATCTTTCGTTGCGAGCGATGTTGCGCCGGCAGCTTCAATGCTTTGACCATTCTCGTCATCAATGCGGCGCCACAGGATACTGTCCTCGCGACCGGCATAAATGCCGATGACTGCCCACATCTCGTGATTGTGCGCTGGTATATTCATCAACGGGCCCCATACGACGTTGAGGATGGTCACGCTGGCGGAATGATGGAGGGGTGTTACGCCTGCCTGTGATGGCTCACCGAGCGCCGCCAGAACCTTGTTGGGATCTGAAACAGCGCGGGCAACGACCTCCCGCGCCGCTCGATGGCTGGTGTCATTTTCCACAGCCTCGCAACACTGGGCAATAAACTGATCTACGTCCTTCATCGCGCGCACCCCTCGATCCCTTTACCGGGCCCCAGATTAAGCCCGACAAGCCGTAGTCTATATACACTAGTCGGTATACAATGGCCGGATGCCGCGTTCAGCCGAAGCGACCAAGCGCAGGATTTTTGCCGCTGCGTACACGTTGCTGTACCGGGAAGGGTTTTCCAGGACCAGCATGGATGCCATTGCGTCCGCCACAGGTGTTACGAAGAAGACCCTCTATTATCATTTTGAAAGTAAGGACGGGCTTGTTGCGGCGCTCATGGAACACCAGCAGGCGCAGGCCCTTGCGTTGTTTCAAGGATGGGCAGATCCAGCAGCGAAAGACCCCGTAGCATTCGGGAGATCTTTGTTCCGGAAATTCACCGATTGGGCTTCGAGATCACCTTGGTACGGTTCCGGCTTCACCCGCCTGACAATGGAGTTAGCCGACCTGCCAGGGCACCCTGCACGCAGCGCGGCTCATCGGCACAAGACAGAAGTCGAGAGATGGTTTTCGGCCGAGCTAGGGCGTCTGGGTCAAGAGAATCCGGAGGAGAGCGCTCGGCAATTGATGTTGTTGATTGAGGGATGCCTGTCCTTGGTCCTTATCCATCAAGATCTTTCATATGTGCTCTCTGCTGCAAGCGCGGCAGACCGGCTGCTCGGTGGCGAAGCGGAGTAATGTCCGCATAAGGTCAATTACGGACGTGTTGGCGACCTGCTGAATATGACTGCTTCTGAAGGCAGACCGGACGAAATGGCAGCGATGACTGCTCCACCCTTGGGAGCGGGCGAAATCCGCGCCCGCTTTTACCCCTACACCGCTAATAACCAGAGGACTGGTGGCCCAACAGGCAAGAGCGGTCATGCCCGACCTGGCCCCAGGTAAATTTGAACCTGACCGGACGCCTACTCTGCAGCTACCGCCGTCTCTTCCAACTCGGCATGGATCATCCGTTCCAGCACGGTCCGTGCCGGCTTGCGGGCAACATCGTGCTTGATGTCGATCAGCACCTGATCGGGATTGGCCGAGAGGCATGCCTGCTGATTCTCAAGGAAGGCCACGTCTTCGTCAAAGGTGTTGCTGACTTCCCGATGAAGCAGCTTGGTCGCCTCCTGGTCGTCGGGCTTGTAGCTGTTGGTCGCCGACCAGAAGTAGAGGCACGAGGTCTCTGTCTCTGGCGTCGCGGTATGCCAGACGTGGGATGAAAAGCCACCTTTCTGATCGCGATCTTCCTTGGCGCCGCGGCCATGCTCCAATGCGCCGGACCATTGCAGGACGGTCGCCGGCGCCACGTATTCGAACTCCTGCCAGCGGTCGACTTTGACATCGTCGTCCCAGCCGGCCGCCAATTTGTAGGTCGGTGGTGGGACGATATCTTCCATCCAGCGGATGTAGTGCACCCCGCTATCTTTCTTGGTCACGTCCATGGTGGCGTTGACCTGGCCCAACCGGTTTCCGCCACCGATCGTCTTGCCGTGGATGTAGGGGATGTGTGTCAGGTCCATGAGGTTTTCGACCACGAGCATGTGGTTACATTTGATGGTCATGACGTCGTGAAGGTGCGGGTGATTTTCGTGGTCGTCCAGGAAAGGGAAATCGATAATCAGGTTTTCGTCGGCCGCATCTGCGTCACCCATCCAGACCCAGAGAATTTCCTGCTTCTCGACGAGCGGGTAACTGCGCACCCTGGCTTGCGGCGGGATCGACTCCTGCCCCGGAATCACCACGCATTTGCCGGAACCATCGAAGATCAGGCCGTGGTACCCGCACTGCAGGCCTTCGTCGACCACATCGCCCAGGTGAAGCGGGGTCGCACGATGACAGCAGCGGTCTTCCAGCGCATGGGCGTTGCCGTCCCGGTCTCGGAACAGCACGACCGGTTCGTTCAAAAGCGTCCGCGCAAGCGGCCCGTCTTGAACCTCATGGGCCCATGCCGCCTGGTACCACGCATTGTGAGGCCAGGGTTTATGGGCGTTGTTCTGGAGCGCCTTGTTCGACATCGAGCATCCCTCCCGCAGCTGGAAATCTACTATAGCCTGCCAGAGCCCGTATTCATATCGCGGGCGCCGGTGGCGGATGCCGCCAACGGCGGACGGATCGAATGAGGTTCCTCCCGCGCATCGCTGAGATCGAACACTGGTGTCGCCGGAATATTCGCCTCCAGGCACAGGTCCCAGCCACTCCTCCGTGGTCTTCGACGGCGCCGCCTTTGCGATCAGGCCATAGGGCGCGTGGATGTTGCGCGCCCGAGCACCGATATCGCAAAACCGCGGATCATCGATTGGGGAATGCAAATCGATCCCTTAAAGTCACGTCTGCCGGACAGATCGACGGCGGGTGTCAGGGTGACTGATTTGTGCGTATCTGATTAAGCGCCACCTCAACAACGCGAACGCGAAAAGGTTAATCACCCATGGGCCGACGCCATACGTACAAATCCATGCCCAAAGTCGCCGCGGCCACTTTGACGATCCTCTCCGGCAGCATCCTGGCGATGAGCGCGATGCCGGCTCTGTCCCAATCGTCCCAGCCCGATCTGAGTGGCGCCTGGAAACTCTGTCGAACAGGTAATGGGCAGCCGGCAATTGGAGCCTGCACCAAGTTGCTGAAGTCGGGCAAACTGAAAAATTCACAACTGGCGGAGGCCTATAACAACCGGGGGTACGAGTTGTCCCTGTTGGGCAAAAACCGGCAGGCCATTATGGATTTTGACAAAGCGATCAAACTCGATCCCGCCTTTGCCCGTGCCTATAACAACCGTGGCAACACCTATGTTGACCTCAAAAAGTATGCGCGGGCGATCGAAGATTTTGATCAGTCGATCCGGCTAAAGCCAAAGGACGGCGACGGCTACTACAACAGGGGCCTTGCCTACGTCAAAGTTGCGCAGCCAGAGCGTGCACTGGCCGATTTTACCCGCGCAATCGAACGCAACCCCCGTTTTTGGCAGGCGTACAATAATCGAGGGCTCCTGCAGACGCGGCTGAAACGGTATGAACCCGCGATTGCCGATCTGAAGAAAGCGATCGAACTCGCCCCCAAAGCGCCGCTGCCGCACAACAACATGGCATGGGCGTTGTTCAAGTCTGGCCGTGCTGCCGACGGCCTGCCTTTCGCAAACAGGGCTTTGGCTCTGGATCCAAAAGGCAGCCACAACTGGAATACGCGGGGCAACATTTACGAGGCCATGGGCAGGAAAGCGGACGCGATTGCCGACTATCGCAAGGCCTTGGCATTGGAGCCTGACCATAGCGACAGCCTGAAGGCGTTGAAGAGGCTTGGCGCTCGCTGAAGACGTTGGCGCCAGGCGCCTGGCGCGGCCGACCAAACCATCGAAATCGTCCCGACCCGTCTGAATCCGGCGCAGCCGGTCAATGCCATCTCGCCACTACGGTGGACAGGAGGCGGGAAAAGCGGGCTGGAGCCTGCCGTTCGCTAAGGGCGAACAAGCCGAAATTACTTGATCCGGGCGATCCAACGTGGGGCCTGATCACGAAAAATGGCGCCAAAAAGAAGCGGGCTGCACCAACGCTGTGCAACCTTCCGACTGATGTGAAATCCAATCTGGAAATGTGGGCAACGGTTATTCGCTGGATGCCGCTTACCGGCCACTGCCGGGTGTCGGGCCGGCAACCGTGTTGTCACCACCAGAACTCCTTGGCCCGCCGCGCAGCCGATTGAGCAAACTCCGGTCCTTCTCTTCGACAGATTGCAACTATCGGGTATGCCCGCGTCTATCCCGTACGGCCTTCTCATGGGTCTCTTTGGCGGCCGTCGATTCCCTCACATCTCCGTTTCCGCATGGCATAACGGTGAGCTGGAATTCCTTCTTGTTGACTACAGATCCGCGTGTCCCGCGAGATTGCTAAACAGCGCGCCCTACTCCCTGATGACTGTCGCCCCGGCGGTTGCCATTTCAGCAATGACGTCGTCACCAATGCCCGCTTCGCGCAATATCTCTGCGCTGTGCTCACCCAGGTTGGGCGCATCGCGGCGGATCGTGCAGGGGGCTTTTGAAAACCGCGGTGGAATGCCGACCGCCCGGTATCGGCCCTCGGTCGGATGCTCGCGCTCTGCCAGAAAGCCGGTGGCTTTCAGGTGCGGTTCCTCCCGCGCATCGCTGAGATCGAACACTGCAGTCGCCGGAATATTCGCCTCCAGGCACAGGTCGAGCCATTCCTGGGTGGTCTTCGACGGCGCTGCCTCGGCGATCAGGCCATAGAGTTCGTGGATGTTTCGCGCCCGCGCGCCGATATCGCAAAAGCGCGGATCGTCCATCAGCTCCGGCTGGCCCATCAGGCCGAAGAAGCCGGTAATCTGCCGGTCGTTGTAGGGCAGCATGCACACATAGCCGTCTTTCGTGCGGTAGGGCCGGCGGTTGGGGGTCAGGACCCGGGCATAGCCGAACTCTGCCTCCGGCGGCTCGAACAGAAAGTCCGCGCCATGCTCCGCCATGTTGAACGACACCAGGGTTTCGAACATGGGCACTTCCACGTCCTGGCCCTGGCCGGTGCGTTCCCGGTGCAGCAGCGCCGCAACCATGGCGTTGACCGCAGCCAGACCGGTGATCTTGTCCGCCATCACGCCGGGGAAATAGAGCGGCTCGCCGTGCATGCGTGCGTTCAGCGCCGCAGTGCCCGACGCCCCCTGGATCAAGTCGTCAAAGGCCGGGCGGCCGGCATAGGGGCCGTCGTGGCCAAAGCCCACGCAGGCACAATAGACGATGTCCGGTTTGACGGCGGCGACATCGGCATAGCTGAGACCAAGCCGGGCCATCGCCTGGGGCCGGATATTGTGGATCAGGGCATCCGCGCCTTCGGCCAGTTTCAGGAGCGCGTCCCGCGCCGCTGGCTGCTTCAGGTCGAGCACCAGGCTGCGCTTGTTGCGGTTGATATTGACCGATGTCCCGGACATGCCGTGATGCCGCCCCGGCGTGATGTAGCGCGTGGTGTCGCCCTCGGGCCCCTCCACCTTGATGATGTCCGCCCCCATGTCGCCCAGAATTTGCGTCGCGTAGGGACCAAGGATGATGGTGGTGAGATCGAGAATACGCAGTCCTGCAAGAGGACCTGTGGGGGGGCCGGCCATGAGGTATCCTTTTTCCGTTTGTGGTCGCGACATAACCGAAGGTGGTTCCAAACAGCAAGAGGCACGCCTGTGCCGGGTGAACTGCACGCCAAAAAAAAGCCGCCGTCTCCAGCGGAGACGCCGGCGATTTTTTTTTGGTTGCGGGGGGCCCCATCACTCAAGCTCGTACCAACCTTGAGCTGAGGATGGCGGATTGGTTCGCTTGTGGTGGGGACCGGAGCCAGTTCATAAACCGTTAGAATGTCCGTCTGTAGCCAAGAGCGGCGCGCGGGCTTGTTTGGGTTTGGGCCACGAGCCAATGCACATGACTGGCATGCGTGGGTTTATCTACCAACTGCGTCGTTCCAGCCCCATCTCTCAGCGTCCGTTTCTCCCGCCCGCAAAGATACCCGCCGATGCATCGTGGATCTGACAGCCAAACCGCCGCGAAGGTCCAGGGCGGGGCCGGCCAGCTGGTTTTTGCAACACTCGTGCTTTGCGTCGCATTCGGGGAAATCGCGACAGGCCTGTTCGTGCCCGCGATGCCTGCCTTGGGCGAGATCTACAACCAGCCTCCGGGTACGGTTCAGCTCACTCTCGTTTCCTTCGCCATCCTGTTTGGCGCTGGGCAATTGTTCTTCGGCCCGTTCTCCGACCGCCGGGGCCGCCGCGCCGCCCTGTTGATCGGCGCCGGGCTGACACTTGCCGGTTCGGCGACGGCAGCTGCAGCGGACGGTATCTGGGTGATCATTGTCGGCCGCGCCATTCAGGGGCTCGGCGCCGCCTCGGGGTATGTGGTCGCCCGCGCCATCGTCCGGGATATCTATGGCGCCGAAGGCTCTGCAAAAGCCATGGCCACCCTTTTCGCCCTGATGATCGCGTCATTCGCTGCCGCACCACTGGTCGGGGGCGCCCTTCTGGACCTTGCAAGCTGGCGCGCGGGCTTCGTCTTCGCTGCCGCCGTCGGCCTGGTCTGGCTGGCGTCGGCAATCTTCATCATGCCGGAAACCAGAACGGCGACGCCCGCCTCGGAGCGGCAGGCGATCCACCTGGTCTACCTGGGGCTGTTTCGGCACCGGGGCTTCCTCTGCTTCATGATCACCCATTCGCTGCTTCACGGGTCAATGTATTGTTTCATCGCGGGGGCACCGTACTATTTCATCGACAGCCTTGGCCTGGACCCGATTAGCTATGGGGTGATCGCCGCGGCTGTGATTTCGGGTTCTCTCATTGGCTCGACCGGAGCGAGGCACGCCATTCCCCGATGGGGAATGCAGCGGGTCATACCGGTCAGCCTCGCGATACTGGTGTGTGCTTCCGGAACGCTGGTCGGGCTGTCCCTTCTTGGTTGGGCGCCTTTGCCTGCGCTGGTGGCGGTCCAGTTTGTCTACTGGTTCGGTGGCGGGTTGCTGGCGCCGAATACCGCGGCCGGAGTCATGATGTCCCATCCGAAGGCCGCCGGCGCGGCCGCAGCCGTTCTTGGCTTCTTCCAGATGTGCGCTGCGGCCGCCGTCTCTTTGTGGCAAGGACTGGCCTACGATGGAACCGTGTTCCCAATTATCGGGACGCAGCTTGTCCTGGTGATCGCCGCCTGGGTCGTCTGGCACCGGTTGAGGCGATACACCGGGTGACCCGGCCGCCACGCGGCGCAGCATCGGCATGCCAAAGTCCACACCGGGCCTTTGCCGGCGTTTTGAATGCGCCACTTGAGGCCCGCATTCAGTTCGCAAGGGGATTTTCGCGACCCCCAATCTGGGGAACGTAACCTTGCCCCCATTTCATCCCATCCAAAGCCACGGTCGGCATAAGACCAGAGAACTCCAGGCAAGAAAAAACCCGCCAGGTCAATGGCCTGGCGGGTTTTTTGGTTGCGGGGGTAGGATTTGAACCTACGACCTTCAGGTTATGAGCCTGACGAGCTACCAGACTGCTCCACCCCGCGGCAGAGTCGATTATTCGTCGCCCGGGCCTGGTTTCTGAGGCCCCATGCCAGATGACGGTTACCGGAAAACGGTTGCCAGGTGACGTGGAAGCCCGGCGGCCGAAAAGGCCGCCAAAACGCGGGCGTCAAACATTGTGCTAGATTGTACGGATGAACCGTTTAGGGGTCTTCATGTGCTTGAAAGGCCTGGCAGCGACCTACTCTCCCGTGCCTTAAGACACAGTACCATCGGCGCTGAGGGTCTTCACGGCCGAGTTCGGAATGGGATCGGGTGTAGCCCCCTCGCTATAACCACCAGGCCATTCAAACACACGAAGGCCGGCCTACGCCGCCTCCGAAGAGGCGGCGCATGCGGGTTCACTGACCGACGAAGGTTAGAAATGGGTGATTTCGGGTCGATGCCGCAATCAGGTTCGGAAGACGCCGGCCCAGATCAGCATTTGCGATCGGGACCTACTTTGGCGTTTTCCTCTGAATGCGACGGGTTCGTCTTGAAAAGGTTTTGCTATCGCCCGCGCCCCGAAGGGTCTGGGTTCCTGCATTGCCCGTTCAAGGAAGAACAAGCCTATCGAGCGATTAGTACCGGTTAGCTTCACACATTGCTGTGCTTCCACACCCGGCCTATCAACGTGGTGGTCTTCCACGGCTCTCAAGCGAGACCTGGTCTTGAGGGAGGCTTCCCGCTTAGATGCTTTCAGCGGTTATCCCGTCCGTACTTAGCTACCCTGCGGTGCGGCTGGCGCCACAACAGGTACACCAGAGGTACGTCCATCCCGGTCCTCTCGTACTAGGGACAGCTCCTCTCAAGTCTCGTACACCCACGGCAGATAGGGACCAAACTGTCTCACGACGTTCTAAACCCAGCTCACGTACCTCTTTAAATGGCGAACAGCCATACCCTTGGGACCTGCTCCAGCCCCAGGATGAGATGAGCCGACATCGAGGTGCCAAACACCCCCGTCGATGTGGACTCTTGGGGGGTATCAGCCTGTTATCCCCGGCGTACCTTTTATCCGTTGAGCGATGGCCCTTCCATTCGGGACCACCGGATCACTATGACCGACTTTCGTCTCTGCTCGGCCCGTCGGCCTCGCAGTCAGGCTGGCTTATGCCATTGCACTCC
>JAJFFJ010000128.1 GCA_021776685.1 Alphaproteobacteria bacterium
CCTGTTCCAGGTCCGCGATCAGGTCATCAACCGTCTCGATGCCGATGGAGAGACGAAGGACGTCATCGCCGGCGCCGGCGGCCTCGCGCTGTTCTTCAGTCAGCTGCCGGTGGGTGGTGGACGCGGGATGCAAGATCAGGGAGCGGGTGTCGCCCACATTGGCCAGGTGGGTGAACAGGTTGACGGATTCCACCAGTGTCAGCCCTGCGGCGTAGCCGCCTTTGAGCCCGCATGTGAAAACCGGACCCACCCCACGCGGAAAGTATTTCTGCGCGAGGTCGTGCTGGGCGCTCGACGCGAGGCCGGTATAGCTGACCCAGGCGACGGCGGGATGCGCCTCCAGCCAGGTGGCGACGGTCATTGCGTTGGCCACATGCCGATCCATGCGCAGGGGCAGGGTCTCGATCCCCAGCAACGTCTGGAAGGCGTTGATCGGCGCCATGGTGGCGCCCAGGTCGCGCAAGCCCACCGCATGACCATAGGTGTTGAAGGCCAGATTGCCGAAAGTCTCGGCGAAGGTCAGGTCGTGATATTCGGGCGCGGGCGCCGCCATGGACGGGAATTTGTCCGGATGGCTGAGCCAGGGGAACTTGCCGGTATCCGTCACCGCGCCGCCCATGGACGTGCCGTTGCCCGACAGGAACTTGGTGGTGGAATTGATGACGATGTCCGCGCCCCAGTCGATCGGCCGGCAGAGGTAGGGGCTCGCCATGGTGTTGTCGACGATGAAAGGGACCTCGGCTTCGCGCGCGATGGCGGCGACGGCCTCCAGATCGACGATGACGCCACCGGGGTTGGAGAGGCTCTCGACGAAGATCGCCCGGGTCTCGGGTTTGAGGGCCTTTCGAAAATTCTCCGGGTCCGCGAGGTCAACGAATGTGGTGTGCCAATCGAACCGCTTGTAGGCGATGCCCATCTGGTTGAGCGATCCGCCATAGAGTTTCGACGATGCCACGATATGCGCGCCGGGCGACATGATCGCGAACAGCGCCAACATCTGCGCGGCGTGGCCGGAAGCCGTGGCCGTGGCGCCAACGCCACCTTCAAGGGACGCAATCCGCTCCTCCAGCACCGCGACCGTGGGGTTGCCGATGCGGGAATAGACGAAGCCCGGTTCCTGCAAGTTGAAGAGCGAGGCCGCGTGGTCGGTGTCGTGGAAGGCGTAGGCGGTGGTCTGGTGGATCGGCGTCTGGCGCGCGCCGGTCAGGGGGTCGGGCGATGACCCCGCGTGAACCGCGCGGGTCTCGAAGCCGAAGGCGCTACCCTCTTTAGGATTCTTGCCGTTGCCGCTCATCGCCATACCGCCTTCCGCCGTCTCGCGGAGATCACGTTGGAATTGAAGCCGCCCCAGCTCAGTTCGCCCCACAGCCGGGAATATTCGATCTTGGGGCAGCGGTTCATCACCATGGTGATGCCGGCTGCCTCGGCCCGTTCGGCCGCCTCATCGTTGCGCACGCCGATCTGCATCCAGATGACCCGCGCGCCTTCCGCGTCGAGGGTCTCGATCGCCTCGTCGGTGATCGGCCCCGCCGCCGCCGAGCTGCGGAAGATATCGACCATGTCGATCTTCTCCGGGATGTCGGCGAGCGACGCGTAACATGTCTCGCCCAGGATCTCGACGCCGTCCGCCGCCGCCTTCGGGTTCACAGGGATCACCCGGTAGCCCTTGGCCTGCAGATACTTCATCACGAAAAAGGACGGCCGGTTCCACTTCGGCGACGCGCCCACCAATGCAACCACCTGCACCCGCGAAAGCACAGCGTGCAGGAAGTCATCGCTGTAATGTTCGTGGTCGATGGCGACGGGGAGGGAGGAGTCAGGCATCATAAAATCCGATTAGCCGCTTATTTGTTCTTCCACACCGCATCCCGCTTCTGCAGGAACGCGTCGATTCCCTCACACGCGTCTTCGCTCATCATATCGCAGGCCATGTTGTCGGCGGCGAAATCGTAGGCGGCGGGGAGGTCCATGGCGAGTTGCTTGTAGAACATCGCCTTGCCCGACCGGGTGGTGACGCTGGATTTGGCGGCGATCTGGTCGGCGAGATCGCGGGTGGCGGCCTCCAGTTCAGCCTCGGGCGCAATGCGGTTGATGAGGCCGAGTTCTTTCGCGGTTTCGGCGCTCTGGAAATCGCCGGTGAACAGCATTTCGAACGCCTGCTTTTGGCTGACATTGCGGCTGAGGGCGACTGAGGGGGTTGAGCAGAAGAGGCCGTTGTTGATGCCGTTGGTGGCGAAGACGGCGGTGTCCGCGGCCACGGCCAGGTCGCAGGTGGCGACCAGCTGGCAGCCCGCGGCCGTGGCGATACCATGTACCCGTGCGATCACCGGCTGGGGCAGGTTGACGATGGTCTGCATCATCCGGCTGCAGCGATTGAACAGCTCCGTGTAATAGTCGCGGTCAGGGCCCTGTCTTCCTGGTGGGGCGCGCATCTCTTTCAGGTCATGGCCGGCGCAGAAGGCTTTGCCGGCGGCGCCGAGAATTACCACGTCGATAGCGTCGTCCTGGGCGATGGCGTCCAGGTTGGTCTGCAGCGCATCGAGCAGGCCTTCCGACAGGGCATTGAAGCGTGCGGGGCGGTTCAATGTCAGCTCGGCGACCCGTCCCCGGTCTTCGCGCAGCAGTTCGGCCTCGGCAGCGTTATCAGCTGCGGCGATATCAGTGGCGGCATCGGGCATCTGTTTCTCCTTCGCGCTATCGCTTTGGATCTTGAGCGCAAAATCCTTTCGGTTTTGCGCCGTTTGAGGAAACATAGGGCGAAATCGGCGGCGGGGGAATATTACCGCCCGCCGCAGGGAGGACTTGCCATGCATGACGCCGGCCCTTGGGCATCTTTGACCATTCGCACCCTAGACCGGATGAGCCGCGAGAATGCCGCCACATGGCCGGACAAGCCGGCGCTTGTCTTCAAGGGCGACGCGCTCAGTTTTGCCGGTCTTGACCAGCGCGCCAATCGCATTGCCAGCCAGTTTGCGGCAGAGGGGCTGGGGCAGGGTGACCGGGTGGCCGTCCTTTGCAAGAACAACGTGCCCTGGTTTGAACTGCTGCTGGCCTGCGCCAAGACCGGGGTGGTTTTCGTGCCGGTCAATTTCAGGCTCGCGCCGCGGGAGGTGTTGTTCATCGTCAATGACGCCAGGGCGAAGCTGATGGTGGTCGATGGCTGGTTCTCTGAGATCGTGGCGGAGATTGAGGATGAGCTGGAGACGGTTTTGAAAACCCTCCTGATTGCGGGCCAGGAAGCGCCGGCGCCGGATCATTGGGCCGACTATGCCGGATGGCGCGACGCGGGCGCGGATGTGGACCCCAACCTGCCGGTGACCGCGGCCGATCCGTTGATCCAGATGTATACCAGCGGCACCACGGGCCTGCCCAAGGGCGCCGTCCTCAGCCACACCAATCTGAACGCCATGCAGCAGACCGGTCCCTATGACTGGGATCCGGATGTTGATGTCTCCCTGGTAGTGATGCCGCTGTTTCACATCGCAGGGTCCGCCTGGGCGCTGAGCCCCATGGACTACGGCGTTACCTGCATCATCATGGAGGATGTGGATCCCGGCGAAGTGCTGCGCCACATCGGTCAGGACGGCATCACCAAGGTGCTGTTCGTGCCGGCGGTGATTCTGTTCCTGATGCAGCATCCGGACTGTGCATCGACGGATTTCTCGAGCCTGAAGCTCGTGACCTATGGTGCTTCGCCGATCCCGCTCGACCTGCTCCAGCAGGCTGTCGGCGTGATGGGCTGCGATTTCGTGCAGCTCTACGGCATGACCGAGGCGACGGGAGCGGTCACCTATCTGCCCGCCGAAGACCATGATCCAAAGGGCACCCCCCGCATGCGCGGTGTCGGCATCCCGATTCCGCCTGGAGAAATTAGGGTGGTTGATCCGGACGGCCGCGACGTCGCAACGGGCGAGGTGGGTGAGATCATTATCAAGAGCCCGCAGGTGATGCTGGAATATTGGGCCCGCCCGGAGGCCACGGCCGACGCGGTCCGCGATGGCTGGTACTGGAGCGGCGATGCCGGCTTCCATGACGCGGACGGCTATCTCTACATGCACGACCGGATCAAGGACATGGTCATCTCCGGCGGTGAGAACGTCTACCCGGCCGAGGTAGAGAGCTGTCTGTTCGAGCATGCGGGCGTGGCGGATGTGGGCGTCATCGGGATTGCGGACGAGACCTGGGGGGAGACGGTGCGCGCCTGTATTGTGCGGGCGCCGGGGTCAGCGGTGACCGAGCAGGAGCTGATGGACTTTGCCCGGGACCGCATCGCGCACTTCAAGTGTCCGCAGAGTGTCGTCTTCGTCGACGAGCTGCCGCGCAATCCATCCGGCAAGATTCTGAAACGCGAACTGCGTATCCACCACGGCGATGGTTAGGCGGTGCGCTTGCCTGACGGCCACGGCGATCCCATCTTCCCCAGACGATTTGCAGGAGAACAGCAATGAAAATCCCCGGCCCGGACCATCCCATCGGTATTACTGACGAAACCTCAACCGTGCGTGTCACTTATAACGGCAAGACAGTTGCCGAAAGCACACGGGCGCTGGTTATGCAGGAGGCCGACTATCCCAAGGTCCACTACGTGCCGCGGGATGACGTCAATATGGCCTTTCTGACTC
Organism: Alphaproteobacteria bacterium; assembly: GCA_021776685.1. Taxonomy (GTDB): domain Bacteria; phylum Pseudomonadota; class Alphaproteobacteria; order Bin65; family Bin65; genus JAJFFJ01. The sequence continues at coordinate 4,623 of JAJFFJ010000128.1, forward strand.
CCACGGATCATGGCTCTCACTGCCCGTACAAAGGTGACGCCAGCTATTTCAGCCTGGAGGTCGACGGTCAGACCTCCGAGAACGCTGTCTGGTATTATGACGATCCCTATCCGGCGGTGAGCGAGATCAGGGACCATGTGGCCTTTTACGACGCCCGCGTTGATGCGATTGAGCTGACCTAGGCGCTGCCAAGCCGGTCCGACAGCACGTTTGCGAAAGCCGCGGCGGCGGGCGAAAGGGATCGCTCCTTTGCCGTCAGCAATGAGATGTCACGGGTGACGGCGGGCTTTGACAGCGGCCGGCTGACCACCCGGAAGAGCTTGGTGTAGCTGAGCGCATAGGCGGGTAGCGCGGCGAGTCCGGCGCCCGCGTCCACCAGCGCCACAGCAGTGGCCATCTGAGTGACCTCATAGCTGGGACGTGCGGGCAGACCCGCGCCGGCCAAGGCCTGTTCGGTCAACCGCCGCACGTCACTGGCGCGGGTCAGGCCTATCAGGGTCTCGCCGCGCAACGCTGCCCAGGATATGGATTTTCTCCGGGCCAGCGGGTGATCCGGCGGGCAGAACAGCCGCAGTCGGTCGGTTGCCAGCACACGCAGGCTGACGCCATCCTCCGCCGGATCGAAGGTGCCGACCCCCAGATCGGCGCTGCCGTCGCGCACGCGGCTGACAATCTGATCGGTCGCCACATCCTGCAGCACGATTTGGATCGCGGCATTGTCGTGGCTGAAGGCGCGGATGACTGCCGGCAGCACCGTTGCGGCCAGCAGGGGCGGTGCGGCCACCGTCACCCGGCCCCGCCGGCGCGCAGCAAGCGCCTGGACGTCATCCACTGCATCATCGAGGTCGGTGATGGACTGCCGGGCTGCGGCGATAAACTCCCGGCCGGCATCGGTCAGCGCCACCCGGCGGGTGGTCCGGTCGAACAGGCGGACCCCCAATCCGGTTTCCAGGTCCCGCACCAGACCGGAACAGGCGGACTGAGTGAGATGCAGACTGTCGGCCGCCCGGGTGAAGCTTCCCTGGTCAGCGACAGCAATCGCTGCACGAAGTTGACGGAAAGATACATTCATCATGATATCGAATGAATAGATCAGATAATAAAATTTTTCCAGATGAATGTGATCAACGATACTGGCGGAGAAATACGGACCACGGAGCTGATGTCGCCCTCCAGGCGGCAGCTTGTTAGTTCCATTCACTCAGTTCTATTCACTCCGTTCTTTTCACGGGCGATCGGACATCCAGCATGCACAGCCAGTTTGACCCCCTTACTGAGGCCTTCCTCAGCAATCCCTATCCCTTTCTGGCGGAACAGCGGGAAGAGGCGCCGGTCGCCTATTGCCCGGCCATCGACATGTGGATCGTGTCGCGCCACGCTGATGTGGAATATGTCTTCCTGAACCCGGACCTGTTTTCTGCGTCAATCGCCCAGGCGACGTTGCTGCCGCTGTGCGATGCCGCGGTGGACATTCTCAAGGATGATTTTGGCATCGAGCCGGTCATGTCCAACTTCGATCCTCCGGGCCATACCCGCATCCGCCGCCGGCTGGCCCAGGCTTTTTCGATGAAGCGGATGCGTGTACTGACGCCGGTCATCGAAGATCGCTGCGCCGAGATTCTCGATCGCTTTGCCGACGCCGGCACTGCCGATCTGGCGCAGGAGCTGTGCTATCCGCTGCCGGCCATCACGATCTTCGCCATGATCGGCTTTCCGCCAGAGGATAATGATCAGATCAAGGAATGGTGCGCCGACAAGCTGGTGGTGAACTGGGGGCGGCCGACGGAAGAGGCCCAGGTTCGCGCCGCTGAAACGATGGTGGCCTTCTGGAAATATGTGGTCGCTTTCGTTGCGCGCCGCCGGCAGGAACCAGCGGACGATTTGACTACCGATCTGATGCTGGGGAAGGACATGTCCGAGCCGCTGACGGATAATGAAATCGCCAGCATCCTCTTCGGCCTCAGTTTTGCCGGCCATGAGACCACCACCAATCAGACGGCCAACTGCCTCCGCCAGATTGTCGAGAACGGCTATTGGGAAAAGCTGCGGCAGGACCGTGACCTCGTGCCGAAGGCGGTCGAGGAAAGCATCCGCCATGATTCTTCCGTGATTGCCTGGCGGCGTCTGGCAAAGCAGGAGACAGCGATTGGCGGTGTGACCGTTCCGGCGGGTGCGAAGCTTATGCTGTCAGTGGGGGCCGCTAACCGGGACCCGGATGCCTACGACAATCCGGAGGCCTTCGATCCGGAGCGGGCGTGGCCGAAAGATCACCTTTCCTTCGGCCGGGGCATCCATCTGTGTCTGGGCGCCCACCTGGCCCGCATCGAGATGGGTGTGATTCTGAACCAGATGCTGGACAGATTCGCTGACCTGGAGTTGGTTGAGGGGACGCCTCTGGAGTTTCCGCCAAATATCTCCTTCCGGGGACCGGTTCACCTGCCGGCACGCTGGACGCTCGCATGAGACGACCGGCCGGTGCGCCAAGTACAATCTGTCAAAAGCGAGGCTTCAAGAGAGATGATTGAGCTCTACCATTTCTGGGATTCGCCCTGTTGCTTCAAGGTCCGCATGGTTCTTGACGAAAAGGGGCTTGAGTGGCGCGAGCGCTATGTCATGACGCCCAAGTTCGATCATTTTCAGCCGGACTATGTGGCGCTTAACCCGCACAGCAAGGTCCCCGCCCTGGTGGATGACGGGCTGGTAGTGATCCAGTCCTCGAACATCGCCGAATATCTGGATGACCGGTATCCCGAGCCGCCGTTGGCCCCGGCCGATGCCGTGGCCCGGGCCACCATGCGCGCCTGGATGGCCGAAGAGCAGGAATATCTGTTCCCGCTGATCGTCACCATGAGCTTCAACATCATGATGAAGCTGCGGGCCGTGGCCTATGGCATGGATGTTCTGACCGAATGGTCAAAGCGCCATCCGGATCAGGCTCGCGCCCAGGATTATCTCCGGCGCGTGACGGACCCGGCGGACACTGCTGCTGTCGCCGCCGCCGAGGCCCGGTTTCGCTGGCACCTTGAGCGGCTTGAGGCCGAGTTGCAGCCCGGCCCGTGGATTTGCGGCGAGACATATTCGCTGGCGGATATCTGCGTCGCGCCGATTCTCGACCGGGTCGACCATCTGGACCGGGCACATCTGTGGGAGGACCTGCCGCGGGTCGCCGACTGGTACGTCCGCATGAAAGAACGCCCCGCATTCGCGGCGGCCACGCCACCGTTCGACTATCGTATGTGGGGTCCGAAGAAGCCTGTGCCCGAAGGCGGCGTCGATGCCGCAACCGCCGGCAACACCTTCCCGGGCTAAGCTATTCGCGTTGAGGGACGCATCAATCAACCTGTGGCGACAACCGCAACAGCGGACGCCGCGCCTCAAGACAGGATGTCAGCCATGACAGTCGCATCCCCCTACAATCTCGACGCCTGGATCGAGAGCAATCGTGATCAGCTCAAACCGCCAGTGGGCAACAAGCTGCTGTTCGAAGAGCCAGGCATGATCGCGCAGATCATCGGCGGCCCGAACACCCGCGTGGATTTTCACGACGACCCGTGCCAGGAGTTTTTCTATCAGCTGAAGAACGACATGGTGCTGAAGGTGGTCGACCGCGGCAAGATCGAAGATGTGGTCATTCGCGAAGGCGACGTCTTCATGCTGCCGTCCCATGTCTCCCACTCGCCCCAGCGGCCGCTGCCGGGGTCCATTGGTCTGGTGCTCGAGGCGCCCCGCGTGCAGGGCATGCTGGACGGTTTCGAGTGGTATTGCTTCGAGTGCCAACACCGCGTCCACCGCATCGAAGTGCCGTTGAACAACATCGTCGATGATCTGCCGCCGCTCTATGACGCCTTCTATGACGACGAGGAGGCACGGACCTGCAGCAACTGCGGCGCGGTGCATCCGGGCCGGGGCGATCCGCCGGCGGATTGGGTCACCCTGTAGGCATCACATGAAACCGCCCGACCATTCTGCAATCGGCCAGAGTTGGCGGCGCGTCGAGGACGCGCAGCTGCTCACCGGCCGTGGCCGCTTTGTCACCGACATCGTGCCGGAGGGCTGCCTGCATGTGGCCTTCCTGCGCAGTCCGGTGGCGCGGGGGACGATCACGGATCTGGAAGTGGCGGATGCCAAAGAGGCGGACGGTGTGGTTGCCGTCTATACCGGCGGGGACGCGGCCCATCTGGGCGACTTGCCGGTCAATCCGCTGGTCTCGACCTTGCGCACGCCAGGCTTTCCCATTCTTGCAGATGACCTCAATGCCGTGGGCCAGCCGGTTGCCGCGGTGGTCGCCACCACTGAAGCGCTGGCGCAGGATGCACTGGATCTGATTGTCCTCGACTTTGAACAATTGGACCCTGTGTTGGCAGGTAGGGGCGAGACGTTGTTCCCGAATGTCCCTGACAATCTCGCGGCGGGTGAGAGCTGGCAGCAAGGCGACGTCGGGGCGGCATTTCAGGATGCCGCCAAGACCGTCTCTGCCGAGGTCCGTCACGCCCGTCTGGCGCCAACATCACTGGAGCCACGCGCGGTGGTCGCTCTTTGGGACGAAAGACTGACCGTGTGGCTGCCCAGCCAGGCGCCGCAGCGGGCCCGAACGGACCTGGCGGCGATCCTTGGTCTGCCGGAAACCGATGTCCGGGTGATCGCGCCGGATGTGGGGGGTGCGTTCGGCATGAAAGCGTCGCTCTATCCGGAGGAAGTGCTGGTGGCGTGGGCAGCGTGGCAGCTTGAGAAACCGGTCCGCTGGACCGCCAGCCGGTCGGAGGAATTTCTCGCCGCGACACAGGGACGTGGCGCCAGGGTGAAAGGCGCGCTTGCTTTGGATGGGGACGGCCGGATGCTGGGCCTTACCGCAGAGGTGGCCGCGCCGCTGGGGCACTGGCTGCCATTCAGCGCCGTTGTGCCGGCCCGCAACGCGGGGCGTATTCTGCCCGGGCCCTATGCGCTGAAGGACGTCGAGATCACTGCTGCTGCGCATGTGAGCAACACTGCGCCTGTGGGCATCTACCGCGGGGCCGGGCGGCCCGAAGCGGCCCTCCTGATGGAGCGGCTGATGGACAAGGCGGCGGTGGCGCTGAACCTGGACCCGGCTGACCTGCGA
>JAJFFJ010000129.1 GCA_021776685.1 Alphaproteobacteria bacterium
GGTCAGGCCTGTTGTTGGGTGTCTGGCGGCAGCCGGTCCGGGTGGTTGGTGTCCATCCGCTCCTGATAATAATCCTCGAACCGGATGGGCGCGTGCTTGACCTCGTCACCGGCGAAGCGGTCGAAACAGCGGATCATCGTATCCATGTTCGGGTCGAAGAACATGGCGACGGAATATCGGGATTTGGTCGAGGACTTGTTGAGTACCCGGTGGGGGCTGGAGGTGAAGGCATCATTGGTCCAGCGCGTCATGGCGTCGCCGATATTCATGATGAAGGCGCCCGGCACCGGCGGCGCCTCGATCCAGCTGCCATCCACCCGTTGAACCTCCAGGCCGCCGACGCCGTCCTGGGCCAGCACAGTGAAAAAGCCGTAGTCCGTGTGCGGATAAATGCCCAGCCAGTCCTCAGGCCGCCGCTCGGGCGTGGGCGGATAGTGCACCATGCGGAGCGTGGTGGACGGCGGATCGAAGAAGGGGTCGAAATAGTCCGGCGTCTCACGCACCGCACAGGCAAAGGCCGGCACCAGCTGCAACGAAAGCTGGTGGGTGGCCGTATAGTAGGCCTCCACATCCGTCCTGAAGCCGGCGTCGTCCGGCCACTGGTTAGGGCCCACAAAGGGCCGCGCTTTGTACGCCGGGTGGCTGGCAGGATAGTCGTCGCGAACGATGAAGGATTCGAGCTGGTTGGGTGCGGGCGCCGGGTCGAAACGCAGGGATGAACTCATGCGGGTGCTGGCCATGGGCTGATAGCCGCGATGCCAGGCGTTCAGCTTCAGGGGCAGCTTTTCGTCTTCCGGCCGCGCGTGGAAGACCCGGTTGGCTTCGAAGACGCCGTCGAACAGCGGCTGCGGCACGCCGTGATTGGTAATATAGAAAAAGCCGGTGTCAAAACAGGCTTCGCGGATGGCGTCGCCCGTGGCCGCGGCTGCGTTGTGCCATGCGTCCGTCCCCCGCGGTGCGGCGATCAAGTCGCCAAGGTCGAGGATCGGAATGTCATTGCCTACACTGTCCAGCATGAGCTGCCCTTTCCGGTTCAGCTACCCGGCACAGGATAGGCGACGCGCGCGTCCTGCGGAAGCTATTTGGCTGTGCCCTTGATTTTAACGTCCGCTGCTTCCTCCATGCCGATGATGGTGCTGTTGACGTCGGCATCGAAGCCAAAGCGCGCCTCGCCGTCGGCCAGGAGCTTGCGGGCGATCTCACCAAACGCCCGGGGCACATCCGTGGCCCCCGCCAGTTCGCAGGCTGTACGCACATCCTTGTGCATGAGGCCAACCGTAAAGCCCTGGCCCATCGTCCCGGGCAGGATGTCCCGCGGATAGGTGATGTCGGTGGAATAGTTGCGCCCGGAGCTGCGGTTGATGATGTCCACGGCCTGGGCCGGGTCGATCCCATTTTTCACCGCCAGCGCCACGGTCTCTGCTGTCGCCAAGCGGCAGATTGCATTCAGCAGGTTGTTTGCCAGTTTCATGGCGTGGCCTGCGCCAACCGGGCCCACATGGTCCAGGTTGGGAAAGATCGCCTCGAATACGGGCCGGAGCCGCGCGACCGCGTCTGCTTCGCCGCCCATCATGATCGCGAGCGAGCCCTGCTGCGCGCCCATGGGCCCGCCGGAGACCGGTGCATCGACGAAATGAATGTTGAGGTCGAGCAGGGTGCTGGCGATCTCCCGGCTGATCACCGGGTCGCCGGTGGTCATGTCGGCCACCATCGCGCCGCGTCCCATGGCGGCGGCGACCGCCTGCTCGCCGAACAGCAGCTCGCGCACATGTTTCGATTCCGGCAGGCAGGTGAGGAGGATATCGCAGTCTGCCGCGAGCGCGGCCGCGCTTTCAGCTGTGGCCGCACCGGCCTGGGTCAGCGCCTGCACCGCGCCCACGTCCATGTCCCAGACCGCCAGTGGTCCCCGCTCCAGCAATCGCGCGGCGATTGCGCCACCCATATTGCCAACGCCGATGAAGCCGACGCGCTCTGTCATTTGGAGTCCTCGCTATTTGATGATGGTGTTGGCGCCCATTACTCCGCGGCGGCGGCGCCAACTTTGTCATTGCGGAAGCGGGGTATGACCTCCTCCGCGAAGAGGGTAAGCGACCGCCGGATCGCGTCAGTGCCGTAATAGGGGGGGTAGTGCAGGATCAACCCAGTCATGCCTGTCTTTTCCTGCAGATCGGCAATCATGCCCGCCACGGTATCCGGTGAGCCATGCAGGATTATGTCGCCGAGCGTTGAATCATAACTGAAGCTCCGCTCTACATTCTTGCCGCCATGCTGAACCATGTTGACGTAGTCGCCCTGGCCGAGGAAATGGTCGAGGTGGCGGAGCACACCGTCCTCGCTTTCGCGGCGCGCCTCGTCATCGCTCTCCGCCACGTGGACGAAGCGGTTGACCACGAATTCGCCGCGGGACTTGTTACCGGCATAGCGGTTGTCCAGCCGGTCCTGCAGACCTCGGAACTGCGCCGCCTGGGTCGCACAGGTCTCCACGGTGGGGATCGAGGAGATCATCGCCCCCATGCCGTAGTGCGCACAAAGCGCCATGGAAAATTCTGAGGCGACCGCCATGTAGAGCGGCGGATGGGGGGTCTGCACCGGGTGGGGAAACAGCTCCTGGGGCGCCGCGATCCTGGCCTTTACGAACGTGCCGGACCGGTCGGTGCGCCGCTCGTAGAGCAGGTCCATGACTACCTCGAGCTCTTCCTTCTGGTGCTCGCGGCGGGTCTCGAAATCTACGCCCAGACCGTCATATTCATACTGCCGGTAGCCGGAGCCAAAGCCGAGCGCCATGCGCCCGCCGGACAGCACGTCGATGAAATTGGCGTTCTCCACGACCCGCACCGGATTGTTGAGCGGTAGTACGACCACGGCGGCGCCCAGCGTAATTTGTTCGGTCAGCGGCGTCAGATAGGACGCATAGGTCATCACGTCCGGCATGATGCCGTAGGTGTTGGAAAAATGGTGCTCCGCCAGCCAGGCCACGTCATAGCCGAGCCGGTCCGCCAGCTGGATATCCTCGGTCACCCGGGCATGGACGCTGTGATGGGGATAGGCGTCGTTGTCCAGATGAGGTTGCGACGTAAACAGAATGCCGAACTGCATGGCGCGCTCCGAACGTGGCGGGTCGGTTTCATAGGGAAACTAACGCGCCGCCTGGAACCTGTCACCTGCCGTTGGGAGACCCTTCGCCCCACACTTGATTCACCTCAACGCCCTGTCCGATTGGCCGCGCCACACTGTCAAGAAGACGGCGCATCGGCGCCTGGCACAGAGGAGAGTTGAGCCCATGAATCACAAACACCGCAAGGTGCTGCATGCACTTTTCGCCCATCCTGTCAGCGCCAACATTGCTACCCGGGCAGTCGAGGCGGTTTTCAAGGAGCTGGGCGGCGAGATCGAGCAACGCCATGGCGGCCGCATCGGCGTCCGCCTCAATGACCATTTCGCCGAATTTGCCCACCACGACCACTCCCTGACCCCCAACCTGGTGCGCCAGGTGCGCAAGTTTCTTGAAGGCGCGGGCGTCGATCCGGGACGGGACTATCCCCTGTAGGGGTTCGATGCCCCGACGGTTCCACCACGTCGCTGCGGTGCTCATGGTTGCCATGATGGCGGCGCCGCCCGCGGCCGCATCACCATCCTGCGAATTACTGCGGAAATGCTCTGGCGCGCTGGCGGAGGCCTACCGCGAGAGCGGCTTTCCGGCACGTGTGGTGCGCCAGTATCGACGCAACTCGACGGCGCCTTTCGAGCGCGGTGAGACGGTGCAGCCAGGGCTCTGCCGCCGGGTGCTGAAGACGATCGTCGTCAATGCCGTGGAGATGCACAAACGGGGCCGGCTGAAATACGTGCCATCGGTGTGCCTGCGAAAGTAGGCGACCGCGGGCAGCCCCTCTAATCGCGGGTTTCCGGTTTGCCGCTGGGGGCGGCCGTGGGTGATGCGTCTGGCGGCGCTTGTGAGTCGTCTGGCCAGGTTTTGACGTGCAGGTCCCGTTGCGGAAAGGGGATGGAGATATCGTGCTCGCGGAAGGCCTTGTCGATGGCCAGGCGGACGCGGCTGCCGAGCTTGTAGATCTCCGTGATGTTGCGGGCGTAGACCCGCAGCTGGAAGTCCAGGGACGAATCGCCGAAATTCATGAACAGGGCCTGGGGCGCCGGATTGAGGGCGATCAGGTCGATGTCCTTGACGCATTCGAGCAGCACTTTCTGCACCAGGTCGGTGTCCGATCCATAGGCCACGCCCACATTGATATCGACCCGGCCGGAGACGTCTTTGTGCAGCCAGTTCTGCACGGTCTCGGAAATCAGCTTCGAATTGGGGATGATCACCGATGCGTTTTGCTGGGTCACCATCTCGGTCGCGCGGACCCCGATGCGTTTGACGAAGCCTTCACGGCCATCAACGATGATCCAGTCGCCTTCCTTCACCGGCCGCTCAACGAACAGGATGATGCCTGAGACGAAATTATTGACGATCGCCTGAAGGCCGAAGCCGATACCGACGGAGAGCGCGCCCGCGATGATCGCCAGATTGGATAGGTCGAAACCCGCCAGCGAGATGCCGATGGCGGCGGCCATGATCACGCCGGCATAGCCGATCCCGGCACGCAGCGCCCGACGCACGCCGATATCCATGGCGGTCTGGCTGCCGATGCGTTCCTCGAACTGGCGCTGCAGGCTGCGCACCAGCATCACAAGGCCGATGAACACCAGAATGGCGATCAGCAGGTTGCGCACGGAGATCGTGACGCCGCCGATTGTCATGCCGTGCCACAGATCCCGCAGGGTCTCTGCTGCGGCAAGGGAATCGGTGCCCCATACCAGCACCAGAAGGAAGATCACCGACGCCACCAGGACAATGTCAATCAGCAGCAGTAGCCAGATCCTCAGGATCGGCGCGCCTTCCGCCCGCATGCCGATGCGCCGCCGGACCCGGTGGGCCGCCGCTGTCGTGCCGACGGTCACGTGGTCGAGCAGGGCTGCGAGCACATGACGTAGCACCCATCCGCCGCCGAGGATGAAACAGGAGAGCGCGCTGTTCTGCGCGAGGAAACCGGCGAGGTTATGATAGGCAAGCAGGATTGCCAGCAGGGTCACCGCACCTGACAAACGCACAAGCCGGCGCAACAGCTCCGCAGCGGGCCGCGGATTCGCGGGCGGGGCGCCATCTGCCGGCGCCGCGCGCGCCCACAAGCGTTTGCTGCCGGCCATGATCAGCGTAAGACCCATGCCGCCGCTGATGAGCAATCCGATGACCGCAATGAACTCCTGGGATACGTAGAGGCCATGCAGGATCGGGGCCAGGACCTGGTCCACGGCCATCAGTCCCGCCAGGACCTGCGCCAGCACATAGCCCCGACGGGCGCAGGCGCCATGGATGTCGAGCACGCGCCAGACCGAGTATTTCGGCGCCAACGCGGCGCGGGCGCCGCCCTGGATAAAGAAGAACAGCGCCAGGCCGATCGCCAGACCGCGCAGCATTTCGCCGAACAGGCCGTCCAGGAGATCATTGCCTGCGACAAGTCCATAGGCGGCCAGCACGACTCCGGCCGGAACAATCCCGTGATTGATGAGGATGATCAGCGTGCCGATCAGCCGCTGGCGATGGTTCGGCGTCTCCACCTTTGACAGGGTGCCAGCCACCCTGTCCAGCCATCGCCGCAACCACACCAGCACCAGCACTGCCAGCAGAATAAAGAGCGCCAGCTCGAACAGGCCGGTGCCGCCGAGCCAGGTTGCCATTTTTTCTGACTGGGCCCATTCCCGCGCCGCCACGGTGATGCGGATGGCGGACCGGCCCACATCCCGCGCGGCAAGCGCCCATGTCTGCCCCGACCACAGCAGCGGCCCGGAGGACATGAGGCGCGCGGTCAGCACATCGCTTCGCCGCCCGCTGATGCGGCCGCGCAGGGTCTCCGCGCGTTTGACGATCAGGTTCAGCAAGCGGGCGCGTTGTTCAGCGGCATCGAGGGATTGTTGCAGCTGTGCGCGTCGCCCGGCTGTTTCCGCCGGTTCTTTCTGATCTTTTCCCGGAGCTGGGCCCAGGGCTTTCATCAGGGTTCGTTCCCGTGCCACCCGCACAGCTGCCGGCGCGAGCGCGGCCAGGGCCTCGCGCAGCACCTCATGGACCCGGCGCTGCCAGGTTTCCAGCACCTGCACGGTGACGCCCGGGTTGCGCAACGCCGCGGTGGCGCGCTCCAGCGTGGTCTCCCATGACTTCAGGGTCCGGGCGATTGCGCCGTCTGGACGTGATGTCTGGGCGAGCGCACTGGATCCCGTGAGGGCGCTGCCGAGAAACAGGCAGAGCATCAGAAAACGTGCGGCAGTGCGGCAGGCGTCAATCAAGGCAGGCGGGGCCTTGTGAGAGAGTGCGGGACCTTGTCAGGCCCATCTCTAACTCAGAACCGTTCTTCCACCAACGCCCATGCGGTGTCGGCGCGCTCGCGGGCCATGTCCCCAAAGGTCAGCGCTTGCTTGGATGAGGCGTTGCCGTCCAGCCCGCGCTTGTAGACACCCTGGATAATGGCGGCGCTGCGGAACAGGGAGAAAATCACGTAAAACGCGAAGTCAGGGATGCCGTCGCGGCCGCTGTGGCGGCAATAGGCGTCGATGAATTCCGCCTCTGTGGGGATCCCCAGCGCACTGTGGTCGAGCTTGCTGAAATTGCCCTGGCTCGACACCTCGCCATGGTAGTTGGCGCAGCAATAGCCCAGGTCTGACAGCGGATGGCCGAGGGTGGAAAGCTCCCAGTCAAGCACCGCCGCGATCCCGGCCTCCGAGCCATGGGCGATCATGTTGCCGGGGCGAAAATCTCCATGGACGATGGACACGGAGTCGTCCTCGGGCAGGTGCGCCGGCAACCATTCGGTCAACCGCGCCATGGCGGGAATGTCTTCGGTCTGTGACACTTCGTATTGCTTGCCCCAGCGGCTGACCTGCCGCTCCAGATAGCCGGCTGGGCGGCCGAAGTCGCCCAGGCCCACCGCGTTGAAATCAACGCTGTGCACGGTTGCCAACACGCGGATGAAGTCATCGAAGAAGTGCCGCCGCTCCTCCACGCTGACCCCGGGGAGGCCGGGATCGTGGAAGACCCGGCCTTCGACCAGATCCATGACGAAAAACGCCGTGCCGATGACGTCCGGATCTTCGCACAGGTGCAGCGCGCGGGGCACGGGGACGCCGGTGTCGCGCAAGGCCTGCATGACCCGGAATTCCCGGTCGACCGCGTGAGCGGACGGCAGCAGTTTGCCCGGCGGTTTCTTGCGCAGCACATACCGATGGCCGCCAGCCTCAAGCCGATAGGTTGGATTGCTCTGGCCGGCCTGGAACTGGCTCACCGACATCTCGCCTGAAAAGTCGTCGATATGTCCCCGCAGATAGGCGGCGAGCGCCGGTTCGTCGAAGCGATGGGCTTCGGTCACCGGGCTGGTCTCAACCTGTCCCGGGATGCTCATGGGCTCTCACCATTCATCGGCCTAACTCGAACATCAGAGTTGCTTTTGGGCATCACGCTTCATCCATCAGGTTCGCCCGCACGCGGCTCATGCCGCGCAGCCAGCGGTCCCGGTCTGCCGCCTTGCGCGCCATATAGTCGTGAACCTGATCATGGGGAAAGATCAGAAAGCGTTCCTCGGCCATGCCTTGCACCACAGCCTCGGCAACATCTTCCGGTTCGAGCGCGCCATCCACCATCGCCGGGGAGTCGTCCCGGCCCGCGGTCATGCCCGTGCGCACGCCCTGGGGGCACAGAACCGACACCCCCACGCCCTTGGGGCCATATTTCACCGCAAGCCACTCCGCGAGGCCTAAGGCGGCGTGTTTGCTGAGGGTATAGGCGACGCTGTCCACCTGCAGGAGGATGCCCGCCGCCGACGCGGTGTTGAGCAGGTAGCCTGTTCCCCGCGCCGCCATGCCCGGCGCGACGGCCCGCGCGGCATAGAGATGGCTCAGCGTATTGATGCGCCAGCTCGCGTCGATCTCTGCGTCCGGCTGATCCTCGTCGCCTTCGAAGAAGACGCCGGCGTTGGAACAGAAGATATCGACCGGGCCGTAGGCCGCCTCCGCCGCAGCCGCCAGCGCCTGGATCTGCGCTTCATCGCTGACGTCGCAGCGGAGACCCGTGGCGTCCAGACGGGCCGCGACCTCAGAGACCCCGTCTTCGTTCAGGTCGGCGAGGACCAGGCCCCGCGCGCCTTCTGCGCGGAACCGCTCCCCCAGCGCCCGGCCAATGCCGCTTGCCGCGCCGGTGATGACGGCGACCTTGTCCTTTATCTCCATGGCGGGCTCCCCCGAGCCGCTACAGGCCTACTGCGCGACCGCGCAGCTTTGCGGCAGGGCAGCGGTCTGTTGCAGCAGGCCGGCGTGCTTCGGTGTCAGATCGAAAAGGCTGCCGACCCCTGAACAGACCCGCACGTTGGCGGCTGTGGAGCAGGAAGCGGTGCCGCCGATTTTGCAGCCAGCCTTGATGCATTTCTTGCGGTTGGCCCAACTGTCGCTGCCCTTGTAGCGGCATTGCTGGCCGCAGCTCGAGCCGCTGCGGCAGATGTAGCAGCCGTCCGCGGCTGCGACGCCCGGCAGGGCAGGCACGGCCACGAGGGTCAGGAGGGGCAGGGCGAGTATCAGGTAAAGGCTTCTGACGATGCGCATGGGTGGTCCTTCCAGGTCAGCAGGCAATGGGGCAATCTACAAAGGGTGCGGGCAGCAGGGGAAGACCGTTCCCACCCTTGCCCACCATGGATTAGGCTGGCGACCATGACAAACATCGGCAAAGACCTGCGCAGTTATCTGGATCAGGCCCGCGCGGCGGGTACGCTCCTGGAAATCAACAAGCCGGCGGACCCGGCGGCGGAAGCGCCGGCGCTGATCCGCCAGGCGGTGCGGCGCGGCAAGCCCGTGCTGTTCCACAAGGTTGGCGACAGCGACCTGCCGGTGCTGGGCAACAGTCTGGGGTCGCGTACCTGGATCGAAACAGCGCTTGGCTGCGAACAAGGATTCGCAGACTGGTTCGGTGACCGTTCGGCCACGCCGGTCAAGCCCAGGATGGTTCCCACGGGGCCGGTCAAGGAAGTGATCGAAAACCAGGTGGACCTGGCCAAGCTGCCGATCCTGACCTTTGCGGCCGAGGATGGTGGCCCCTACATCACCGGCGGCATCGGCATTCAACGCGACCCGGACACGGGCCGGCAGAATGCAGGCTTCTACAGCCTGATGTTCAAGGGGCCGGACCTGGTGGGGCTGCGCATGCTCGCGAGCACCCACGGCTATGACATTTTCCAGCGCCGGATAGCCCAGGGGTTGCCGACGGAGATGGCCATCGCCATCGGGCTGCATCCGGTGGACATGCTGGCAGCCGCCAGTCACACGCTGATGGACGAGTTTGAACTCGCCGGTGCATTGCGTGGTGAACCGCTGGAACTCGTCAAATGCGAAACCATCGATGTGGATGTGCCGGCACATGCGGAGATCGTGCTGGAAGGGATCATCCAGACCGATGGGCTGGAGCCCGAAGGGCCGATCGGCGACTGGCTCGGCTACTACCCGCTGGTGGAGGACCGGCATGTGCTGAAGATCCAGCGCATCACCAGCCGGCGCGATCCGATTTACCAGACTGTGCTTTCCGGCTCCGCGGACGAGAACATGCTGCTGTCGCTGCCGCGCACCACGGACGTGCTGCGCGCGGCGAAGAAGGCGGCTTCGGGTGTGGTCAACGCCACCCTCGACCCATTCCTGATGATCTGTGTTTTGCAGCTGACCAAGCGGTTCGACGGCGAAGCCATGAACGCCATTCTCGCGGCCTTCGGTGAGGTGCCGTTCATCAAGATCTGCATCGCGGTGGACGAGGACGTGGACATCTTCAACATGAACGATGTCATGTGGGCGGTGGTGACCCGCACCCGGCTGGAGCAGGACATGAACGTCATCGGAAACGTCATGGGCTTTTCCCGCGATCCCTTCGGCCATTACAAGACGAAGCTGGCCATCGACGCCACGGCACCGGTGGAAAACCGCGAACACTATCGCCGCGCCATGGTGGTCAATCCAGAGATAGACCTGGACGCGTGGCTGGCGGACTGACGGTGGTTAGCTGACGGCGGTTAGCTCGAGGACGGTTAGCTCGAGGACGGTTAGCTCAAGGACGGCTAGCTCAAGGACGGCTAGCTTAGGGGCGGCAGCTTGTAGCCGGCTGCGGCGCAGCGGCGGCGCACTTCGACAGTGACCGGATTGATCGGGTCCCGGCTGGCGATGCCATAGACGCGGACGAAGGCGAGCTTGTCCTGGTGAAAGGTCATATAGGCCAGAAACGG
>JAJFFJ010000130.1 GCA_021776685.1 Alphaproteobacteria bacterium
CATGCGCGTGCGGCGCAGTGATGCCGACGCGTGGGCGGAATGGGTCACGGTGCCGGCGTCCGGCGCATAGGGTGAGCCGATGAAATTCGGTATCAGCTTTTTCCCGAACGTCGGGCCGACCGAAAAATCCGGCGAAGAATATTGGGGTGAGGCGCTGAGCCTGGTCGATCTGTGCGACCCGCTGGGCTACAGCCACGTGCGCACGGTGGAACACTATTTCCACCCCTATGGCGGCTATTCGCCGAACCCGATGTTGTTCCTGTCGGCCGCCGCCCAGCGGACCAGAAAGGCGCGCGTGGTCACCGGCGCGGTACTGCCGGCTTTCAACAGCCCGCTGAAACTCGCGGGCGAGGCGGGCATGCTCGACGCGATCTCCGGCGGGCGGCTCGACCTGGGCATCGCCCGTGCCTTCCTGCCCCATGAATTTGAGCGGTTCGGTGTCAGTCTGGACGAAAGCCGCGCGCGCTATGACGAAGGCGTTGACCAGATCCGCCGTCTGCTGAGCGAGGATGATGTCTCCTCAGACGGCGCCTTCCACAGGTTCGAGAACGTCACGTCCCTGCCGCGTCCGGTGCAGCAACCGGTGCCGATCTGGATCGCCGCCACCAGTGCGCCGGAAACCTTCGCCTATGCCGGGCGCATGGGCTTCCACTGCATGGCCAATCCCATCGGCGGCGCGGCGCTCAAGGAACTGCTTGGGATCTACCATGATGCCTGGCAGGAAGCGGGCCATCCGGGCCGGGGGCAGACCATGCTCGCCTTCATGATGTATTGCGCGCCCACCACTGAACAGGCGATTGAAGAGGCCGGGCCGGAGGTGAAGGCCTATTTCGAGACGCTGTGCGACGCCGCCTCAGGCTGGACCGATGGCGCCAGCACCAAGGACTATCCCGGCTACGACAAGATGATCGAGAGCCTGCGCCAGGAAGACGTCCACAAACAGCGCGCCAAGAGCGCCGGCTTTATCGGCAGCCCGAAAGAGTGCGTCGAGATGATCGGCGACTATTCTTCACAGATCGGCGGTTTCGACCACGCGTCGTTGCAGGTCAACACCAAGATGATGGGCGCGGACAAGGCAGGCGCCTCGATGCGGCTGTTCGCCGAGCAGGTAATGCCGAAATTTGCGGAGGGTTGAGAGTCGCCTATGCCGGCATTCCGGCTTTGATCAGGCCTGCCAGCAATCGCTCGCGGTAAGGCTCATGGCTCATCGTCATCATTTCGCCTACAACACGAACGGTCAGATGCGGTCGACTTGCCATCGCATCGTTACAGACTGATTGGGCTTCGTCTTTACGATCAAGAAAGGCCAAGGCCGCGGGGAGCGCTATCCACTCGATCCATGATGGCGTTTTCTGTTGCGATTTACGGCCCCATTCCGCTGATTCCTCATCCCGTCCAATACAAAAATGGGCAAGACTCAAGGCTCCAAACGTGAAGCCGATATTCTGGTCCGCGTGACTGAGGCGGATGGCTTTCTCGGCGAAATTGATAGCGCTATCCGCGTCTCCCAAACTGATAAGCGCTTTGGCCATTCCCGCAAGGTTTTGCGCATCATTTGGGTTTATTCGCAGACCTTCTTCAAAGGCACGCTTGGCTGCAGCGCCATCTTGCATTGCCATCACAAGCGCCTGTCCCAGGGCGTAGTAGGACTTTGCGTCCTGATCATCGAGGCTTACTGACGTTTGGGCATTCTCGAGGATATCTTCAGGATTGTGCGCAAAATAGCCGAACACGGTGTCGGCTATTTGGGTGCGCGCCATGCTCCCGTATGGCGCTGCGAATTTGGGATCCTGTGATGTCGCGAGCTGAAAAAATTTGAGCGCCTCGATGTTGTCATCGCGGGTGCGTTTGTACAAATGGTACATGCCACGGTGATGATGATCCCACGCGCCCAGTTTATCGGGCGGTTTCGCCAACGCCCTTTGTTGCTCCGCCCGGCTGAGTTCCGGGTCCATGGCGCCGGTCACAGATTGGGTTATCTCATCCTGAATATCGAAAATATCTTCCAATTCCCGGTCGTAGCGCTCTGCCCACAAATGGTTGCCTGTGTCGGCCTCGATAATCTGAGCCGTGATGCGCAGCCGATTGCCGGCTTTGCGCACGCTGCCTTCAAGAATATATCTGACGCCTAATTCTCTCGCGATTGTCTGCACGTCGATCGCCTGCCCCTTGAAGGCGAAGGTTGAATTGCGGGCGACCACAAAAAACTGCCGGATTTGGCTCAGTGCGGTGATGATGTCCTCGGTGATGCCGTCGCTGAAATATTCCTGATCCGGGTCGCCGCCCATGTTGTTAAAGGGCAGCACGGCGATAGATGGTTTCGCGGCTATGGGCGCAGGCCTCTGCCTGCCGGGGCTTTTCGGTGCGTCGCTATCGTCTGCCTGGAATACCCGGATTGGACGGGAAATGTTCTTGAGCTGATGATCGCCCAGGTCCGAAAAAGTCGCGGCGACCTTGCCCTCTGCGTACTCATGCACGGCCTGCGAAACGTAGACTTTGCCCGGTTCGCAAATGCCCTCCAGGCGCGCCGCGATGTTGACGCCATCGCCATGGATGTCGTCGCCTTCGATAATCAGGTCGCCCACGTTGATGCCGACCCGGATTTTGATTTCCTCTCCCGCTGGGCCGCCGGCATTAAAATCCACGACTGCTTTCTGGATGCGAAGCGCATTGCGTACGGCGTCAACGGCACTGGGGAACTCGATCAGAATGCCGTCGCCCGTGGTTTTCACCACACGGCCACCGTCCTGGGCGACCATCGGATTGACGATATCTAGCTGGAGCGCATTGACCCGTCGCCGCGTCCCGGCTTCGTCAGCTTCCATCATGGAGGAATAGCCAACGATGTCCGCCGCCAGTACCGCCGCCAAGCGCCTTTGTACCCGCGTGTCGCTCACTCATGCCCCCGGTCAGATTCGGCGAAGTCTATTGACCGCTTGGTGTGATGTCCATTGATGGCAGATGGCACGTGTTATCCCTCATCCGCGTGCCGCACGGTGTCGAGATGGGCGAGCCAGTGTGCCGGCAGGCCATGGTCACGGGCACCGTCGCGGATCAGCGTCAGATAGCGTTGTGACGGACGGCCGTCTTCCGCCTTGCCCCGCGCCAGATAGGCGACGCAGTGAATCACGTTGCCGTCGCTATCCTCAGCGTCCACCCACAGATGGCGATAGCCATATCCGGGGAAGCCCTCGGTGGTGTCCAGCCAGACCAGGTCG
Organism: Alphaproteobacteria bacterium; assembly: GCA_021776685.1. Lineage (GTDB taxonomy): Bacteria > Pseudomonadota > Alphaproteobacteria > Bin65 > Bin65 > JAJFFJ01. The sequence continues at coordinate 3,219 of JAJFFJ010000130.1, forward strand.
CGCCTGGTGATCTTGTAGAGCACGCCCCAGACCTCGGCTGCCGGGTCTGCTTCGATGTTGGCCGGGGCCGTCCGGCCCTTGGGGCGGCCGTCCAGATTGAAGCGCAGCCGGTAGCCGGCAATGCGCCCGACCCGCCATTCGCTTGGCTGCATCTTTCGCCGTCCGCGGAAGGCGTCGCGGTGCAGGTTGGCGCCGTAAGCGAAATACCAGATCGATTCGCCGGGCCGGCCCTGTAGGTCAACGCCGTGGCGCCGATAGCGGGCGCGGGCCAACACCCAGCTTTTGAGGGTCACGCGCACCCAGGCGTGCCGCACCCGCCGGCGAAGCTGATACCACATCAGATTACATCATTGCCCGGTGGCCATGCTGCACGCCTGGCCTACCAGACCTCGCCGAAGGGGCGCATCTCGACCAGGAAGGACCAGGTGGAGCGGTCCTGATGGGCCACGCGATACATTTCTTCCGCAATGGCGGATGGCTTGGCGAAGAACTCGTCGGGCTTGTCCGGCATCATTACGGGCCGGGTGCGGGGGGTGTCGATGGCCGCATCAACCATGAAATAGGCCACGTGGACGCCCTGTGGTCCGAATTCCCGCGCCATGGATTCGGCAAGAATCCGCTGGGAGGCCTTGGTCGAGGCGAAGAAGCCCCAGTTTGCCTTGCCCCGCGTGGCCGAGGTGTTGCCGGTGACCAGGATCGCGCCGTTCCCGGCCTCGATCATTCCCGGGAGGGTCTCCCGCGCCAGGTAGAGCAGCGCCGTGGTGTTGACCCGGAAATTGCGCTCCAGGTCCTCCGGATCCATTTCGAGGATGCCGCCGCGGGTGGAGCGCAGGGCATTGTGGGCGACAATCGCCGGCGGGCCCATCTCGGACTTGACCTTGTCGATGGTGGCCACCAAGGCTTCCAGATCGCTTACATCGCAGGGATAGCCCCGCACATCGTCATACTTTGCGGCGAGCGCGTCGAGATTCTCCTCGTTACGTGCGAGCATGGCGACCTGGTAGCCGCCTGCAGCAAAACGCTTTGCGATCTCTGCGCCGGTGCCGGTATCCGGACCCACGCCGGTGACGAGGCAGACAGGTTTGCTCATGTCAGCCTCCCAGGATTTCGAAGCTCGGACGGGCCGAGGCTTCGCCGAACCATCGCGCGACGCTGGGCCAACCGCCGGCGATATCCATCTCCATCGCACTCGCCATGCGCAAGGCGAAGACGCCCGTTATGTCGGCGATGCTGAAGTCACCGCCGGCAATGAAAGGATTGCTGTCAAGCTGCGGCCCGAGACGATCCAGAAATACGGCCATCATCTCCTTGCCGCGGGTGGCCATCTCCGGCGCCTGCGGCAGATCGTTTCGCGTCCCTGGCACCACCCGTCCGGCGAACATGGGCACATGGTTGCGCACGGCATGCAGGATGGGCAGGAGGCCGTCCAGTTCCACGCGCCGGTTCCACATGTCGATCACGCCCCGAGCCTCAGGGGTGGCTCCGAAGAGCGATGGTTCCGGATGCAGCTCTTCCAGGTATCGGCAGATCGATACCGATTCGGCGATCACCGTGCCGTCATCCAGCTCCAGGAAGGGCACACAATGAAACGGGTTCATGCTGGTAAAGGGCTCCTGAAACTGCGCACCCCCGCGCACATCCAGTTGCTCGGTTTCGAGCTCAATGCCTTTCTCGGCCAGGAATACGCGCACCCGCTGGCTGCTGGGTGCATGCGCAAAGTCGTGCAGTTTCATGGGTCACTTCTCCCTCAATCCCAAACTGTATTAATCATGCCCGCAGGGATTTCGCCACCCGACGATCGCGGTCGATGCCTCAGGGATCCTTACCTTCGGCAGCGCAAAGGGATCAGCTTGCTTGCGGGGCGGCTGGAACGATCTTCAGGATTTGGGCTCTTCGTCAGCGCCGCCAGCCGGACTCTCGGCGTCGGTGGTGGGAGCGTCATCGGTGGCGCCTGATGCTTCAGGCTTTGGCAGCTGCTTGCGGGTTTCCGGCAGCTCCGCCTTGGTGCGCCGCCGCCGCCACCAATTGCTGCCCCGGCGCGCTGTCCAGCCGGCTGCTGTACCGACCCGCCGGCTCGCGGCGATGGAATAGGCGATGGCCGGTGTGCTGGCCGCAGCCTCCACGGTGCCGCGCCAGGACACTACGTGCAGCAGGATAATGCGCATCAATCGCCGCCCCATGCTGAGCCACAGGGGCGTGATCAGCAGCGAGAGCGCCGTGACCGCAAAGATCAGCTGCATCTCGTCGAAGCCGAGAATCCCGTGTGCCGATGCACTGCGGCTGATGACCAGCGAGAATTCGCCGATCTGGGCCAGCAGCACACCGGCGATCAGCGCGTGGGGCCACGGTTCGCCCATCAGTCTGATCAGACCGACGTTGAGCGCTGTCTTGATACCGCAGACCAGGAACAGCATCAGGAAGACGGTCCAGAAATTCTCCCAGATAAAGCCGAGATCGATCAGCAGGCCGATGGACAGGAAGAAGACCATCATCAGCACTGCCTGTACCGGGCGGGTCTCGCGCACCATCGCCTGCCTGCCGGTGCTGTTTCCCACCAGCAACCCGGCGAGGAAGGCGCCCAGCACCGGCGAGAGGCCGATCAAACCGGTCAGGGTCGCGGCGCCGAAGCAGTAGACCAGGCCCGCCAGCGGAACCAGATCTGGATGCTCCTGCAGAGCCTTGCTGAAGGGCAGCACGATCCGCCGGCGTCGGCTGAGCGCCCAGATGAACAGCACCAGAAACACCATGGCGGCAATAATCTTGAGGATCTGCAGCGGTTCGATCTCGCCGACGCCCATGGTCTCGATCGACAGCAGCATGGGCACCACGGCGAGGTCCTGGGCAATCAGGATGCCGATGGTGATCTGGCCCACGGGCTGGCGGAGGATATTGAGCTGTTCCAGAAGCTTGACCACCACGGCCGTACTGCTGAGTGCCACCACAAAGCCGAGCACAACGGAGAGACGAGGATCCCAGCTGAACAATGAGCCCAGCAGAAGCATGAGGCCGACGCCGGCGGCGGTCTGCCCCAATGCGACGCCCACCGACAGCTTCCACACCGCCTTGAACGCGATCAGGCTGAGCTGCATGCCGACCAGGAAGAGCAGCATCAGGACGCCTAATTCGGCGAGGAGTAGAATGCCTTTCTGGCCCTCGACCAATGCAAAGCCTGTGGGGCCGAGCACAACGCCAGCGAGGATATAGCCGACCACCGCCGGTTGGCGCAGACGGTCCAGCCCCATGCCGCAGATCAGCGCCACGGTGGCGGTTATGGCGATGCCGATTAAGTCGTCGGTATGCATGCCTGCCTGACGTGCCTTTGCGCGCCGCGCCGAACACCAGGGTCTATACAAAGGGGACTGCACAACATGGTCCGGGCGCCGGCCACTTACCTTAGTTTGATCACAGATAAATAACCAATCCGGTAACAAGTGGCCGGTGGGGTGTTGGTAATTTGTCCACCGGATGCGCTAATATTGAAAAAGTTCGCCCGTGAAAATGGGGTTCCCATGGCTGACCCGACGCCTATCAGGCCCGCCGATCTGGTGCCGCGCGAGGAATTGCAGGCGCTGCACCGGCGCACCAACTGGCAGGGACTCGTGCATATTTCACTGCAGCTGTCGCTCCTTGGCGGCAGCGGCGTGCTGATCTGGCTGTCGCTGGGCACCTGGTGGCTGCTGCCGGCGATGTTCGTCCATGGGGTGCAGATTGTCTTTCTGTTCGGCGCCCATCACGAATGCGTCCACCAGAGCCCGTTCCGCAGCAAGTGGATTTGTACAGTCCTGAACTGGCCGCTCGGCCTGCTGCTGTTCTATCCGCCGAAATATCTCTGGCATTTCCATATGTATCACCACAAGCACACCCAGGATCCGGACCGGGACCCGGAGATTGCGGTGCCGTTGCCGACAACGCGCGCCAGTTACCTGTGGTTCATGCTGGGCTTTCCTTATTGGCAGCGGCGTCTCCAGACCAGCTTGCGCCATGCCCTGACAGGCAAGGCGCCGCAGCCCTTCGTGCCGGAGCGGGAAAAGCCGGTGATCGTGCGTGAGGCGCGGATCATGTGGCTGACCTATCTGGCCGCCGCGGTGGGTACGGCCTTTATCGATCCGCTGATCCTGCCGCTCTATTGGCTGGGACCGGCGGTTCTGGGCCAGCCGGCGCTCCGCCTCTATCAGATCATGGAACATGGCGGCGCCGCCTTTGGTGACCAGCCGTTCCGTAACGCCCGAACCGTCAGATCCAACTGGCTGATGCGCTGGTATCACTGGAATATGCCGTATCACGCGGAGCATCACCTGTTCCCCAACGTGCCCTTCCACGCACTGCCCCGGGTGCACGAGCAACTCAAGGACAAGCTTGAGGTCAGCGAACCGGGTTATCTTGCCGGAAACTGGCGGTACCTGCGGGCTGCAGGCACGGACAGGCTGCCAAAAACCGAATCCGACCCGCCACTGGTTCGCGTGTAAGTCTCCCCGATTGCTGCCCCGGGCTTGACCCGGGGCCCAATGGCCGCTTCAAGACACAAGCAACCAAAATGCGCCGCCGGCCTGCCGACACATTGCGGCCGGCGCGATACGATGAGTGGGGAGTGAATTCATGGCAGAAAACAGCGGCCGTCTGGCCGGCAGGGTGGCGGTGGTCACCGGCGGCGCCAATGGCATCGGCGCGGCATTCGCCAAACATTTGGCAACCGAGGGCGCCGCGGTGGTGATTGGCGATCTGGAAGACGCCGCCGCCACAATCGGCGACATCGAAGCTTCTGGGGGCACGGCGACCGGGCGGATCGCCAACGTGGCCGACCAAGAGCAGGTGGATGCGCTGATGCAGGCGGCGGTGGACGAATATGGCCAGCTCGACATCCTGCTCAACAATGCCGGCTACTTCACCAACATTACCTACAACTCGGTCATGGATATCGATCCCGACGAGTGGGACACGGTAATGCGCATCAACATTAAGGGCGTGTGGCATTGTGTAAAAGCGGCGCTGCCACATCTGCGCAAAAGCGCCAGCGGCGACCGGCCGGCGAAGATCATCAGCGTTGCCAGCACGACACCGCTTTCCGGTGCGCCCTACATGTTGCACTACATCACCTCGAAGGGTGGGGTCATCGCGCTGACCCGTGGCCTGGCCAAGGAACTGGGCGACGACAATATCTGCGTCAATGCGCTGAGCCTGGGGCTGACTGAAAGCCCGCGCATGTTGGAAAGCGGTACTTTCGAGGAACGGCGGGCGATCATGAACAACATGCGCAGCCTGAAACGCGCCCAAACGCCGGAGGATTGCACCGGTGCGGCCGTCTATCTGGCCTCCGCGGACAGCGACTTCGTCACCGGCCAGTCGCTGGTGATCGATGGCGGCATGGTCTTCCGGTAGGCGGGCCCATGACCATCGAAGATGACGGCGGCGTTCGGCTCGACTATCCCGGCCTCTATGACGGACAGGTGGCCTGGGTGGCCATCGACCATGCCCGGCGGCGCAATGCCATCAGTCCCGGCGTTATCGCCGGCCTGAAGCGCACCTTTGACGACCTTGCCGCAAACGACGATCTTCGCGCCGTGGTGCTGGCGGGCGATGGGCGGACCTTTGCGGCGGGTGCGGATGTGCGGGTTCTCGCAGGCCTGACGCCTGAGACGGCGCGCAGCTTCATCACCAGTCTGCACGAAGCCATCGACGCGGTGCGGCGGATGCCGGTGCCGGTAATTGCGCGCCTGACGGGCCACTGCCTGGGTGCAGCGGTGGAGCTGGCGGCGGCCTGCGATCTGCGCATCGGCGACCCGACCGTGGTGATCGGCATGCCAGAGGTGCGCGTCGGCATTCCGTCTGTGATTGAGGCGGCGCTGCTGCCCGCTCTGATCGGCCAGGGCCGGACGCGGGAAATGTTGCTCAGCGGCCGCAACTATGCCGCGGTCGACGCGGAGGCCATGGGCTTTTTGCAGGCCATTACCGGGTCAGACGCGCTGGATGCGGCCATTGACGGCCGCCTCCGCGATTTCCTCTCCTGCGGGCCGCGCGCCCTGCGCACCCAGAAGGCATTGCTGAATGCCTGGCAGGAGCCGGGTCTGGCGGACGCAATCGCGCTGAGCATCGACGCCTTCGCCGCAAGTTATGAAACCGACGAGCCTGCACGCATGCTCGCGCCCTATCTCAAATCTGGAGGCAGTTCCTGATGGCCGATCGATTTCAGCATCGTGTTGCGGTTGTCACCGGCGGCGCCAGTGGCATCGGCCGTGCTGCGGTCCTCCGCCTGTTGAATGAGGGTGCGCGGGTTCTGTTCGGTGACCTGAATGAGGCCAATTCGGGCGAGACGCTTGAAACGGCGGCAAAGGCCGGATTTGCCGACAGGATCGCCTTCGAGTTGGGCGACGTCACCGTGGAAGAGGACGTCCGGCGTTTCATGGATGCCGCGGTTAACCGTTGGGGCCGCCTCGATGTCGCCTTCCTCAACGCCGGCGTCGGTGGCGCGTTCGGCCCGATCACAGACACGACGGTGGAAGAATGGGACGCGACTTTCGCCTTTCTCGTTCGCTCCGTCTTTCTGGGGGTGAAGCATGCGGTGCCGCATATGCGCGGGCAGGGCGGCGGCGCCCTGGTGGCGACCGCTTCCGTCGCGGGGCTGGCGGGTGGCGGCGGCAGTCATGCCTATTCCGCCGCCAAGGCAGCCGTGATCAACATGGTCCGCTCGATCGCGACCGAACTTGGCCAATACCGCATCCGTATCAATGCTGTTGCTCCAGGGCTGATCGACACGCCTTTGGCCCATGGCGGCGATCCCGAGCGCCTGCCGGACATGTCGAACAAGCAACCATGGCCCGACCTTGGTCAGCCGGAAGATATCGCCGCCGCCGTCGCCTACCTCGCGTCGGACGATGCCCGCTTCGTCACGGGCGAAACGATTGTGGTTGATGGCGGCGTCCTCGCCGCCGGCGCCAACATCTGGGGCCTCGGCGAGCAGGGGCCATTTTACCGGAAGGCCGGCGTTAACCGCGGGACGACCGGCCTGGGGCATGACATCCGGGACCCGGGTGAGGGGAGTGATTGATGATGCCGATCCATTCTCGCCTATCAAACCTAGCCGCCGTAGGGGCCGGCCTTTTCCTCCTTTTGGCGCCACATGTGGCCGCGGCACAGCAGCAGTGGAGCCGGGAGGACCGGTTCAGTTTTGTGGTCGTGAAGGAGGCTTGGGGGCTGAGGAAAGGGGACGTCGCCCGCGCACGGGCCATTCAGGACGGCGACCGGTGGGCGGTGGCGTTCTACTTGACCAAAGCGGCGGCTAAGCGGTTTGCGGAGATCACCCGCGAGAACAAAACCCGGCAAATGATGATGATATTGGGCGACCGGATCTTGGTCGCGCCGATAATCATGTCTGAACTCGCTGGCGGCAGCGTTTTGATCACCGGCAACTATACCGAGGCGCAGGCAAAGGCGATCACCCGGCGTATTTTGGCGCTGCGCTAGGAACCAGCGCCGGGCGCTAGGGCCCAGCGCCGGGCGCTAGGTAGCGCCGTCCAATACGCGACGGAAAACCACAACCGGGCCGCGGAGAGAGAGGCTCTCTCCGATGCGCTGCCATCCGCGCTCAAGCATGATCCCTGCGGCCGTATCTGTAGACGTGAAGATTTGGCTGTGGCCGAACCGTGCGGCAGACGACTCCAGCGCCGCGACCAACGCTCTGCCCACGCCCTGGCCGCGGCGCGCCGGATCGACCAGAAGGGCCGTAAGCCAGGGGCCAGAGGCCAACTCCTCTCCAACTGAATCGGCGCGCAACGTCACCGTACCCAACGGCGTTTCATTGCTGTCGAGCGCAATCATCGCGTAGGGCAGGCCGCTTTTCCGGGCGGCGCTCTCCAAATCGTACCGCGCATCGCCTTTGCCGCCGGGGCCGTACCACGGCGACCATTCGGTTTCAAACCATTGAACCAGGGTGGGGATGTGCCCTGACGTCTCCGCCAATGGGCCAATGGTGACGCTGCCCGTCACAGGTGCGCGCCGGGCTCAGTCATGGAATGCTCGGTCAGTTCCCGCACCAGGTAGTCAAAGGCGTCGTCCACCGAATCCGTGCGATGCACCAGATCCACGTCACCGGGGCTGATGGTGCCGGCCTCGACCAATGCGTCCATGTTCACGACCTTGTTCCAGAAGTCGTTGCCGAACAGCACCACCGGCATGCGTTTTCTCAGCTTCTGGGTCTGCACCAGGGTCAGGATCTCGAAAAGCTCGTCCAACGTGCCAAAGCCGCCAGGAAAGAACACAACTGCCTTGGCCAGATAGGTGAACCAGAATTTGCGCATGAAGAAATAGTGGAAGTGGAAATCCAGCTCGCGGGAGATCCACGGGTTTTCGGACTCCTCGAAAGGCAAGGAAATGGTCAGGCCCACGTTCAGGCCCTTCGCCTCCGACGCGCCGCGGTTGCCGGCTTCCATGATGCCGGGGCCGCCGCCGGTGCAAATCACGAAGCGCCGGGCATTCTCGCCCAACCCTTTCGACCAATCGGTCAGCCGCCCCGCCAGTTCCCGGGCGGCCTCGTAGTAGGCCGACATTTCCAGCTGCTTCTCGGCGGCACCCACGTCGCCGCCTGCCTGCTTCGCTTCCGCCAGTGCTGCCTCGGCCTCTTCCCGCGAGGGCGTCCGCGCCGAGCCCATGAAGACGATCGTGTCCTCCACATTGAAATGGTCAAAGCGGCTGGCGGGCTCCAGATACTCGGACAAAATGCGCAGGGAGCGGGCATCCTTCGAATCAAGGAAGTCCTGGTTTCGGTACGCCTTGGTGGCGCCCGGTGGTGTCTCGGTCATGTCTGGTCTCGCGGTTAGGGGCTATCCCACGCGGCGGTCGTGTCCTGCCCAGTATTTGTCGCGCAGCTCACGCTTCAGCACCTTGCCCACCGGACTGCGCGGAATTTCGTCGATAATATCTACGGTCTTGGGCGCTTTGACGCTGCCAATCTCCGCCTTGCAATGGGCGATCAACTCGTCGGTATCGAGGCTCTGGCCGGGCTTCAGTTCAACCACCGCCTTGATCGCCTCGCCCCATTTCTCGTCCGGCACACCCACCACGGCGCATTCCTGCACGGCCGGATGCGAGAGCACCGCCGCCTCCACTTCGGTGGAATAGACGTTGAAGCCACCGGATATGATCATGTCCTTGGACCGGTCGACAATGAAGTAATAGCCGTCGCCGTCCCGATAGCCGAGGTCGCCGGTGTGGAGCCAGCCATGGGCGTTGGCCTCCTCCGTCGCCTCCGGATTCTTGTAGTAAGCCTTCATCACCATTTCCGTGCGGCAGACGATTTCGCCAACTTCACCGTCGGGAAGCAGTGCGCCATCCGGGCCCATGATCGCCATGTGCACGCCCGGTGCAGCCCGGCCGCAGGTACGCAGCATGTCGTCTGGCATGAGCTCGCCATCGATCTTTCGGTCCACGAAATGATCTTCAGGCGCCAGCCATGTGAGTGGGAACAGGGTTTCGGTCTGGCCGAACATCTGCAGAAACACGGGCCCCATCACCTGGAACGCTTCGCGCAGCCGCACCGGCGACATGGGCGAGGCACCATAGATGAAATACTCGAGCGAGCTGAAATCCACGTCGGCGACGCCGGGGTCCGCAAGCAACGCATAGATCACCGTCGGCGGCAGGAAGGTGCAGCTCACCCCATGGCGCGGAATGGCTTCCAGCACCCGACCCACATTAGGCGCCCGCTGCAGCACCACGGCGCCCCCCTGGGCGAACATCGGGTAGGTGATGTAGCCGGTGGCGTGGGTGAGGGGGGCGACTGCCAGATAGATCGGCCGCTTACGGAACGGCATGGTCGCCATGATGATCAGAGTCTGGAGATTGGTGGCCCGGTGGGTCTGGATGACACCTTTAGGCTCGCCGGTAGTTCCGCCGGTGCCGGCCATCATTACCGGATCGGTGGGATCATAGTCGAAGGGCCGCGCCACGGCCGCTTGCCCGGCGATGAAGTCGTCCAGCGAACCGTCGCCCAGATCTGCGTCCAGGCAGATAAAACGGCGAATGCGGGGGGCGGAGTCGCGGAACAGCGCTACCGCCTCGGCAAAGTCGCTGTGAAAGAACAACACATCGCAGTCAAAGCTGTCGAGCAGGGCCGCATTCTCCGGTAGGCCATTGCGTGGGTTCAGCGGCACCCAGACGAGACCCGCGCGCATGATCGCGAGCGTCGCCGCCACGGACAGCGGGTGATTGAAGCTCAACACAGCGCCATGCTGTTCGCGCGCAAAGCCGGCATCCATAAGGCCGCCTGCAATGCGCAGGGTCAGGTCGCGTATCTCGGAATAACTGTGGGTTGTCGGCCCGCCCTCACCGTCGTCATCAATCAGGCAGGGGCCATCCGGATTGATCTCCCAACCCCGGTCGAAATAGTCGATCCAGCGCATCGGTTCAGACCTCCACCGGCCGGGCGACCACCCGCACCGGCGCGCCATCGGCGCCCTCGATGTTGAGCGCGTTGACCATGAATTCAGCGCGCCCGTGACCTTCCGGTCCGAGGAGGTTGGTGTGGCCACGGAGATGCTCGCAGATCAGCACGCCATGGCCCAGCAGGGTGTGATGGATCGGCCAGGCGAAACCCTCCGGGCGGTGCTGCACCGGGAGATCCGGTGTGGGCAGATCCACCAGCAGCATCTTGATCCGACGGTCCACCAGCCATTGGGCCGCGTCGAGCGCGAGGGAGGCGTGATCCTCATAGGCGCTGGTGCCCACCTTCTGCCACCAGCCGGTATGAAGCGCGACGATGTCGCCCGGCTGCACCACGTCGCCGGCCCGGTCGAGGTCTGCTGCGGTCACCAACTCGCCAGCGCCCCTGTCGACCGCGATGACCACGCCGGGACCATGGAGCCGATCCAGCGGAATGTCATCCAGTGCCGGGCCGTCGCTCAGGAAATGCCGGGGCGCATCGATGTGCGTTCCCGTGTGCACCACCATCTGCATCTCGGTGACGTTGATCGGCATCTCCGGCATCTGCCAGATCTGTTCGAAGCGCGGCTCCGGGAAAAAGGCGACGCGGGGCATCTCCGGCCCCAGCGGGTGTGACAGGTCGAGCCAGGGTCCGGCTGGCACGGCCGCCACGGGCGCCGGCAGGTCCTGCCAGCCGAGCCAACCAGTAGGCGGTGAGGCGGGGGCGTCACACACGTTTCAGATTCCCATCTTGGTTTCTGCGTTCCGATCAGCCTACCTTGGCCCGGCCCGTAAGTGCGGGTCAATTCAAAGCAGGAGGCCCCATGGCTGCCGATTCCCCCGTGCCGTCCCTGACATTCAAATCCCTCGATGTCCGCCCGCTGATCCTTAAGCTGCGTCGCCCTGTAAAGGCCAGGATCGCCACCATCGAGGACTGGCCGATGATCCTGATCGATCTGCACACAGAAGAAGGGGTCACCGGCCGCGCCTATCTGGAGCCCTACCTGCCCAAGTCGATGAAATACCTGGTGCCGGCGCTGAAAGACCTGGAGGAGCTGTTCCGCGGTCAGCACCTCGCGCCAGTGCAGATGTTCGACCAGGCACGCAAGTCGCTCCAGTTTGTCGGCTATGAAGGACTGACGACGATCGCCGTATCCGGGTTCGACATGGTGGTATGGGACACGCTCGCCCGCGCCGCCGGAGTGCCGCTCTGTGTCCTGCTGGGCGGCACGGTGGGGCCGGTCAAAAGCTACAACAGCAACGGCCTGTGGCTGCAATCGCCGGCGGAGGTAGCCGCGCAGGCGGTTGAGCTGCGGGATGAAAGCTCCGGCGGCGGCTTCCAGGGCCTGAAGCTGCGCATGGGCAGGGACCGGGTGGCGGAGGATATTGCCACCGTCGATGCGGTCCGTGCCGAGGTGGGCGAGGATATGGCGCTGATGGTCGACTTCAACCAGGGGCTCGACATGGCGGATGCGCTGATGCGCTGCCACGCCATTGACGATCTGGGCCTCGCCTGGATCGAGGAGCCCGTGCAGTATGACAACCTGGATGGGTATGCTCAGCTGGCGCGCGACCTGAAGACGCCGCTGCAAATCGGCGAGAATTTCTACGGTCCGCGCGACATGCATCGGGCGGTCCAGATGCAGGCCTGTGATCTGGTCATGCCGGATTTCATGCGCATTGGCGGGGTCACGGGCTGGATGCGGGCGGCAGCGATCGCCGGCGCCGCCGGCATTCCCGTCTCAACCCACCTCTATCCCGAAGTCGCCGCCCATGTGATGCGTGTGACCGAGACCGCCCACTTGCTGGAGTGGCAGGACTGGGGAGAAGCAGTTTTGCAGGAACCCTACCGGGTGGAAGACAGCCATCTGGTGATTCCCGATAAACCGGGCCTAGGGCTGGAGTGGGACGAGGCCGTGGTGGCGGCCAACGCGGCTTAATGCCGAAACGCCGGGTTTCGTCCGGCGGAGAAGGACACCATCGGTGCGAGGCTGACGACCAGAGCAGCGCTGGCCAGAAGCAGCGGCGCCGTAAAGGACTGCGTCGCGTCATAGGCCCATCCACCCAGCACCGGCGCGATGATCTGGCCGAGGGCGAAGGCCGCGGTCATGGCGGCGACAAGGCGTTGGCTTTGGCCGTTGCCGGCCAGGCGGTGGGCCTCCTTCATGCCGAGCATGGTGATAACCATGAACGTCCCGCCCACGCAGATGCCGCCAACAACAACCGACAAAAGGCCGGGCCAGAGGGCCGGTAGCACCAGACCCGCCGCCGTGATCACCTGGCAGGTGATCCAGATTTGGCGGTTTGTGAATGTCTTGTTCAGGCGGGCGGCAAACAGGGTCGACAGGGCAGCTGCCATCCCAAAAACCGGCCAGCCCCAGGCGTAGACGAGAGGTGAGGCGGCCGCCTGCTGCGCCATCACCGGCAGATAGGTTGCGGGAAGAATGTAGCCCGCGCCCATCGCGCCATAGGGCACGATGATCCGCCATGTTTGCTTATCTGAAGCCTTTACCGGCGCGGTTGGCAGGTCAGGTGTGGGGGCGTGCATGGGAACGGGCACAGGGGCAGAAGTCGGGGCGGGCGCCTGCCACCAGGCCAGTCCCGCAGCTGCAATTGTCGCGATCCCGAAAAGCAGCCAGCCAACACTGCTCGACAGATCCAGGGCCAGGAACCCGAGCGTGGCAAATCCCACCAGCGCCGTGCCGGCACCGACACCAGCGAAGATCAGTCCCTGGAGATTGCTTCGCCCGTGGCTGGCGAGCGCCCGGACGAGATGGGTGCTGACAATGACCAGGACGACGGCACTGCCCACGCCAGCCACGAACCGCGCGATGAGCCAGATGGCCCATGCTTCCGCGCTGCTGGTAATGCCCATGGCGGCCGTCGACAGGCCGATGAGCGACAGGGAAAGGGTCAAGGTTGCTCTCGGGGACGTCCGCAAAAACCCTGCGAGCATCGCCCCTGCCGCATAGCCGACGAAGTGGACGGAGGCGAGCACACCGCCGCCGCCGATGGTGATCAGTCCTTCTGCCTCCATCAGCGGCAGGAGCGGCGTGAAGGCAAAGCGGCCGACACCCATCGCGAAGACCAGGATGGCGAAGCCGAGCAGTGCGGTGCGAAGCGCCGGGTCGTGGTTCATTAGTCGGGTGCCGGTTGTGAACTGATAATTCCAGCTTTACAGCAGGCAAGAATTCTTTAAAAACGAATTATTGATATATGAGGTTTCTGATTATGAGAAATGTATCCGAACTCAGTCTGTCGGCGCTGGACATGTTTCGTCAGGCGGCGATTGAAGGCAGTATTCTGGCCGCGTCCGTCAAGCTGAACCGGGTCCAGTCCAACGTCAGCACGCGTATCAAACAGCTGGAAGAGCAGCTTGGGACCCAATTGTTTGTCAGGGGCGCCCGCGGGCTCAACCTGACAGACGAAGGCCGCATCCTCCTGGCCTATGCCGACCGGCTGATTTCCCTTTCCAGCGAAGCGGTCGACGCGGTCACAGCGACGGCGCCAAGCGGTGACTTTCGTATTGGCACCATGGAAAGCACCGCCGCGTCCCGCCTGCCAAAGATCCTATCGGCCTATCATGCCCAGAATCCAAAGGTTCAGATCCATGTGGAGGTTGACACCGCCGGCGGATTGAGCCGCCGCCTGCAGGCCAGCGAGATTGATGTGGCTTTTATCGCGGAGCCCCTGACCATTGAGGGTGCCGAGTCCCTCGCGGTGTTCGAGGAGCAGTTGGTGCTCGTCGCGCCAGCATCGTTTCCACCTTTGCGCAATCCTCAGGGCCTGACGGGGTCAACCATCGTCGCGTTTGAACAGGGCTGCGCCTATCGCCAGTATCTCCAGGAATGGGTGGCGGAAGAGGGGATCAAGCCCGGTGCCATTCTGTCCGTGGGCTCCTACCTGGCCATGCTAGCCTGCGTATCAGGCGGCACCGGCTATGCGGTCGTGCCGAGGTCTGTGTTGGACATGATCGCAACCGAAGGACAGTTCCGCCTTCATAAGCTCCCCAAACGCTACTCCCGGATCAAAACCCTGCTGATCTGGCGGGAAAATTTCAAATCCCCGAAGCTGGATGCCCTCAAAGCTTTGATCAGCAAAAAGGGCGATTGCGCCTAGCCGGCGAACAGCCCCAGCACCAGCCCCTGCACAAGCATCACGCCGAGCCAATGTCCGCCGTCGATCAACGTGAGGCCGGCCTTGGCGCCCTGAAAGGCGTGGTTCACACACATGGTGGTGACCACAAAGCCGAGCCAGAGCATCGCCGCCGTAATCAATCCGTTCTTGATGGCGTCGCCAGTGCTGGCGATCAGTGAGATGATTACCGCCAGGATGAAGGCCATAACCAGCTGCGCAATGATGGCGGTGAGGAAGGGCCCGGGCGACGGCTTGAAGTCGCTGGCAGATTTGCCCTGGGCCCCGGCCCACGGCTTTGCCAGCGCCATATACCAGATCGACCCGAAGATGAAGCTCGCCGCAGCAGCAACGACGATGGCCAGAAAATCGAGATTGGGGGGGATCATGGTGCAATATTCCTTTTCGTTGAAGGCTTCCCGCATCCTGCCACCTCTGGTCGCCGAGGCCAAACCTTGACCTGCCACCTGCCGGCGCTTTCTATAGACCGTTCAAATTAGCGGGGGAGAAAGTAATGAAACGCGACACCAATCGGATCATGACCACCCACGTCGGCAGCTTGCCGCGGCCCCACGACCTGCTCGACATGATGAAGGCGCGGCTGACCGGTGAAGGGGAGCAGCCGGACGAAGCCGCCTATCAGCAGCGTGTGACAGAGGCGGTGGCGGAAATCGTCAAGAAGCAGGCAGACGCCGGCATCGACATTGTCACGGACGGGGAGGCCTCCAAGCCGGGATTTTTCGTCTACGCACAGGAACGTCTCGGCGGTCTGGAGCCGCGGCCTGAGGTCAAGCGCGCCTTTTATGAGGCCGAGCGTCAAGCCTTTCCCGAATATTACGAAGAGTATTTCGCCCGCGCGATGATGGGCGGCAATGTGGCCCCGGTGCCACCGCTCTTCTGCGTCGCGCCGGTGACCTATACGGGCGAGGAGGCAGTCACGCGCGATATCGCCAACCTCAAGTCCGCGATTGATGGCTTGGATGTTGCCGGTGTTTTCATGCCGTCGACCGCGCCCAGCGGCGTCGGCTTCAATGAATTCTATGACTCCGAGGACGACTTTTTCCAGGCCCTGGGCGAGGCCATGCGCGCGGAATATTCGGCCATCATCGATGCCGGCTTCGACGTGCAGATCGACGACCCGTTCCTGTCCGACATTTTCGGCACCCCGGACCTGGACGACAAAGCCAAGGTGCGGAAGGCAGACATGTATGTGGAGAGCATCAACCACGCGCTCCGCGGCCTGCCGGAAGAGCAGATTCGTTTCCATACCTGCTACGGCATCAACGAGGGGCCGCGAATCTTCGAGCCACAGCTCGGCGAGGTGATCGACCATATCTACCGGATCAACGCCAGCATCTACTCTTTCGAAGCCGCGAACCCGCGCCACGAGCACGACTACCACGTCTTCGAAGACAGCAAGCTGCCGGACGGCAAGGCGATCATGCCGGGAGTGATCACCCACGCCAGCAACATCGTCGAGCATCCGGAGCTGATTGCCGAATGGCTGGTGCGCTTCGCCAACATCGTTGGCCGCGAAAATGTGATTGCCGGCGCCGACTGTGGCTTCTCCTCCCAGGCCTGCTATCACACGGAGGTGCACCCGACAGTCATCTGGGCCAAGTTCGAGGCCATGGTGCAGGGTGCGGAGATCGCCACCAAGAAGCTCTGGGGCTAGCGCCTAGCCCGCTTCAGCCATCAACCGGTACATGGTGCCGACGACACTGGGCGCGTAGCGGCCGGGGGCGAAGGTGTCGGCGAGCCGGGCCTTGGCGCGCCAGCCCGTGCAATGGCCCGGTGCGACTAACCGCGGATCGATGCGCGCTTCAAGGTCGGCGACCGTCGGTTCGATACGCATTTCCATCACCTTGCCGGCCAGGTGATAGCCACCCAGGACCGTGTCGATGGGTGTTTCCGGAAAGCTGGTTTGGGCGTCCAGGCACACGTTGATGATGCCGGCGTGGGAGCAGGCGGAGAAGACCGTCAGGCCGCGGCCCTTGACCCGGGCGGCGATGAACCGTTCATCCATGATCATCGGGTCTTCTTCGCCCTCGTCGCCATAGAAGCTGTGATGGCCGGCCAGGCCGGTCTCATATTCGGTGACCCGCGCAATTTCGCCACTGCCGAAGAAAAAACCGTCACAAAGCGCGTGGGCTGTGGCGTGGGTTACCACCGTGCCGCCAGCGTCCTCGATCTGGCCGATTGTTGGCTCGTTCGGCAACATGGCCATGTCACCATTCGGCAGCAGGAGGCCGCGCTGGTCGGGCCGTCGAGGGTGGAGATCAACCCAAGGCGGTGGCAGGCCGGCATCCGCCCGGGCCTTGGCGATCGCCGCCACCACCGGTGGGAACCCGCCACTGTGATCGAAATGCCAGTGGGAGAGGAAAACCCCTTCAATTTCGGCGACGTCAACATCGAGCCGCCGGGCATTGTCGAGCCAAAGGTCAGGGTAGGGGCCGACATCGAACAGCATGGTGTGCTGCGTGTCGCCAAGGCGCCCGGTAACCAGTACCGAGAGGCCGTGGCAGGCACAGCAGAGCTGGTCGAAGACCACCTTGCACTCGCGCCCCTCAAAGGTTCGGCTGGGCGGGGTGCGGGCTGCGTGCTGCACAATCTCCGGGATTTGCGGCACGCCATCGTCGACGCTTGAGAGCGTATCGGTTTCGTTGTCGACGACGACCAAAATCTCAAGTTCGTCGAGCTCGACGATTCCGCCGGGCACCTCTTGGTCTGTCATATTTGGTTCCTCTCAAGCCGTCGCACGCCGCCTTGGGCGGGGCGATCAGGACGCTAAATCTTCAGGATGTAAAATCTACGGTGCTGACCCGCCGCCTGGATAGCAGAGCTCATTCGCCCTCTGGTAGGCGGGTCGGGCCTGGCACCGTTCAAAGTGCGCCAGGACGCGGTCCGGCACGTCTATATCCCTTGCCAGCATGTAGCCGACCATGGACCCGAGATGGATATCGGGAATGCTGAAACCGCCCTCAAGGAGATAGTCCTGTTCCTCAGGCCATACCTTGAGGGCGTTGGTCAGGCCGTTGGTGACGTATTCCCTGGCTGACTGGACCACGTTCTCGGCATGGCCATAGAGATCACCCAGGTCCAGATGGCGGCGGACGACATAGATGCCCAGCGCGTCGATTTCCATGAGGATGAAGAAGGTCCATTCCATCATGCGCGCCCGGCCCTCGACGGTGTCGGGCATATAGAACGTATCCGGCGCCTCGAATCGCTCGGCGATGTAGTTGACGATTGCACCGCTCTCGGTCAGCACAAAGTCGCCATGCTCGAGGGTCGGGATCTTGTGCTTGGGATTGAGCGCCAGATACTCCTCGGTCTTGGTTTCCCCGGTGCGCGACCCAATAGCCCGATAGTCGTAGTCCAGTCCGTATTCTTCCAGCATCCAGAGCGGCCGCATCGGACGCGGTGTGCGCATTCCCCAAAGCCGTAATGTTTGATCGGTCATTTCCGCCATTTCCCCTGATTAAGTCGGGGTGGTTTTCTCATGAGATGAGTGTCGCAGCCAAGCGTGATATGCATGGCCCGCTTTGGATATCAATCACCGCTCTGCAAGCAGAGCGACGAATACGAAAACAGCAGGTCCATGAAATTTCTGCGGAACACCTGGTATGTGGCGGCTTGGGCCGAAACACTCGGTCCGGGCGAAATGCTTGCCCGAACATTCCTTAACGAACCCGTGGTCTTGTTCCGCGATGCGACAGGGACCCCGCACGCCCTTTCAGACCGCTGTCCGCACCGTTTCGCGCCCCTCAGCCGTGGCCGGCTGGTGGACGGAAACCGTGTGAAATGCGCCTATCACGGCCTGGAGTTTTCCACTGATGGCGCCTGCGTACACAATCCCCATGGCACGGCTCCCAAGGCGCCGGTCCGCGCCTACCCGCTGGTGGAACGGCATTCGATTCTCTGGATCTGGATGGGCGACCCCGCGCGGGCAGATGCAAGCGCGATCCCGGCCTATCCGATGCTTGATCCGGACGCGGAAGCGCAGGTCAGCGCCCGCGACGGCATCACAATGGCCGCGAATTACGAGCTCATCACCGACAATCTGCTCGATCTCAGCCATGTCTCCTTCCTGCATGAAGGCATCCTGGGCAACGAAGACACGATTGCGGCCGAAATCGATGTAAAGCGCGACGGCTCTCGCTTGCGGGTCGGCCGGCTGATGGCCGATGTTCCCGTGCCCGGCATGTTCGACCTGCTCTACAAGCAGGATGGTAGGCGGGTCGATCTGTGGAACGTCATGACCTGGGATGCGCCGGGCTGCATGGTCAACGACGCGGGGGTCACCGACCCCGGTGCGCCGCGAGAGGCGGGCACCGGCATCTACGGACATCATTTTCTGACCCCGGAAACCGACCGGACGACTTTCTACCACTTCGCTGCCGTGCGTCAGAATCCGTTACCCGCGCCGGAGGGCAGGGCGGAAGAGTTGCGGGACCGGCTGACCGAGCTGCGCCGGATCGCCTTCGCGGAGCAGGATGCGCCGATGATCGAGGCGCAACAGCTTCGCCGCGATGCGGCGGAAGCGGAAGGCGTTGCCCCTGTACTGCTCGGCATCGACAAGGGTCCCGCTGCCTATAAGCGCATATTGCAGGAGCTGATCGACGCGGATGGCTAGTCCCGGGAAAACCTCGGCGCAACATGGCCAATTGGCGGTTGGGCCTCGTTCCTGTAAATTGTATCAATCGCTGCCCAGTGGTCCACCAGCCGGGCACCTGACATCTCTGCCTTGATCGAAGCGAGTAGGGCGATCAGGATTGGCGACATAGTTTCTGCGGGAGATTTACGATGACCCTTAATCCGAAAGATCCGGCGCAACCGCCTGTCTATGGCCTTGACCATTCGGCCTATCGCTGCCGCGACGCGGAAGAGACGCGTGTCTTTTACGAAGACGTGGTCGGCTTTCCGCTGACCCTGGCGCTGCATATCGATACGCACCCGACCACGGGCGAGCCGGTCGACTATCTGCACATCTTTTTCGACATCGGCAGCGGCGACCCGGACAAGCCGAGCCACATCGCTTTCTTCGAGGTGATCGACCACCCGGGAGACGATCCGGACGAGCTGTTCAAGACCCGCTGGGGCATGGACCTGCATTTCGCCATGCGCGTCGCCGATCACACGGCGCTGGAGGCGTGGAAGAAGCGCCTGCAGGGCAAGGGGGTCGAGGTGGAAGGGCCGATTGACCACGGCATGTTCCAGTCGATCTACTTCCATGACCCCAATGGCTATCGGCTGGAGTTTGCGTCAACCGAAGCGAAGGAACAGGCCGTTTTTGATGACCATGGCGCCCGCGCCCACGAGTTGATGGGCAAGTGGAACGACTGGAAAGCGAACCGCCACGCCGCTGCTGCGGAATGAGCAAAAGGCGAACGTGGTTCCAGCGTGGACTGCGCGGAGCAGCATTGGCGACAGGCATCACAATGGCGCTACCGGCGGCTGCCGAGGACCTGAAAATCTTCGGCACCTTCTTCAATGAAGTGAC
Source organism: Alphaproteobacteria bacterium (assembly GCA_021776685.1). Classification (GTDB taxonomy): domain Bacteria; phylum Pseudomonadota; class Alphaproteobacteria; order Bin65; family Bin65; genus JAJFFJ01. Next base: position 23,266 of record JAJFFJ010000130.1, read on the forward strand.
GAAACTTCCGTCCGTGTTCAAGTGCGAGTTCCTGCGCGTCCGTTATGGGCGGCCGAGCGCGATTGAGTGCAGCCTGGGCAAAGGCCGCACCGGCAAGCTGTGGATGCAAAGCCGGGGAGATACCAGCGCCCGCGTCGGCTGGTACTCATTGACATGGGCCTACAAAGGTGACCTTGCCGCGCTGGCGGACCACCCCGACCGGGCTGCGGTTCTCACTGCGCTTCGGAAACTCGTGAAAAAATTTACACCTGGCGCCTATCAGAAAGTACAGGCGCTGTTCCTGGGTGACCGATACCAGAAGCTTGAGATCGCTGGCATTAAGTACCAGATGTTCAAGCCAAGCAGGGACAAGGCCAGCGGTGTTGTCACCCGCTCAATCTGTCTCCAGGAAATCGGCGCCGGCAAGTTCTGCTGACCGGACTTTCCCATGCTCCATTTGTTCAAATCCTTCCGCAAGCGTATGGCGCCCGAGCTGGACGCCATGTTCAACCTGTACCTGGCGCAGCTCGCCGAGGCATCCGACCAGCAGATCGCAGATGCGCTCGATGTGGCAAAGGCGATCAAGGACGGGACGATCAGCGACAGTGGCCAGGATAGCTATGCGTATCTATTCGAACGTCCCGCGGATGTGGACGAGAACGCCGCCTTTCGGGCGCTCCGGCTGTGGCGTCACCAGATGATGTCAGAGGGTGGCACGGAGGAAGGCCTCGCAAAGATTGCAGGGCTGATGATCTGGTACCTGTCGCTGGCCGCCTGTCACTTTCCCGAATTCGCCGGCCGCGCCGACAAACTGTGGGAGGAACTCAGCCGCGGATTCAGCGCCTGCAAGACCTTTGACCCAGAGAAGGATGCGCTTGCCGGCGCAGGGTCAGGCCAGGCGTCAGCCTGATGGGTGGGCTGCGCGGCTAGGGCCTGGACGGACGTGGATCCCGGCTCTCCTTCGGGTCGGCCGGAATCCACGCAATGCTTTTTACGGAATGCGGGTCACTTCATTTTGTTGAAGGCGGCCAAAACAGCGGCACGCGACGTGGTGCAGGCGGCTTCGTCATACCCGTCCTTGTAAGGCATGGCGAAGTTGTGGCCGGCGCCGGCATAGGCGGCGATTTCCGCATTGGGGTGGCTGGCATAGGCGGCCTTGATGGCGGCCACCTCTTCATTCGGCACAACATGGTCCTGGTCGCCGAAGTGGAAGCTGACCTGGCAGTCTGGTCCCGGCATTTCGTTCAGGCACTCGCCGATCCGGGTGCCGTGGAAGGACCCGGCCGCGTTAGCGCCCAAGCGGGCAGCGGCCAGGTGGGCATAGAGCCCGCCGAAGCAGAAGCCGAGAACGCCGATCTTGCCGTTGCATTCCGGCCGCGCTTTTAGATCGGCCATGAGGTCTTCAATATCCTTCATGCCCTGTTCCTGGTCGAACGCGCCATAGCGGGCGAAGGCCACCTCCATGTCGGCGGTCGGTCCCGGTTGCTGACGCCAGAAGATGTCGGGGGTGGAGACGACGAAGCCGTCCGCCGCCCACGCGTCGGCCAGTTCCTTCATCTCGTCGTCGACGCCGAAGATGGCGGTGATCATCAGAATGCCCGGCGCCGCGCCGCCGCCGTCCGGCAGCGAGAGACGTCCGTCGAAGCTTTCCCCGTCACGGGTGGTGTAGGTGATGTCCTGGCTTGTCATGTTTCTTCCCCCAGTTGTTTGTTGATTTGGGGTCGTTTAGCACAGGACCCCTGATGGTAGGCAAGAGCGCCCTCGCCTATGGCGATGGGTAGTCATACTGGACAGACGCGCAGAGCCTGTCCCCGCACGAACTCAAGACGCAGAAACCGAAGCGGGATCAGGAAAGGTCGAAGCCAGCGTAGCCGTTGGCAGCGACCTCATCACACTTCGCGCAATAGTCGGGGAAACCGCCGATATAGGGCATGAAGACCCGCGGCTTTCCGGGAACGTTGGCGCCCACATACCAGCTGTCACAGGTCGCGCGGAGGGACAGGTCCGCAACGGCGTTCACATGATCGACCCAGGCGTCCTGCGCGGCCCGTTCCGGGTCGATGCGGCGCATCCCTGTCTGTTCCATATGCACCAGGCAGTCGGCGATCCAGTCCACATGCTGCTCGATTGCCGGGATCATGTTGGCCAGCACCGACGGGCTCCCCGGTCCGGTGATGGTGAAGAGATTGGGAAACCCGCTGGTGGTCAGCCCCAGATAGGTGCGCGGCCCGCCGTCCCACGCGTCCTGGATGCGTTCGCCGTCCTTGCCGCGAATGTCGATCTTGAGAAGCGCGCCGGTCATGGCGTCGAAGCCGGTGGCGAAGACAATAGCATCGGCGGCAAAGGTCTTGCCGCCCACCACAACCCCCTCCGGCGTGATCTTCTCGATGGGCGTGTCGGCGACGGTCACCAACTCGACATTGTTGCGGTTGTAGGTATCGTAATAGTCCGTATCCACACACAGGCGCTTGCAGCCGATGATGTTGGTGGGCATGAGCTTTGCCGCCACATCCGGGTCCTTGACGATCTCGCCAATCTTGCTCTTGACGAAGTCGGCGGCCGTTTTGTTGGCTGCTGCGTCCCTCAAGAGGTCGCGGTACGTGCCAATGAAAGCGAGGCCGCCTTCCTTCCAGCGTTCCTCATATTCTGCGCGGCGCGCCGCCCCATCCACCGTGAGCGCCGAGTCGCCCGCTGGATAGATGATGTTACAGCTCAGCATGCTGGCAGCTTCAGCGCGCAGGTCGGCATAGTTGTCCTTGATGCTCTGACGCATCTCAGGAGCCATCGGTTGGTTCCAGGCCGGGATCGCATAGTTCGCGGTGCGCTGGAACACCGTCACGTGATCCGCCTGCTTGGCGATCTCCGGGATCGACTGGATGGCTGACGAGCCGGTGCCGATCACGGCGACCCGCTGGCCGGTGAAGTCGACGCCCTCATGGGGCCACTGGCCGGTGTGATAAAGCGGCCCGGCAAAGCTGTCGCGTCCCTCAATCGCCGGCATGTTCGCGGATGACAGGTTGCCCGTGCCCATGATGCAGAAGCGGGCCGTGACGCGGCTGCTTTCGCCCGACTCGATTTCTTCCGTTTGGACGGTCCACAGCTCCGCCGCATCATTCCAGTGGGCGGAGATGACCCGGGTGTTGAACTGAATGTCCCGGCGCAGGTCGTAGCGGTCGGCCACATGGTTGGCGTAGTCGAGAATTTCAGGCTGGGGCGAGTAGCGCTCGGACCAGTCCCACTCCTGCTGCAGTTCGTCGTCGAACTGGTAGGAGTAGAACATGCTCTCAACATCGCAGCGGGCGCCCGGATAGCGGTTCCAATACCAGGTGCCGCCGACCCCGCCGCCCGCCTCGAACACCCGCGCGCGCATCCCCAGTCCGCGCAGCCGATGCAGCATATACATGCCTGCAAAGCCCGCGCCGACGACGATGGCGTCGAAATCCGATTGCGTGTCGTCCGTTGCCGTCATGGCGCTCTCTATTTCTCTGGCAGTTTTCTAATCAATTTTAGAAAACATCGTTGGCGAGGTCCATGCGCCCTTTGAACACCTGTGCGTACTGCCTTTGGTCCCCGGATCGCGTGGCGGCGTCCGTGGCGGTGTGAAAGGTTTACGCCACCCCGGCCGATCAAAGGGAGCGCCGGGGACAAGACAACACATATGACGACCACCGGGTCGCAATCTACTATCTCCCCAGCGAAAGGGAGACGCCCATGCCCGCCGAGTTCACCCACCACAAAATCCGCCTGAGCGACGTGGTCATGCATTATGTGACCGCCGGTCCCGCGGACGCGCCGCCTGTGTTGTTGCTGCATGGCTGGCCGCAAACCTGGTTCGAATGGCGGCATGTGATGGGTCTGCTGGCGAATGACTACCAGCTAATCGCGCCTGATATGCGCGGTCTGGGCGACAGCAGCCGCCCGCTGGACGGCTATGACAGCAAAACGATTGCCGGCGACCTCAACGAGCTGATGGCGAACCATCTGGACATCAGCCGCTATCATCTCGTGGGCCATGACTGGGGCGGACCGACCGGATTTGCATTGGCCGTCGCGGCGAGTGAGGCGGTGGCCAGCTTCACCATCGTCGATGTCACCGTGCCGGGCCTGGGCCCCGATGTGAGCCAGGGCGGTAAACGCTGGCACCACGCCTTCCACATGACGCCCGACCTGCCGGAAGCACTGGTCCAGGGGCGGGAGCGGGAATATCTTTCCTGGTTCTACCGCGAATTCAGCTACCAGCCGGACGCCATCGGCGACGAAGACATCGACGAATACCTCCGGACCTATACCCAGCCGGGCGCGCTCCGGTCGGGCTTCAGCTACTACCGCAACATTCCCGCCAACAAGGCCGCCAATATCGCGATCAAGGAGTCAGGCTTCCGCCTGCCCATGCCCGTCCTCGCTGTCGGCGGAGGCCGTGCCGGGTCCCGCGGCCGCGGCACCGAGCCTGAGGAGTCACTCCGCGAGATTGCCGAACAGGTCACCGGCGCCGTCGTTGCGGAAAGCGGCCACTTCGTGCCGGAGGAACAGCCGGAGGAGTTGGCGGCTCTGATGCGCCGGCACTTCGAGACCAACCCGATACAGGTCTAAAGCGGCAGATAGTTGTTCAACACGCCCCAGTTGGTGCGGGCGCCGCCGCCCTCCACCAGCGCCGCGATCTCGTCCGGGCTGTGGCCGGCCTCGGCCAACACTTCCGCGGTATTCTCGCCGGGGGCGGGGGCAGGGTGGAGGTGTTTGACGGGCGATTTCTCCGGCCGGATCCAGGTGGGCAGTGGGATGGTGGTGCGATAGCCCGAAGGATGGTCGCCACGCTTCAACAGGAACGAGCCGCTGTTCAGCCAATTGGACGCTGTGGCGTCATCGTCCGTGGTGCGGTCGGCGCGGATGGCATCGAGGCGGGTTGACGGCATGGCGCCGGCGCCGGGCAGGTCGGCGAGCTTGCCCTGCAGGTCGGTGAAGCGGATGGATTTGGTCGCCGCCGCAATTGCATCCCAGCTTGCCTCGGATGCGCCGAGTGCCTGTGCGAGGGCCGCGCTGTCGCCGGGGCGGCAGCCGATGAAGGCCCAGCCGTCTGCGGTGGGATAGAGGGATTGCTCAGGACCCTCGCCCTTCGCCAACTGGCCGGATGGTTCGTCGCCGGGTTGCCAGCCGGCATGGCTGACCATGAAGGGGAACTGCACAAGCTGCGCGCCCATGGCGAGAGATGTGCTGACGAAGCTGCCGCCATGGCCGGCCCGGCGCGCGATCAGCGCCTGGGTGATGCCGAGGGTGGCCAGGAAGCCGGTCATATAGTCGACACAGGAGGCGATGGCGTGGAGCGTCGGCTGCTGCGGAGTGCCGTAGCGGGACATGATGCCAGTGGCGGCCTGCAGCACCGGGTCAAAGGCCGGGTCACCGGACCAGTCGCCGCCTTCCGCACCGGTCCAGGCGCCTACCTGGCAGGAAATGATCTCCGGATTGATCGCCGCCAGGCTGTCGTAATCGATGCCGAGGGAGACGGCCGACTTGTCCAGATAGTTGTGCAGCACCACGTCTGACTGTTTCACCAGCTTCGCCAGCGCCGCCTGACCGTCCGCGGTCTTCAGGTCGAGGATGATGGCGCGCTTGCCCTGATTGACATCGACGCCGAACCACATCGTGGCATAGGGCCCAGCCAAGGGCGCAGGCGAGTCCACCCGCACCACATCTGCGCCATGCTCGGCGAGGGTGCGGCCGGCGGCGGGGCCGGCGATGATGTTCGAGAAATCCAGAACCTTGATGCCGTCGAGCATGCCGCCTGTGGCAACTTCGTTGGCCGCGGCATTAGCGGCGGGCCGTTCGATGGCCGGCCGGGTCCAGTCGGCATCGATTGCCTTCACGCCGCCCTTGAGGGCAGGGGAGCGTCGGGCGCCATTGGAGAGAGTGATGAACCGGCCCGGCTGACGCACAGAGCCTGCATCTTCATCTTCCACATCGGTGGTGACGCCGGCCTGGTTGAGCGTGGTGTCCGCCAGCCATTCCTGAGTGGTCTGGACAACGGTCGCCGGGACGTTGGCGTCGCGCAGCAGATCTTCCCATTCGCGGGCGGGCTTTTTCCTGATGGCGTCGCCAATCATGCCGATCAGCCGGCTGCGCAATTCGGGTTTCAGCGCCGCGGCCTTGTTGATGTTGTTGCCGTCCTCGCTCTCGGAAAAGGGCGTGTCGCAGACCATGCCCTCGGCGATTGCGCGGTCGTAGACGCCGACCACCTGCATGAACATGCGCGTCTGATAGACATGGTCGAAGCCGCAGACAAACAGGATACGTCCGTCCGAGCCTTCATAGAAATTGAGCGCCGGATGGCTGATGCTCTTCAGATATTCGGCGACCATGTCCACATGGTCTTCGGTCATGTGGGCGCTCAGATCCCGAAGAATCGGGAAGACCATGTCCATCATCACATGGTCGACCATCGGGAAGTTGTAGCGCCAGGGCTGGCCCTCGATCTCGGCAATCAGCAGCGCCATGGCGGACATGACGGCATCCGCCAACGGCACTTCCAGCCGCTGGCCCATGCCGCTCACCTGACGCTGATGCAGGGCGAGCGACGCGGTGAGCGCGCCGAGCACGCCGCCATAGGCGGAGGCCATGGGGATTGCCGTGAAGACCGGGTCGCCGCCGAGAAGGCGGCCGAGCGGGCTGATGTCTGTGTAGACGCCGGTGGCGGCATTGACCACGCCGTCCCAGGCCGGAATTTCGCGGTTGGGGTCACCCTCGGCAAAGCCAGGCAGGGAGACATAGACGAGACCACCGGAGGACTCTGCCATCCCGTCCAGGGTCTGATAGTCGACGCCCAGGCGTGCGGCGGTGCCTGGCCGCATATTCTCGATGACAATGTCAGCGCTGGCGGCGAGATTCTGAACCTGCTGCCGCGCGCCCATGTCCTTCAGGTCGGCGTCAATCAGCCGTTTGCCCCGGTTCATCAGCGGGTCGGCAGGATTTGTGTTGCGGCCCGGCTCGATGATCTCGATCACATCCGCGCCCTGTTCGGCCAGCAGCATCGCCGCCACGCGGCCCGGCCATCCAATTCCCAGATTGACCACACGCACGCCCTGTAGCGGGGCGGCAGCACCATTCGCGCCATTTCCAGACATAGCTCACTCCCTCAAGCCGCAAACGCCTGCGCCGACCGTGTCCATTGTCCGGAACACAGCGCCGACGGCGGTGACAATATCCTCAATTTTGTGTATTTAATAGTTTCATTGGAAAACCCACTCCTCTCGAGTCGTGGTTAGTCAGGTCAAGCAGGTTTTGGAGGATCTATCGTCATGGGCAAGTTGCTGACGCAGGAACAGGTCGATCAATTCTATGATCAGGGATTCATGTACCCCTTTGATGGCATTTCCAAAGAGCGGTGCGCCGACCTTGTAAAGGCGTGCGAACGGTTCGAAGAAGAGCACAACCTCTCCGCCGCCTTTTTCAAGCTGAAGGGCCATTGCGTTTTCCCGGAAGCCTGGGATCTGATCGCTGATTCCCACATCCTGGATTATGCTGAGGATCTGATCGGTCCTAACATCATGGCATTCGGATCGCGCTTCTGGATCAAGCCCCACGCTGACGGCACCTTCGTCTCCTGGCATCAGGATTCGGCCTACTTTGGTTGCCTCCCGCACGACATGATCACCTTCTGGCTGGCGCTCACCCCGGCCAACAAGCACACCGGTGTGTTGCGCGTCATGCCGGAGTCCCATCGCGATGGCCTCGACCATTACGAGACCGGCGAGGACGAGCCGGGCGTTGCCGAAGGCGAAAAGAAAAACATGCTGGGCCGCGGCCAGACCATCCCGGACATGGACGAGGACAAATCCGTCCATATGGAACTCGAGGTCGGCCAGTTCTCGATGCATCACGGGCGGATGGCGCACGCCTCGGGGCCGAACAATTCAGACTCGCCGCGTTACGGCTTCTCCTTCTTCCTGATCCCACCCCATGTGGAATCGACTCTCGACCGGCGTCCGGCGCGGCTGCTGCGCGGTGTCGACGAATATAATCACTGGGACGAGGACCTGCCGCCGACGCCGCAAAACGTCAAGGATCAGATCGCGGGTGCGCACGCGAGTAACGCCCAGTACACGGATCCGAAGTTCAAGCTGGCTTCCTGAACGGGAGAGGGGCTGGGAGGAGGCCGCTGCGGGCGCCCGCGGCGGCCTTTTCCATTGCGGCGCCGGCTGGCCCGCCGCTAGCGTAGGCTGACGCAGCCGGGTAGGAGACGCTGTGAAGATCAACACCGCCATCGTTGTGGGCGCGGGCCCTGTGGGCCTGACCGCTGCCTTTCTCCTGACAGAGGCCGGCATCGACACGACCGTGCTCGAAGCCGAGCCATCCTTGCCCCGGGACCTGCGGGCGTCCACCTGGCATCCTCCGACATTGGACAAACTGGGGCCGTCGGGGATCACCGACGCGCTGCTGGCCCGCGGGCGCATCACGCCCACATGGCAGATCCGCATTCACGAGACCGGTGAGAAGGCCGAATTCGATCTGTCTGTCCTGAAGGACGACACCGATCATCCCTACCGCCTGCAATGCGAGCAGTCGGCCTATTGTGAGATCATGGCGGCCCGGCTCGACGGACAGGCAACGCTGCGTTTCGGTGCACAGGTGGTGGAAGCCGGACAGGATGGCACCGCGGCCAGGGTGACACTGGCGGGCGGCGAGCGGTTGTCAGCAGACCTGGTGGTCGGCTGTGACGGGTCACGCAGCGTGGTGCGCGAAGCCATCGGCGCAGCCTTCGAGGGCGATGCCTATCCGGAAATCACCATTCTCACCACCACGCCCTTCGCCTTCGAGCAGGTTCTCGAAGGCCTCTCCGGCGTCAACTATATCTGGAAGGCCGGCGGCACCTTCTCGCTCCTGCACCTGCCGGATGTTTGGCGATGCAGCTTCTACCCTGATGATACCAAAAACCCCGAGGCCGCCCTGGAGCCGGCTGCCATCCAGCGCCATCTGGACGAGATATCACCCGACATCGGCGAGATCGAAATCCTCGAAAAGCGCGCCTACCGGGTGCATCGGCGCATCGCCGACAGTTATCGCGCCGGCCGGCTGGTGATCGCCGGCGACGCGGCCCACCTGAACAGTCCCAAGGGCGGCATGGGCATGAATGGCGGCATCCACGACGCCTTCGCCCTGGTCCGGCGCATCGTGCGGATGAATGACGGCGAGGCCCGGGCAATCGACGGCTATGAAGCGGAGCGCCGGCCGGTGGCGCGAGACGACATCCTTGCCCAGGCTGATGACAACCGCGCCCGCATGCACGACACCGCAGAGGACGCCCGCACGGATGCCTTGCGGCGGCTGCAGGCGATCGCCGGCGATCCCGCGCGCGCGCACGCGTTCCTGCTCAAGAGTTCGATGATCGAGGGCTTGCGGAAAGCTGAGCAGGTAGCCTGACCGGCAGGCTTACAGCCTGTTCCGCCTAAAGCCGGTGCCGCCAATGCTTTGCGGCGACCCAGTCCATCAGATCGGCCGCGTCGGGTGCGCGACCATCCACGGCGGCGACGGTGCGCCAGGCCAGGGCGAGGTTGCTGGACAGGAGCGGTGGGCCTGCAAGATCTGCGGCCCATGCCAGGGTCTCGAGGCTGGGGTACCCGGTGCCCAGAATCACGATTGCATCCACCGCGCTGGCTTTGAGCCGCTGGACCGCCGGCCGCACCGCGTCTGCGGCAAGGCCATAGATGGGATGGTCCGTCGACGACTCGCCCAGATCGATCTCAACTTCCGCCACGTCCAGCCCCCGGCTTTCCCAATAGGTCAGGCTCGCCGCGGTCAGGGAGGCATGATAGGGCGAGATCAGCCCAAGCCGCCCCGCGCCGAAGGTTTCAAACGCGGCCACCAGCGCCAGGGCGCTGGTGATCACCGGCGCGCCCGCCTGGGCTGACGCTGCGCTGACCGCGTCGTCCTCGAACACCGCGCCCTTCAGGTAGGACGAGCCGGTGCAGGCAAAGGCCACAGCCTCCAGCGGCGCGGCGCCGAACTGGGCGAGGAGGGGTGTGAGATTGTCGAGATAAGCCACCAGCCGGTCGTCCATCACGGTTGCGGGGCTGGTCAGCCGTCCGGTTATCATGCCGTAGCCTTCCGGCAGCAACCGGGGAAACTCGCCTTCAACATTTGTATTGGCCTGGGGGGTCAGAACGCCGATCAACCCCCGCGGGGCGTAGTGCGGTCGGCTCACTCCGGGTAGCCGGCGTTCTCTGGACTGCCGTCGTGAATATACACCACCCGGTCCGGCGACACATGCAGGCCATAGGTGACCAGGTTGGCCTCACCCGTGACGCGGAAGCCATGGCGCACATAGGCCGGCAGCACCACGGTCATGCCCGGATTCAGCGGGGTCTCCGCGCCGTCATCCATCCAGGCGACGCCTTCACCCTCCAGGATCGTCAGGATCTCGGTATAGGGGTGGGAATGGTGGGGGGTGGCGTAGCCCGGCGGCGAGGTCTGGATGCCGATGCGTACCGGCGGCGCGCCTTCTTCATCACCCACCAGGGTCTGGTAGGTGGCGCCGTCAGGAAAATGCTCCAACGACACGTCGTCGTGGTGAATGACCGTCGGTGTTTCCGTCGGTGTTTCGGTGGGCGTCTCGGGGTTGCTGTCAGCCATGGCCGTCGCCTCTGTTCTGAAATCAGAAACTGAAACCTAGCGCGAATGGAGATGACCCGCAATTGGTCGAGCCAGCCCGCATTTGGTCAGGCAATGGATCAGGCCCAAGGTCATAGGCTCAGGCCCGGGGGCGGGCTGTCACGCAGAGCCCGGTGCGCATGGCCACCACCGACCGCCGCCCCTGGATGAACCGGACGATCACACGATGGCGCGTGGCGCCCTTGCAGGCGGAGAAATACAGCATCCGGATGCAGCGGGGCGTGTAGGTCTTGGCGCCCTGATAGCTGACACGGGTGTAGCCCCCGAGACCAAGCTTCGCTGCTTCGTGTGACAGGTTGAGCCGGGGCATCAGGCAACGGCGCGTCACCGGCTGGGTATAGGGCCGTATCGGTTGGGGCCGGAACGATGTGACCAGGAAATGTGCGCCGGAATCGGTGCCCTCAGAGGCATGCTGAGGGGCCGTTGGTGCCGTGGCGGCATGGATCACAACCGGCGGGTTCAGTGCGCCCTGAGCGCCGTCCTGGACAGCGTCCGCAGGGGCGGTATTCAGGAGCGCTGCCGCGACCACGAGCTTGGCGGCGAGGGCTGGGTGGAATCCCATAACTCTGTATCCTTATCCTCAAGTAAAATCTCATCTACGGGAACAACGCGCCCTTTGCGGACGCCGGGTGTCCCGATCGTGTCCGCACCATCGCACAAGCAGTCTGAACCGCGTCTGAGGGTGGGGTTAATCCGCCGTTCAGGTTAATTTGGATGATTCCAGGATTTCCACTGGTTTTCCAAAGGTTTCAGACCGAAATTCACCATTTTTACCGCTCATTTAAGGGGCTGATTCGGCCAAGTTGGCGGCTGGTTTAACCAGCACCGCGAATTCAAGAGAGCTCGGCTCCGGTCAGGCCCGGCAAGCGGCCGTTGGGGCCGTGTGGCTGGGAAATCACCCTCTGGAAAATGACGTGGGGCATGGGGTGTCGTGCTACCTTCGGCGTTCCCCAATCCGACATGCCGAGGCCGCCCCATGTTCGACCCCCAATCCCTCACATCCATCGCCGCCGGCTCGCGGCTCGACACCTTGTCGGAGGACGATCTGGCCAATGTCCAGCGGGCGCTCGCCTGGCTAACCTATCCGATCAAGACCGTCGACGGAAAATATGGCCCGAACACCCGCAGCGCTTTCGGCGAATTCCTGGCCGACATCAAAGAGCAACCGGGTGAGAAGCTGACACGTGCCGCGCGCGACACCCTGATCGATACAGTGAGCGCGGTGCGCGAACAGCTGTTCCAGGATGTCTCGACACCAGAGGCGACCCGCAAGGCGATCGCCAAGGTCTGCCGCGCCCTCAGCCTGCCGCTCAAACCGCAGATCGCCTATGTGTGGGCGACGGCCCAGTGGGAGTCCGCCGGCACGTTCAAGCCCGTGAAGGAAGCCTACTGGAAGGACGAGGACTGGCGGCGGCGAAATCTGTGCTATTTCCCCTTCTATGGCCGAGGCTATGTGCAACTCACCTGGCGGGACAATTACAAGAAGTATGGCGCCATCCTCGACATGCCCCTGGTCAGCCGACCGAAGCTGCTGCTCGACGGCCCGCCCTCGCTGTTCGTCCTCGTCCACGGCTTCGCCACCGGCGCCTTCACGGGCCGCAAGCTCACCGACTATGTGAACAAGCACGGGCGCGACTTTAAAAACGCCCGCCGCTGCATCAACGGTCTGGACAAGTGGGCGGAGATCAAAAAGATCGCGGAGACATACCTGAAGGCAATGTGAGGGCATCGCCCTTTCGATACCGGCGTCCCCGCCACATGGCGGCGGGACGCAACAGGCGCAATGCAACAGCGGGAAACAACAGGGGCACCTTATGGCGGGATTGAAAGTTGGTATCTGCGGCGGCGGCGTCGGCGGTCTAAGCGCGGCGATTGGGCTGCGCAAAAACGGCCACGATCCCCATGTCTTCGAACAGGCGGACGCCTTCCTGCGGATCGGGGCGGATGTCAACCTGACGCCCAATGCCGTCCACGCGCTGGACGGTCTGGGGGTTGGCCAGGTGTTGCGAGAGACGGCGGCGCGTCCGACCCATCGCATCAGCCGCACCTGGGACACCGGCGAGGAGACCTCGCGCCTGCCCATGAGCGACGCGGCGGAAGAACGCTATGGCGCGCCGCAGTTGACCCTGCACCGCGCGGACCTGCTCAAGGCGCTAGAGGACCAGGTGCCGGCCGATCATATCCACCTCGGCCGCCGCGTTACCGGCCTGAGCGAAAGGAGCAGCACGACCGAGATCCACTTTGCCGGCGGCCCGTCTGAACTGGTCGATGTCGCCATCGGCGCGGACGGCATCCATTCGCCCGTGCGCACTGCGCTTTTCGGCCAGGACAAACCTGAATTTACCGGCCTGGTCTCCTATCGCGCCGTGGTGCCGCGGTCTGCGGTCGCCGACATACCCGACCTGGACGCTTTCACGAAATGGTGGGGGCCGACGCCGGATGTGCAGATCGTCACCTTCCCGCTGACCCACGGCGAGGAAATCTTCATCTTCGCGACCACGCCGCAGACGGGTTGGACCGATGAGGGCTGGACTCTTCGTGGCGACGTCGCGGAACTGCGCGAGGTCTACAGTGGCTTCCATCCGGAGGCGCGTGCGCTGCTCGACGCCTGTACGGAGGTGACCAAGTCAGCACTGCACGTGCGCGAACCCATGCCCGCCTGGTCGACCGGCCACGCGACCCTGCTCGGCGATGCGGCCCACCCCATGGTGCCTTTCATGGCCCAGGGCGCGTGCATGGCGATCGAGGATGCGGTGGTGCTTGCCCGTGCGCTCGATGGCGCCACCTGGGAGACGGCGCCCGCGGCGCTCCGGCGTTACGAAGCCGCCCGCATGGACCGCACGGCAGAGATCCAGCGCCAGTCCCTCGCCAACGAATGGATGAAGCAACAGGGCAACGCCGACTGGGTCTATGGCTATCACGCGTGGGAGGCAGAACTGCCGGCGTGAGCGGCGTGCTTTCGGCATCGGCCCCGTCTCAGTGCCGTTTCTGAAGCGCCTTCAGGCGTTGTTGCGCCCACTTTCTTGTGTAGCTGTTCGCCGGGCTCAGCTTCAGGGCGTTCCTGAAATCGATGGCCGCGGCGGGTCGGTTGCCGATTTTCACATAGACCAGCGCCCTGTTGTAATAGGCGCGATGGTAGGTGGGATCCAAACGCACCGCTTCATCATAGTCCCGAAGGGCCAGGGGATATTTCTTCAGGAGATCGTAGGCGATGCCGCGATTGGTGCGCAGGATGGCGCGCATCCGGGGGGCCAGTTTCCCGGCGCGCAGAAGCCTTGTGCAGGCGTCAATGGCGACCTGAGAGGTCGGTTGATGAATGCACTTGTCAGCATCTCCCTTCGTGTCCGCCTTGGCGGCCGGCACTGTAAAAGTGGCGATCAGACCCGCCAGAATCAGCAAACGCATGTTCTGGACTCCCGATTCGATTGTTGGGCGGTTTGTATGAAGCCTTTGGGCGGCGTTGCTCGTCAAGAAAAAGGGCCGCCTATGTCTATTGCCGAACGGTCAGCCCCGCCCGTGAGGGTGTCTGCTTTTTGTGCGTCGTGACGAAAGCCAGGACGGCAAGGCGGGTTTCAAGAATGCTCGGCCCGTAGCGCAGCGACTCGGGACTTGGCGACTCAGGGCCTATCGGCTGTCATATTCGGCGTCTTGTTTCGGGCGCAGCGGACGGCGGACTCAAGAATACGAGACGCAGCAGGGCCTTGGGAACCTAAGGAATATCCCGGACGATGCGAAAGCCGGTGCGGTTGTTGCGCAGGTCCGGGAATGCGGTGGCGGTGGCGGTCAGTTTCAGGTCTGACGCGGCTGCTGCCCAGTGGCCGCCCTTGACCGCGCGCTTGCGGCAGCTGGTGGTCGGGGTAACCGTTGCCGGTGCGGCGCAGTCCTGGACCCATTCGGCGGCATTGCCGTGCATGTCGTGCAGGCCGAAGCGGTTGGCGGTATAGGCGCCGATGGGCGCGGTGCTGCGGGTGGGCGGCGCGGTCCGGCAGCCCTGGCATTTGTCCTCGGCGACCGCGGCGCCCCAAGCGAACGCGGTGCGGCTGCCGGCGCGGGCGGCGAACTCCCACTCCGCCGCCGTGGGCAGGCGATAGGGTTTGCCGGTGCGGCTGGACAGCCAGCGCACATAGGCGCGGGCATCGTCCCAGCTGACGCAGACCACGGGATGCAACGGCGTCTGCGCCATACCAGGCGCGCGCCAGTTGGCCTTGGGGTCCGAGCGCCAGACGCCGTCCTTGACCTGGGTCCGGCAGCCGCCTTCCATCCGGTGTTTGCTGGCGGCGACAAAGGCGGCGAACTCCGCGCGGGTGACCTCGTGGATGCTGACGGCGAACGGCCGTTTGATGGACGTGAACCGGTTCAGCAATTCGGGCCGGGTGCCGGCAGGAAAGGCGCGCTCGGGGATGACGGTCATAAACGGACAGTCGTCGCAGTCGCGGAACCGGTCGCCGGGTTTGAAGGCTTTGGGAATGCTGGCGCGCGGCCCGGGGGCGGGCCCGTCGTTTTCGGACAGCCAGGCCCAGGCGGCGACCACGGCGACGCCTGCGAGCACCGCGGCGGCCACCCGCCAGTCGCGCAGCATGGGGGTTTTGGCGCGGGCGCGTCGCAGCAGCGACCGGTTGCGGTTGCCAGCCATGCTGGCGCGGAAGTCCGCGACCGACCGGGGCCGCAATGCCGGGTCGAGGTCCAGAGCGTCGTCGATGGCGCGCAGGAAGTCATGAGGGTAACGCAGGATGCCGGCGCCGGCCGCCGGCTCCATGGTGGTACTGCGTTTGCGGTCATCGGCGGGCGGCGGCGCGTTGCCGGTGACCCCGTGATAGAGCAGGGCGGCGAGGCCATAGAGATCGGTCCAGGGCCCCTGCATCTCGCGGGCGTCATACTGCTCCGGGGCGGCATAGCCTGGCGAACCGAAGCCGCGCATGGGGTCGCGCCGGCCGGCGTCGGTGATGCGGGCGGATCCGAAATCGATCAGCACCGCTTTCAGGCTTCCGTCGGCCAGGCGGTCCACCAGGACGTTGTCGGGTTTGATATCCCTGTGAAGGATGCCACGGCGGTGCATCTCGTCCAGCGCGCCCAGCAGCTGATCGGCGATGGCAGTGAGACTCTCCTGGCTGACGCCATCCATACTGTCGCCGCCATCGCCGTTTTCGGTCCGGTCGATCAGGTCGTAGAGCGACTTGCCGGCGACAAAGGGCGTGACAAGATAGGCGGTGCCGTTCTCGCGGAAGAAGCGAATCACCGGCAGGATGGAGGGGTGGCGAAGGGCGGCAAGGGTCTGGGCCTCGGTGACGAAAGCCGTCAGGGCCTGTCGCCAGGCGGTGGTCTCGCTGCTGCTGATCGGGCCAAGGGTGATGCCGTCTGCCGCGCGCTCGGCCACATCCAGCGGCGCATATTCCTTGATCACCACCTGATCGCCGCCATCCGCCGACCGGGCGCGATAGGTCAGGGCAAAGCCACCGGTGCCGAGCTGGCGCTCGATCCGGTAGCCGCCAACCTCTGTGCCCGGCGCCAGGGGGTGTCTGTGGTCAATGTCGATCACGCAGCCGTCCATTGTGATCCTGAGGTTGACGCCAGCGTTCCAGGCTGGAATATGGCGCGACCCAGGCGAAGGAGATTGAAATGCCGATTACCAAAGGGATCAAGCAGCTTTGTGCGGAGGCTGAGACGGTTATTGAAACCATGTCGGTAGATGATGTGGCGTCGGTGGCGGAGGATGACGGTGTCCAGCTCGTCGATATCCGGGACGTCCGTGAGTTGTGGCGTGAGGGCGCGATCCCGGGCGCACACCATGCGCCGCGCGGCATGCTCGAATTCTGGGTTGACCCGGAAAGCCCCTATCACAAGGAGCTGTTCGCTTCCGGCAAGAAATTCATCTTCTTCTGCGCCGGCGGCATGCGTTCGGCATTGGCGGCCCGTGCAGTGCATGAAATGGGCCTCGGTCCTGTCGCGCACATGCGCGGTGGCTATGGCGCATGGCGGGAAGCGGGTCATCCGACCGAAGAGAAAGAGGCGCGCCTGCCTGGCCAGAAAAAATAGACACCAGGAGAGTGTTTGGTATATAATACCCGTAATGGTTGTTTCGGATGTCAACGGGGTGGGCCATGAAATATATATTGGCGATGGTGCTTGTCGCGCTTGTCGCGCTTGTGAGCGGTGGTGCGGGATCCTCTGGTGCCAGGGCCCAATCGGGCGTTCTGCCGGCAGTTCAGTTGGCGGTCCAGTCGCCGGTCCATTTGTCGGCCCGGTCCGGCCAATGCCTGAAGTCGATGGCGAAGTCGAGGGCCGCCGCCGCCACGGTCGCGCCAGCAAAATTTGTGGCGGGTGAAATCCAGGTGGCGAGCAATGCCCAATGCACGCTCAACTGTCGGAACAAGCGAAGCACCTGCATGGAACGGTGCAAGACCGGTGCCTGCCGCAGCAATTGCGATGCCAGCTTCCGGGGCTGTCTCACAAGCTGTCGCAGATAGCGGGCCGAAGATGAGGGTCAGGCCTTCTCGATGATCAGTGTCGTGCCGCGCACATCGACAACCTTGACCTGGGTGCCTTTGTTGAAGTCTTCCCCTGCGACCCGCCAGGTGGTGTCGCCGACCCGTGCACGGCCCATGCCGTTGGCCATGGGCTCGTCCAAAGTCAGGACACGTCCCACCAACTGTTGACCCCGCAGGTTCAGGTCCGGTTGATCGCTCTCGATCGGCCGGCGTCTGAACCATGTGAGCGTGATGACGATGGATGCGACAGACAGCACCGCGAAGATGATCAGCTGAATCTCCAGGCCCATGCCGGGGATAACCCACTTCACGATGCCTGTGGTAATGCCGGAGATGCCCAGCCATAGCAGAATGTTGCCCGGGATCAGAATCTCGAGCGCCGAGATGACCAAGCCTGCGGCGACCCAATGCCAGCCTTCGAGGGAGTCGAACATCATCGGTTATCCGTTGCTGCTGGGAACCGTGCCGCCTCGGCGGCCACCGTCGGCGCTGCCTCCATCGCTGCTTCCACCACCGCTCCTTCCACCACCGCTGCCTCCACCGCTGCTGCCACCATCTACGGTATCTATTCCTGCGGATTTGATCAGCTCTGTAATACCGCCCAGCGAACTGAGAATGCCGGTGGCCTCGACGGGCATGAAGAAGACTTTCTGGTTTGGCGATTTGGCAAATTCTTTCAGGGCCTCCACGTATTTCTGGGCGACAAAGTAGTTGATCGCCTGCGTCTCACCTTTGGCGATGGCTTCGGAGACCATCTGGGTCGCCTTGGCTTCCGCCTCAGCATACCGTTCACGCGCCTCGGCGTCGCGGTAGGCGGCCTCCCGGCGGCCCTCTGCTTCCAGGATCTGGCCTTGCTTCTCGCCTTCCGCCCGGCGGATGGCAGCCTCACGGAAGCCCTCTGCTTCCAGGATCGCGGCACGCTTTTCGCGCTCGGCTTTCATCTGCTGAGCCATGGCGTTGACCAGATCGACCGGCGGCTGGATGTCGCGAATCTCGATTCGGGTGACCTTGACGCCCCACGGCTCGGTGGCATCGTCCACAACGGTCAGCAGGCGGGCATTGATCTTGTCGCGCTGGGACAGCAGTTCGTCGAGGTCCATGTCGCCCATGACGGTACGGATATTGGTCATGGTCAGGTTGATGACCGCGCGCTCCAGATTGCGCACTTCATAGGCCGAACTTGCTGCATCAAGTATCTGGTAGAAAATGACACCGTCGACCGTAACCATCGCGTTGTCTTTGGTGATGACTTCCTGGCTGGGTACGTCGAGGACCTGCTCCATGACGTTGATCCGATGGCCAATGCGGTCGATTACCGGAATGATGAAATGCAGCCCGGGCATCAGTGTGTGCGTGTAGCGGCCAAATCGTTCGACGGTGAACTGATTTCCCTGGGGCACCGTCTTGACGCCCATGAAAATCAGCAGGATCGCAAAGACGATCAGGACGATCACAAAAATGGCAAAGCCGGATATCGGCATGGATAAGTCCTCTTATTCCAACTGGTCGGCGCGTCGGCCAAACATATCACCGGCGGGGGGCAAATGCCCCCGTTCCGTTACGACCGCATCGCGGCCTGTGGGTATTCTACGGACACCCAATTGCGGCGATCCATACAGAATTGCGCCAATTTCCGGTGCGCTGGAACTCGGCAGGCATTCCAAAGGGCGTGCAGCAGGGCAAATTCGAGCCTGCGGTGGGCCTGTTGGTGACGCTGCTTGGTTCAGGATATATGGGAAATATCGTCTGATTTTCAAGGGGTTAGCGATATTGCCCCGCGCGTCAGCCGGGGGTTTTCTTGTTGCCCGCCCGGCGTCGGAAAATCCCGGGCGCAATAATCACAATCATGACAATACGCAGGATGTGATGGGAGGCCACAAACGCCGCCTCGATCCCAAGCGCAAGCGCGATCAAGCTCATTTCAGCAAGCCCGCCAGGGGCAAATGCCAGCACCAGCGCGCTCACGGATTCATCCACGATGTTCACCAGCGTAATGCTGAACACCACCGTCAGGCCCAGCATGATGATGGTGGCCCCCATCGAAATAAACAGGGTCCGAAGCACCAACATGGGATCGACGCCGGCGAACCGGGAACCTAACATGGCGCCCAACGCCACCTGGGCCGCGGCCACGAGTTCCGCCGGCGGGCTGGCCGAACTCCAGCCCAGCAGATGGATTGCGGCGCTGACGAACATGGGTCCTGTAACCGCGGCCGCGGGCATGCGCACTGCCTTTGCGCCGAAATAGCCAACCACCGCGCAGGCGCCCAGGATGGCCCATTCGTGCAGCGGCAGATCGACAATCGACATGCCCGCCGCCGGCCGGTTGTCCCGGTCGTAGAGCCCCAGCGCGACAAAAGCGAAGGGCAGGATCAGCACCGTCAGAAGGATGCGCGAGGAATGGACCAGCGCAACAAACCGGCTGTCGCCGCCCAGCTCATCGCTGACAAGCACCATCTCGTTCAACCCGCCAGGCGTACCGGCGCAGAAGGCGGTGATGGGGTCGCATTTAAAGATGTGTCGGAAATAGCGATACAGGATCGCCGTGGTCAGCAGCACATAGACCGCGAGGAGGGAGATCGTCGCCCACCACCCGGGCAGGCGTTCCGCCATGTCCGGGCTGAAGGCGCTGCCCAGCATGACCCCGAGGATCGCAACCATGGGCTGGCGGATACGCTGGGTCATGCGCATGGGCGCGCCGGCGACAGCAAAGGCTGTGACACAGACCAGCGCGCCGATCATCCAGGCAAGCGGCAGCCGCGCGAGATCGAACAGCGCGCCACCGGCGGCGCCGACGGCAAGGGTAAGAGCGATATAGGCGAGAATCTTCACAGACGATGCGGCAGGTCAGTCCAGGAACTGTTCGCGGAGGATACGCTCCTCGAGATTGTGTTCCGGATCGAACAAGAGGGACACCGATGACGATCGCGCCTGGTGGACACTCACACGGACCACGTCTCGCACCTCGGTTGAATCGGCGACGGCGAGCACAGGCCGCTTCAGGGGTTCCAGCACCTCAAAGCCGACCGAGGCTTTTTCCGGCAACAATGCGCCGCGCCAGCGGCGGGGCCGGAACGCGCTGATGGGCGTCAGGGCGAGAACCCCGGCGCCGAGGGGAATGATCGTTCCGTGGGCCGAGAGGTTGTAAGCAGTGCTGCCCGCCGGCGTGGCGACGAGAACGCCGTCGCAGATCAACTCGTCCAGCCGGGGCACGCCGTCGATGGTGATTCTAATCTTTGCGGTCTGGCGGGTTTCGCGCAGCAGCGACACTTCGTTGAATGCGTCGGCGGTAACTTTTTCGCCGCTCACGGTTTCGGTGGCCATACGCAGCGGGTGCAGCGCCACTTCCTGCGCCGCGGTTAGCCGCTCTTGCAGGTCGTCTTCCCGATACTCATTCATGAGAAAGCCGATGCTGCCCCGGTTCAGACCAAATACCGGCCTGCCGCTGTCCATCTCCTGATGCAGAATTTCGAGCATGAACCCGTCACCGCCAAGCGCCACGATCACCTCGGCCTCGTTATCGGCCACGGTGGCATAGGTTTTACGCAGCCGGATTGCAGCTTCCTGGGCGTCTTCGGTCTCGGCAGCGAGAATGGCGAATTTGAGAGACATCAAGCTTCTGTGTTGGGCGCCAATTGGCGTTGGTCAGTGGGAATGGACGGCAGTATAACCCGGCCTCAGGCGACGGGACCAAACGGGACCAATCTGCGCTGATGTGCCGGTATCAGCAGGGCGCCCGCAAGGGGTGCGCAGAAAGTGCACAACAAGACCGGCTGAGGCAAGCAGATGCACCGGATAATTCTCCTTGGCCTCGGGGCCACACTCTCTCTGGCGATGGCTGTGCCGGCAGGCGCACAGAAGGCGCCGCGCGACAGGCATGCGGGCTATTACTTTCCAAAAAGCTTCTCGGTCGAGCGCTATGTGGCCCGCAGCCAGGTGCAGATCGGCGCAAGCCGCAAGAAGCGCATTGCTTTCGTCACCAACCTGACCACCGCCATGCTGAAGCGGAACCGGCTGCCGCCCTTCGCGATCTTCGCCAAGGGCAAGAATGCGGAGAAGATGATCATCATCGGTATGGGATCCTGGATCGGGTCGATCTACCAGGCTCGCGCGTTGCTGGCGATGATGACCGCGCAGGCGCGGAAGACGCCGGTTTTCCGCCATTACAAGGTTCAGGACGTCTTCACCTTTTTCGATCTCGCGAACATGCTCGGCTTTTCCAGGATTACCGTCAGCGACGGCAAAAGCTTCGCCCACCAGATCCGTATTCAGCAGGACGAGTAGGCGCGCCCGACGCGCCCGGTGCGATCGCCGCCAGTGACGTTCACGTGACGGCTCAGCCGTTGATGCTCCTGTGGCGGCTCAGCCGCCAGTGACGCTCATGGGGCGGCTCAGCCGCCGGTGACGCTCATGTGGCGCTCAACGGCCGCGCCACGATTGTTCCGGTCGATGATGAAATCGTGGCCCTTGGGCTTGCGGGTGATCGCTTCCCGGATGGCGGCGTCGAGCAGGCCGTCGTCGTTGCTGTCACGCAGGGCGCTGCGCAGGTCCGCGGCATCGTCCTGACCCAGGCACATGTACACTGTGCCGGTGCAGGTCAGGCGCACCCGGTTGCAGGATTCGCAGAAATTGTGTGTCAGCGGGGTGATGAAGCCAACGCGCTGGCCGGTTTCCCGCACGGTCACATAGCGGGCGGGGCCGCCCGTCTGATAGTCGCTGTCATCCAGGGTCCACCGATTTTCCAGGTCCGCGCGAACCGTTGAGAGGGGCAGATACTGGTCCAGCCGGTCGCCTTCGCCATTGTCACCGCCAATCTCGCCCATGGGCATGACTTCGATGAGGGTCAGGTCGAAGCCTTCACGTCCGCACCACTCGACCATGGCGGGGATTTCGTCCTGATTGACGCCGCGCAGCGCGACCGCGTTGATTTTCACGTCCAGGCCGGCTGCCTTCGCCGCCTGCAAGCCATCGAATACCTGGTTCAACCGGCCCCACCGGGTAATGCGCGCAAATTTTTCCGGGTCCAGCGTGTCCAGGGAAACATTGATCCGCTTCACGCCTGCCGCCACCAGCTGGTCGGCATATTTGCCCAACTGGCTGGCATTTGTGGTCAGGGTCAGCTCGTCGAGCATGCCGGTCTTGAGATGCTGGCCCAGGCCTTCGATGAGCGACATGATGTTGCGCCGGACCAGGGGCTCGCCGCCGGTCAGTCGCAGCTTGCGCACACCCAGGCGTATAAAGGCGCTGCACAACCGTTCAAGCTCTTCGAGGGACAGGACGTCCGCCTTGGGCAGGAAGGTCATGTCTTCCGCCATGCAGTAAACGCAGCGGAAATCGCATCGGTCGGTAACCGAAACGCGCAAATAGGTGACTGCCCGCTCAAACGGGTCGATCAGGGGCGCGGGCCCGGTGGCCTGCAGCGATGTTGCAGTCTGCGTCATGTCTTCGGACTTAGTGTGATTTAGGCCTGTCGGCAAGGGCACAAAACCGCCCCGGCGTGCTCCAGGGGCGTCAGGTCGCGCTTTATCGCTTGAGGCCGAAATGCGGCGTGAAGGGCGCGTCATTGCCGATCTGGAATGCGCCAATCTTGGCCTGGGTCGATTTTGACGTCAGCCAGGTAACGAAATGGGCGCTGGCCCTGGCGGTCGCAGCGTTGCCGTCTGACCGTTTGAGCACGATAGCGCCGAAGCGCAGCATCAGCCGCGGATCGTGGTCGACCATGACAATCAGCTGCTTGCGCGTGCGAAACCGCAGCCACGTGGCCCGGTCGGTAATCGCATAGGCGGACTTGGCCGCGGCCAGACCCAGGGTCGTGCGCATGTCCGCCCCGGTGCGGGTGTACCAGGGGTTGTCGCTGGATTTGGGGGATAGTCCGATTTCCGCCCAGGCGCGTTGTTCCACCAGAAAGGTTCCGCTGCCGTCGCCGCGGGAAATGAACCCCGCCTGGGTCCGGGCGATGGCCTGAAGCGCGGTTATCATGCTGGACATGCCGGCAATGCGCGCCGGGTCGCCGGCCGGCCCGACGATCATCAGGTCGGTATACATAATGTCTGCATATTTGAGGCCGTCGCGCGCCTTGGCGAAACGGCGTGCGGCCCCGTGGTCAGCGGTCAGAATCACGTCGGCTTTCTCGTCCGCCGCGAGCTTGAGCGCCACCCGCAGATCAGCAGGGATAAACTTGATGCCGACCTTGAAGCGTTTCTGGAAATCGGCCACCAGGGTGCGCAACACCCCGGCCGCATCCAGCGCATCGGGAACGATGACCCGCAGGGTTGTCTTGTAGGTCTGCGCCTTGGTGCGCTTGTTCTTGCGCGCCGCCGCATCCGACGCCGCAAAGCCGAGGCTGGCCACAACAAGTGTAGCCGAAGCAAGGAACATCACAGCGGTAGCTGCACGACGCGTCACGTTAGGACTCCGGTGCCGCCCGTTGGTATCCGGGCGCCGAGGGTGAGCCTAACCGCTAACCCAAAACCATGGCGGCAGCAAGGCGGGGCGTGTGGCGGGCGCGGCGCTTGCCCCCGGCACCGCGGCATCCCATAGTTCCCTTATGTCCGACTATCTTCTCCAGCCCGATCCGGCAGACCCACGCCTGACCCAGCAGGTTTCGGGCCGCGACCAGGATGGCAATCTCGTGGATGCCGCCGTGGTTGTGGAACGGCCCCTGACCCTGTTTCTGAACGGACAGGAGATCGTCACCATGATGACGATTGGTGACTACCCGGATTATCTGGCTGTTGGCTATCTGCTCAACCAGAACATGCTGCACCATGACGACGAGATAGAAGGCGTCGACTATGACGACGAGCTGGAAGTGGTGGTCGTCCGGACGGCGCGCGAAACCGACTACGAAGACAAGCTGAAAAAGAAGACCCACACGTCGGGTTGCGCCCAGGGCACAGCCTTTGGCGACCTGATGGAGAAATTCGACGAGATCGACCTGCCGGCCGACGCAAAGTTGAAGACGAGCTGGCTCTATGAATTGACCAAAAAAATCAACACCAGCCCGAGCCTCTATCTGGAAGCAGGCGCGATCCATGGCAGCGTGCTGTGCCACGAGGACCGGCCGCTGATCTATATGGAGGATGTGGGCCGGCACAATGCGGTCGACAAAATCGCCGGTTATATGTTTCTGCATGGCATCGGCGCAGGGGACAAAATTTTCTACACCACAGGCCGCCTGACCAGCGAGATGGTGATCAAGACCGTTCAAATGGGAATCCCGATCCTGGTGTCCCGTTCCGGCTTCACTGCCTGGGGCGTCGACCTCGCCCGGGAAGCCAATCTGACCCTCATTGGCCGCGCCCGCGGCAAGCGTTTTCTCACGTTGGCGGGGGAGGGGCGGATTGTTTACGACGCGGATGGTGGTGGTGAGGCCGAAGATGCCGACCGGCGGTCGAAAGGGGATTAGATGGCTGAGACGCTAGTTTTGACCTTTATCGCCAACGACCGTCCGGGGCTGGTCGGGACGCTGTCCGAGACCGTGGCCGCAGAAGGCGGCAACTGGCTGGAGAGCCGGATGGCGCATCTGGCCGAGAAATTCGCAGGCGTTGCCAGGGTTGACGTCCCGGCCAACAAGGTGACGTCGCTCAAGGCGGCGCTGAAGGCATTGGATGCGGAGGGCTTTCATATCCTCGTCGAAGAGGCGTCGGACGCCGCGCCGATACGCGGACCCGCCTTCAGCCTTGACCTTGTGGGACCGGATCAACCCGGCATCCTGCGCGAAATTACCAACTGCCTGGCAGGACTTGGCCTCAGCGTTGAGGAAATGGCGACTGACATTCGGGATGCGCCCATGGGTGGGGGCAGCCTTTTTTATGCCGAAGCGCAGATCGCCGGCCCGGCGAATTTGAGCGAAGACGAACTTCGCGATGCCCTGGAAACCATAGGCGACGCCCTCATGGTCGACATCACCCTGGGTGAACAGGGCTAGCTGGCGAATTCCCCAAAAACTATCACCCTGAAAGCGGCCAGTAGCGCCCCTGCTCCCACGCCTATTTGCTGGCTGGCGCAAATCCCAGCCACTCAGGCGCGATGAAGGTGATGATGGCAATCACCGCTGCGACGAGGAAGACGGCCTCCAGCATCATCCAGCTAATTATCGCCTGCCTTGTCTTCCCTTTGATCGCGATCAGGATTTCTTCGTGTTGCGCGGCGGTGTTGAGGTGGCTCAACGACAGATTGTGCATCGGCGCAATTTCCCGAAGGGCCGCAGCCAGCGCTTCACCCTCCGCGGCATCCAGCCGTCTCCGTTGCTGGGTATAGGGCAGCATGCGGAAGAGAACCCGGAAGGTCAGGAGCAGCATCGCGACGGCAACCGCCACGCTGACAATCTGCACAACAAGCAACATCCATTTTTCTCCGGCGCATTGGGCTGAGACAGCGACTATAGCCGGGCGCCCGCCGCTGGGACCATCGTTAGTCTCCGGTTGCCGGTCAAATGTGCGTGTTGCATCTTGCGGAGAAGGATAAAAATCCCATATTTGAGTCGTCTGAAACATGCCGACCGGGCCCCGACAAAACCCACAAATCCCCACATATGGAAAAACCCAACGGGTGGCTTTTAGGCCGCTGACGGAAAGCAACAAACCGCAACAAAAGGCAACATATCGCAACATGCGAAAAAACTTTGACCGCCACTCAAACGCCGTTTGGCTCTTGACCCGGTCGGGGCGATGCGCGGACAAGGCGTTATGAACCGAGAGACAGGAGAACAACGTGCCCTTTGCCGAGGCTGACGGAACAAGGCTGTACTTCGAGGAAACAGGAGAGGGCGAACCTCTGCTGTTCGTGCATGAGTTCGCAGGCGATCACCGGAGCTGGGAGCCGCAGTTGCAGTTCTTCTCTCGCCGCTTTCGCTGTGTCGCCTACAATGCCCGGGGGTATCCGCCATCTGATGTGCCCAGAGACGCCAATGACTACGACCAGGCGCGCCAGGCCGATGACATCGCTGCCGTGATGGATCATCTGGCGATCGGGTCCGCACATGTGGTGGGTCTCAGCATGGGGGCGTTCGCGACCCTCCATTTCGGACTCCGCCATCCAGCGCGGGCCCGGTCGCTATTCCTCGCAAGCATCGGGTCCGGCGCACCCAAAGGCGCCGCACGCGACGTGTTCATCAAGGAGGCACATGCCGCCGCCGATATTCTGGATACGCGGGGGTGGGACGGCATGTCCGATGCGTTGTCCCATGGGCCGACGCGTATTCAGCTCAAGGAAAAGTCGCCGCGCGCCTGGAACCTTTTCAAGGCGCATCTGGAGGAGCATTCGGCCGAGGGATCGGCGCTAACCCTCCGCGGATATCAGGCGGCCCGGCCGTCGCTCAACGACCTGGAGGACGCCCTGCGCGCGCTAGAGGTGCCGGCAATGGTTGCGGTGGGCGACGAGGATGCTCCCTGCATCGACGCGTCTGTCTGGCTCAAACGGGTGCTGCCGTCGTCCGGACTCTGGATTGCGCCACGCACCGGCCATTGCATGAATCTGGAAGAGCCCGCCGATTTCAACGCCCGAGTGCTCGATTTCATCACGGCAGTGGACCAGGGCCGGTGGCGGCCCTTGCCGGGTGTCAGCGCCTCCTCCTCCTTCGGCGATGTTTTGGGCGAGGAGAGCTAGACCGTGGGGCCCTCCGCGATAGCGAGTTCCAAATTACACGGGCGGCTGGATTCGGATCGGATCAGTGAAAGCCGCAAAATCGTGGGGGTCGTAGCCGGCGGCGCGGATTCGGTCGCCATAGAGAGCGGCAATCAGCGGCGCTTCTTTCGGGTTGCTGCTAACGGTGAAGCCGCCGCGACGGAACCATCGCTTCCAGCGCTTGAACTGGCTGCGCTTCTGCCGCTGCCAGACGCCGGGCGTGGCGCCGTCGTGGAGATAGCTGCCCTTACCCTCGCCGCGGTAGAGGCGCCCGTAGCCGGCATTGGCGTCCGCGCTGAACGAGTCACTGACAGCCGTCGTCTCAAGGCCGATCGTCTGACAAATCTGGTCGAGATAACTCTGGGGTTCTGCGACCAGAGCTTCGTATTTGACGACGATGCACCGGTCGAGCCCGGCAAGATCCGCCTCCATGATCTGATGTGCCCGGAACCAGTGCTCGAGCAGGGTGGGCAGGGAGACCTCCGCCCAGCGGTGGGTGGCGAGCGCGACGGCCAGCGGGTGGCGGACAATGAAAACGAACCAGCTGTTGGGAGCGATGGCGCGGAGGTAGCGGGACATGAGGATGTTGCCTGGTGTCTTTTCAACCAGCCAATCGCGGGAGAGATCCCAGTGGGGCGCCCATTGGCTGAACAGGCGATCCCGTTCCGCCGGCGCCGCCCAAGGGCAATCTTCGGTCAGGTGCGCACGTTCATCGAAGGCGAAGACGCCGGCGCTGCCATAGGCCGTATCCCGCGGGTAGACATCCTGCAGCCACTGGCCCTCGTCCATTTCCGCGCCGGTGTCGAAGAAGCCGCTGCACTGCGGGTGACGGCCCAGGATCTGACCGAGCAGGGTCGTGCCGCTGCGGTGCAGGCCGCCCACGAAGATGAAGTTTCGGTCGCTCAGGTCCATGTTCGGGTCGGGGGCGGCCGGTGCCGTTCCGTTGTCAGGTCTGTTGTCGGGTCCGGTGGCAGTCAAGCACAGAACCGGTGGCGGGCGAACACTGGCGTTTCCACCGCGACGATGTGGAAAGCCGGGTGCCTGCCGCGTCCAAATGGAAAGGCTGGAATATGACCATCGACCGGAAACAGATTGCCGGCGTGCTGCTGGCGGGTGGCCAGGCGCGGCGTCTGGGCGGCGGCGACAAATGTTTGCGTGATCTCGGCGGCCGGTCACTGCTGGCGCATATCGTCGATCGGGTTGGGCCGCAGGTGGGTCAGCTGGTGCTGAATGCCAATGGCGACCCCGCGCGCTTCGCGAGCTTCGGCCTGCCGGTGATTGAAGACGTTGTCGGTGGCTTCGCCGGACCGCTGGCCGGGATATTAACCGGCCTGGAGTGGGCGCAGGCGCAAGGCCTCGATTGGATTGTCTCTGTACCGACCGACGCACCCTTTCTGCCGGGCGACCTGGTGGCGACCCTGATAGGGGCGCTGGGTGACGAAGGCGCGGAAATTGCCTGCGCGATGTCAGCTGGGCGCACGCACCCAGTGGTAGGCCTGTGGCCTGTGCACCTGGCGGGGGATCTTCGTGACGCGCTGGTGGGCGAAGACATCCGCAAGATTGATGTCTGGACGGCGCGTCACCGCCTGGCAGTGGCGGGATTCGGAGTCGATCCCGTAGACCCGTTCTTCAATGCCAACCGGGCGGAGGATTTCGAAACGGCGGCGGCGCTCTACGCGCAGCTGTCGGGATAGCGGTCTACCAGACCGAGGTGCCGCGCTCCCGCCCGGCCATGAGGTCCGGCAGCATTTGAGCGACCGTGGTGGTGTCCAGTCCATGCATCTGCATGAATTCCTGGGCATCTTCCAGGACGGCGGACAGTTCCGTGTGGAGCTTGATGGACTTGTAGCGGTCTTCGTGTTCCGGCAGGCCGAGCGCCCGGGCGAGAATAGCGGTCCAGTTCTTGACCTCCACCGGATACTGGTCTTCCAGGCCGCACAGGTCGCGGTGGCAGGTGTGATAGAGGGTCGCCAGTATGTCGGCGTCGTGGGCAACGGCGCTGGTCATGGTCGCGCGGTGGGCCTGCTCGCGCATGTCCTCCACGTTGCTGAGGCCGCCGGGGCCGCAGGTGTAAGTAAAGTGGGCGTCTTCCTCGATGTCGACGAGCTCAAGCTCCGGGATCGCGGCGAGCAGGGTCTCGACACTGTTGTCGATCCCCAGGCCTCCGTCATGGCGATGGAGCGCAACCTTGCCCGGCACAGGCTGCAACCGGTCCCGGAAGCTGTCGAGCCGGCTGACGAGAAAATGGGAAATGTGCTCGAAGTCGAACGGGTATTCCTTGAACCCGTTGACCGTCTCGCCGAACTCAAGGTCGCAGGACGGGCACCAGTGCAGCACTTTTTCGGGCTCAAAGTCCGCCAGCTTGTCGACCGTGCGCCGCGAGATTGCCTCGGAACCTGGGGCGTCGCCCTGGAATTTCAGGTGAATGATGCCACAGCAGTTGGACGCGCCGCCCAACATGGCGTAGTCCGCGCCGATCGCGTCCAGGATATCCATCAGGGAAAACACTATCACAGGGGTTCGCAGAACGTTGCAGCCCAGATAGAAAACCACCTCGGCCGTATCCGGGTTGCCGGTGCGTCCGGTCAGGCGCTGGTAGTCTGCGGGTGTCATCTGCATGCCCACCGCCAGCTTGATCAACTGAGCCATGCGCCGGTAGTAGGTGCCCATGGGGTTGATGCCGCTTGCGGATTGCTCAGCGCGAAGGCGGCTCAGTGCGATCGACAGCATCAGTCGGGGATTGATGCTTTCCGGGCAGGCGGCAATGCATTCGCCACTGCCGGTACAGCGCTGGATCCAGCTATCAGAAAGGTCGTTTCTGGCGCCGGTCTGCAGGTAGCGGACCACACCGCCGACAACCTCGACAGGATCGGCAGCCGCCAGAGCCGGCGTGGCCTCGCCTACCACCGGACAGACCTCGACGCACTTACCGCAGGATGTGCAGGCGTCGGTCAGAAGCCGTGCCTGTTGGTCGAGATGGGCCTCAAGCGTTACGGGCCGGGGCATTTCGTTCATGGTTGGGCCTCCGCTGTCCGGGGCATCATTCTGCACTATCCAGGCCGGCAGGCGCTAGGTGGCGTCGCCGGACACCTCGACCAATCCGATCTGGTCGCCGTTAATCAGCTGTTTGCCAGCATTCTCGAAGTTGACCGTGATGCGATTGCCAATCACCGATTGAACCTGGCCAAGGCCCCAGTCCGCCTGGGTCGGGTGGCGCACGAAGGCGCCCGGCACGAGTGACTGAAACTCTGTCACGGGGACAACTCCCAGCTTGCGTTGAATGGGGCTGGTCCCCGCCGGAAATTCTCGTTAAACGACATGGTTAACGAAGGTAGATGGGTCAATGCCGTCTGCCAACCGGGGAATTTTGATGTCATTTGCGTTAGATATAAGGGTCGTTCAGTTGTTGTGCTCGCGGATTTGCCATGATCTGGCGGGACCGGTAGGCGCGGTCAGCAATGGCCTGGAACTGGTGCGCGAGATGGCCGGCAGCCTGGACACCGAAGCTATGGATCTGGTCGACCTGAGCGCGAGCCAGATGTTCCAGCGGTTGCGGTTCTTCCGGGTCGCGTTCGGCCAGGCGCAGGGATCGGTCCGCACGACCAACGAGGCGCGCGATCTGGTGACGCCCGCCGTGCTGGGCGAGCGCTGCAGCTTTGTCTGGCCGGGGACCGAGACGGATACGAGCCTGCCGTTGGGCGACCAGGGCCTGAAGCTGATGCTCAACATGGCGCTGCTCGCCGGCG
Organism: Alphaproteobacteria bacterium; assembly: GCA_021776685.1. Classification (GTDB taxonomy): domain Bacteria; phylum Pseudomonadota; class Alphaproteobacteria; order Bin65; family Bin65; genus JAJFFJ01. Next base: position 53,759 of record JAJFFJ010000130.1, read on the forward strand.
AGACCCTGCCGCGCGGTGGCGAGGTGAGTGCTGCGCTGGCCGAGCAGGGCGAGACCACGGCGATATCACTTGCGGCCTCAGGGCAGGGCGCCCGCATGGAGGGCGAGGTCAGGCGGGCTATGTCGCTCGAGTCGACCGCGGAAGAGGTCACCCCCAAGAGCGCGCCTGCGCTGCTGGCGGGCGTGCTGGCCCAGTCGCTCGGTGGGCAGATCGATATTGACGAAAGCATGACCGACCGGATTGTGCTGTCGGCTACGGTATCGGCTGACGGGTAGGGCGCGAGCCCTTTAATCCGCCCCGGGAACCTGCCGCCAAAATGGAAAAAGCCGCGCATTTGGCGCGGCTTTTTCTGTGACCGGCCGGAGCCGGATAAGGTCTTGTGCGTCAGGCGACAGCGGGCTCCCGCTCTTCCACACGTTCTTCCTGATCCGTGCCGGCGTCCGCCGTCTCCGGATCGGGATCGCGCAGCACATAGCCGCGGCCCCAGACCGTGTGGATGTAATTGTCGCCGGCGCAGGCAGACGTCAGCTTCTTCCGCAGTTTGCAGATGAAGACGTCGATGATCTTCAGTTCCGGCTCGTCCATGCCGCCATAGAGATGGTTCAGGAACATCTCCTTGGTCAGCGTCGTGCCCTTGCGCAGGGACAGCAACTCAAGGATGCCATATTCCTTGCCGGTCAGATGCAGCGGCTGGTTGTCGACTTCCGCAGTGCGGGTGTCGAGGTTTACCGCCAGGGTGCCGGTGCGGATGATCGATTCGGCGTGACCCTTCGAGCGGCGCACAATCGCCTGGATACGGGCGATTAGCTCACGCTTGTCGAATGGCTTGGTCAGATAGTCGTCAGCGCCAAAGCCCAGTCCCTTGATCTTGGCGTCCAGCTCAGAAAGGCCGGACAGGATCAGAATGGGCGTCTGGATCTGCGCACCGCGCAGCCGCCGCAAGACTTCATAGCCGTCAATGTCTGGCAGCATGAGGTCAAGAATAATGATGTCGTAATCGTATAGCTTGCCGATTTCGAGACCGTCTTCTCCAAGATCGGTCGCGTCGCAGACATACCCCTCCGACCGCAACATCATCTCGATGCTTTTCGCGGTGGCTGTGTCGTCCTCAACCAAAAGCACGCGCATTGTTTTATCTCTTTCCCCGAGTTCGGTCTGCCAAAACCCCGCAGCCGACCCTGTGCTAGCCTTTAGATGTTAACAAACCTAAGCACCATTGGTTAACAAACTGTTTAACGATTAGCGCTTTCCAAATTTACGGAACATTAGCCGTTTTCTGATTATATGCTGCTTGGACGGCGCGATTGCCGTTCGACGAGCCAATAATGACCAAGACAAGATTCAATTGTCAACGCGTTTGGTTCGTATCTCTCAAGGGGAAGAACGGTCCATTTTGCAATGTCATCTAGAACGCTGAACAGGCTGGCAGACAAGCACTTGACCCAACTTAGAGAAAAGTTTGGTCAGCTTGAGGATCTGTCGAATCTTAAAGCGGTGCTCGAGCGCCAGCTGGGAAATCTCGAAGGCCACGAAGGTGCCGAGGCTGAAAGGCGCGCGCGCCTGTCTGCCTCCGTCGGCCAGATCGACTCGCAGATCAACCAGATGGAAAGCGAGATCGCCGAAGCCACCCGCAGCCTTAAGGTCATGGGCCTGGAGCCGCCCGTCGCGGCATAGGTTCGTCTCGGCATAGCCCTGTCCCGGTATCGCCCCGTCTTGGCATCGCCCTGTCGGGGCATCGCATTCTGCGACCGGCATAGGCCTGCTGCCCAACTTTCTGAAATGCTCCTTCGGTTTTGAATGTCCGCCTCTTTTCCCGTTGCTCCATCCCGGGGGAGCCGGGCGACCGTTGACGCCTGTTTGGCTGCCGCCTGCAGTGCTGCACCGAGTTTTTTTGAATGTTGCTGTTTGTTGCGATGTGTTGCGGTTTGTTGCTGCCGGCCTCCCTGCCTGCGCCGCCCCCCAATCCTCGTCCCCGCGAGGTCGGGGATACAGGCGGTCGTAAGATCTGGAGTCCCGCCTTCGCGGGAATGACGGTGAGTCGGCAGGTGATGTCTCGAACTCGACGCATCCCTGATCCCGGATATTAGGCAGAGCGAATCGTCTGGACGGGCCGGCGACACCACCCGCCTGCGGAAATTTTCCAGATGTGGTGTTATGTGGTGTTTTGTGGGGGAGGGCGTCCCGCGGGCCGGCATCAGGCGTCCCAAACGTGTGGTCATCGCACCCTTTTCCCGCTATATTTGTGATCTCAAGGATAAGGGCGATATAGGTTATTTTTCCTGAAATGCAAGCCTTTGCCCTCCAGCCTGTTTTTTTGCGCCGGCGTGCGCCAGCGGCCAGACTTCGGCCCGGTGCCGACCCTGATCTTCGGGGCGGCCGGGCGCACAGAAGGAGCGGCAGCATGGCAAAGGGCGGCAAACGCGCCCCCAAACGATCTCAGGGGAAACCTGCGGGGACACGTACGGGGAATAACACCGGGACCAATAGCCGGACCAATGAGGGCACGAGTGCCGGGAGGGGACCCGCAGAGGACTCCCCCAAGGCCAGCCCGGCGGGGAGAGAAGCAGCCGTGGATAATGAGTCTGCCGCGGGAGAAACGGCCACAGAAATAGCGTCTGACGCGACCCCGGAGACGGCCGCCCCAGGCGCCGCTGCGGGCGCCACCAATGGCGGGGCGCCGGAAGCCACGACCCTGGCCGGGGCGACGGCCACAGGCGGCGTTCCCCCTAACATGGCCAACCAGCCTGGAAGCCAACCAACAGGTCAGCCGAACATTCTGGGGGGGGGCATCGGTGGTGTTCCAGGCGGAGCGATGGGCGGCGGCGTGCTTGGTCAGTCCCCGATAATGAACCCGCAGCAACAGGTCGCGGTCAACGAGGCGGTGGAGCGGGTCGGCATGTTCGGCCAGGTGGTCTGGCTGCTGATGCAGTCCCCCGCGCACAAGCATCTGTTCCTCAACGACATGGAATGGCTGGTCCTGCCGGCCATCCAGGCAAATCAGTTCCGCGTCTGGCAGCAGAACGGCATGCCCATTGTCTATGCCAGCTGGGCCTGGCTCGACCAGGACGCCGAGGCGCGCATGAAGGCGAACATCAAGAAACTCGCGCCCATGGACTGGCCGAAAGCGACGGCCGGAGACAGTGACGAATCCCTCTGGCTCATCGACCTCATCGCCCCCTTCGGCGGCATGGAAGAGGCGATTAAGGACCTGAAGGAGAATGTGTTCCAGGGACAGAGTGTAAAGATGCTTCAGCCAGGGCCGGGTGGCGGCATGGCGACGGTGGAGTGGTGACGCCGCAGTGATCATACATATTTTCAGAGGAGATCATGCTTACAAATATGTATGCAAATGGATGGTTAATAATTATCTCATTCCAACTTTGATATTGGCGTCTATATTTTGCATTCTTTGCCAAGGAGATAGTGCAAGTAGCTATGAAAATAAATTCAATTGTAAAAATCACAAATTATACGACAAAAATTCTAATTTTTTGAAAATTTGTATTGATAGAAAATTTAGTGCTTATAATTCTTACAGTGATAGTGATGGAGTTAATACAATTATTATTGAAAATATACCGTTTGAAAAAATTCATAGCCCTAACAAATCAAAATTTTTTAGGAGAACTATTTTATACATTAACAAAAAACACATATTGTATCCACATTTTACTGATAAAAATGGAAATTTTATAGGAAAAGATTGGAGATCTCATAGAATTTTTAAAAAATTACTGACAAAAAAGTGGATTACTGGGGTTTTATATTACCATATTAGAGAAAATAATTCAAATATGTTAATGAAATGTAGCGATATTGATGTAAAATTTACTAAATCATATTGTTATATTGAATCAATTCACAAAAAAATAAGGTATACAATCGTCTTTCACAAAAAATTTGTATCAGATTGGAAATATATACTGATAAAAACAGAAGACTTAATAAGTCTATTTATTAGAAATTCCAAAACAGGCAATTCGAACTAGTATAAGGCTGCGCTATGGCAAATGATCTCATAATTTCTGCCGAGGCTGGCAAACGAATATTTGCTCTACTCGATTCAGGGAATCGAACGGCGGCTTACTTGCTCGCTGGAGACATTACCGGCCGAGCTGCATTCTATCAAACTGCTCAAATTTCAAGTTTTAGTGGATTTCTTGGGGGCGTTGCGTTAGCGCAAAATATTTCAATAAGAAACAACAGGATAGGAGATACAGGTGGTTCTGAGGCAACCGCCTATCATCCTGGAGGTATCATTGGGTTTTCGCGAGACGTCGCTGTGGGGGTTCTTCGTGGATCAATACGTCCAATAAGAGAAAATGGAGTGATCGTTGGATGGCGAGTTAGGGATAATAGGGCGATTTTTCAGGAAGCCCAAAACGTTTGGCATCGATTTGGACTGAAGGAATATTTTCCAGGAAATCCCTATTTAGGCCAACCCGCAACGGCGGGGGCATTCTACGGGTATGGTGGGGTCGAGTCGGTTCAAGCTGCAAACTTGGGGTCGAGATCTAACGATTTTCAGTATGATTTATTTGAAAGAATGCGCCAGTATTCAAATGGATCTGTTACTTCAAATATTCATGGAACTTATATATATGTAAATAATAATGAAGGAAAAGCCAAAGGTGCATATAATATTTATGATGCAGCTCGTGTTCTTGTGCGTTCTGGACACCTTAAACACCCGAATTTACAAAAAAATGAAGATGGAACCTTAAGATTAACTGCAGAAACAACTGGAATTGAATTTGTAGATGGAGCAATTAGACAACTTAATTCATCATTTTCATTAGGTGGGATGGATTCATTGTTAGTCGGAATAACCGACTTTAGTATTCCAAGAAAAGAAAGGGGTCAGGTCTTGCATTGCCACATTTAGGTGCGTAGCCTGAGCTCATGGCCCGTCCCCTCCGCATTGAATTTCCCGGCGCGCTCTATCACGTGACGGCGCGGGGCAACGCACGGGCGGATATTTTTGTCGACGACTCCGACCGCGAGCGAAAGAAGGGGGTCAGGTCTTGCATTGCCGCACCGTGCTGTAAGTAGCCACATGCGCTTTCCTCTCGCCGCCTGGACTCGCTTTCTCCATCTGACCCCTTTTTCCATCCGGCAGGCCCTTCCTGTGGTTCCGGACATACCGGTCGCACAAGGCCAGACCGACCAGGCAATCGTCCTACGCCACCCGGGCCAGGTTGCTGTCCACCAGGCGCTCGCCCGGCAGGTGAATTGACACGGTTGTGCCGCAGTGAATCCTGCTGGCTATTTCCAGCGAGCCGCCATGCATTTCGACAATCGAGCGGGCGATAACCAATCCAAGGCCGGTGCCTTCGCGACCGGGGTTGGTAATCGTCTCGATTCGGCCGAACGGCACGCCGATCTTTTTCATATCCTGCCGCCGGATACCGATTCCCGTGTCCCGAACATCGATGCACAGGCCATCCGACGGATCGGTGTGCGCCGATATCTCGACCTGACCGCCTGGCTTGTTGAATTTGACGCCGTTGGCAATCAGGTTGAGGAGAACCTGTTTCATTCCGATTTCGTCGGCACGTAGGTCCGGTATTCCGTCCTCCACCGTCGCCATGAGCGAAACATTGCCCTCCTCCGCGCGCGGCTTGACCAGACGCAGGCTGCTGCTCACCAGTTCGCCGACGTTGATCTGCTCTTCGTCCAGGACGCGCTTGCCGGCTTCAATCCTCGAAAGATCGAGAATTTCGTTGATGAGCCCCAGCAGAAGATTGCCGCTGTCATTGATGTCCTGAACATATTCCTTGTACTGACGACCGCCGATGGGGCCGCAAACGCCGCGTAAAATCATCTCGGAAAACCCGTTGATGGCGTTCAGCGGCGTCCGCAATTCGTGGCTCACGTTGGCCAGGAAATCGGTCTTCGCGCGGTTGGCCAACTCGGCCTGTTCCTTGGCCTTCCGCAGCTCAATGTTGATCGCCTGCTCCTGTTCGGATTTGAGGAATTCCTTTCTCCGGAGCCGGCCCATCCTTTGTGCGGTGACAGCGCCCAGGAAATTTGCGGCCAGCACCCAACTCACCAGACCGACCGCCTCACTCGCCAGCCGCTGAGATAGAAACAACACTTCAACGACAAAAAAGCAGCTGAGCGCCAGACAGGGAATCGCATTGAACAGGAACCTGCCCGGCGAAAAGATGTAAATCAGCATGACGATAAGAATGAACTGTACGTCCAGCAGCTTGATCGTTGCGCCGGCGACCGCCGCAAGCGTGGCGGTCTGACCGCACAAGCCAATCACAAGCAGGCATACGGCAATGTCGAGCATTCTGTAGGACGGGCGCATCCAGGTCGCCGCCAGCAGCAGGCCGCCGGCGGCGAAGGTTGCCAGCCGGACCGACGCTATAATGTAGAATTCGGAACTGGTACCCAACCTCAGGTAGGTGGCGCCGATGAACGGGATGGCCGCCAAGATCACGATCAACGCGACCACGCGGATCGACACCAGGTTTTCCCTGTACCGCCACTTTCGAAACCGGTCCTCAACGGCCCGGTCACGGAATTCGCCAGTCAAGAATCCTAAACGTGTGTGTGTGTTCGCTTCCAATCTTGAAGATCCTGAATTCGCAGCCTTCGCGAAGGCGCGGTGGTCAACAAGATTAGACCGGAAATGGTTTGCGATGGCTTCCAATAAGATGATCAGTCATCGATCGTTTTCCGTGAACCCCCGGGCGTAAGCGGAATGGTCGGTGGTCTATTTAGGGGGCTGGTGGACGGCGGCTACTGATTGGGAATGCCCTGAGGTGCCGAAATCGAGCGCCCGCACGCCGCTCCAAAATGAGAAACGCCGCGTCCGGATCGACCGGCGCGGCGCTAATAAATTCAGAAACTGGTTAAAACCCTAGCGTTCGCCGCCCTCTTCACCCGGCGTCACGACGCGATAGCTCGCGGAGGTGTCGGCGGTGCGGTATTCCTGGATGCGGGTGACGCGCAGGCCGGGCAGGCCATGGCGCTCGATATTTCGCTGCCAGGTGAGGAATTCCTCAACCGAAAGCGAATAACGATCGCAGGCGTCTTCAAGGCTGATCAGACCGCCGCGAACGGCGGCCACAACCTTGGCCTTACGACTGATCACCCACCGCCGGGTTTTCGGCGAGGGAAGATCAGAAAGGGTAAGCGGCTGGCCGTCTGGTCCTATGATGAGCGACGGCCGCTGCATCTTGCGCTGTTCTGTCATTCGTCCCAACTTTTTTGGGTTTGTTTATTGCCTGACATGTGAGGCAGATATATAGGCTTTTCACCTTAAGATTTCCCTAAATTGGCCTGCGTTTGCGCCGGTTTCCGGAATACGGCCAAACGCCCCGCAACGCTTGAGATTGGGCGCGCTTGCCCCTAAGTTGCGCGGCAACGCCGTATAGCGCACCGCCTTTTTCCTGCCGTCTCGGGGGCCGTTTCATGAATCAGCAGGCGCCGTTGGTTCCGCCTGATTACCGTCCCACCGCGGACGAGCCCTTCATGAATCCGATCATGAAAGAGTATTTCCGCCAACGCCTGGTGGACTGGAAAGCCGAGCTGCTGCGGGAATCCGGCTTTACCCTGCAGCAATTGCAGAATGACAGCCTGCCGGAGCCGGACATTGCCGACCGCGCCACCCAGGAAAGCGAGCACACCTTGGAATTGCGCCGGCGGGAACGGGCCCGCAAGCTGGTTTTCAAAATCGACGCTGTGATGCAGAAATTCGACGACGGCACCTATGGGATCTGCGAGGAAACCGAGGAGCCCATCGGCGTTGCACGGCTGGACGCCCGGCCCATTGCGACGCTGAGCATCGAGGCGCAGGAACTTCATGAGCGGCGCGAGCGCACGCGGCGGGACGACTAGCCCGGAAAATTAACATCTTTGCGCTGGCGTTAACCAAGCGCTCAGAGTTCCGCGTCATGCTGCTGCCCTGACCTGAATTAGGACACAATCCTGCGCCCACATAAGGGCGCGGGGAACGACAGGATATATGGGCACCAAATTTTCGACTCTCCGGGCGTCAGCCCGACGGGCGGCCTCCGGCCGCCGGCGGATTCCTGCAGGGGTTTTGGCGGCTGCGCCGGCACTGCTGCTGGCCCTGCCACTATTGGCCGCCGCGCCGCCGGCCCATGCAGCGGAGGTGGCCTATCGGGTGGAAGGGCGTGATGCGCGTCTGGTGCTGCGCTGGCGCAAGCCGGTCACCTACAGCTTCAAGAAAGTCGGCAGTCTATATCTCTTCCGCTTCTCCCGTCCGGTGGCGGGCTCGGTCGCGCCGTTCGCTGCGTCCGTGCGCAAGCTGGTGGGGCAGGTCAGGCTGCTTGGCAAGGGCCGTGTGCTGATGGTGCGTACCCGCCCGGGCAAGGTTGCGCTGCGTCACCGGAAAAACGGCAATGCGATCATCATCGTGTTGCGCGACCTGGCTGCGGCCGCCGGCCACAAACCTGCGGGGAAGACGGCTTCCAAGCCGGTGACACCCCAGCGGGTGCCCTTGTCGGTCATCGGCCTGGGCAAGAAAGGCGGCTACATGCTCGCCTTCCGCTGGCGTATTCCGTTTGAATACCGCGTCGCGGCCCAGCGCCGCCGCGTGACACTGGTCTTCTCCCGTCCGGGGCGGATCGTTCCGTCCGCCGTGGCGCTGCGCAACCTGCGGCAGCGTGGCATTGCCATGACCCAGCGATCCCTGGGCGGCACAATCATCGTGACCCTGAGTTTCAAAAAGGACGTGCGGGTCCGCGCGGCGCGTAAGGGAGGCGCGCTGCGCCTGGACGTGACCCCGGTGGCAGGAGCCCCTGCCAGGCCGCCACGGCGGCCCGGCGCCATCAACCCCCGCCTGACGGTCAGCGCCGTCGGTGGCGGCACGCGGCTGGCGTTCGACTGGCCGGTATCGGTCTCCGCCGCTGCATTTCGGTATGGCGGCCACCTGTGGCTGGTCTTCGGCGCACCGGCGCGGTTCAACCTGTCGATCGCCCGTCAGCGCCTGGGCAAGGACGTGGAAGATATCGAACAGACCCTTCTCGACAACGCGACCATCGTTCGCCTGCGCACCTCGCGTCAGGTCTCGGCGGTGCTGGAACGTGAGGGATGGGAATGGCGGGTGACGCTCCGGCGGGGCCGCCTGCTCCCGCGCACCCCCATCTTCGTGAAGGTGGACCCAAAGAAGGGACGCGGCGGTACCGTCACCATGCGGGCGGGTGCTGCGGGTTCGGTGATTACCATCACTGACCCGGCGGTGGGTTCTACCTTATTCATTCTCCCGCTTCGGGCGCCGGGACTCGGGATCGAACGCGGTAAGCGTTTTCCCACCTTCAGACTGTTGCCAAGCGTACAGGGTATCGTTGTCGAGCCACTATCAGACGGTTTGACGGTGGCGGTGCGCGGCGACATGGTGGAGATAACGAATCCCCACGGATTGTTCGTATCTGGAGACAGGTAAGTTTGTTACGCTGACCTGGCCCGGAAAGAACAGCCGGCAGCGTCCACGCGAGTGGAAACGAGGAGATGACACCAGCCCCGTAATTCCAGGGCGGTGACAGGACGGCATGAACATGGCGCGGCAATATCCAGATGCGCTGCCTACCGGCTACAGCCTGCAGGAATACACGGTTCGCCGTGTGCTGGGGCAGGGCGGTTTTGGCATCACCTATTTGGCCTATGATGAAGGCCTCGCCAAGGAAGTGGCGATCAAGGAATACTTCCCGGTCGAATTCGCCTCGCGTCACGCCGACGACTCGGTGTCGCCACGGTCCGACGCGGACAATGACGACTATGACTGGGGCCTGGATCGCTTCCAGGATGAGGCGCGCACCCTGGTGCTGTTCCGCCACCCGGCCATCGTCCCGGTGTACCGCCGCTTCGAGGAAAACGGCACCGCCTATATGGTGATGGAATATCAGCAGGGCGAAGCCTTGTCCGAGCTGATGAAGCGCCATCTGGACGACTTTACCGAATCCGACCTGATGAATATCGCCGGCCCGGTGCTGGACGGTCTCGCCGAAGTGCACAAGGCCGGCTACATGCACCGTGACCTGAAGCCGGGCAACATTTACATCCGCCGCGACGGCTCACCGGTGTTGCTGGATTTCGGCGCGGCGCGCGCGGCCGTCAACCACAAGTCCAAAAGCCTGACCAGCATCGTCACCCCCGGCTATGCGCCTCTCGAGCAATATTTTGCCGAAGGCAACCAGGGGCCGTGGACCGACATCTACGGCTTTGCAGCCCTGCTCTATCAGTGCGTTTGCGGCAAGCTGCCGCCGGAAGCGCCGGCACGGGTTCGTAACGACAAGATGGTGTCTGCAACGGAAGTCGGCGAGGGGCGCTTCACCGAGCACTTCCTGAAGGCGATCGACGCGGGCCTCGCGATCAACGAGGAAGACCGGCCGCAATCGGTCGCTGCTTGGCATGGCCTGCTGACCGGAAAGGCGCCGGAGCGCAAGCGCCGCCCCGACGAAACCGTCGCATTGGTCGGCAGCCGGGAAAAAACGCCGGCGGCGGCCAAGGTCGCTGACGGCAAAGCCAAGGCAAAGCCCAAACCCGCAGTCGGTGCCCGTCAGGAGCCGTCCTTCAAGCAGCCCGCACTGGACCGCCCGGGAGGCGAAGCTGCCGGTGACGGCCGCGGCGGTGCTGCGCGCATCGCGGTTTTCGCATTTGTGGGAATTCTGCTGGCAGGGGCCGGTGCGGCCGGTGGCTGGCTGGCTGTGGGCGGCGGCGAAAGCGGCCCGACCATTACCGATGGCAACGGTAATGGTAATGGCAACGGCGTTGGTAACGGCAACGGTAATGGCGGTAACGGCGGTAATGGCACCAACACGGCGCTGACACCGGAAGAGAAACGCCAGAAGGCTTTGGAAGAAGCCCGCCGTAAGGCGCAGGAAGAGGCGCGGCGTAAGGCGCAGGCCGAGGCTGAACGCCGCCGGCGCGAAGAAACGGCCCGCCAGCGCAAGGCCCGCCTTGACGCGGAGCGCCGGGAGAAGGCGCGCCTGGAAGCAGAACGCCGCCGCAAGGCGGAAGCCGAACGGAAACGTCAGGCAGATGCCGACCGCAAGCGGAAAGCCGAGCTGGAGCGGCAGCGCCGCCAGCGCGAGGAGGCCGAGCGCAAGCGCCGGGACGCCGACGCCAAGCGCAAGGCCCGGGAAGAGGCAGAGCGGAAACGCAAGGCGCGGGAAGAAGCCGAGCGCAAGCGTCGTGAACTGGCGGCCAAAAACACCATTGCCTGTCCCTACCTCTCGGCACGGATCCGCAACGTTGCCACCACCCGGCGGGACTGTGGCCTGATCGCCGTGACGTATCGACAGGCGCTGACCAACGGCTATCCGGGGGTCACCCGCGGCTGGCGCAACCGCCAGTCCGGTGCCCGCGGGACCATTACTATTCTGCGCTCGATCAAACGGCCTAATGGCACGTTTTGCCGGGTATTCCAGCAAACCGTGGTCTTTGGCGGCCGCTATCGCCGCGGCACAGGCACAGCCTGCCTTTTCGGTAACCAGTGGCGGATTGTCGGTTAACCGCAGTGCAACCGCCGGGCAGCCGTCAGGCAGACGGCGACCAATGACGATCCGACGGGAACCAACCGGTGACCAAATGGTGACCCGACGGTCAATTGACCGGCTTTGTGCTCCCGTGGAATAACATCCGGCAGAAATGGATTGGCAACGCTGCAGGCTCGCATTTCCCGCGGCTTTAGGCGTATAGTCCGATGATGCGCACGGCGTGCCGGCGCCGAAGGGCGGGCTCGTCCTTTGCTGGAGCGGGCGATCCATAGGGAGGTGAGCCATGAGTCGAAAGGGGCCGGACGGCAAGGATCTGCCGCCGCTTGAAGATGAAGCAACCGAGGAGGCGACCCGCCGGATGCCAAAGCGGTCGATCCGCGACAGGATCGCGGGTGCTGATGGTGACGGTGAAGATACCGAATCGGGGGCGGACGCCGGCGATACGCAGGCAACCGCTGAGACGCCGGAAACCGGCAATTATGCAGAAACCCAGTTGGCCGGCGGCACAGCACCCATCTTGCGCGTTGACGAGGAAACCGTCGACATAGAGGAAACCGCTCCAACCTATGCGGGGGATAAATTGGAACAGACTTCGGATACTCCAGAACAGGAAAACGATCCGCCGGCAGACGGGGACCCGGTAAATCCGGATATCACCCAAGTCTACCGGCCAAAGGGCAAGGACGACGACGCGGACCCTGCTGCGGAAGGTGAGGTCGCCGATGATGGCCTGGTGCCGGACCCGGTGTGCGGCTGGCTCGTGGTGGTGGAAGGACCCGGCCAGGGCTCTGCCGTGACCATCGGCTATGGCAACAACCGGGTTGGCCGCGACGCCGGTGAGGACATCGTGCTCGATTTCGGCGACACCCAGATTTCGCGCGAGAATCACGCTGTCGTCACGTACGACGGCAAAAACCACCGGTTTTATGTGCAGCAGGGCGGCGGCCGCAATCTGACCCATGTGAACGAGGATCTGGTCCTGACACCGGTTGAAATGTCGGGCGGAGAGTTCGTGCAGATGGGCGAGACCAAGCTCAAATTCGTGCCGCTTTGCGGGCCGGATTTTGACTGGTACGACGAATGATCGCCGGGCGGCAGTATGCCGCCCTGCAGACTCGTGGTGCCCGGTCCTATCAAGAAGACAATTTCGGCTGCGTCAGTGACCGCAAGCCTGAAGACCCGGCGATAACGGATCTGCTGTTGGTAATGGCGGATGGCATGGGCGGACACCAGGGCGGCGCACACGCGAGCCGCGTGGCCGTCGATTCGTTCATCGAAGGCTATTTTTCAGAAGACGCATCGCTCGCCGACCGGCTTGAGAATGGCCTCAACGCGGGGAACGACCAGATCGGCGCTGACGCCCGGCAGGATTCTGACCTGCGCGGCATGGGCTGCACCTTGGTGGGCGCCTATTTTTCTGATGAAGGGATTGTGTTCGTCAGTGTCGGCGATTCGCCATTCTGGCGGCTGCGGGACGGTCAACTCGCGCGGCTCAACCATGACCATTCCATGGCATCCAAGTTCGCCAACCAGGTGCGCAATGATTTGCTGAGCCCTGAGGACGCGGCCCGTCATCCGGAGCGCAATGCGCTGAGAGCGGCGCTGATTGGGGAGGATATTGCAGAGGTCCAGCTTCAGGAAACGCCCCTGCCGGTCCATGACGGCGACAAGTTTGTTCTGGCCAGCGATGGGCTTGAAACCCTGACCGATCACGAAATCGCCGAAATCGTCCTGGAAGATAGGGATGCACTGGATATTGCCCGCGATCTGATCGCGGCGGTTGAAGCAAAAAACCGCCCTGGGCAGGATAATACGACTGTTATCGTCGTATGCCCTTTCCAGAAGCCGGTCTTGCCGCCTGTTGCGGAATGGACACTCGACTAGGCCACCGGGGTGGCTATCACAGAAGATGGGACGGAAGGACAGAGGTCAGGGAAGCAGGTATGACGCTTGAATCCGCCTTTTCAGCCCACCAGGGCGGCCGCGAGGAACAGCAGGACCATGTTGACGTCCTGGTGGCCGAGCGCGACCGTCTTCTGGTCGTGGCCGATGGTATGGGTGGGCACGCCGGCGGACAGATTGCCTCCCGCGCCGCCTTGGAAACCGCGCGGCAGCTTTGGCAGCAATGGGACCGCGACAGCAAGACTCCGCAGGAATTTCTGGGCCAGGTCATTGCGACCGCCCACGAAGCCATCAATCGGCTGGGCGAAGAGCAAGGCCTGCAGCCGCGCAGCACCTGCGTGATGCTGTATCTGGACGGGGAGCGCGCGGTCTGGAGCCATGTGGGTGACAGTCGGCTCTACCGGTTCCGGGACGGCAAGTTGCAGAACCGGACCCGGGATCATTCGGTGCCGCAGATGCTGCTCGATATGGGCAAGATCACGGAAGAGGATGTGGCCACCCATCCGGACCAGAACCGGCTGACCCAAAGCCTCGGCGGTGACTCGGATCCAGAGCCGGATTTCGGCGAGGAATCGCTCAAGTCCGGCGACGCCTTTCTGCTGTGCAGCGACGGACTCTGGGAGCGGGTGACGCCGGATCGCATGATTGAAGCGCTCTATGGCGGCGATCTCGACGAACTTGTCCGCGTGCTGCCCCAGGAAGCCTACGACGTCGAGCGCCACAGTAGCGACAATATCTCTGTCGCCGTGGCGCGGCTCGATGTTTTGCCGGCTGCGCTGGTTCCAGGGGCAGAAGGCGCATCGGCGGCTGGGGCTTCATCGGGTAGCCGTAGCCGGAAACCAATCTTGGGAGGATTGGCGGCTGTCTTGATTCTGGGGGCCATTGGTGTGGTGGCCGCGGTGGGTATCGGAGGCCGGGGTACACCGCCGGCTGCGACCGGCGGCAACGGCAAGACATCGCCGGGCGGCACTGAGAAGCCGAAATCGGTCCCCAAGCCATCGACCCCGGCAAACGATCTGAATCCTGCCAAGCAGCGGCGATCGAAGACGGTTCCCGGACGGGTGGAGCCACCGGCGCAACGTCGCTTGCCCCCTGGTTCGGGGAAAACCAACCCGGCCAAGAAATCCAAAGACGTCAAACCCAAAGACGCCAAACCGGTCGATGGAAACAAAAACTCGGCGCCGGATGACAAGCCGAAGGATGGCGGTGACAAGAAGGCTGCCCCAAAAACGCAGGATTCAAAGCGCAACTCCGGCGACACAGATGCGGCTACGCCTGGCAAGAAAAAGCCGGCCGATCCCGGGAAGAAAGATCCCGCGCCCGCCAAGCCAAAGACCACCCCCGGAGATTCAGGTGACGGCGATGATGGTGGAAAACCGTCAACGCCCGACGGCGTCCCAAAGGATAAAGACACCAGGACTGACGGCGGGAAGACGGATCAGTGACGGTGACACTGTCAACTGGCGCTGATTGAAATGGCCTGCCGGGTTTGCCATCATGATCTTCCTTGCCCCGTTCGACCGCACCGCACGTTACCGCTGTGGGACATGACGAGGCACTCGATCCCGACCTTGAAGATCGCCATCCGGGCGGCAGAAGGGGCGGGGTGAACCACCGGTGAAGGGGCGCATGCGGCGGCTTTGCGCATCATTGCTGACGACCGCAGCCCTGTTGTCGGGTTGCGCCCAAGGCTTCGATATGCGCCGGGCCGATCAGGGTGTCGTGCGGCTGCAGCATCTTTTCGAGGCCGGCGGCAAGGACCTGATGGGCCTGCATGGCACGGCGGTCGTCATTTCCGATGACGGCCATGTACTGACCAACCGTCACCTGGTTTTTATCAAAGATCGTCTGCCGAAAAACCTGAAATACAAGGGCCTGTTTGTACCGATGGGCAGCTGGAACCGGCGCCTCCAGGTCAAGGTCGTCTGGTCGTCCAAGGCCCTGAACCTCGCCGTGCTCAAGGTGGATGGCCTGCGCCGTCGACCGATGGTGTTCTCGACGGCAGCGGACACGGATCGCATTGGCGCCGGCAGCATAGTCTTTTCCGTCGGCTTCCCGGGCTCAGGGGACGGTGTCGGTGACAGTGCGTCGCTCGTCCCCGTAGTGACGGAGGGCAAGGTCAACAAGCTCACGGCAGGCCGGGGTGTTCAGGGTGGTGCTGAACGTCTGTTGGTGCAACACAGCGCCTTTCTTCAACGGGGCGCCTCGGGTGGACCGCTGCTCAATACCTGCAATCAGGTGGTCGGGATCAACATCGTTGAGCCAAGTGCGAAGGCGCAGGTCGCGTCCGGTCCAGGTGGCCCCTTTGTCGCTCCGGCCAGCGCCATAGCCGGAACGGCGTATTCGCCTCATGTGTCGTCTATTCTGGCTCAGCTGAAAACCGTCCCGGAGCTCAAGGACATCCCGATCAGGACGGCCGGCGGAAAATGCCTGCCGCCATCACCCCTGCCGCTGGAGATGTTTGTGGTGGTTGCTGCGCTCGGCGCAATTGCCCTGTTGTCGATGATTTTGGCCCTGGTGAGGCGACGCGGTACTGGAGAGCTCAGCAAGGTTGTTGGGACCTATTCCCAGTTGATTCGCCGGGGCGGCAGCGGCGGTGGTGTCGGCCCGGACGGACGCGCGCGGCTTGGGGCGCCTGTCGCTGCCGCGCCTGCCGAAAACGGCTGGCTGTTCACCGGCATGGACCAGGAAGGCAATCCGGTGCGCATCCTGTTTGGGCTCAACGAACTGTCCAGTGCAGGCAGCGGCGAGGATGGCGGCGTGGTCATCGGGCGCAGCCACGCGCTGGCGGTCAAGGTAGTCGACGACCAAAGCATCTCCCGCCGGCATGCGCGGGTGGTCCAGCAAGAAGATGGCATCACCATCGAGGACCTGAATTCCACCTATGGGACGAAGGTGAATGGTGAGCCGGTCGAGACCTATACCGCCGTGCCGCTTTCGCCGGGGGACCGGGTATCGCTGGGCGACGTACATCTGGACGTGGCTGGTCCGGCAGGCGCCAAGGACGGCGATTGAGCCCGGCGTTTGCCGGACAATGCCGGAATCCGCCCCGGAATCCGTCAGGCGGTGACCGAGCGGCGGTATTGCGCCGAAGCGCCGGGAAGACTAGGAAGATTCGTCTAAAGCTGCCGCGACCCGTGAGGACGCCGAATTGATCCACCGTACTGCCGCCCTGATAGCAGTTGGCCTGGCGCTTGTTGCCTGTGACCAAAATGGTGGCGGCTTTAACGTGGGCGAGGTGGACCGGAGCGTCGTTCGTCCCATTGCGATCTGCATGCAGGAAGGCCGCATCCGCGGCAACAGCACGGGAACGGGATTTGTCATCGCACCCGGTTATGTGGCGACCAATGACCATGTCGTGCGCCTGCCCGCCAACTGCACACGTCGTGTGGTGGTGCCCCAGGGAACATGGCAAAACCTGCTCAAGGCACGGGTGGTCTGGCAATCCCGGGAGCTGGACCTGGCGATCATTCATGTCCCCAAGCTGCAGCGGCCATCTGTGACCCTTTCCGCCCTCAGTTCGGCAAGTTCGCCGGGTAAGGGTGAACGAGTGGCGGCGATTGGGTTCCCCACGATCTCGGACAAGATGTTGCAGGCCAAGACTACGGGCAATCGCGCTCACCTGGTCTCCACATTCACCCAGGGTACGGTGAGCAAGGTGGTGGTGGGTACGGTGCCGAACACGGGCTCGATCGAACGGCCGATGATTCAGCACACCGCTTCGATCAACAAGGGCAACTCCGGCGGTCCCCTGTTCAACATGTGCAATGAAGTGGTGGGCGTGAATACCTATGGCGCGTTCATCCGCATCCAGGGCGAAAAGCGATTTGGCGGCACTCCGGTGCCGGGCGTTTACTACGCACCGCACATTTCCAACCTGATCAAGTCGCTACGTCAGGTGCCCGCACTGAAAGTGGTTCAATTCAATGTCAGCTCCACCCGTTGTCGCGAAAGCGATGGTGGTGTGCCGATCTACCTCTATGGCGGCGGCGGCGTGCTGGCCGTGCTGGTGTTGTTGTCTCTCCTCCTTGCCCTGCGCAAAGGCACCACGCGGGAGGTGGTGCGGGTCGTTGAATCCTACAGCGCATGGGTGCGCCGGAAAGGGGTCGATACCGGCACGCCCCGCAGCCCCAGCGTCCGCACAAGGCCTCAACCTGCCGTGGACATGCAGACCGAGCAAACCCGCGATCGCGCCGCACAGCGGGCCGGAACCCCTGCCGGTGTTGGCGGTCGTGGCGGATTTGTGCTGTCGGGTTTCGATGGCGCCGGGAATGCAGTTCGCCTGGAAGTCGCCCTGGATGAAGTGGAAACGGCAAGTAAGGGGGCCGAGCGGGGAGTCATCATCGGCCGCAGCCAGAGCTTGTCGGACAAAATCCTCACCGACGGGTCGGTCTCCCGCCGTCATGCCCGCATCAGCATGACCGACGGCGTGTTGCTGGTGGAGGATTTGAACTCCTCCTATGGCACCGAGATCAATGGCCAGGCGCTGTCGGCATTTCAACCAGCACCCCTTGCGATTGGCGCAAGTGTGAAGGTGGGAGAGGTTAAGTTGGACGTGACGGCAGCGTGAACGAACCGGAAAAAATCGCCGGATGACGGCGGATCTGCTTTCACGGTTAACGAAAAATTAGCCTAGATTGGTAAACAACTGGGCGTATGGCAGTGACCGACACAAGATTTAACGGACCAGGCCCCCAACTGATGCGCGCCCAGCTCGGCAGCGCAGGCGGCTTTGGTGTGTCCGCGCTCAGTACCCTTGGCATCCTGGCTTATGGTCTGGCAGGCTTGGCGCTCTATGCCCTCATGGTCATCAAGCTGCCGTTTTGGCTGTTGGCGTTGACCGGGGTCGCCCTCTTCCTGTTCCCGACCATTTTTCTGGTGATCCTGTTCAGGATTGCCAGCCGGCCTGACGCTGCGCCGCCGGCTCAGACCGAAATGTTCGACCTGCTGACAATGTCCTTTGACAGCGCCGGTGCGCCGCGGGCGCTGTTCAGCCCTCAGAACCAGCTGGTCTACGCCAATCAGGCCTTCGTTGACCTGGTGCAGTCGCGAACTGGCTCTCGGGCGTCGGCGTCGGAAGACATTCTGCGTGAAGGCGCCGCCGCGCTCGCCGATTTCCTGCGGCTGGCACAGGCTGCGCGGACAAGCGGTGCCCAACAGGAAGCCCTGGCTGACGCGGGAGAGGGTGACGGCCTGCCAGGCCGGATCGACGCGATCCCGATTCCTGGTGCAGAAGGCTTTGTCACCGTTCGGGTGGAATACGGCCTGCCTGCCGGAGATGCGCCGGTCGATGGCGGGGCTTTTGGGTCAGAGGCCGAGCAACGTGCGCTCAGGCTGTTCGAAAACGCGCCGGTAGGCATCGCCATGGTGGCGACGGACGGCACCTTGAATGTCTGCAACCAGGCTTTCCAGGATATGATGGGCCAGAGCTTGAGCGACATGCGCGGAAGCAGCCTGATCCAACTGGTCCAGGAAGAAAGTCAGGAACAGCTTGGCCCGCGCATCGACGCGGTGCTGAACGGTGAACGGCCTGACACGCCCATCGACATTGTTCCGGCAGCGTCACCTGACAACGTGATTTCCGTCTTCGCGAACCGGGTTGGCACGGGCCCTGCCGATGGCACCATCGTGCTGCATTGCCTGGACAGCACGGCGCAGCGGAACCTGGAGATCCAGTTCGGCCAGTCACAGAAAATGCAGGCCGTGGGTCAGCTTGCCGGCGGCATTGCCCATGACTTCAACAATTTGCTGACGGCGATGATCGGCTTTTGCGATCTGCTCCTGTTGCGCCACCGGCCCGGCGAACAGAGCTTTGCCGATATCATGCAGATCAAGCAGAACGCGAACCGCGCCGCGGACCTGGTTCGCCAGCTACTCGCGTTCTCGCGCCAGCAAACGCTCAAGCCCAAAATGCTCAATATGACCGATGTGCTGAGCGACCTGTCCCACCTGCTGAAACGCCTGGTCGGCGCCAGCGTGGAACTGGATGTGATGCACGGCCGCGACCTTGGCACCGTGCACGCGGACCGGGGCCAGCTGGAGCAAGTGATTATCAATCTTGTGGTCAACGCCCGGGACGCCATGCCCGAGGGCGGTATGGTGGAGATTCGCACCCGCATCCTGCGCAACGGGGCGCCTGCCGCGATTGGCGCGGAGGTGCTGCCGGAAGGCGAGTGGACAGTCATCGACGTGGTTGACCGCGGCATGGGCATTGCCCACGAAAATCTGGACCGCATCTTCGAACCCTTCTTCTCGACGAAGGACGTTGGCAGTGGCACCGGCCTGGGTCTGTCCACGGTCTATGGCATCGTCAAGCAGTTCGACGGCTTCATTGCCGTTGACAGCAAGGTTGATGAAGGCACGACCTTCAGTGTTTTCCTGCCCCGGCACCAGGCGGAAGAGCAGGCGGCGGAAGCGGTGTCGGCGACGGCTGTCGAGGACCTGCCCCGCGATCTGACGGGCGCGGGCACCATCCTGCTGGTCGAAGACGAGGATCCGGTGCGCCTGTTCGGCTCGCGCGCATTGCGCAACAAGGGCTACACGGTTCTGGAAGCAGCGACGGGTCAGATTGCGCTCGATCTCCTGTCGGAGCGAGATGCACCCGTCGATCTGATGATCACCGACATTATGATGCCCCAGATGGATGGCACTGCCCTGATCAAGCACGTGCGTGAGCGCTGGCCCGGCGTCGCCATCATCTGCATCTCGGGCTATGCGGAAGATACCTTCAGGCAGAAACTGAGCGACTCACGGGATGTGCATTTCCTGTCCAAGCCCTTCAGCCTGGATCAGCTTGCCGGCCTGGTGAAGGATGCCATGCACGATCGGCCGCCGCCGGTTATTCCCGATAGCCAAACAGCCAGCGTGTCTGCGCCGATACCACACTGATTTCGCAAAATGTGCCTGCGGCTACCTGAATTTCGTCGCCGGGAAACAACTCCATCCGCCGATTGTTGACGCGTGCTTCCAGGCCGCCCCGCATTGCCACCGCCACAAAGTCCGCATCCAGGAGATGCTCTTCGCGCACCACCGCGATGGGTGGCATCGACCTGGGGCGTGTCGGCGGCCGATAGGGCCCGAGAATTCCTGCCGACATCACCGTTTGTGCCGGCTGGCGTGCTGGCCGCGGCGCAACCCGCCGCTTGGGTTTCGAGTCGCCTTCGGCCAGATCCTCCAACTCACGCGCGACGGCGCAGCTGAAGCCCCTGCGGCCCCAGCTGAGCCCCACGTCCATCGGATTGACCGGCAGGCGAAAGCGGTTGCGGGTTACCAGTTCCAACATCGGCGGGAACCTATCCCGGCGCGCCGGCAATTGGCAATCACGTCGAGTCACAATTGATACAGCACCCCTGCCGCCTTGCAGGGCCGCACGGGCGCGCTTAAACAGGCGGCATGACGGACTACACACCCTATGCCGGCATCATGGTGGCGGATCTGAGCCAGGGCCTGGCCGGACCCTATTGCGCTATGCAGCTGGCTGCCTATGGCGCGGAAGTGGTGAAGCTGGAGCCGCTCAACGGCGACTGGTCGCGGCCGCTTGGCACTACCGCAGAGGACCTGTCGGCCACCTTCGTCGCCGTCAACCAGGGAAAGCGCAGCCTCGCTGTCGACCTGGCGAGTGCCGAGGGCCAGGCCGTGGCGCTCAGGCTTGCCTTGGCCAGTGATGTGGTGATCGAGAGTTTCCGCCCGGGTGTCGCCGACCAGCTTGGCTTTGGCTACGCGGCAGTGAAGGCGCAGCACCCGGACGTCATCTATGTGTCCATCAGCGGATATGGCCAGACCGGGCCGGCGCGGACCATGCCAGCCACCGACACCATCCTGCAGGGCCTGACCGGCATGGCGCACAACAATCGCGACGGGGCAGGGGTGCCGCACAAGGTCTATCTGACGCCCATCGATTACGGCGCGGGCCAGTACGCTGCCCACGCCGTTGCGGCGGCCCTGGTGCAGCAGGGCCGCACCGGAGAAGGACGACATATAGATGTCTCGCTTCTGGCGACCGCCTCCGCCCTCCAGGGCCTGCGCATGACGGAGGCCAGTCTGACCGCGGGCGACATTCCGGTGGAGCTGTTCACGCCCCTCGGGCTGTTCGAAGCCGCAGACGGCCATGTGGCGATCTCTACCGTGAAGGAACGGCACTTCCCGGACCTGTGCGGTCATCTCGGGTGCCCGGAGTTGGCGGAGGATCCCCGGTTCGCGGACCACCCCCGGCGGCTGGCCAATCTCGACGCCCTGGTCGAGGCCCTGAACCGGCGATTCCGCACCCAGCCGAGGGCCCACTGGACCGAGGTGCTGACCACGGGCGGCATGATGTGCGCGCCGGTGAATGACTATCAGCAGTTCCTGGATGGCGGCATGCTCACCGACGCAGGGGGCCTCACATGGGTCGATCAGGCACCGCTGGGCGCCATCCCCCTGCCGGCGATCCCAGGCGCCACCCGCACCCTCGGCAAAGCGCCCCGTCTGGGCGAACACAGCCTCGACGTGCTCGCCGAACTCGGGTTGTCCGAAGCGGAACGCGCCAGCCTCGCCGAATCCGGCCGTATCTTGATCACACCGGCTGGCTAGCATTTTTGTTCGATAAATTGCGCGTCGGAAAAAGAGAACACTTGCAGAACAAGAACAAAGGTGATACATCGGTGGGTAGTTTTTACAGCCTTCCACTCCTCGGGCGCCTGCTCGATTGCAAGGGCGGAGGGCCTATGAAATAAGGATGCTCCTCATGGCTAACGCCGCCCTCCGTCTCGTTGAAACGAAAGATATGGACCGACAAAAAGCACTCGACTCCGCGCTCAGCCAGATCGAACGCGCATTTGGCAAGGGCTCGATCATGAAACTCGGCCAGGACAGGCCGGTTGAGATTGAATCCATATCGACGGGCTCGCTGGGGCTGGATATTGGCCTTGGCATCGGCGGCCTTCCGAAAGGACGGGTCGTGGAGGTTTTCGGCCCGGAGAGCTCGGGCAAGACCACGCTGACCCTGCATGTGATTGCGGAATCCCAGAAAAGAGGCGGCACCTGTGCCTTCATCGATGCAGAGCACGCGCTCGACCCTGGCTATGCCGGGAAGCTGGGCGTGGATGTGGAGGAATTGCTGATCTCCCAGCCGGACGCGGGTGAACAGGCGCTTGAAATCGCTGATACGCTGGTGCGTTCCGGCGCCATCGATGTGCTGGTGGTGGATTCGGTGGCCGCGCTCGTCCCCCGGGCAGAGCTGGAAGGCGAGATGGGCGATACCCATGTGGGCCTGCAGGCGCGGCTGATGAGCCAGGCGCTGCGCAAGCTCACCAGTTCGATTTCCAAATCCCAGTGTCTGGTGATCTTCATCAACCAGATCCGCATGAAAATCGGCGTCATGTTCGGCAGCCCGGAGACCACCAGCGGCGGCAACGCCCTCAAATTCTACTCATCGGTGCGTCTCGACATCCGGCGTATCGGCCAGATCAAGGATCGCGACGTGGTGGTCGGGAACCAGACCCGGGTCAAGGTGGTCAAGAACAAGATGGCGCCGCCCTTCCGCGTGGTCGAATTCGACATCATGTATGGCGAGGGCATTTCCAAGATGGGCGAGTTGGTCGACATGGGCGTGGTCGCCGGTATTGTCGAGAAGTCCGGCTCCTGGTTTTCCTACGGCGATCAACGGATCGGCCAGGGACGGGAGAATGCCAAACAGTTCCTCCGCGACAATCCTGATATCTCCGGGGAAATTGAGAATTCGATCCGCGAAAGCGCCGGTCTGCTGGCGAGCAAGATGGAACTTACGTCGCCCAAGGACGATGATGACGACGACGATGCAAAGACCGCGCCTGAGGCTGGCGCCGCGGCAGACGCAGGGTAGCAGGCGCCGTCCACGGGTGCGTGGGGGGTGCATGGGCTGAGCTGGTTTGGTTTCTGGTGTGATTTCTGTTGTGGTATTTCGGGGTCTGCGCGGCGACGCGCCGTGTAGACACCCCCGGACCGCTGCGCTAAAGCAGCGCCAACAAACCTGAACCCTGCCCGCAGCCAGCGTTCCGCGCGAGGCGGCGGCTGCGCTGAGCCTGATGTCCGCCCATGAACACCGGTAACGAAATTCGCCGCACCTTCCTGGACTATTTCGGCGGCAATGGTCACGAAATCGTGGCGTCCAGCCCCCTGGTGCCCCGAAACGATCCGACGTTGATGTTCACCAACGCGGGTATGGTTCAGTTCAAGAATGTCTTCACCGGTATTGAGACCCGCGACTATTCCCGCGCCGTGACATCGCAGAAATGCGTTCGCGCCGGCGGCAAGCACAACGACCTCGAGAATGTGGGCTACACGGCGCGACATCACACATTCTTCGAGATGCTCGGCAATTTTTCCTTCGGCGATTATTTCAAGGACGTGGCGATCGAACTCGCCTGGAATCTGATCACCAAGGAATATGGCCTGCCCGCGGAGAAGATGCTGGCGACGGTCTATGCCGACGACGATGAGGCTTTCGATCTGTGGAAAAAGATCGCCGGTCTGCCGGAAGACCGCATCATCCGCATCGGTACGTCGGACAATTTCTGGTCTATGGGTGAGACAGGCCCGTGCGGGCCCTGTTCCGAGCTGTTTTTCGACCATGGTGAGGATGTGCCCGGCGGCCCGCCCGGCAGTCCGGACGAAGACGGCGATCGGTTCGTTGAGATCTGGAATCTGGTCTTCATGCAGTACGAGCAGATGACGCCGGACGAGCGGGTCGGGCTGCCCAGACCGTCGATCGACACCGGCATGGGCCTGGAGCGGCTTGCCGCCATTCTGCAGGGCAAGCGCGACAACTATGACACCGACCTCGTGCGGCCACTGATGGAAGCGGCGGCGGAGATTACCGGCGGCGAGCTGGATGGCTCCGACCGTCCCAGCTTCAAGGCGATTGCCGATCACGTCCGCGCCTCCGCCTTCCTGATTGCCGACGGCGTTTTGCCCTCCAACGAAGGCCGCGGCTACGTGCTGCGGCGCATCATGCGCCGGGCCATGCGCCATGCCCATATGGTCGGCGCAGGCGAGCCGGTCATGCACTTGCTGGTGCCGACTCTGATTACGCTCATGGGTCAGCATTTCACCGAGTTGCCCCGGGCGGAAGCATTGATCACCGAAAGCCTGAAGCTCGAAGAAACCCGCTTTCGCGATACGTTGGATCGCGGCTTGAAGCTGCTCGGCGACGAGACGGGCAAGCTGGGTGACACGGAAGCGTTGCCGGGCGATGTGGCGTTCCGCCTGTATGACACTTTCGGATTTCCGGTGGACCTGACCCAGGATGTGTTGCGGGGCCAGGGCCGGCAGGTGGACATGGACGGATTCAACGCCGCCATGGAGCGGCAGCGGGCAGAGGCGCGAAAGGCCTGGACCGGCTCCGGGGAACAGGCAGAAGACACCATCTGGTTCGAGATTGCAGAGAAGACCGGCGCAACCGAATTCCTCGGCTACGAAACCGAGACTGCGGAAGGGCGCATTGAGGCAATCGTTGTTGACGGCGCACAGGTTGACCGGGCGGAAGCAGGTGCAAATGCGGCGCTCATCCTCAATCAGACGCCCTTCTATGCAGAATCAGGCGGTCAGGTCGGCGATAGCGGCAGCATCACCGGCGAAGACGGCGGCGACCTGCAGGTCTCCGACACCGCCAAACGGGCGGATGGGCTGCATGTGCATATCGGCGAAGTCACCGCCGGCGCATTTGCCGTCGGCGATGCGGTACAGTTGCAGGTGGATCACGGCCGCCGCACGCGAATCCGCGCCAACCACTCGGTCACCCATCTGGCCCACGAGGCGCTGCGGCGCGTGCTGGGCGATCACGTCACCCAGAAAGGCTCGCAGGTCGCCGAAGCCCGCATGCGCTTTGACTTCTCGCACCCCAAGGCGTTGGCGCCGGGAGAGGTCGCCGCAATCGAGGATGACGTTAACGCCCGCGTCCGCGCCAACGGTGAAGTGGTGACCCGCCTGATGACGCCCGACGAGGCGGTGGAGCAGGGCGCATTGGCGCTCTTTGGCGAAAAGTATGGCGACGAAGTTCGCGTCGTCTCCATGGGGCCTGATGACGACAGGCCGTTCTATTCGACGGAGCTGTGCGGCGGCACGCACGTGCGGCGCACCGGCGATATCGGCCTGTTCAAGATTGTCAGCGAAGCTGCTGTCGCATCAGGCGTGCGCCGCATCGAAGTCCTGACCGGCCCGGCGGCGGAAGCGCATGTGCGGGCGGAGGAACTGGCGCTGAGCAATGCCGCGGGCATGCTCAAGGTCGCGCCAGCCAAGCTGGCCGAGCGGGTCCAGGCCTTACTCGATGAACGCAAGTCGCTGGAGCGAGAACTGTCGGAAACCCGCAAGGCCATGGCCACCGGAGGTGGCGCGGCGGCCGGTCCGGAAGCTAAGGATGTCGGCGGTGTGCAGTATGCCGCCCAGGCGCTTGATGGCGTGCCGCCCAAGGATCTGAAGCCCATGGCGGATGCGATGAAGAAGAAGATCGGCTCGGGTGTGGTTGCCCTGGTGAGCGCCGCGGACGGCAAGGCGTCTATCGTTGTTGGCGTTACCGATGATCTGACAAATCAGGTCAGCGCGGTGGACCTGGTCAAGGTTGGCTCTGCGGCCCTGGGCGGCAAGGGCGGCGGCGGTCGGCCTGATATGGCCCAGGCCGGCGGGCCGGACGCTGCAGCCGCAGATGCGGCCCTTGCAGCGATTGAAGAGGCACTTGCCGGTGGCGCAAAGGCGGCGGCGGAATAGTTGACTGACGGCGGTATACGCTGCGGTAAGGTTGCTGCGCTTTCGTTTGGATCAAGTATCAGGAGATTTGCCATGCCCGGTCGGCGATCTGCCCATTCCACCCGCCCGCGCTGTTTCTTGCCGGTTTTGGCGGCGGCGATCATTGTGCTGCCGTCAGCTCTCTCGGCGGAAACCTTGTCGCTCCCCAAACCTGGTCTGACGATCGACTATCAGGGAACGCTGGTTGTTGTGGGCCCCGGCAAACGGAAGTCGGCTGGCGTCTACAGCGTGGTCGTAACCTGTGTTCAGAGGGGGTATGTGGCGACCGACCGCGTCCACCGTACCGGCGCCCATAAGACGACGTCGCGGCTGATAACCTACCGTCATGTGACGCCGGCCCGCATGACCGTCACCCTTTCGCGCGGCCGCGTTATTGATCGGCGGTTTGTTTTTCCCAAGGAAGCGATCGACCGGTTTTTCAAGGCGGGCGGCGAAAAGATAGTCTCGTTCACCGTCGGCAATGCGCCCGCAAAGGGCCGTTCCGATCCGGGCAAGATGATCAAGTCGGCGGCGCTGGTATCCCTGAAGCCGCTTCGGAAAGAGACTGTTTCCGTGCCTGCGGGGCGGTTCGATACGGTGGTGATGACAAGTACCACCGTTTCCCGTCCCCCCACGTCCGCCGTGGACAAGATTGTTGTGGAAGCGACAGGCTGGTTTGCCCCCAAAATTGGCTACCCGGTGAAGATTTTCATTCGCCAAGCCGTAACAGGGACACAGTCGCGGACGGTCGATCAGACATATCTGGCGGCCAAGATCACCCAGGCTTCCGCGCCGGCCGATGGCTGCAGGGACGTTCCGGAGAAATAGACCAAGTGCAAAAGGCTTAGCGGCCCTTTACCCAAACCGCGTGGGTGGTCACCCGTTCTTCGGATTTGACGCCGCTGCCCGGCTCCATGCCGTAAGATTTCAACACTTTCTCGTCTTTGACGGCAATGCCCAGGCTCGGCGCCAGCCAAATCTTGTGCTGCTCTGTGACCGCCAGGCGGGTGTAGGGCTTGCGGTCACTGTCCGGCGTTTCCAGCCGCCAGGTCTTGATCGTCACCAGCAGGACGCAGGTAGAGAACTTGCCGGCCTGAACGCGAATATTCTCTTCGCCTTCCACCTCGATGGTCAGCTCGGTGCGTCCAATCAGGGCGCCCGGCTTGTCGCCCGCGCCGGGAACGACATCCGTGGCGGTGATTTTGACCCGTTTGCCGGGCCTGAGCGGCCACAGTCCGGAAAGAGCCTGCCGGTCGAACTTCCGCGCCATGCGGGCCTTGCCGCCAAAGCTGGAGGCATAGGGCCAGAGCCCGCGGAAGAAGGTCACCAGATAGGTTTCTTCGTCCTGGTCGCGGCGTTCGGCGCGAGGGTCGCGATACCGCAACACGACATCGTCGCCCGGCGCCCGTTCCACGGTGGCGTGGCTGCTCAGTGCAACCTTCTCCGCGGTGCCGCCGGTGACCATCTCGGTGCCGCGGGTGTAGTAGGCCACTGTCACCCCTGGTTTGGGCGGCAGATAGGCGGTGCAGCGGGCTACGGCTTCGGTGGCGGCAACGCAGGCCAGGCTCAGCGCGCTGGCGAACAAAATCTTGCGCATGGGAAATCCGGTGTTTGCGTGGGTGTATCTGATTTACGGCGGTCAGACCGCCGACATCGCCCAGTCTAGCACGGCAATTATGGCGACTATGCGAGCGTTGCGCGCTGGGTTAGCGTAGGCCTATGGACATCATTGCCTCCATCAATGAGAGCCTGGCCAGCGTCGGCCTGTTCGTGCGCGCGGGCTTTCATCCGGGCAGCGATATGCCGGCGCCGGGTTTGAGCGACGGCCGCCCGGCGGGGACCGTCCTGCTGGTCGGCAACGCGGGCAACGCCTTGTGGCAGGCCTTCCAGGCGAGCCGCCCTGATATGACTGCGCGCAATCCGCTCAATCGTTGGGTCGCCAGCCAACTCGCCGACGCTGCTGCGAAGGTGGATGCCGAGGTGGTCGATCCCATGCGCCCGCCTTACCCGCCCATTCAGCGCTGGGCAATGGCGGCGGAGGGCGTGCACCAGTCGCCTCTCGGCCTGCTGATCCACCCGGACTATGGTTTGTGGCATGTCTACCGGGGGGCACTGCTGCTGGCGGACAAGGTGGACCTGCCACCGCCGCAGACGGGCGCCAGTCCCTGTGACAGCTGCGCCAACAAGCCGTGCCTCAATGCCTGCCCGGTGGATGCGTTCCGGCCCGCTTTCAGCCCCGAAACCTGTGTGGAACATGTGGCGGGGCCATCCGGCGGCCCCTGCCAGGCCCGCGGGTGCCTGGCCCGTCGCGCCTGTCCGGTAGGGCGCGACTGGGCCTACGATCTGGAGCCGGCGGCCTATCACATGGCGGCGGTGGTCGAGACGGTCCAGGCCGGGCGTCACCGTGGCGCCGCCGTGTGGGAGCCGGAAGGGTAACTGTCGCGGCATTCCTGCCCTTGTTTCCGATTCTATCGCGCCATAGGTTGAAGCCGCTGAACCACAATCAAAAGCTTCCCAAATGACTGAACAAACCCGCTTTGAAGGCACCGATACCTATGTTGCGACCGAAGACCTGATGGTCGCGGTCAATGCTGCGATCACCCTCGAACGTCCACTCCTGATCAAGGGCGAGCCCGGCACGGGCAAGACCGTTCTGGCGCACGAAGTGGCCCGGGCGCTCAACAAGCCGATTATCGAGTGGCACGTCAAATCGACCACCAAGGCCCAACAAGGGCTCTACGAATATGACGCGATCAGCCGCCTGCGCGACGGCCAGCTCGGTGACGAACGGGTTCGGGACATCGGGAATTACATCGAGAAGGGCAAGCTCTGGGAGGCCTTCGAGGCCGACAATTCGCCGCTTCTGCTGATCGACGAGATCGACAAGGCCGACATCGAGTTTCCCAACGATCTGCTGCTTGAGCTCGACCGTATGGAATTCCACGTCTACGAGACGAAGCAAACCATCAAGGCCAAGCAACGGCCGATCGTCTTCATCACGTCGAACAACGAGAAAGAGCTGCCGGACGCCTTCCTGCGCCGCTGTTTCTTCCACTACATCCGTTTCCCGGAAGAGGACACGATGACCGAGATCATCGACGTCCACCATCCCGGCCTGAAGAAGAATCTGCTGCGCGAGGCGCTGAGCGTCTTCTACGAAATCCGCGAAGTACCGGGCCTGAAGAAAAAGCCTTCCACGTCCGAGTTGCTCGACTGGATCAAGCTGTTGGTGGCTGAGGACATTCCGCCGGAAGCGCTCAAGAGCAAGGACATGAAGGTCATCCTGCCGCCGCTTTATGGCGCGTTGATCAAGAACGAGCAGGACGTCCACCAGTTCGAACGCCTGATCTTCATGGCGAAACGGCAGAATAACTAGCAGAGCAACCCGGCCCACGCCGATAGAGTTGGTGCACCGCCCATGTTCACAAATCTTTTCTACGAGCTTCGCAAGGCTCAGGTGCCGGTCAGCCTGCGGGAATATCTGACCCTGCTGGACGCCATCGATCTTGGCCTCGCGAACTATTCGATCAATGAATTCTACTACCTGTCCCGTGCGGCCCTGGTGAAAGACGAGCGCCATCTGGACAAGTTTGATCGGGTTTTCGGCCACGTGTTCCAGGGGCTCGAACTGCTCAACGAGATTTTCGGCGAGGAGGTCCCGGAGGAATGGCTGCGCAAAATGGCGGAGCTGAACCTCACCGACGAAGAGAAGGCCGAGATCGAGGCCATGGGCGGCTGGGACAAGCTCATGGAGGAGCTGAAGAAACGCCTTGAGGAGCAGAAGGGCCGCCATCAGGGGGGCAACAAGTGGATCGGCACCGCCGGCAAGTCACCCTACGGCGCCTATGGCTATAACCCCGAAGGGGTGCGCATCGGCCAGGAGGGCAACCGCAACTTCTCCGCGGTCAAAGTTTGGGACAAGCGCGAGTTCAAGAATCTCGACGACTCGGTGGAGCTCGGCACCCGCAACATCAAGATGGCGCTTCGCCGACTGCGCAAGTTCGCCCGCGAGGGGGCCAACGAAGAGCTTGACCTTCCGGACACGATCTCGTCCACGGCGAAGCAGGGCTGGCTCGACATCAAGATGGTGCCGGAGCGGCATAACTCAGTGAAAGTGCTGATTTTTTTCGATGTGGGTGGGTCCATGGACCCGCATGTGAAGGTCTGCGAGGAGCTATTCTCCGCCTGCCGGACCGAGTTCAAGCAC
This sequence comes from Alphaproteobacteria bacterium, assembly GCA_021776685.1. Classification (GTDB taxonomy): domain Bacteria; phylum Pseudomonadota; class Alphaproteobacteria; order Bin65; family Bin65; genus JAJFFJ01. The sequence goes on from JAJFFJ010000130.1 coordinate 84,077, forward strand.
ATGGAATATTTTTACTTCCACAACTGCCTCTACGATCATGTGTGGAAGGACAGCCGCCGCCGGCACGCAGACCCCATGGATACATGGGACGTGCTGCACACCTATGGCTCCGACTACAAGGTGATCTTCGTCGGCGACGCGTCCATGAGCCCCTACGAGATCGTCATGGCCGGCGGCTCGGTGGAATACTGGAACGAGGAAGCCGGGCAGACCTGGCTGGAGCGCCTGACGCAGACCTTCACCAACTGCGCCTGGCTGAACCCGGTGCCCCAGCGCCATTGGCAGTACACGCCGTCCATCGGCATCCTTCAGGATCTGTTCGAGCACCGCATGTTCCCCATGACCCTCGACGGTCTGGATGACGCGATGAAGGAACTGAATCACTAGACGGTTCTGACTGCAGAGAACCATGTAGGGGCGGGTTTCAAACCCGCCCTTTTTATTTGGCTCTCGCCCTGTCCAATCCCATCACGATTAGTCCAACGCACAGGCCCCAGAAAGCCGAGCCGATACCGAAGAGGGCGAGGCCGGAGGCGGTTACCACCAGGGTCATCATGGCCGCGAAGCGGTCGCGGTCATCGGCGAGCGCGGTGCCAGCGGCGCTGGTCAGCGGTGCCGCGAGCGCCAAGCCGGCCACCGTGGCGATCAGGGCCGGCGGTAAGCCGGCAAAAAAGCCGATGAAGGACGCGCCGAAGACGCCCAGCAGCGCATAGTTGAGCGCATAGAAGGGCCCGGTCATCCAACGCTTGTTCTTGTCCGGATGCACGTCCGGCCCGGTGCAGATCGCCGCTGTGATCGCCGCCATATTGGTTGTGTGACCGCCAAAGGGCGCTGTCACCGCAGAGACAATGCCGGTGGTGGTCAGGATTGAGCCGGTGGGCGGCTGATAGCCGTCCGTGCGCAGCACGGCATATCCCGGCAGGTTCTGCCCCGCCATGGTCACCAAGTAAAGCGGCAGGCCGAGGCCGATCAGGACCGCCGGGTCAAAGGCCGGGGTGATCCAGACTGGCGTTGTGATCTGAAGGCTGAAGGCCAGCGCGCCGTCACCCAGTCCCCAGGCCAGCGCCACCCCACCCACCAGAACCGCGATGATCGCCCAGGCCGGGTTCCACAAGCGCAGCAGCAGGAAGATACCGACGAGCGGCAGCACCAGCGCCGGCGACTGGCCGGCCTGAACGAAGACGTCGATCACAAAGCGGAGCAGGATACCGGCCAGCATGCCAGCGGCAATGGATGCCGGCAGCCGCTCGATCAACCGCCCCAGCGGCCGGAGCGCCGCAGTCAACAGGATCAGTGCCGCGGCAAACAGGAAGGAGCCCACCGCCTCAGACATGGTTACGCCGCTGGTGGCCGCAATCAGCGCTGCGCCCGGGGTAGACCAGGCGGCGACCAGCGGCATGCGGTGGCGAAGGGTCAGGTAGAGGGTCGCTGCCGCCGTTGCGAGGCAGAGCGCGCCTGCCCAGCTGGCCGCCTGTTCAGGCGTCGCGCCGACGGCCTTTGCGGCGGAGAAAATCAGCGCAATAGTGCTGCCATAGCCGACAATCGCCGCCACAAGCGGTGCAATGACGATGGAGGAGCGCATAGCGGGGTATCGTCAGGCTGCGTCCAGGCCAGCCCACTTGCCTGTGTCGATGTTGAGCCCGGAGACCAGAAACCAGAAATTGCCAATCAGGTGCGCGAGCGGCACGAACAGACCAATCACCATGTTGGTGAGCCCGGAAGAAAGAGTGGCTTCCGGATGCATGACGGCATTGAACAGCGCCAGAAAGCTGACCACGACCAGCCAGTTGAGCGCCAGCAGGGATGCGCCGATAAGTCGGCCGCGGCCGGCGCCGGCAGACTGTTTAAGCGCCCGCCCTGCCATGACGTAAAGTGCGCCGGCAGCAATGGCGACGATCAGGCCGGAGAGGATGAACCAGGAGACATCGCCACCTGAGGCAAAGGCATAGACCATCAGCGCCAGCGCGGCGACGGCATGGGCGACACCCCAGATGGTGGATTTGCGGCTCAGGGCTGCGACCTGCCGTGCAGCAGGAATGGCGCTGTCATTGCTCATGAAGGGGTCCGTCTTGTTGTCAGGCTGACTGTTCCGCCGTAGCTGGGCGGGGAGTGTCGAATGCCTTGCGTGCGCCCCAGCCGATGGTCCGCACCTCGGCGCCCTCAAGCAGGCCTAGATCGCCCAACTCCCGGTGCGCCTGGGGAAGGTTGTAATGAGGAATCGCCGGATAGAGGTGATGCTCCAGGTGATAATGCACCCGGTGAGGGAAGATCAGCCACAAAAGCCAGGCGGGGCCCTGATTGGTCCGGGCGTCGCGCCAGGGGTCGCCGGTCTCCGATGTCATGCCGTGTTCCAGGATCGACCGGAAGCGCAGCACTGGCTGCAGAATGAACCACAGTGGAACCAGCCACAGCAGGAGGTATTCCAGCCACCAGCCGGTAGCGATGGCGGCGACTACAGCGCCAACATGAAAGGCGGCGACCACCCAGCGGTCGTTCAAAGCCGCCCGGCGCAGTTGGGGGGACGTGTCCCCCAGAGGGTCGGGGCGGGTCTCGTCGGCCCTCTTGGCCGAGGGCGCGCCCCAGAAATAGGCGTAGGTCTTCCAGGCTGTCAGCCCGACGATGTCCCGCAGCAGCTTGTGGATCAGATATCCGCGGCCCCGCGGGTAGCCGCCGTGGATCGGTGTATCCGGATCCTGCTTGCCGAAGAGATGGTTGTGATGCAACCGGTGAATGACCCGGTAAGCACGCATGGAGATGCCCGTGGGCGCCGCGCAGAGGCGCCCAATCAGATCATTCAGCCAGCGCGTCTCATAAAGGCGGTAGTGGGCAGCGTCATGGGCCAGCACAAACAGCGCCTGCGCCCGGGTCGCCAGCAGCACCATGGCCGGTGCGAGCACATACCATTCCCACCAGATCAGCGGCAGAGCCACAAGCGCTGCAATCTCGGTCCAGGTGCGGACCACGGACACGGTCGCTTTGATCGGATTGATCCGATTCAGGCGTTTCACCGCGTCGGGCGGCAGCCCGCGGCGCTTGCCCAGGTCGACCCGAAATTCTTCGCCTTGTGCGCCAGCCGGGCCAGAGGGTGATGAAACAGCGTCAGACATGGGCGAAGACTACCAAACCCGGGAACCCTGCACCAGCCATGGGGCTGCCTAGCTGGCCGCTCCCAATGCCGCACGAAATCTGTCCTTGAGAACCACGGGATCGCGCTCGGGCAAGACCAATGGCGGCGTATCAGGCGAGATCTTGAGCACCACGAAAACGGGTCCGCGGGCCTCGCGCGCCAGGGACACCGCTTCGCCCATGCGCTCATCTTCTGCAATGGTCGCGGCCACCGGCAGGCCGCAGCCGCGTGCGATGGCGGCCAGGTCAGCGCCGTGTGCGGTGTGCGAGGGTTGGCCGCCGGTTTCGCCATATAGGCCATTGTCCAGGACCACAATGGCGAGGTTGACCGGCTGTTGTTGGGCGATCGTTGCGAGGCCGCCCATGCCCATCAGCATTTCACCGTCGCCGGTAACAACCAGCACGCGTTTGTCAGGCTGCGCCATCGCCAAACCCAGCCCGATCAGGACAGCACCGCCCATGGCGCCCCACAGGCCGAAATCCAGGTCATGTTCCCCTGCCGCCGCCAGGTCCCATGTGGCTGCGCCCAGACCGCCCACTACCAGCAGGTCGTCCGTACGGTCGGCGACCAACCGGGCCACCGCCTGCCGCCGGTCGATGGTGCCGGGTTGGTTCATTGTGCCGCCTCGAATGATTTCACGCCGATGACGTCCTGGGCGATCAGCACCGCAACGATGGCGTCGCTGCCGAATGCGGCCTGGCCGGCGGCGGCGACCGTTGGGCCAGCATCCACCGCGGCGTCGATGCGCCGGGCCTCACCGCCCATTGTCTCGAACAGCGGGCCCGTCGCCTGGCCCATGGGGATTTGCCAGGGGTTTTTCTCCGCGGCCTCGCCGCGCATGGTCACCAGGGTCAGCAATGGGAAGCGTGCCGCGCGGGCAAAGGCCAGCTGATTTGCGCAATTGCCGACGCCGGAGGATTGCATCAGCAGCACCCCCCGTTCGCCCCCCAGCCAGGCGCCCGCCAGCAGCGCGACGCCTTCCTCCTCGGTGGTCAGCGGCACGAGGGTCATGGTCGGCTCCGCGCCGCACAACTCGATCAGGCGGGCGTGCCCGGCATCCGGCACATAGGCGACCTGGCGGATGTCGAGCGCGGTGAGCGCGTCGAATATGGCAGCGGGCCAGTCGGGATCAGGTGTTTCAGTCATATCCTGTCACGGGAGGTCGCATTGCTTTGCCGCGCTGAAACGAGAAGGGGCGGGTTTGAAACCCGCCCCTACGGTACCGGTTCGCGACGTAATGAAAAGCCTCTAGGCGCCCATGCGGGCCTGCAGGCCCTCGTCAAGTTTCTCAAGGAACTGGGTGGTGGTCAGCCATTTCTGGTCCGGGCCGATAAGTAGCGCCAGATCCTTGGTCATGAAGCCGCTCTCCACCGCGGAGATGCAGACATCTTCCAGGGTCTCGGCGAACTCCACCACCTTGGGCGTGTCGTCCATGCGGCCGCGGAATTTCAGGCCGCGGCTCCAGGCAAAGATCGACGCGATCGGATTGGTCGACGTTTCCTTACCCTGCTGGTGCATGCGGTAGTGGCGGGTGACCGTGCCATGAGCGGCCTCTGCTTCAACAGTTTCGCCATCTGCAGTCATCAGCACGGAGGTCATCAGGCCGAGTGAGCCAAAGCCCTGGGCCACGGTGTCGGACTGCACGTCGCCGTCATAGTTCTTGCACGCCCAGACAAAACCGCCCGACCACTTCATCGCGGCGGCGACCATGTCATCGATCAGCCGGTGTTCGTATTCCAGGCCGGCCGCCTTGAACTTGTCCGCGAAGTCGGCGTCGAACACTTCCTGGAACAGATCCTTGAACCGGCCGTCATAGGCCTTGAGGATCGTATTCTTGGTGGACATGTAGACGTTGTAGTTCCGATCCAGCCCATAGTTGAGCGACGCCTGGGCGAAATCCCGGATCGAGTCGTCCAGGTTGTACATGGCCATGGCGACACCGCCGCCCGGGAAGTCATAGACCTCCTCTTCAATCGAATCGCCGTCATCGCCTTCCCATTTGATCGTCAGCTTGCCCTTGCCCGGGACCCTGAAATCGGTGGCGCGATACTGGTCGCCGAAGGCGTGGCGGCCGATGATGATCGGCTTGGTCCAGCCAGGGACCAGGCGGGGGACGTTTTTGCAGATGATCGGTTCGCGGAAAACCGTGCCACCCAGGATGTTCCGGATGGTGCCGTTGGGGGAGCGCCACATTTTTTTGAGGCCGAATTCCTCAACCCGATCCTCGTCCGGTGTGATGGTGGCGCACTTGACGCCCACGCCGTGCTCCTTGATGGCGTTGGCCGCATCGATGGTGATCTGGTCGTCGGTCTCGTCGCGCTTCTCGATGCCCAGGTCGTAGTAATGCAGGTCGATATCGAGATACGGCAGGATCAGCTTGTCCTTGATGAACTGCCAGATGATGCGGGTCATTTCATCGCCGTCGAGCTCGATGACAGGTTTGGCGACCTTGATTTTGTCCATGCTTCCTTCCCCGGAATCTTGAAAGCGCTCTCGCGAATGCGGGCGCAGAATTGGCGCGCGGAACATACCATTGGCGGGCAGGGCATCAAGGGTGGCAGGCCGCCGCACACTGTTTATTAACGGGCGCTAAAGCTTGTCGGTCTGCAGCGTTTGAGAGGCGGGCGGTGCTGTGGCGAGTGTCTCGAAGACCGCCTCAACACTGTCCGCGAAGCGGGTGAGGCGCCGGTCCGCATCGCTGACGAACTCCTTCTCGATCATGCTGTCGATCAGTTTTGCCAGAGGCTGCCAATAGCCATTGATGTCCGCGACCACCACCGGTTTGGCGTGGAATCCCAATTGCCGCCAGGTGACGATTTCGAACATTTCGTCCAGGGTGCCGAGGCCGCCGGGCAGCACCACGAACGCGTCGGACAGCTTGGCCATCATCATCTTGCGCTCGTGCATATTGTCGACCACATGCAGCTGGCTGACATGGGCGTGGCCCACCTCGCGGGTCTGGAGGGACTCTGGAATAATGCCCACGACCTTGCCGCCCGCTGCCAGTGCCGCGTCGGCCACGGCGCCCATCAGACCAACCCTTCCGCCGCCGAAGACCACGGTCATGCCCCGCTCGGCCAGCCCTGCGCCCAATGCAGTTGCAGCTTCCTGCCACGCAGGGTCGGTCCCGGTGCGGGATCCACAATAGACACAGACGGAAGAGATGCCGGTCATTGGCAGTCGGGGTCCTCTATTTGTTGCCGGGTTGGGGCGTCAGCTGGGCGGCACGGCCACCACACGGGTTGCCGCCGGCGGATCGTCCCAATAGGGCTCTGGGCCAAACCTTTCACTCAGAAACTCCACCAGCAGGCGAATCTTGGCTGACGGTTGCTGTTCGGCGGCATAGACCGCAAACAGCGACAGGTCAGGCGAGGCATAGTCTGTCAGGACCGGCTCAAGACGGCCCGTGGCGATGTCGCACCAAGCGATGAAATTCGGCACGATTGTTATACCCAGTCCGGCCACGGCAGCCTCAAGCAACATATCGCCGCTGTTGGCCTGGAACGGGCTTTCCACCGGCACCCGGTGCTCGCCATCGGCCCCCCGCAACAGCCACGAGTTTCCCGTGGCAAGGTAGCTGTATTGCAGGCAGGTGTGGTGGGCCAGATCGGTGGGGTGAAGTGGCCGTCCTCGGCGCTTCAAATAGTCGGGTGAGGCGATCAGCACGATTCTAATTGGCGCGATCCGGTGACCAATCAGGTTCGGCGGGACACTGCGGGCGACCCGGAGCGCCACGTCGAAATCCTCTTCAAACATGCTGACGGTGCGGTCGTTCAGGGTGACGCTGATGCCCAAATCCGGATAGGCGGCGGCGAATTTGGCTAGTGCCGGCGCCAGGTGGAGCGTGCCGAATGACTGGGGGGCATTGATCCGCAGCAGTCCTTTCGGTTCGCTATGCAGTTGGCGGACGAAATTCTCCGCATCTGCCGCTTCGTTCAACACACGCAGACACCGCTCATAGAAAGCGCGTCCAATTTCGGTGGGCAGGACTTGACGGGTGGTGCGGTTGAGCAGCCGCGTGCCCAGGTCTGCTTCAAGCTGCTGAACGCGCTTGCTGACGGCGGCGCGTGACAGGCCCAGCCGCTGCGCAGCCGCGGTAAAACTTTCGGCCTCCACGACCCGAGCAAAAATCTCCATGCTGGTAAGGCGGTCCATGCAGCTTCTCTATTGTCAATCTACGGTTACCAATCAGTTTCCCAGAAAGCGGCTTATCATGCAAACCGGATTGGTCAAGAATGTCGCATCTCCAGATGGAGAGGAATCCGGATTTCCCGGCGTGGCATGCCAGCCAGACCATGCCAACCAGACAGGGACAGGAGTCAGAATCGATGAAGGTAATGCGCAGTGTGATTATAGGCGCCGCATTGGCGATGAGCGTGTCGGTCGTTGCACCGGTGAGCGCGCTGGATGCAGGCAAATCGGTTTACGCCCGCAAGGCGATCATGTGGTCGATGGCTGCGCACATGAAAGGGATCGTGGCAGGCATAAAGCTGAAAGACGGCAAGACCGTCGCTGCTGGCGCCAACGCGATTGCCGCCATGGCCGGCGCACTTGGCGGCTTGTTCGTCAAAGGCACCCACCAGGGCTCCGTCTACAAGACCCGGGCGAAAAAAGAGATCTGGTCGAATATTCCCAAGGTCATCGCCGCGAACAAGACACTCATTCGCGAGGCGAAAGCATTGGCCAAAGTGGCGGCGGGCAACAACCCGGGCGCCATGGGTAAACAGTTCGGGAGGATGGCCAAACTCGGTTGCGGCGGTTGCCATCGTCCGTTCCGCGGCCCCAAGAATAAGTAGCCTATCTGCTTATTCAGGCCCTGACTCCTGAGCAGGGGACCGTGCTTCAGCCTCCGACCTGAGGCGCGGTCCCCCTTCCTATTCTTGCGTGTATCGACAGTTGGTGGTGACCGTCGACGACGGTATCCGCGAATCCGGCTTCGACCTTTTTCCTGATCCGCGCCTCGATGGGCGCTGCATCTGGATGTCCTGCCAGAAGCGGCCCCACATTCATGCGGAACTGAACCTCCCAGAACGGCTTCCCGGTTTCCACCCGGGGCGTCATCTCCACTTCCCGTTCCTCAGCCTGGGCAAACCCTGCGGCGTCGAACAGGGCGGTCATCGAACCGTTGGCGGCAAAGCGGAACGGTGCGTCGCCGTCATGCTGGTTGGCCCCGCCAAATTCATCGGCAATCGCCTGGTGCAGGATCTCCAGCATGGTGTTGTTCGGCCGCGGCCCCCAGACCATGAAGGCACACTGCCCGCCCGGGCGTAGCACCCGGCGTACCTCGGAGAAGGCCATTGCGGGGTCGGGCGCGAACATGATGCCATACCGGCAGGTTACCCGATCGAAGCTTCCGGCCTCGAAGGGCAATGCCTGCATGTCGGCGATCTTTGCACTTATGTTCGACACGCCCAGGTCTGCGATCCGCCGGCGCGTGCCTGCCAGCATCTCCTCCACCAGATCCGTCGCCACCACATGTCCATCCGGGCCAACCATCTCAGCAATCGTAAATGCCGGCTCCCCAGGGCCGGAGGCGAGATCGAGCACCTTCTGGCCGGGCGCAATATTCGCGGCGTCGATCAGCGGCTGGTTGAGCGCCTGGGCAGCCCGGGCCATCAGATCCGCTTCCCGTTGCCAAAACGGGCCGCGGGTCCGCCAGTAGGCATCGCTGGAAGAATCTACGGTCATTCGGCCATCCCCGATTTTGTCAGCTTTGGCGCAAGCTAGGGCGCGGGCCTGCGCCTGTCCACGGGCGTGGTGCGCCGTGGCGCAGACGGCCACGCCCATGCTATTGGATGGATGGACGTCAGGTCAGCGCGCAGGAGGGAAAATGGCAGCGGATCCATTGTTTTTGGGCAAGGCGGGTGGGCGATCGGTCACGATCCGGCCGGACAAGATGAACCGCCATGGGCTGGTGGCGGGCGCCACAGGCACTGGCAAGACCGTCTCTGCCCGGGTGATGATCGAGGCGCTGTCCAGCCGTGGTGTTCCCTGCTTCATTGCGGACGTGAAGGGCGATCTGGCTGGTCTGGCGCGTCCCGGAAATCCCAGCGACGGCATCGAGGGCCGGGCTGCAGATCTGGGCTTGAGCGACTTCTCCTATGCCGGTGCGCCGGTAGTCTTCTGGGACGTGTTCGGAAAAGCAGGTCACCCTTTCCGCACCACGGTCTCCGACATGGGGCCGTTGTTGCTGGCGCGCCTGCTCAATCTCAACGATACCCAGACCGGCGTCCTTTATATCGCCTTCCGCGTCGCCGACGAACAGGGCCTGCTGCTGCTCGATCTCAAGGATCTGCGCGCCCTGCTCACCTGGCTCGACGAAAACCGCAAAAAGGTGAGCCAGGAGCTGGGCCGGATTTCTACGGCGTCCGTGGGCGCCGTGCAACGGGCGTTGCTGGTGCTGGAAGATCAAGGCGCTGCCAAGTTTTTCGGCGAGCCGGCGCTGGAATTGCCGGACCTCATGCGCACCGACCTGTCAGGGCGGGGGATCGTCAACGTGCTCGCTGCCGAGAAATTGATGAGCAGTCCAAAACTCTATGCGACGGCGTTGTTGTGGTTGCTGTCGGAATTGTTTGAAGAGCTACCGGAAGTTGGCGATCCGGAGGTGCCGCGGCTGGTGTTCTTTTTCGACGAGGCCCATCTGTTGTTCGACGATGCGCCAAAGGCGCTCCTCGACAAGATCGAACAGGTGGTGAGGCTAATCCGTTCCAAAGGGGTGGGCGTGTTCTTCGTCACGCAGAACCCCCTGGACATTCCCGATGAGGTTTTGGGACAGCTGGGCAACCGTGTTCAGCATGCGCTGCGCGCCTTTACACCTCGGGACCAGAAGGCGGTTCGCGCGGCGGCGGACACTTTCCGGATCAACCCGAAAATCGACACCGCGACCGCAATCACAGAGCTCGGAGTCGGGGAGGCGCTTGTTTCTACCCTGGATGCCAAGGGCCGGCCCACGGTCGTGCAGCAAACACTGATCCGGCCGCCCCAGTCGCGGCTGGATGTGCTGTCCAAGGCAGAGCGCAAACAGGTGATCGGCGCCAGTCCGGTAGGCGGCCGCTATGACAAGCCGGTGGACCGGGAAAGCGCCTACGAAGTGCTTGCCGGCCGCGCCGAAGGCCGGGTGAAGCAGGCGGAAAAAGCAAAGCGCGAGGATGCGTTGGACGATGACCGCCGCGAGCCGAAACAGAGTGGATGGCTGGATGGCATCCTGGGCGGCGGCCGCCGTGGCCGGCGCCAGGGCCTGGGCGAAGCGATGGCGAAAAGCGCAGTGCGTACCATCGGCCGCGAGATTGGCCGTCGGATTATCCGCGGTATCCTGGGCAGTATTTTGCGATAACGTGCCCTACGCGCCAATGTCTGCGAGGAATGCGCGCACCTCGGCGACCACGTCGTCCGGTCGTTCCTCCGGTATGAAATGGGCGCAATCAAGGGCTTTCCCGCGGACGTCATGGGCCCGGTCCCCCCAGGTTTCCAGAAAGCCCATATTTTTGCCTGTCTGCCATCCGGGCCGCTTTGCCGTGTTGCCGCCCCACAGCACCATCACCGGGCAGTCCAGTTTGCGGCCGCGATCGGCCTCGTCATGTTCCAGGTCCAGTTCAGAGGAACGGTATTCCGCGACCGTTGCGTTTACGGCCTCCTGATTGCAGAAGCAGCGTTCATATTCCGCCATGGCTTCCGGTGTGATCGCGCCTTCCGTTGCGCACCACCTATCCATCAGGAAGTCGAAGTAGAATTTGACGCTGTTGCCGATGAGCGTCTCCGGAACCGGATGGGGCTGGCGCATCAGCACCCAATGGAAGAACGCACCGGCAAGTTGGCCATCCATATTGTCAAAGACCGCCTGGGTCGCGACCACATCCAGTGAAGTCAGGCTCTTGACCCGAGCCGAATGGTCCAACGCCATGCGATGGCCGACGCGGACGCCCCGGTCGTGCCCCACCACGTGCCATGTGTCGTGGCCAAGGTCGTCCATCAGCGCAACGATGTCCTGGGCCATGGTCCGCTTGCAGTAGACTGAATGGTCGCCTGGCGCGGCGGAGGGCTTACTGCTGTCGCCATAGCCACGCATGTCAGGGGCGACGACACGAAATTCGCCGGTGAGTTGGGGCGCCACCATGTGCCAGAGCAGGTGGGTCTGGGGGTAGCCGTGCAACAGCAATATGACCGGGCCCGCGCCGCTCTGGACAAAGTTGATGTCGACGCCGTTGACCGTGCGCCGTTCCCGCTCGAAGCCCTCAAAAAACATCGCATCCCCCTCTTGTTGGCCGGCACCTGTATGCCGGATGTGAGGGCATTGGGAAAGCGATCAATCGAGCAGAAAGTCGACCATCAGGCGGGCCACTTCGTCGGGAACCGCATCGATCGCGTTATGCTGCTGGCCGGCCATGACGTGCAGCGCCGCGCCGGGAAGGTTCCGTTCCAGCATATGGGTGGCATCCTGTAGAAAGCCCGGGCTGTCGCTGCCCAGCAACAGCAGAGACGACCAGGGATAGGCAGCAAATCGCGCGGCATCAAACGGTGCGTGTCGGTTCAGGGCGCCCAACTCGCGCGGGATCGTCACGGCTGCGTCGCGGCGGTTCTGCCAGGTGGGCAGGGTCTGCAGCATTTCATATTCCGCCTGCGGGTAGCGGACCACTTGCAAGGCGAAAGTCTCCAGAATGCGGTCAGGATCATTGGCAGACGCAGCTTCGTTGAGTAGCGCGAGAACATCGGGTGAAACCAGCGGTTCGCCCAGGGGGACCGGCGGTTCGTAGAAGACGATCCGGCCAAAGTCGCTTGTCAGCAGTCCTGCTTCCAGCAGACAGAACGCGCCATAGGAGTGGCCGAAAACATGGACCGGCTGATCATGAGCCGCCGCCAACTGGCTGACCAACGCGGCCATGTCGGCGAATTCCCAGGAGATGTCATAGCCCGTCTCGTCGCCGCTTGCGCCGCGGCCTCGGCGGTCGATGGCATAGAGGGTGAACCGGGCAGCCAGCGTCGGGATGACCGGGGTCCAGCGCGCACGGTCGCTCGACGTGCCATGCACAAGCAGGAGCGGCGGCCCGCTCCCTGCCTTGTCGGCAGCAATCGGTGTGGCACCGTGGCCTGCCAGCATGACCGTCGTGATTTCCGGCATGTTCGACATGGACCCTCTCCATTCAATTTGCGCATGGCGGCCCCACTCTTGGCCTACTTTCGCTCGCCCCATGCCCGGTCTATGATTTCAGACCACCCCGCATGGGAGACAAGCGATGAATATACAATATGCTGCAGCCACAGAGCGCCTTCATTCAGGCGACGTGCTGGCCAGGGGTGTTCACCATCTGGCGCTGACGACGGATGATATGAAGGGGACGACGGACTTCTACGTCAACGTGCTCGGCATGCCCCTCGTCCACGCAATGAAGGTTCCGCCGGGGTTGGGCACCGGCCCGAAAAACCGCGGTAACCCGCCCTACGAAGAAATTCGCCACTACTTTTTTGACATGGGCAACGACAGCCTGATGGCGTTTTTTGAGATTCCGAAAGGTTCGGAGCCAAAGGCAAATCGCAACGCCGTGGGCGGCATGCAGCATGTGGCCATCAGCGTTACCCATGAGCGGTTCGACGACATCCTCAGCCGCCTCGAAGCGCACGGGATAGCCAACAGCGGTCCGATTGAGCAGCTACCGGGTATGGTGGGCGTCTACTTTCTGGACCCAAACGGTATCCGGGTGGAATTCGCCTGTCAGCCATCCCAGGACGACGACCAGAAGAATATTGCGGGCGTCACTCAGACCAAGGATCAGGCACGCGCCGAGCTGGCGAGTTTGCCTGGCGCGGATGAAGGCTGGGTCGACGGACTGCTGGCCAGCTTGCCAGATTGAAACAGGGCCTGAAACAGAGCCCGAAATAGAGCTCCGTCACCTATCCAGCACAAACGGTGCGGGCATCCGCCTGACGTGGATTCCGGCGCAATAGCTGGCTTGTGACCCGAGTCACTGCCGCAGCTCGGCTCCTCCCGTAGAACGGGGGCAACATCAACGCAGGGTCGTCGCCCATATCGGCGCTTGACCTTGATTTGACCCGTTTCTCCAGGAGCCACCCATGAGCCAGTTTAACAAGCCCCGGGGCGTCGGTTTTGGCCGCACCGTTCCCGCTTCCGGCGATCGCGCCGGTTTTGCCCTTATCACGCCCATCAGCCGCCGCCTTGGCCGCCGCGCTGACCATCGCGCTGACCATCGCGAGCACCGCGATCTTAATATTCGCCGCGAAGAACTGGGCGTCTAATGCAAAACGGCTCCCCATCCAGGGGAGCCGTTCGCACATCCAGGCTACGGCCGCGGCGTTCTCAAATCTCTCTACATATCAACGATGGCGTTCTGATCATGCCTGATCTTGAATTGCTGCACCCGCCGCTGTTTGCGCTTCCCCATTTGGGTGGCGCGTTTTCTGTCCAGCTTAGGACGGACCGAGCCGTTGCCGGACCGGGGGAGGGTAGGCGTTTTTGAAACCGGAGCCCTCCCTGCTTTGCTATCTACCTTGCCATCTACCTTGGCATCTGGCTTGCCATTCGGCGCGCGTTCCCCGTGGGGCAGGGGGGCCGTCGCCACGTCATCCCAGGTCTGATAGCGCCCGTCGGCGATGGTGCGGGCTACAGGCTCATTACCGCTGGCAGACGCCGCCACGATGTTGGCAGAAGTATCATCGTTGGTCAGGGATGTGAGCAGGGCGGCACTTGCGGCGGTCATGCCCAGCCACAGGGATCCAAGGAACAACGCGAAATTGATCTTGCCCAACAGCCTGTCGCGATCGTCGAGACGTTGGGTTTTGCTGGCTTGTCCGGTCACCGCGTTACTCCCTACCTTGTTTGAGGTGACGTTTATCAACCGGCGTTAGGAAAATATCAATGTTTTGTTAAGGGTTTGGTAAATTTTTATTTACGAATTATTATGGTTAACTTCAATTTACTGTAAACTTCACTTGAAGCGCAGGGGCTACCCATAAAAAAACGGCGCCTGGAGAGGGCGCCGTTGTAGGAAGTTTGTGAGGGTATTTGGAGGTGCCGCCGGAGGGGGAGGCGGCTGTTTAAGTGGCGTTTCCTGCCTATTGGCCCGCTGCGGGCTGAATCTTGTCGACCTGGTCGGCAATCTTGCCGCCGGCCGTGCTGACATTATTTGAGAATTCGCTGCCAAACTGGGAAAGACCGGCCGCGATGGCCAGGCCCACGGCGCCAACAATCAGGCCATATTCGACGGCCGTGGCGCCGCTGTCACATTCCAGGAAGCTTTTGAGGGTATTCATCATTCTGATCCCGTTCGTCATCCCGTCAACTGACCCGGCTGATCCGGTTGCTGTTTGTTGACAAAATGGTAACGGTATATATTTCAATAGTCAAGTAAAAATTATTTATATATTAATATATATTAAGAGAAAATTAGGGTTAATTAAGTATTAGTTTCAATCTACTAGAAATACCATGTACACTAGCGCGTCCGCATCCGCCAATGCTTCACAACTTCTGAAATGAACCCCAAATCGTGACTGTCTTCTGTCCATCCGGCGGAGAAAGACGCCGTGCGGCTATGGGGCCGCATATTGTCCGGCAGACGGTCGAAGTTGAGGCGCATGGGGATCGGCACCCCCTGGCCAACCGCCACTGCCTCGCCATTG
>JAJFFJ010000014.1 GCA_021776685.1 Alphaproteobacteria bacterium
CCGATATCCGCGGAGGGGGCAAACCCCAGGCCGCCCATCAACCCGGCGCCTGCATCCGACAGGATGTCGCCGAACATGTTCTCCGTGACCAGCACGTCCAGATCCCAGGGATTGCGCAGAAAGGTCAGCGCCATGGCGTCCACATAAGCCGCGTCGGCGTTGAGGGCCGGGTGACGGGCTGCCTCCGCCTCGAACAGGTCGCGGAAAAAGACCATGGATCCGAGTACGTTGGCCTTGTCGACGCAGGTTACCCGCCCGGGTCTGCCTGATGCCTTGCGTTGCGCCGCCAACTCGAATGTGAAGCGGAACAGCCGCTCGCTGGCGGCGCGGGTAATCTTGAGCGTGTCGGTTGCCTCGTTCTCGGTCCGGTGGGGTGTCGTCCTTGTGCTGAACAGGCCCTCAGTCGATTCTCGGATCAGGACGAAATCCAGATGTTGCGCACGGGGGTCGGCAAGAGGCAGCGGCAGCCCGGGAAAGGTCCGCACCGGCCGCACCCCCGCGTAAAGCTTCAGCCATTCGCGCAGGTCGATCTGGGGCGCGATTTCACGCCCATCTGGATAGCGGATGTGGGGCAGGCCCATCGCACCGAGCAGGATGGCGTCCGCGGATTTCAACCGGCCAAGAACCTCTTCGGATAGCGCCGTGCCCGTGCGGCGGTAGGTTTCCGCGCCGGCGTCCAGATGTTCGAAGGTCAGACCGACTCCGCCACTGCCCGCAACACGCTGCAAAAGCTCGAGCGTGGGAGGCATGATTTCCAGGCCGATGCCGTCGCCGGGCAGCACGGCGATGTGAAAGTTGGTGTTGGCAGCCATGAAGGCTCCAGAGTTGGAATTCGTCGGTGATGTCATGGGGGTGCAGGCAGGTCAACCCGCCTAACCGGGCGCCGAAACGACCGATGGTTGGGTGACGGGCAAAGCGGTGCTATCTTGCCATACCATTTGCACACGAACAAAAAGGCGGAACATGCCCGACGACGCGCCAGACAAATCCGGTGCCTATGTGCTGGATGAACAGATCGGCTTTCTGCTGCGCCGGGCCCATCAGCGCGCGACATCGATCTTCGCCGGGAATTTTGGGCCGCTCAAGCTGACCCCGACGCAATTTACGGCGCTGTCCAAGATCGCCGACCGGGGCAGGGTGTCGCAAAATCATCTGGGTCGTATGACCGCCATGGACCCTGCCACCATGAAGGGCGTCATCGACCGCTTACTCGATCGCGGCCTGATCACCCGCAATCCGGACCCGGACGACCGGCGGCGAGCGGTTCTGGAATTGACCAATACCGGATTGGCGCTGCTGCAGGAGGCTGTGCCGAAGGGATTCTTGACCACCGAAGAAACATTGGCGCCCCTCACGGTTGACGAACGGCAGCGTTTTCTGGCGCTTTTATCGAAGATTTCATAAGCGCTTGCGTCGTCAAAAAGGATCATGTAAAGTCATTTGTGTACAAACAATAATCTGTTTGGTTTAACGACGGTCAATCTAACGCCCGAAGAGGCGTGACCGGCCAGAGGGAGGCAACCGGGGATGGCTCAATATGTGAGGCCTGAGTCTCTGGAAGAAGCGTTGGCGCTGTTGGCTGATGCGCCCCTGACGATTCTCGCAGGTGGCACCGACTATTATCCCGCGCGCGTCGGCAAGCCGCTCGACGACGATCTTCTCGACATCACCGGCATCGACGGCCTGCGCGGTATCAGCGACGGGGGCGACGGCTGGCGCATTGGCGCCACCACCACCTGGACCGACGTGATTGAAGCCGATCTGCCACCACTGTTCGATGGCCTCAAGCTGGCTGCCCGGGAAGTAGGCGGCGTACAGATCCAGAATGTAGGGACCCTTGCCGGCAACCTGTGCAACGCGTCGCCGGCGGCGGACGGTGTGCCGCCATTGCTGTCCCTGGACGCAGAAGTCGAATTGGCCGGGCCGGATGGCGCCCGCCGTCTGCCGCTCGGAGAATTTGTACTCGGTAACCGGGAGACGGCGAGGCAGGCCGATGAGCTGCTGACAGCCCTGCATATTCCCAAAGCGGCGGACGATGCGGTTTCCAGCTTCCTGAAACTGGGTGCACGCAAATACCTGGTCATCTCCATCGCGATGGTTGCGGTGGTCATCGAACCTGCCGACGGCGCGGTCGGCTCGGCGCGGGTGGCCGTCGGCTCCTGCTCGGCCGTGGCGCAGCGGCTGCCGGATGTGGAAGCGGCGCTAAAAGGACAGCCTCTCGACGCATCCCTGGGGCAACAGATTACGCAGGATCACCTGACCGGCGCGATTTCCCCGATTTCTGACGTGCGCGGGTCGGCCGACTATCGTTTTGATGTTGCCGCGACTCTGGTGCGGCGCGCCCTCGGCGCACTGGGCGCCGGTGGGCAGGGACAACTGGAGACAGCCGCATGAATGTGATGAACCAGAGCCTGTCCTTTACGGTCAATGGCGCGCCCGTAAGCGTACACTCTTCACCAGTGACCCGACTGGTAGAAGTGCTGCGCCTGGAGCTGGGTCTGACGGGTACAAAGGTCGGCTGCAATGCAGGCGACTGTGGCGCCTGCACGGTGCTGCTGGACGGTCGGCAGGTGTGCGCCTGCATGGTGCCAGTGGGTCAGGTGCAGGGGCGTGATGTGCAGACCGTCGAGGGGCTCGGCGCAGATGGCGCGCTCTCCACGTTGCAACAGGCCTTCCACAAGCATGGCGCGGCCCAGTGCGGTATCTGCACCCCGGGCATGCTGATGGCGGCGCGGGAACTGCTGGACAGTACGCCGGTCCCCACGGAGCAACAGGCGATGGATGCGCTCGGCGGCGTACTCTGTCGTTGCACCGGATATCGCAAAATTGTTGATGCGGTGCTGGATGTGGCGGCGACCCTGGACGAAACCACGCCCGACGCCGGCGCTGCTGTGGGCGCGCCGCTGCTGAAAATCGACGGCAAGCCCAAGCTCACCGGTGAGGAAAGCTTTGGCGCAGACGCTGCGCCAGCAGATTCGCTTTGGTGCCGCGTCGTGCGCGCGCCTCACGGTCGCGCCAATTTCACCGTTGGCGATCTCGAAGCCTTCAAGGCAGGTCATCCCGGACTGGAAGCGGTGATCAGCAACAAGGACCTGCCTGGCGCGAAACTCCATGGTGTCTACCCGGTGGGCAAGGACACGCCGGTGCTGGCCACTGGTTTCACCCGCCACAAGGGCGAAGGTGTGCTGGTGCTGGTGGGTGACAAGCTGACGGTTGAAAGCATCCGCGACGATGACCTGCCGATCGACTGGTCCCCACTGGAGCCGGTCTATGGGGTCGAGGCAGCGTTGGCAGAGGGTGCCCCTCTCGTACATGACGACAAACCTGGGAATATTCTGACCGGCGGATTTCTTCAGAAAGGCGATGTGGACGCGGCTCTTGCGGCAGCGGACCATGTGGCGGAAGGATCGTGGCAGACATCCTTTGTCGAGCACGCCTATATCGAGCCGGAAGCCGGCTGGGCCCAAAGGGTAGGCGACCGGATGGAGATGCATGTCACCACCCAGGCGCCCTATATGAATCGGGACGAAGTCGCAGCGATCCTGGGCATCGCGCAGGAAGATGTGCGGATTGTGCCAACAGCCGTCGGTGGTGGCTTCGGCGGCAAGCTGGATATGTCCGTGCATGTACCGCTGGCCCTGGCTGCCTGGAGCCTGGATCGTCCGGTTCGGATCACATTGGAGCGGCCGGAGAGTATGGCCTCGTCGACCAAGCGCCATCCCGCGCGCATGACGGCGACCGCCGGCTGTAGCTCAGACGGAAAACTCACGGCGCTCAGATTTGATGGCGATTTCGACACCGGCGCCTATTCGTCCTGGGGGCCGACGGTTGCAGACAGGGTGCCGGTCCATGCCACAGGGCCATACATCGTGCCCAACGTACGGAATCGCACTCAGGCGGTGTTGACCAATGCGCCGCCGGCTGGCGCCTTCCGCGGCTTCGGCGTCCCGCAGGCGTCGATCACTTCAGAAGCGCTGTACGACGAATTGGCGGAGAAATGCGGGCTGGATCCGCTGGAGTTCCGGCTGCTTAACGTGATCCGCCATGGCGGTGAAACTGCGACCGGACAGATCCTCGAACACAGTGTGGGCATGGCTGAATGCCTTGAGGTGATGAAGCCCGCCTGGGTTGAAAGGCGCGCGGCCGCAACTGCTTTCAATGAAAATTCGGCGGTCCTCAAGCGCGGTGTGGGCATCAGCTGCATGTGGTACGGCTGCGGCAACACCGGAATTCCAAATCCCTCGACCATGAAAGTGGGTATCAGCGCTGACGGGAAGGTGACGCTCTACAACGGCGTCATGGACATCGGGCAGGGACCGAATACGATCATGCCGCAGATTTGCGCGGACGCGATCGGCATTCCGGTCAACATCATCGGCCAGATCCATGGCGACACCGACCTGACCGCGGATGCAGGAAAATCGTCGGCATCCCGGCAGACCTTCGTGTCAGGCAGAGCGACCCAGCTCGCCGGTGAAGACCTGCGCACGCAGATCCTGCGCCTGGCCAATGTGGGTGATGACGCCCGGATCGAGATCGTGCCGGGGGAAATTGTCGTCCGTGACGGCGATGCCCAACGCACCATCGATCTAAGGGGCATGGCTACCGATCCCAACGGTGACGTGTTGCTGGGCACCGGCACCTTTGATCCACCCACGGTCGCGCTCGACGAGAATGGCCAGGGCATTCCCTATGCGACCTATGGCTTTGGCGCGCAGATTGCGGAAGTGGAAGTCGACACAGAGCTCGGCACGGTCAAGGTGCTGAAGATATGGGCGGCCTACGATGTTGGCCGGGCGGTCAATCCGATGCAGCTGGATGGCCAGATCCATGGCGGCGTTGCGCAGGGGCTGGGCCTCGCGCTGATGGAAGAGTACATCCCCGAGCGCACCGAAAACCTGCACGACTATCTGATTCCGACCGTGGGAGATGTGCCGCCAATCGAGACATTCCTGATCGAAGACCCGGAGCCATTGGGGCCATTCGGCGCAAAGGGCATTGGCGAGCAGTCACTGATCCCGACCCCGGCTGCAATCTTTGGCGCCATCCATCACGCGACCGGCGCACGCATGCGCCATGCACCCGCCACACCCGCCCGGGTGCGCGCCGCCATTCTGGCCACGCGCCAGGGCTAGAGGAGGAAGACATGCCAGAAGGTTCAGCTGCGCAAAAAGACGATGGCGTCATCACCTGCAACGCCTGTCCCGTGCTGTGCCGGATTCGTGAGGCTCGTACTGGCGCTTGTGACCGCTATGGCAATGTCGAGGGAGTGCTGACCCGCATGGACCCCTTTATCGTCACCCAGAAGGTGGCGGAAAAGGATGGCGACCTGGTGTCATTTGAGGGCCGCGAGTGGGATGGCAGCCTGGTGCAGGGAGCGCCGATATTTGTCACCGGCATTGGCTCCGGCACCACCTATCCTGATTACAAACCCGCACCTTTCATTGTCGCCAGTGAGCACAATGATGTGGACATGGTGACGGTGGTTTCCGAGGGCGTCTTCAGCTATTGCGGCGTCAAAGTGAAGATCGACACCGACCGCCACGTGGGCCCGGAAACGGCTGCCATCCGTGTGAAAGGCGAGCAGGTGGGCCATGTTACCACAGCGGAATACGGCTCGCAGATGCTGTCCATCGGCGGCGTCAATCACCTGACGGGCGGGTCGAAGAAAGAAGGCAATGTCACCTGCCAGACCATGCTGAGCCTGTGCAACGGCGAGGCCCTGGAAATGAGCATCGACGGCGGCTCCGAAATGGTGATCCAGGCCGGACAGCCGCCGATCATCAACGGCCATCAGGAAGAACGCATGCGGGTGGGCTGCGGGTCCGCCACTCTCGGTATCTTTGCACCCCAATGGCATGGTCACGCGGACGAGGTAATCGTCGTCGATGACCACATCACCGGCGTGCTCACCGAGCATCAGGCGGGACGCTTCCTTGATATGCCCTCGGCAGGCATCCGCGTGCGCGGGCGCAAGTCGACGCCCGGCCGCTACTTTCAGGTGGCGGAGCCTGGACTGGGTTGGGGTGGTACCGACATCACGGAGCCCCTGAGCATTATCGACAAAATCGATCCCAAATCTGCCTGGCCGGGCTTGCGATTGTTGATGGTCAGCACGACCGGCGAAGATTCGGGCTATTTCGTCCTCAATGATGACCTGAAACCGGAGCCGGCGGACATACCTGATCCGCTGCAGGTGGTGGTGGACCGGATCGGCGAGAATTGCGAACCGGCGCTTTCCACCGTCGTGTTCATGGCAGGCGCGGGCGGCAGCCTGCGGGCCGGTGTCACGATCAATCCGGTTCGTCTGACGCGGTCGATCAAACGCTCCCTGACCCGCGTCACCTGTGGCGGCGCGCCGGTCTATATCTGGCCGGGCGGCGGCATCACCCTGATGGTGGATGTCACCACCATGCCGGGCGACTCCTTCGGCTATGTGCCGACGCCCGCTCTGGTGGCGCCCATCGAGTTCACCATGCCCCGTGAGGAATACGAGGCCTTGGGCGGCTATACCGACCCGATCAAGCGGATTGAGGATCTGGTTGAGACCAACCGTCTTGAGGTACGCGCCTGGCATGCGGATGCGCCATGGCCCGGCGCACCGCTTGGAGGTGGACCCGCCTGATGCCTGACCTGCAGCAGCACGATAACGGGGCGATCTCCACTTTGCTGCCCGATGGCCGACGGTGGCACTTTCAGCACGGGCCGATCGATCTGGTGCTGCGCGCTGATGGCAGCCCGTCTGATTGCGAGGCTGCCTATGCCGCCGGGTGGGAGCGCTTCCCCCATGTATTGCCGGAATTGGTTGGAGAACTGCCGCTTTTGCACGCGCCTTTGAGTGGCAAGGACGCTGATCCCGACGGCCCTGTTGCCCGCGCCATGGCAGAGGCCTGCGGCAGGCATCTACCGGCCTTCGTAACCCCCATGGCGGCAGTCGCGGGCGCTGTGGCCGATGAAATTTTGATCGCGATGACGTCTGCGGTCACCCTCGACCGGGCCTTCGTCAACAATGGTGGCGATATCGCACTGTGGCTGGCGGCAGGACAGTCTCTGTCCGCCGGGATCGTGATGGACCAGGACAACCCGGCGCTGGACGCATTTGCAGAAATCGATGCTGCGTCACCGGTCCGGGGCGTTGCAACCAGTGGCTGGAAGGGCCGTAGCCACTCCCTGGGCATTGCGGACAGCGTCACGGTCCTGGCGCGCACCGCCGCGGCGGCGGATGTGGCGGCGACCCTGATCGCAAATCAGGTGAATGTGGATGACCCAGCGGTCACCCGCCAACCTGCACACACTTTGGATGTAGATTCGGACCTGGGGGATCGTCTGGTGACAGCCGAGGTTGGGCCGTTGTCTGCAGCTTCAGTCCAGGCGGCGTTGAGTCAGGGCCGGAAAGTTGCCGAGAGCATGCTGGCACAGGGTTTGATTGAAGGCGCGCTTCTGTCCCTGAAAGGCGAAACCTGGGCAGTGGGCGCTGCGGGCATGCAATCGAAACTGGCCGCCGAATAGGATGAGGTGAAAGATGTCTGACACCAACGGTGCATTTGTTCGCAACGCCTGGTATCCGGCCGCCTGGGCCGACGAGATCACCCGGGAGCCGTTTTCCCGGACACTTCTGAGTGAACCGGTGCTGTTGTATCGCACCGAAGAGGGCGATCCCGTGGCGCTGGAAGACCGCTGCTGCCACAAATTTCTGCCCCTCTCCAAAGGCGTGATCAAGGGCGACAACGTGGTCTGCGGCTATCACGGCATGACCTATGACCCCAGCGGCGCCTGTGTGCGGATTCCGGGGCAGGAACGGATCCCGGAGAATGCCCGGGTGCGCAGCTACCCGGTGGTCGAGCATTTGGGATTGATCTGGTTCTGGGCCGGTGAGGCGCCGGCGGACAAGGCGAAACTGTTCCAGCTGCCCCAATATGGCGCGCCGGGGTGGGGCGTGAATCATGGTCCCTATACCCACGTGGGCGCCCACTATCAGCAAGTAACCGACAATTTACTCGATCCCGCCCATGTGAGTTTCGTCCACCTGTCCACACTGGGCAGCGAGGACATGGAAGATATTCCGGTAGAGACCAAACAGCTGGATAATTGCGTCGAGGTAAACCGCTGGACCCTCGACAAAACACCGGTGCCGATCTTCCAGAAATTCGCGGATTTCGAGGGCAATGTGGATCGCTGGCAGTATTACTACTTCTATCCGCCATCCGTGAACGTGGTCGATTTTGGCGCCGGAGAAGTCGGCATGGGCCACGGCGACGAAGAGCGCGACAACTGGGTCCGCATCCATTCCTGCCACTACATGTGTCCGGAGACAGAGCGCAGCACCCATTATTTCTGGATGCAGGTGCGGAATTTTGCGGCCGAAGACGACTCGGTGTCAGATGAGATTACCGCCCAGTTCGTCATGGCCTTCGACGAGGACAAGGAAATTCTGGAGGCGGTTCAGGCGGCGACTGACGCGGGCACGCCCCGTCCGTCCCTGAAGCTCGCCATCGACAATGGACCGAGTCGCAGCCGGCGGATGGTAGACCGCCTCCTGCGCGAGGAGGCTGCGCAACATGCGGAAGCCGCTGAGTGACCCAATTCCAATGGGACATCAACAAGGGAGGACCCCAGGTATGAAAATAGTGAAAACCCATCTGTTGACCGCAGGTATCGCGGTCGGCCTTGTCGCCGGCGCGGCCGGATCGGCCGGCGCGCAGACAATCAAGATCGGTGATATCAATTCTTACACACGGTTGCCGGGGCATACGGTTCCCTATCGGCGCGGCGCGGTCCTGGCGATCGAGCAGATCAACAAGTCCGGCGGTGTCATGGGGAAGAAGCTCGAGCTGATTTCTCGCGATGACAAGGGCAAGCCGGGTGAGGCGGTGAAGGTGGCTCAAGAGCTGTTCCTGCGCGAAAAGGTCGTGCTGGTATCTGGCTCGCTGTTCAGCCATGTGGGGCTGGCCATTTCTGCATGGGCCAAGCGTAACAAGCGCCTCTACATCGCGGCCGAGCCACTGGCCGACGCCTTGGTCTGGTCCCGCGGAAATAAATACACCTTCCGCCTGCGTCCTTCGACCTACATGCAGGCAGCGATGCTGGCGGCCGAGGCGGCGAAGATCAAAAAGGCCAAGCGTTGGGCACCGATTGCGCCGAACTATGCCTACGGCAAGGACGCAGTGGCTGCATTTCAGAAGGTTCTAAAAAAGTTGCGCCCGGACGTTACCTTTGTTGGCGCCCAGTGGCCGGGCCTCTTCAAGATCGACGCCGGCGCAGAAGTACAGGCACTTGCCAAAGCCAAACCGGACGCAATCTACAACGTCACCTTCGGCTCCGATCTCGCCAAGTTCGTCCGGGAAGGAAAGCTTCGCGGTCTGTTCAAGGGCCGCTTGGTGGTTGGCTTGCTCACAGGCGAGCCGGAATACCTGGATCCGCTCAAGGGTGAAGCGCCGGAAGGATGGCTGGTCACGGGTTATCCCTGGTACGAAATCAAAGCCAATGACCACGCCACGTTCGTGCGTGACTATCAGGCCCGCTGGAAAGACTACCCACGGATCGGCTCGATCGTCGGCTACAACACCATGCTGGCCATCCACGCCATGCTGAAGAAGGCCAGCTCCACCGACACTGAAAAGATGGTCGCCGCCATGCGCGGGCTCAAGTTCAAGACCCCGTCAGGGCCGATCATGTTTCGGGCCATCGATCATCAATCCACCATGGGCGCCTGGGTTGGCTGGACCAAACTGGTCAACGGCAAGGGCAAGATGATCAACTGGAAATATCTGGACGGTGCCGGCTATCTGCCGTCGGATGCTGAAGTCCGGAAAATGCGGAAATAGCTGACCTGGCCTGGTTCTTGAGTTGCCCCGGCGCCGTGCCGGGGTACCTCAAGGCCTGCCAAAAGGGGATTGATCGGCGTGGGCGAACTCATCGTCACCATCCTGACCGGCCTGTCCAGCGCTGCCTCTCTGTTCCTTGTGGCGGCCGGATTGTCCATCATCTTTGGTGTGACGCGGATCGTCAATTTCGCTCACGGCAGCTTCTATATGCTGGGCGCTTTCATCGGCTACACGATGGTCCAGGCAATCGGCGGCACAATTGTCAGCTATTGGGTCGCTGTGCTGATCGCGGCGCTGGTGGTGGGACTGATTGGCGTCCTGATGGAAATTCTGCTGCTGCGGCGTATCTATCACGCGCCGGAGCTGTTCCAGTTGATTGCCACCTTTGGCGTCATTCTGGTGATTCAGGACGTCGCCAAGGAAATCTGGGGCAACGAGGATATTGTCAGCCCCAGGGCGCCGGGCCTGGATGGCGCGGTCGAAATTTTCGGCCAACGCCTGCCTGAATATGATCTTGCGCTGATCGCCATTGCGCCGATGGTGCTGATCGGCTTGCGGCTGTTGTTTTACAAGACGCGCTGGGGAACCCTGGTGCGGGCGGCGACCCAGGACCGGCAGATGGTTGCGGCGCTGGGCGTCAACCAGCGCTGGCTGTTTACGGGTGTGGTATTTCTGGGCTCGCTTCTTGCCGGGCTTGGCGGTGCCGTGCAGTTGCCGAAAGGTGGCGCGGACCTGCTGATGGATTTTGGCATTATTGCCGAGGCATTTGTGGTCGTGGTCGTCGGCGGCATGGGCAGTCTGGGCGGCGCCTTTCTGGCGGCGATCCTGATAGGGCTGTTGAACGTCTTCGGCATCCAGATATTTCCCAACAGCACGCTGGTCATGATGTTTCTGGTGATGGCCGTAGTGTTGGTTTTCCGGCCTTGGGGTCTCCTCGGCAAGCCGGAGACGCCCGCGGCCACCGGTACGGAAATTCCTAATGAACCGCTCAGGCCCGCGGTGCCCATGGTCAAGGTGCTGGCCGGACTGGTGCTGGCCTTCCTGATCGCGTTGCCACTGTTGCAGGAACTGTTCCCGACGGTGTTGGACCCGTTTGTGATCGTCCAGGCCAACGAAATTCTATTCTTCGTGCTGTTCGCGGCGGCCCTGCATTTCATTATGGGGCCTGGCGGCATGGTGTCGTTCGGGCACGCGGCCTTCTTTGGCGGTGGGGCCTATACGTCGGCGCTGCTCGTCTTCCATTTTGGCCTACCGTTCGAGCTGGCTTTCCCGGCGGCGCCGATTGGCGCGGCGCTCCTGGCGTTGATCATCGGCTGGTTCTGTGTGCGTCTGACAGGCGTCTACTTCGCCATGCTGACGCTTGCTTTCGCCCAGATCGCTTGGTCCATCGTGTTTCAATGGACTGAGGTCACGGAGGGCGACGACGGCATCAACAGCATCTGGCCATCGGATTGGGTCACGCCGCTGGTACTTTACTATCTCACCCTTGGCCTGACCGTCGCAGGGGTGTTGCTGATCCGGCGTATTGTGTTCTCGCCCTTTGGCTACGCTCTGCGCGCTGGTCGCGATTCGCCCCTGCGCTCGGAGGCCATCGGCATCAATATCCGCCGTCAGCAATGGTTCGCCTTTACTATTTCCGGCGCATTCGCGGGCGTAGCGGGCGCACTGTTCCTCTACACCAAGGGTTCCATTGCGCCGACCTCCATGGAAATTGCCCGCAGCTTCGACGCGCTGCTCATGACCTTGCTTGGCGGCGTGGAAGCATTGGCCGGTCCTGTTGTCGGCGCTGCCGCTTTCAAGCTGTTGGAAGACCTGTTCGCGGCCTCGGAATACTGGCGCGGCCTCATGGGCATCACGATCATTGCGCTGGTGCTGCTGTTGCCGAAGGGGGTCGCCGGATTTGCACAGACGGGTGTTGGTCGCCGTCTCGGTCTCTCCCGGGCTGAGGAGGTGCGGGCGTGAGCACGGTCCTATCTGTCCAGAACCTGTCGAAGGCATTTGGCGGCGTACAGGCGGTGGAAGACGTCACCTTTGCGGTCGATGCCGGCGAAATGCGTGCCCTGATCGGACCGAACGGTGCCGGCAAGACCACCTGTTTCAACATGCTGAACGGCCAGCTAAAGCCCGATTCGGGCGACGTACTGCTGGGGAACCGATCGATCCTGGGCCTGCCGCCACGCGAGGTATGGCGGCGTGGTGTCGGCCGCACATTCCAGATCACGGCGACCTATGGCTCGATGACGGTGCGGGAGAATATTCAGACCACGCTCTTGAGCCACCATCGGCAGATTAATCGGATGTGGACAGCGGCGCGGACTCTCTTTGTGGACGAGGCCATGGCGTTGCTGGAGCAGGTGGGCATGGTTAATCAATATGACCGTGCTTGTGGTGTGCTTGCCTATGGCGACCTGAAACGGGTGGAGTTGGCGGTGGCGCTGGCCAACGATCCGCAGGTGCTGTTGATGGACGAGCCGACCGCGGGCATGGCCCCCCGGGAACGGGTCGATCTGATGGCCCTGACGGCGGAGATCGCAAGCGCCCGCAACATTGCCGTGCTTTTCACCGAACATGACATGGACGTGGTTTTCGCGCATGCACATCGCATTATGGTGCTGGACCGGGGCCGGTTGATTGCCGAAGGCGCG
Organism: Alphaproteobacteria bacterium; assembly: GCA_021776685.1. Taxonomy (GTDB): domain Bacteria; phylum Pseudomonadota; class Alphaproteobacteria; order Bin65; family Bin65; genus JAJFFJ01. The sequence continues at coordinate 12,470 of JAJFFJ010000014.1, forward strand.
CCAAATGACGTGCGCAACAATGAGATGGTGCAGGAGGTCTATCTGGGCTCCGGCGCTGTGCATGGTGTGGGGTCCGCATGAGCGATCCCATCCTTACCGTCAGCGGCGTCCACAGCCACTACGGGCGGGCGCATATTCTGTCCGACGTGGCGCTGGAAGTGCGGGGCGGGGAAGTGGTTGTGCTGCTTGGCCGTAATGGCGCCGGTAAATCTACAACCTTCAAAACCATCGTCGCCCTGGTTCGCCGTACCGCCGGCGAAATCACCTTTCTCGGCAATCGCATCGACAATCGGGAATCTTATGTGATTGCTCGCATGGGGCTCGGCTATGTGCCGGAAGAACGGCGCATCTTCACCGAACTCACGGTGATGGAAAATCTGGAAGTGGGCCGGCAGCCGGCGCGGGAGGGGCTTGAGCCCTGGACGCCAGAACGGCTATTCGAGATTTTCCCCAACCTGGCGGAAATGCGGGACCGGCCGGGCGGGCGAATGTCGGGCGGCGAACAGCAGATGTTGACCATTGCCCGTACCCTGATGGGCAATCCGTCACTTGTGCTGTTGGATGAGCCATCTGAAGGGTTGGCGCCGGTTATAATCGAGCAGATGGCGCAAACCATTGGCCTGCTCAAGCAGGAAGGCTTGTCGGTGTTGCTGTGCGAACAGAATTTGCACTTCGCGCGACTGGTCAGCGATCGGGCCTATATCATTGAAAAAGGCCAAATTCGCTACGAGGGATCGATGGCCGAATTGGAAGAAAATGACGAAGTCCGCGCGGCCTATCTGACCGTGTAACGGACGAGAGGAAAGAAGATGAAAGCAAATATCAGGAAGACCATGGTGTTGGTCGAGGACACCCTGACGGAGATGGGGCAGACCATCGACCCGCCGACCCGCCGGGCGGTGGCGATCGCGGTGATCGCCAATCCCTTCGCCGGTCAGTATGTGGAAGACCTGGAACCGCTCATGGAGATCGGCGCAGAGATGGGCGACCTGCTCGGCCGCAAATGCGTCGATGCATTGGGCGTCGACCCGTCTGAAACCGAGAGCTATGGCAAGGCGGCGCTGGTTGGGGAGAATGGCGAGCTTGAGCATGCTGCCGCGATCCTGCATCCGAAGCTGGGTGCGCCCTTGCGCAAGGCGGTAGAAAAGGGCGCGGCCCTGGTGCCATCGTCGAAAAAGCGCGGCGGCCCGGGCACGCCGCTGGATGTGCCGCTGGGTCACAAGGACGCCGCCTATGTGCGCAGTCACTTCGACGGTATCGAGGTGCGGATCCCCGATGCGCCGGCGGCCAACGAGATTTTGGTGGCGGTAGCCGTAACGGACAGTGGCCGCCCGCTACCCCGGGTCGGCGGCCTGACCACCGACGAAGTCAAAGGCGAGGACGGGCTGCGTTAGGCGCGCCCTTCAGGAGAGATCACTATGGCAATGACAGTCACCGGCGACGTGCCCAAGGGTAAAACCGTCGTCAAGAATATCGGCCTGATGCTGTCAGGCGATCTCGCGCAGCCGATACTGGCGGCGGATTGTCTTGTGGCGATCGACGGACGAATCGACAGCTTCGGCAAGGAAGCGGACCTGAATACCGCTGGCGCCGATACGCTGATCGACGCCAATGGGACCACGTTAGCGCCGGGCCTGATCGACAGCCATGTGCACCCTGTTTTCGGCGACTGGACGCCCCGGCAAAGCCAGTTTAACTGGATCGACAGCTTCCTGCACGGCGGCGTCACAACCATGATTTCCGCGGGGGAGGTGCATCTGCCAGGCCGGCCGAAGGATATTGTCGGCCTCAAGGCGCTTGCGGTGACCGCACAGCGCGCTTTCGACAATATGCGCCCCGCCGGGGTCAAGGTGCATGCCGGTGCGCCGGTGATTGAGAAAGGCATGGTCGAGGAAGACTTTGCCGAAATGGCGAAGAATGGAGTGCGCCTTCTGGGCGAGGTCGGATTGGGCGGCGTCAAGCAAGGCGAAGAAGCCAAGCAGATGGTTGCCTGGGCCCGCAAATACGGCATCCAGAGCACCATCCACACCGGTGGCCCGTCAATTCCCGGCTCCGGGCTGATCGACAAGGATGTGGTGCTGGAAGCGGATGCCGATGTCATCGGCCACATCAACGGCGGCCACACCGCCTTGCCGCTCGACCAGATTCGTTGCCTCTGCGAGGACTGCACCCGTGCGGTGGAGATCGTCCACAATGGCAACGAGCTCGCAGCCTTGTTCGCCATGCGCACGACCATGGAGTTGGGGCAGGCGGAGCGCATCATCCTCGGCACCGATTCGCCCGCGGGCTCCGGTGTGCAGCCGTTGGGTATTCTGCGGATGATCGCCATGCTCTCCAGCATCGGCGAAGTGCCGGCGGAAATTGCCATTTGCTTCGCCACGGGCAACACGGCGCGCATGCGCGATCTCGACGTGGGATTGATTGAGGAAGGCCGGGCCGCCGACTTTGTCATCATGGACAAGGCCCAGCACACGGCGGGTACGACAATCCTTGAGTCCATCCGCATGGGGGACGTGCCCGGTGTCGGCATGGTGATCACTGACGGTGTTGTCCGCTGCGGCCGTTCCCGCAACACGCCACCTGCAGAATCCCTGCCCGAGATCGTCAGCTAGTATCTGCAACATCCGCCTGTCCGGGTGATTTGCCGCGGGCAGAATTCGATGCCCGGTATGCAGTCCGGAAGGCATGACTTTTGCCGCCCCAAACCTTAGTTTCCCGGCAGAGAGACACGCAGGAAAGGGGTCGCCGTGGATAGCGGACAGCCATCTAGCGCTTCGAAATATGGCATCGGTCAGCCGGTGCCGCGGCAGGAAGATCGCCGCCTGGTGACGGGCGCCGGACGCTATACCGAAGACGTCCATCTGACGGACCAGGCGTGGGGCATTGCCGTGCGATCGCCCGTGGCACATGGGGTCATTCGTGAGCTCGATGTGAGTGCGGCCCGGGATATGCCGGGTGTGCTCGCGGTGTTGACCGCGGCTGATCTGGAGTCTGCCGGCGTGAAGCCGTTCCCTTGTGGTCTGCCGCACAAGAGCCGCGACGGCTCGCCGATCAAGGTGCCAGACCGGTTCGCCCTGTCCCGCAGCCATGTACGTCATGTGGGGGAGGCGGTTGCCTTCGTTATCGCCGAGACAGACGCGCAGGCCCGCGATGGCGCAGAGGCGGTGGTTCTGGACATCGATCCGCTGCCGACGGTGGTTGATACGGAAGTGGCCGCCGCACCGGGTGCGCCTCAACTGCATGAAGAGGCGCCGGGCAATGTCGTGCTGGATTGGGTTCAGGGCGACGAAGTGGCGGCGGACGCAGCCTTTGCCAATGCTGCCCATGTGACCACTCTGGCGATGGAAAGTCAGCGCGTGGCGCCGGCATCGCTGGAGCTGCGGGGCATTGTCGCCAGCTATGATGCAGCTGGGGAGCAATATGAGTTGCACGCCGGGTGTCAGGGTGCGTTTGGCCTGAGCAGCGGCATTGCCGGCCTGCTGGGTGTGGACCGCGACCGTGTCCGCGTGCTGGTGGGCGATGTGGGCGGCTCATTCGGCATGAAAGGGGCGGTCTATCCGGAATATCTCTGCGCGCTGGTGGGCGCGAAGCTGACCGGGCGCACGGTGCGCTGGCGCGATGACCGCTCGGAGAGTTTTCTGGCCGATCATGCCGGTCGCGACATCCGCATGTCCGGTGAAATGGCCCTGGATGCAGATGGCCATATCCTTGCCGTTCGATTGACCGGTATCGCCAACATGGGCGCCTATCTAACCGGCATGGCGCCGCATATTGGTACGGTCAACATCCGCAAAAACGCGGCCAGTCTCTACCGGACGCCGGTGATGGTGATCGCCTCCCGATGCGTGCTCACCAATACCCCGCCCATTGGTCCCTATCGTGGGGCGGGGCGGCCGGACGGCAACTATTTCATGGAGCGGCTGATGGACCAGGCGGCGCGGGACACCGGGCGCGACCCGGTGAAGATGCGCCGCATCAACCTGATCCCGGCAGCTGATATGCCCTACGCCGCGGTGTCGGGCGAGACCTATGACAGTGGCGACTTCGCGGCCGTGCTCGACAGGGCTCTCGACGCCAGCGACTGGGATGGCTATGCCGCCCGCGTGGCGACGTCAGAGACGGCGGGGCGGGTGCGTGGCCGGGGCATTGCCTGCTATCTGGAGGCGACCGCGCCGGCGGGCAAGGAGATGGGCGGCCTGCGCTTTGGCGCCGACGGCCGGGTGACCATTGTCACCGGCACGCTCGCCTACGGGCAGGGCCATGAAACTGCTTTCGCCCAGGTGCTGTCTGACCGCTTAGGCATTGCCTATGACCGCATCGATCTGCTTCAGGGCGACAGCGCTGAACTCTTGACCGGTGGCGGCACGGGCGGTTCCCGCTCAATCATGGCCAGCGGCACGGCGATCTACACCGCCGCCGCCGCGGTAATCGAGAAAGGCACCCAGCTTGCCGCCCAGTCGCTCGAAGCGGCAGCCGCGGACATCGAATGGGCTGATGGGGGCTTTCGAGTGGCCGGTACCGATCGGCAAATCTCGCTCATGGACCTGGCGCTTGAGACCGCGGGCAACGAGGGCGAGGACCAGGTATTGGATGTGAATCTGATCGCCGAGTCCCCGCCCTCCGCCTATCCAAACGGCTGCCATATCTGTGAGGTGGAGATCGATCCGGAGACCGGCGAGACCAGCATCGTCCGATATACCGCGGTCAACGACTTCGGCACCATCATCAACCCGATGCTGGTCGACGGCCAGGTTCATGGCGGTGTTGTGCAGGGTGCCGGTCAGGTGTTGATGGAAGGCGCGGTCTTCGATGAAGATGGCCAGTTGCTCAGCGGCTCGCTGATGGACTACTGCCTGCCGCGAGCAGATGACGCGCCGTTCTTCGACGTCGCCTATCAGCCGTCACCGGCGACAACCAACCCCCTGGGCGCTAAGGGCTGCGGTGAGGCGGGCACCACCGGTGCATTGCCTTCGGTGGCCAATGCGGTGATTGATGCTCTGGCTACCAAAGGCGTCACCGATATCCAATTGCCGGCGACACCCCAGAGGGTGTGGGCGGCGCTTTCTGGGAACTAAGTGTACGTTGGTTCGATTGTGATGTTCGGAGCCAGGGGAGTTGAGTTTGTCCCTGATACCGGATCGATTGGCGGTACCTGTATAGATCCAGCTTCCAATCTGGTGGCAGGTATGCCGGGACCGCGTTGGTATACGATTCGCGGCTCTGAAAAGAGCGTACCTACGTTGCGCCGTCCATTCGGCAGTGGCGCTATTCCAAACGGTTGCTTGAAGTTGACACTGTAAACTCTTCGCACTATGGCAGGCTGACAATTCCGGTGGAGTAGCCATGGCCAAGCCAGCCTATCACCACGGCAACCTGCGCGATGCGCTGTTGGCGGCGGCAATCGAAATTCTTGAAGCCGAGGGACTGTCTGCGTTGACTCTGCGCGCGGTGGCCCGTCGAGTTGGCGTGTCACAGACCGCACCTTATCGCCATTTTGAAGGCAAGGAAGCGTTGCTCGCCGCGGTTGCCGCGGAAGGTTTCCGCCGCAAGCATCAGATCCAGTTGAACTATGCAAATGCGGCGCCTGACACCGGAAAATTTCGCGCGGCAGGCAAGGGGTATGTGGCCTTTGGTCAGGAAAACCCCGAACTCCTCAAATTGATGTTTGGCGCGGTAATCCGGGACTGGAGCCAGTATCCGGAATTGGTTGCCGCCAGCCGGGTGAATTATGACGGGTTGTTGGCGGCTGCAGCGGCGGCTTTACCCGAGGGCAGTCTGGTGCCTGCGGAGACCGTGGCGTCGGCAGCCTGGTCCTTGGTGCATGGCCTGACGCTGCTGCTGGTTGATGGTCAGATCACACCGGAACGCGCCGGCGCGGTGGATCAGGATGCGCTTGTTGATCAGGTGCTCAATATGCTGGGTGGGCCGCCGCCAAAAACCTAGGCTTCAAATATTCCAGCGCCGGGGCTGGCCGGTATCGAGGTGGGTGAACTGGCTGCGGTCGTAAAAGCCGACCCCGCCCATAGCGAGATCCTGCGCCAGGTCGGCAACCGTGCTGGCGCTGACCCCACGGATGCGGATGTCGATGGCGCGGCCGTCCATGTGCAGGCTGCGCTTGGCGACGTTCTTGCTTTTGCCCCGCAGCCAGGCGTTGGTCTTGGCTGTGCGGTAGGCGGAGACGATATCGACGACCGCATCGGGCGCCACCATCTGTTTCAGCATCCAGACATGATCGATGAGTGCCACGTCCATTTGGATATGCTGCTTTTGCAAGTTGTCCTGGCAAAGGCGGTCAATCTGCGCCAACGCGGCATCGACATAACTGCCGTCGCGCATATAGGTGACCCGCAGGCGCTTGCGGCTGTGGATACGGAAAAGGTCGAGATGGCGCGCGGTCGAGTCTTCTACTGCGGGCGGCTTCAGTCCCATGGTCAGAATGCCGACGGCGCCAAGGCCAGCGGCGCGTAAAAATTTCCGGCGGGGCAGGGCGGGTGGGTCTGGATCTAGGTCGCATATCCGGCACATGACAGCTCTCTTGTCCGCCCGTGGACCCGGTGCTTGCGTTGCTGTATCGCCGGGTCAGGAGTTACCAGGTCAGAAATTCCCGGATCAGAAATTCCCGGATCAGAAATTCCAAGTGCGGGGCCGCGCTATATCAATGTGAACGAACCGGCTGCGTCGGTACAGGCCCACGCCGCCGCGTTTCATGGTCTTGGCAGCTTTGGCGAACTCGACCACATCGACGCCTGGAAGGCGCACGTCCGCGGCCATGCCGCGGATATGATAGCTGCGCTTGGCCACGCCGCGGCCCAGACTGCGCAGGAAATCGTTGGTTTCCAGGGATCGGAAGCCGGATATCAGGAGATAATCTTCCTTGGTGTCAAAGGCCGTCCGGAGATCGTGCAGCAGGTCGAACAGCTTCGGATTCATGCGCTTGATGTCATCATTGCGGACGTCGCGCATGACGCTGTCCAGCCGGTCGAGGCCTTCGAGGATGTACTTGCCGTTGGCGTGATAGGTCACGTTCACGCGTTCGCCGGTATGCAGGTTGCGAAAGCCCAGCTTCCGGACATCCGGCCGCTTTTCCGTTTTTGCAAAGGCTGTCGCGGTCGGAATGGCGGTAATGGCGGCAACTGCCGCCGCGCCGCCGAACATGAATTCACGACGCCGCAGATCGTGGCACGTCTCGCAGTCACACATGTAAATCCCCGTTGTCACCCTACCGGCCGGTCCATGGTGGGGCCGGTCGGTTAACATCTAGATAGGGCCGCACGTCCGGCTCACAAGTAATTTGTCCGGCTGATTGACCGGCCTGTGTGGTCCAGTTTGGTCCGGTGTAATCCGGACCCTATTGCAGTTCTTTCAGCTTCAGCGACCGCTTGAGGGCAGCAGCAAGAATTCGGTCGCGTTTGTAGAAATCGCGCCTGAACTGGAATGATCCGTTCTTGTTGGCCCAGGCGGTCATGTAGGTGATGTGGACCCACAGACGGTTCTTGAACTTGTAGCGTTTTGGGTCCTTGTTGCGGATCACCTGTGCAATCCGTTTGGCGCTCCAGCCCTGCTGTTTCAGCAGCAACAGCGCCAGTTTTCGGGGGTGCTGCACCCGCACGCAGCCATGGCTGAAGAAGCGGTCGTTGTACCTGAACTTGCTGCGCGCCGCGGTGTCGTGAATGAAGATGTTGTGGCGATTCGGGAACATGAAGATCATCGTGCCCAGCGCATTCCATGGCCCAGGCTTCTGGCGAATGAAGTAGGGGAAATTGCGGCGTGATATATTCGACCAGTCGACTGAATGCGGGTCGATGGCGCTGTTATTATCCAGCGGCCGGGTCAGCAGCATGTATTTACGCGCCGCCAGGTAGCCTGGATTCTTCTTGATGATCGGCAGCATCTCTTTCGTGGCGATGCTGTAGGGCACGTTCCAATGCGGGTTGAACCGGATATGGTCCAGGCGCTTCGAGAAAATCGGCGTTTTGTGGTAGACCTTGCCGACCACGACCCGGGCCACATAGATGGTCTTTCCCTTGCGCACCACCTTCAGATAGGTGTCGGCAATGTTGACCCAGATATAGTCATCGCTCAGCGATGCCACGATCCACCGGCGTCTTTCCATATTGACGATGATCTGGGTGATTCGCTGTGTGATCGGCACATTCATCTGCGCCAGGGTCGTGCGGCCGACTTTGCCGTCCTGATCAATTCCGTGACGGAGTTGGAAGCGCTTGACCGCGGCAACAAGGGCCGCGTCATACGTCAGCGGGGCCTTACCCATGGCTTTCAGCTCGCCGGTGATTAGTAACCGGGCTTTCACCTGCGCGACCCGGCGGTTCTTCATGCCAGGCTTCAGGGTGGGGCCACCGGCAATCTTGTTCCATCCGCCCTTTTTCTTCAGCGCGCGATACTGTGCCAAAGCGGATTTCAGCCGGCGGTAGCGGACCGCATCAGGAGCCAGGCCGTTGACGAACTTCTTGAAATCAGGCCGGGCTGCCGCTGCTTCCAGGAGTGGTTGGGTGTAAGGACGCCGGGGCGTGCGAAACACTCCCAGTTTGGTCGGCTTCTGAATGCGGCCGCAGCAGATGTCGCTGGCATAACGCAAAAACACCCGGGTCATGCGCATTTCCAGCGCGACGGGGTCCTTCTTTGCCAGATCGTTTAGCTGATCCTTGAGCGTAGGCAGGCCGTAGGCTGCTGGATTGAGCCCATGCTCACCGGCTTTCTCCAGGGCGGCCATCAGAATGCGTGCGCGCTTGTTCGGCACACCGTTGGTCAGCCAAACGGATTTGTGATCCCGCTCGGCATAAAACTTTGAGATGGCGCTGGATTCCTGCCGGGCGTCGCGGCTGCGGGCTTGTTTTGCTACACTCTTGAGGTGATCTTCCAGCGCGGCGCCCAACATCATGTCGTCGGCGCGCGCGGCAGTGGTAGCAATCATGGCTGCGGCAGCTGCCGCGACCAGCAGGCCCGCGGAACGGGCTCGCAAGCGATCGATCATGTCTGAATCCCTCGGTGGTCAGGTCGTATGCATATCAGGCGGCTAATATAAATCACTTACGTATTAAATTGTTTCCCAATCCACCCGCCGAACGTGGATATCCGGGATGGTTCACTACTTTTTGAAATAGTCCGGCACGTCGTGAGGCCACCAATCGCCCCACAATTGCTGGCCACCATCCACGGTCAGGCACTCGCCCGTGATAAATTTGGCGGAGGGCGCTGCGAGATAAACGCAGGCCTCTGCGATGTCATGGACATCGCCGAACTGGCGCATGGCGTTTGCAGTTACCATTCGGTCTTCGCCGAACGTGCCTTCTGGATAGTGCTGGAAGCCTTCGGTTTCGCACATGCCCGGGGCAACGCAGTTGACGCGGATTTTGTGCTCTGCCCATTCAACGGCAACGCTGCGGGTCAGGTAGGTGACTCCAGCGCGGGCTGCCGCGGTATGGGCGATTTGCGGCATGCCCCGCCAGAAGTCCGCAACGATATTTATAATGTTGCCGGTTTTGCCGTCCGCCACCCACCGTTTCGCGGCCGTCTGCATCATGTACCAGGTGCCGTTCAAATTGGTATCGATGACCGCATTCCAGCCATTGACGGTCAGGTCCAGTGCCCGCTTGGGGAACTGTCCGCCGCCATTGTTGACCAGGACGTCGAGCTGGCCAAACTCTTCATAAGTTCGATCGATCAGCGCCTGCACCGCTTCCGGATCGCGGATTGTCATGGGAACCGCCAGCGCCTTGGTGCCGTAACGGGCCTGGACATCGGCAATCATTTCTTCAATCGGCTCAGACCTGCGTCCACAGACAACCAGACTGGCGCCTAGACGGGCAAATAGGTGCGCAATTCCACGACCAAGACCAGAGCCTGCGCCGGAGACCAGCGCGACCTGTCCCTCGAAGAGGTCGCTGCGATAAACCGTGGGCATGGCCGCAATCTCGTCGTCGGTCATGCCCCATTCCTGGTCTTGCGGCTGGCTATCCTCCGGCATCGTCAAGTCCGTTGGGGTTGAGATTCAGTGATCATGGCAGAGCTTCGGCAGAAACATCGCCCCGTGTGAGCCTATTCTCCGACCTTGACCATCCAATGGGCAAAGGCGCCGAGGAACTTGTCGACGAACTCCAGGGTCGGCTCATCGGTCAGATTGCCATTGTCGTCGAATTTCGTGTGTGCCGCGCCGACGAAGACTTCCGGCTGGTTCATGACCCGGCCGTCGAGAAAAACAAAGCAGTGGCGCAGGGAATACTGCCCGAGCGCCGTGCCCAAGCCACCCATGGCGGCGCCCGTGACGGCAATCGGCTTGCCTTTAAAAGGCTGGTCCGGGGGACGCGAAACCCAGTCGACCATGTTCTTCGCCACACAGGATACTGCGTGGTTGTATTCCGGGGTGGAGATCAACAGACCGTCGGCGGCGGCAATCTTTTCGCGGAGCGCAGCGACGGCCGGCGGAAAGCCGCCGTCATCCAGTACATCCTGATTGAAGATTGGGATATCGATGATCTGGTCAAAGATTTCAATATTCATGCCGTCAGGCGCGCGGCTCTGGCAGACGTTCAGCAGCTTATTGTTGAACGACGCTTTTCGCAGGCTGCCGCTGACCGCAACCACATTCAATGTATCTGACATATGTGTTCCTCCCCGGGGCTGAGTTATTGCGCCGGACTTAAGGCATGCCGGGCGCAAGGGCAAGACTGCGCAGGGACGCACGTGGCGGCTTGCGGTTGCTGGTTCGACGCCCTATGGCTTGCTTGGCGACAAGATGGGGAGAAGACATGGCCGCGGCATCAAGCAACGCACGTACCGGAGGTCAGATTCTGGTGGATCAGCTGCGCATCCACGGTGTTGAGCGCGCGTTCTGCGTACCGGGCGAAAGCTACCTCGCGGCACTGGACGCGTTCCACGATGCTACGGACATCCAACTGGTCGTATGCCGCCAGGAAGGCGGCGTCGCAATGATGGCCGAGGCGACGGGCAAGCTGACCGGGCGCCCCGGCATCGGCTTTGTCACCCGCGGACCTGGCGCGACCAACGCCAGCGCCGGCGTGCATATCGCGCATCAGGATTCGACGCCCATGGTGCTGTTCATCGGGCAGGTCGCGCGGGAGCAGATGGACCGGGAAGCGTTCCAGGAAATCGACTACCGCCGGATGTTCGGCCAAATGTCCAAGTGGGTGGCGCAGATCGAGCGCGCCGACCGGATACCTGAGTATGTCAGCCGCGCTTTCTATACCGCCACCTCCGGCCGCCCCGGCCCCGTCGTGCTGGCCCTGCCGGAGGACATGCTGGTGGAGCAGGCCTATGTGTCGGATGCGGGTCCTTATCGACCGCACCGCGCGGCGCCCGCGCCCCAGGACATGCGCGAGTTCCAGATGATGCTGTCGCGCGCTGAGCGGCCGCTGGCAATCGTCGGCGGCGGCGACTGGGACCCGGCGGCGGTCGCGAATTTCGAGCAGTTTGCCCGCAACTTCGACCTGCCGGTGGGCGCCGCCTTCCGCAGCCAGAGCCATTTTGACAATCGCCTGAAGGAATATGTCGGCGACATCGGCGTTGGCGTGAATCCGAAGCTGGCACAGCGGGTTCGCGACGCGGATCTAATTCTGGCCATCGGCGCGCGACTCGGTGAGGCCACAACCGGCGGCTACACCCTGCTGGAAGCACCCCGGCCAGCGCAGAAGCTGATCCACATCTACCCGGACCCGGAAGAGCTTGGCCGGGTCTATCAGCCAGACCTACCGATCGCCGCAGGCATGGGACCGTTTACATCTGCCGCCGCGCAACTTGAGCCGGTCGGCGAGGCGACGTGGGCCGATTGGCGTGCGGCTGCCCGGGCTGACTATGAAGAAGCGATCCAGCCGCTGCCTATCCCGGGCGACGTCCAGCTGGCCGAGATCGTCTGCTGGCTGCGCAATACCCTGCCGGACGACACGATCCTGACCACAGGGGCCGGCAACTATGCGGGCTGGGTCAACAAGAACTATCAGTTCCGCCAGTACCGGACCCTGATCGGGCCGACCAGCGGGTCCATGGGCTACGGTGTGCCCGCGGCAGTGGCGGCCAAGATCGCCTATCCGTCGCGCACGGTGATCAGCTTTGCCGGTGACGGCTGCTTCCTGATGAACGGGCAGGAGTTCGCCACCGCGGTCATGTACGACCTGCCGATCATCATCATGGTGGTCAACAACGGTGTCTACGGCACCATCAAGATGTATCAGGCATCCGCCTATCCGGACCGCTATCCTGCAACCAGCCTGGTCAACCCTGACTTCGCGGCGCTCGCCCGCGCCTACGGCGGCCACGGCGAGACGGTGACACGCACCGACGAGTTCCAGCCCGCATTCGAGCGCGCCCGAGCATCAGGCAAGCCGGCGATCATCGAAATCCAGGTTGATCCTGACGCCATCAGCCCCCGGACCACGATCACCAAGCTGCGTGACGCCGCGATAGATACCGGCTGAGACTGGTTGAGATTAGCGGTGCCGGTGCTTGCCGTGGTGGCCGCCGCCATGGCCGCCATGGTGGCGGTGGCACGCACTCAGTGCTGTGCCGGCGAGGGCCAGCAGCAAGACGGGCAACGCCATCTTCTTCATCCAGGTGATCGACATCGTATCCCTTTCCCCGGGTATCTCCGGGCGCTCCCCTAACTGGATACGGAAGGGGGCAGGGCCATATGTCTTTCTGGCGTGTTCTTTCTGGCGTGTGTCTTTCTGTTTGTGGTCCCCGGCTCAGGCAGCCTCAGCCATCGTGCCCAGATTCGAGGGCGGATCGAAACGAGCGCCGTGTTTGCCGGCCAGGGTCTTGCATTCGGCGGCGACCTTGTCTGCACCCATCAGGCCGATATAGGAGGCGGCGCCACCGGTCCAGGCCGGGAAGCCCCAGCCGAGGATCGAGCCGATATCCGCATCTGCCGCCGAGATGACGCCTTCCTCAATGCAGCGGGCCGTCTCCAGCGCCTGAATGTGCAT
>JAJFFJ010000131.1 GCA_021776685.1 Alphaproteobacteria bacterium
GGAGCGACGGTCATGCGCGTGGGTGTGCCGAAGGAAATCAAGACGCTGGAATTCCGCGTGGGCCTGGTGCCCGGCAGCGTCCGCGAGCTGATCTATCATGGCCACGAGGTGGTGATCGAGGCGGGCTCGGGCGAGGGTAGCGGTTTCTCCGATTCGGATTATCAGGCGGTCGGCGCCGCCGTGGTGGCGACGGCGGACGATGTCTTCGGGCAGGCGGATATGATCGTGAAGGTCAAGGAGCCGCAACCGGAGGAAATCGGCCGACTACGCCCGGAGCACGTGTTGTTCACCTATCTGCATCTGGCCGCCGACCGCGACCAGACGACAGGCCTGATGGACTCCGGTGCCACGGCGATTGCCTACGAGACGGTTACCAACCGCCGCGGCGGCCTGCCGCTGCTGGCACCCATGAGCGAGGTTGCCGGGCGCATGGCGATCCAGGTGGGCGCACACTGCCTGGAGAAAGAAAGCGGCGGCTCCGGCGTGCTGATGGGCGGGGTGCCGGGCGTGCCGGGGGCCAAGGTAGTGATCATTGGCGGCGGCGTCAGTGGCACCAACGCCGCCCGCATGGCCATGGGCATGGACGCCCAGGTGACCATCCTGGACCGGGACGTGGAGCGGCTGGCGGTGCTGGACTTCCAGTTCGGCGGTCAGCTCAACACGGTTTTTTCCACTGTCGATGCGGTGGATACCTTTGTGCCGGACGCGGACGTCGTGATCGGCGCCGTGCTGGTGCCGGGTGCAGCGGCGCCCAAGCTGGTGACGCGCGCGCAGGTGGCGGCGATGCGGCCGGGTTCAGTACTGGTGGACATCGCCATCGATCAGGGAGGCTGTTTCGAGACCAGCCGCCCGACCACCCATGCCGATCCCACTTATGTGGAAGAAGGCGCAGTGCACTATTGCGTCACCAACATGCCGGGCGCCGTGCCGCGCACGTCGGCGCTGGCGCTCAACAACGCGACAATTCCCTATATCGTGGAAGTGGCCAACAACGGCGCGCAGGCGGCGCTCAGGCAGAACGAACATCTGCTGGCGGGCCTTAACGTGCATGCCGGCAAGATCACCTACGAGGCGGTCGCCCGCGACCTGGACCTGCCCTATACGCCGGCCGCTGAAGCCCTGGTGGCCTGAGCCATGCTGATCGACAAGATCCCCATTGGCGTCAAGCCGCCCTGGGACATCAATGTGCTGATCGAGATTCCCCTCGGCGGCGAGCCGGTGAAATATGAAGTGGACAAGGCGTCCGGCGCGCTGTTCGTGGACCGGCTGCTGCACACGTCCATGCGCTATCCATGCAACTACGGCTTCATCCCGCACACTTTGTCCGATGATGGCGACCCGGTGGACGTGCTGGTCGTGGGACATACCCCGGTGGCGGTGGGCAGCATCATGCGCTCCCGCCCGGTGGGTGTCTTCCTGATGGAAGACGAAGCAGGCATCGACGAAAAAATACTGGCGGTGCCACACGACAGCCTGCATCCCTACTATAACGATGTCGCCTCCTACCGCGACCTGCCGCAGATTCTGCAGGACCAAATCGCCCACTTCTTCGAGCATTACAAAGACCTGGAGAAGGGCAAATGGGTTAAACCAAAGGGCTGGGGCGAAGCCGACGAAGCGTTTCGCCTGATCGAGCAGGCGATTGCCCGGGCCGACGAAAAGACAGGGGACTGACGTGGCGGAATTGAGCGTTGTCGAAGAAGACATCACCACGCTGGACGTGGACGCCATCGTCAACGCCGCCAACGAGGCCCTTCTGGGCGGCGGCGGCGTCGATGGCGCGATCCACCAGGCCGCAGGACCGGAGCTGCTGGAAGCCTGCCGCGCGCTCGGCGGCTGCCCCACGGGGGAAGCGAAGATCACTCCTGGCTTCAACCTGCCGGCCCGGCACGTGATTCACACCGTTGGCCCCGTCTGGCAGAGCGGCCGCGACGGCGAAGACGACCTGCTGGCGTCCTGTTACCGCCGGTCGATTGAGGTCGCGGCGGAAAACGGTGTGACCAGCATCGCGTTCCCGGCAATATCCACCGGCGTCTTCGAATTCCCGCCGGAAAGGGCCGCGCCCATAGCCATCAAATCGGTCCGCATCGCTCTTCGCGAGGCGCCTGGAATCAAAGAGGTGGTTTTCTGCTGCTTCGGCGAAGAGTCAGCCGCCCGTCACAACGCGGCGCTGTCCAGCGCGTAGCCAGCCGAGCGGACAGTGCGGATCAGATCCGGCGCATCATTCTGGATGAGCGCCGTGCGCAGCCGCCGGAATTCCGTGGAGCCGATATGGATTGGCTGGTCGCCGCGGAAACCCCGGTGGGCCGCCACACCCATTGTGACATCAGCATAGGTCAGCGCAGGAAGCCGACGATGTCGTTGATGTCCTGCATAATCGGGTCGGCGAGCGCTCGCGCACGTTCCGAACCGTCGGCCAGAATGCGGTCGATCTCATCCTTGTTGTCCATCAGCCGCCGCATCTCGGTGCTGATCGGCTCCAGCTTCGCGACCATGAGGTCGGCCAGCGCAGACTTGAACTCTGAGAACGATTTTCCGGCCCAGGCTGTCTGAACGTCGGCCGCATCGGACCCTTCAAGCGCCGCATAGATGTTCAGGAGGTTGAAGGCCTCGGGCCGTTCGCGGCGGCCCTCTTCCGGGTCGACGCCGGCATCGGGCAGGGGCTCGGGGTCGGTCTTGGCCTTACGGATTTTCTGGGCGATCTCGTCGGCAGTGTCGGTCAGGTTGATGCGAGACATGTCGGATGGATCCGACTTCGACATCTTGTTCTCGCCATTGCGCAGGCTCATGACGCGGGTGGCTGCACCAAAGATCAGCGGCTCGGTGATCGGGAAAAAGTCGACTTTGAAGTCGTTGTTGAACTTCTGCGCAATGTCCCGGGTCAGCTCCAGATGCTGGCGCTGGTCCTCACCCACCGGCACGTGGGTCGCCTTGTAGATCAGAATGTCGGCGGCCATCAGCGCCGGATAGGCGTAGAGCCCGAGAGACGCATTCTCCCGGTTCTTGCCCGCCTTGTCCTTGAACTGGGTCATCCGGTTCATCCAGCCGACCCGTGCGACGCAGTTGAAGACCCAGGCGAGCTGGCTGTGCGCGGCCACCTGGCTCTGGTTGAAGACGATGCTCTTTTTCGGGTCGATGCCGGAAGCGATCAGCGCCGCGCCCACTTCCCGTGTGCTGTCGGCTAGAGTTGCCGGGTCCTGCCACATGGTGACGGCGTGGAGGTCGACCATGCAGTAGATGCATTCATAGTCTTCCTGCTGAAGCGCCGCCCAGTTGCGAATGGCGCCCAGATAGTTGCCAAGGGTGACGCCGCCCGTGGGCTGGATGCCGGAAAAGATGCGTTTCATGATGCTGGCCGCTTCGGGAGTCGACGGGGAAAAATCAGCGTGTGGCGTACGCCCGCGCTGCCAGTGGGTCAAGCGTCCGGAGTGTCGCTTGCGGGTTGCTCCGGCGTCTTCCGTCCCCGGCGCATTACTCTTTTGACGTCGCTCACCGAGCCCGCGCGGAGCACCAGACAGAGCAGGCCGTACAACACCATACCGCCGATCACCAGCGCAGCCATCGAGACGATGCGCTTCCACACATCGCCTGACCACCAACTGTCCATCGCCCAGGCCGCTGGCACCAGGACCGCAGCCATCAGCAGCGCCGCCAGCACGATACGCGGCAGGCGGGAAGCCAGCCGCTTGTCCGGCACCCAATGGCCGCGTTTCAGAAGGAAGAAAGCCAGCAGTCCCGCATTCACCCAGGCGGCGACGGATGTGGCGATGGGAATCCCCAGATAGCCCACACCCAACGGCCAGACCAGCAGGGGCGACAGGGTCATGTTCACGAGCATGGAGGCGACCGCATAGACCATCGGCGATTTGGTGTCGTGGCGCGCGAAGAAGCCGGGCGACAGGACCTTGATGAGGACGAATGCAGGTAATCCGGTTGCAAAGGCCGCGAGCGCCCAGGCGGTCGCCACTGCCGCATCCGGTGTGAAGGCGCCATACTGGAACATGACCGTGACAACAGGCAGCGAGATCGCAACCAGCGCTGCCCCCGCCGGCACCGTCAGCAACATCGACAATTCGATCGCGCGATTTTGCACGCTCATCGCATCGTCGGCATCACGCTGCAGGGTACGGGCGAGTTCCGGCAACAGCGCCGTACCGATAGCGATGCCGATCATGCCCAGAGGGAACTGATAGACCCGGTCGGAATAGTGGATGTAGCTGACCACGCCCGTCAGGAAGGTGCCGATGATTGTGCCGACCAGAATGTTGATCTGGGTCATGCCGCCGGAGATCAAGCCCGGCACCATCAGCTTCATCAGATCCTTTACGGCGGGCGTCAACCGCGGCCAGCGCAGCTTCAGGGACAGTCCAGCCCTATGACAGGACCAGCCGAGCCAGATGTATTGGCCGACACCGGCGATCGCCACGCCCCACGCGAGCATATGCGCCGTCGACGTGAACCAGTCCCGCGCGAACAGCAGTCCCAGGATCAGAACGATGTTCAGCAGCACCGGCGCCGCCGCAGCGGCCGCGAAACGGTAAGTCGAATTCAGCATCCCGCTCATCATCGCGACGACGGCCATGCAGAGCAGATAGGGCAGTGTCAGCCGGGTCAGCAGAACGGCTGTATCGAACAATTCCGGCCGCCCGGCGTCGAAACCGGGCGCGACGACGACCAGCACCTCCTCCATGAAGATCTCGACCACAATGGTGAAGATCACCAGCACAAGCAGCAGGAAGGAAAAGACCTGATCGGCGAACAACATCGCCCGCGACTTGCCATCCGCTTCCAGCCGGCGAGAAAACAGGGGCACGAAAGCGGCGGCAAACGCGCCTTCCGCCACCAGGCGGCGGAACATGTTGGGGAACCGGAAGGCGACAATGAAGGCCTCGACCACGCCCACCGTACCCAGATAGCGCGCCATCAGGATATCGCGGACAAAGCCCAGCACCCGCGAGGCGAGGGTCCAGAATCCGACAATGGCGGAAGAGCGAAGCAGGCGCATAGCGCGGTTTTACCCCGGGCCGATATGCGGGCGATAGCCTCTTGGGCCGTTGTACCTGCCGCTAGGGCTTGGCGCCCGCCTTCTCGAGAATGGCGGTAATCTTCTTATAGCCTCGGCGCCGGGCGAGCGTGAGGGGGCGAACGCCCTGCCTGTCCGCAATGTTCATGTCTGCGCGCGCCTTGACCAGCGCCGCCACAATGGCGGTGTGGCGCGGCCCGCCGTCGCCCAGCACAATCGCTTCGATCAGCGCCGTCCAGCCGAGATTGTTGACATGGTTGAGCGGCGCACCGGCGGCAATCAGGGCTTTGACAATCGCCACATGGCCACGATGAGCTGTGGCGATCAGGGCCGTGCCTTCATACGGGCTGGTGGTTTGGCCCGGCTTGGCGCGGTGGCGCAACAGCAACCGCACGATCGCGAGGTTACCGGCAACCCCGGCGATGGTCAGCGCATCGTAGCGTTGTTTGTCCAGGGCGTTCAGATCCGCGCCGGCCTGGATCAACGCTGCCGCGGCGCGAATTTTGTTTCCATGGACCGCCACCATCAGGGGCGTGCGTCCGTGCCGATCCCGTACATTCAGATTGGCCTTGCGGGCGATGATGCGCCCGATGGCCGCCAAATCGCCCTTGGCCGCCGCGGCGTGCAGCCCCGTATAGCGACCTATTTCATCCGGTGTCGGCGCCTGCTGGGCGCGCATGGCGGGTGCGCCTCCCACAGCGAACGTCACCGCGAGAAGCAGAGCGAATTTGAGGATATATGACGACATGGTCGGTCTCACTCCGTTGGCCCCTTTCAAGGGGTCGGTGCCCCGGAAAGACAACCGGCGGCCCTGGATCAGGGCCGCCGGCAGAACACATTCAAAAACCCGACTACGGGCAATGACCCGACTTCAGGTCAGCGCGTGCAGGTGATGCGGCTGAAGCCGACGCAGCCAGGGCCATGGCAGAACCGGCGTGAGCCGATGACCCAGGTGCGCCCCGGCCGGTAGCGCGACCAGTAGACCGCCCGCCGGTATCCGCGCAGACGGCAGTACCGATTGGCTGCGGGCCGGCCACAACGCGCGGCAAACCAGCGGCAATGGTCAACAATCGCACCATTGATCCGCGGATAACTGAAGTTGACCCGATAGGTGCCGTAACCCCCGCCGCCACCACCGCCGCCATACTGGCTGCCGATGCAGCGGATTCGGCTGTAGGAGGTGCAGTGGCCACCGCGGCAAATCCGGCGGCTTCCCACTACGTAGCTGCGGCCCACGCGCGTCAAACCGTACCTGCGTGCGCCGGAATGGCCTTTCTTCCGGCAATACCAGTGTGCCCGCGCCCAGCCGCAATTTCTGGCCCAATACCAGCAATGATCCAGCGGAAAGCCGTTCACCCGCGGGCCGTGATAAATAACATCAGCCGATGCGCCCTTGGGCGCCGCTGCGCCGAGCGCCAATGCCGCCATCAGCGCCAGAATTCCTCTCTTCATCATCCGATACTGCAAGGCTTCCTCCGTCTCAGTGCCGTTTCCGTTTCAGGCGGGCCGGCCGTGGCGTGCAATTGCCGTAACTTTGCCTTCGGGTGACGCGGCGTGCAACCGTGTGTCGCGATGACGCCTCACAATTTTGTCCCGCAATTTTATTCTGCGGCCACCGCGGAGGGCCCGTCGCCGGACAATGTCTCCAACAGGCGCGCCCGCACCTGCTGCAGCTTTGCGTCGTGTGTCACCTTCATCCCGAATACGTCCTTGACGTAGAACACGTCCACCACTCGCTCGCCGAATGTCGAGATTTTCGCCGTCGCTATCTGGAGCCCCACATCGGTGAGAGCCCGGGTGAGGTCGAACAGAAGGCCGGGGCGGTCGCGGCCATTGATTTCCACCACCGTATGCCGGCGGCTGGCCTGGTTGTCGATCAGCACCCGCGGCGGCACCTCGAAGGCCGCGCGCGCGCGATGGGGCAAAGACTCGCGCCCGGCCAGATCGTGGCCCGGCCACATCTCACCGGTAATGCTCGCCTCGATACGTCCCTTTAGCCGGCCGATGTCTGCCTCCACCATCAGCGCCCTGCCTTCGGCGTCCTGTACCAGGAAAGTGTCGAGCGCCCAGCCATTTGTCATGGTGAAGATCTTCGCGTCGACAATGTTGGCGCCCGCCAGGGCAATACCGCCTGCGATACGGGAAAACAGCCCTGGGTGATCCGGCGTATACACCATAACTTCGGAAACCGACCTCGCCTCATCAGCCACCACCCTGACGGCCAGATCTTCATTTCCATCCTGAGCGCGGCGGATCAGTTCCGCATGATGCTGATGGGTGTCGGTGTCTTGCGTCAGCCAGTATTCCGGATAGCCAAGCGCCAGCAAACTGTCGACCTGAGCGGCAGGCCAGTCGCCAATCCGCTCGGCCAGCGCGTCCTTTGCGCCGGTAACACGGCCATCCACGTTTGCGCCCAGCGGCTTGCCGGCAAGCTGTTCCTCAGTGCGATAGTAAAGTTCACGCAAAAGCGCCGCTTTATAGCCGTTCCAGACGTTCGGGCCGGTGGCGCGCATGTCGACCACGGTCAATACCAGCAGCATCCGCAGCCGCTCGGGCGATTGCACCAGCTC
>JAJFFJ010000132.1 GCA_021776685.1 Alphaproteobacteria bacterium
GATATAGGAGATCGCCCAGCTTCTCAGAGCGAAGTAACGGGATCCGTCTTTCTGCTGATACCCCGCCGCATGCCAGGGCAGGTTCGACATGAGGCCGGGCAATGCGAGCACCACTTCGGCGGCGGCGGTGTCGTCCGGATCACCGGGCCAGTTGCCTGTCTTGTCCCCCGATGTCAGACCGAGCTTGATGAGATGTTCATGGACCGGCTTCATGAACAGGTCCCACATCTCGCTCAGCGTGCTTTCGATCTGGAGGTTCCAGGCGCCGATGGCACCCCCGCTTGTGGCCAGGCTTTTTTTGTCGATGGACCTCTGGAAGGCGTTGTAGCCGGGCAGCCAGCCGGTCAATTCCGGCTCATCGTTGGTATCGTCATTGAGGTCGCGGGTCAGGAGTTGGCGTACAGATGCAGTGGTGAGGTCAGGCAGGGACAGCACGTGATCGTCAGTCAGTGCTGTCTGCCCCTGCCTGACGAAGAAGACCGCACCGCCGTGTTCCGTCACGACCGGCATTACCAAAACTGAGCCCAATGGAAGGTTGGCGCTGATATCGGCAACAGACAAAGGCGCTGGCTCGCCGAGGCCGGCTTCCTCCAGAGCCTTGCGGAAGGCCTCGAAGCTCCCGCGGACCTCGTCATTGATCGACTGGCCGGCGGCCTCGAGACGGGCGACTGCTGCGCGCCACACGGCGCGGAGATCCAGGAGCCGTTCGCCGGTGGCGGCGTCGGCGGTGACCAGGGCGAGCGCGGAATGGGCGCGGAGCATCATCGCGCGGCCGAGTTCGGCACCGAGCAGGGCAGCCTCGACACGCCCTTCCTGAAGCAGCGCCCAGGCGAGTCGATCGCCCTGGCCCCTGGCATGGCGCAGGACACCGCGGGCTTCACCACGCATAGGCGTCGCCGCCACCGTCGTGGCGATGCCGGACAGCAGCTCCTGGAGGGTCTCAGCAACATTCACCCAGTCTTCCCGGGAGACCTGAAGCCGTGCTAGGTCACGTAGAGTTTCGGCCCACCGCGTCGGCACGTTGTCCTGACGGAACTCCTTCAGCGCCTCAAGATAGGCGGGCTCGGCCCGACGCAGGGTATCGATCTCGCCCGTGGCTTCGCCCAGGGCCTGCAGCAGGTTGCCGAGATTGTTCTGGGTCTCGGCCCAGACCATCGGGGCATTATCCTGACGGTACTCCTTGAACGCCTCGCCAAAGGCGGCCTCGCCCCGGCGCAGGGCGTCGATGTCACCCGTCGCCTTGCCCAGCACCCGTAGCAGCGCGCCAAGGTTGTTCTGGGTCCCGGCCCAGTCCATTGGGGAGTTGTCACGGCGACGTTCCTTGAGCGCTTCGCCAATGGCCGCCTCGGCCCGGCGCAGGGTGCCGATGTCACCCGTCGCCTCGCCCAGCACCTGCAGCAGGCTCCCGAGGTTGCTCTGAGTCTTGGCCCATTCCATGGGGGAGTTGTCACGACGACGCTCCTTGAGCGCTTCGCCAAAGGCCGCCTCGGACCGGCGCAGGGTGCCGATGTCACCCGTCGCCTCGCCCAGCTCCAGCAGCAGGTTGCCGAGGTTGTTCTGGGCCGCGGCCCAGTCCATTGGGGCGTTGTCCCGACGGTGCTCCTTGAGCGCCTCGCCAAAGGCGGCCTCGCCCCGGCGCAGGGTGCCGATGTCACCCGTCGCTTTGCCCAGCATCCGCAGCAGGCTCCCGAGGTTGTTCTGGGTCCCGGCCCATTCCATCGGGGCGTTATCCTGGCGGTACTCCTTGAGCGCCTCGCCATAGGCCGCCTCGGCCCGGCGCAGGGTACCGATGTCACCCATGGCTTCGCCCAGCTCCAGCAGCAGGTTGCCGAGGTTGTTCTGGGTCATTGCCCACTCCATGGGGGTTTTATCCTGGCGACGCTCCTTAAGCGCCTCGCCAAAGGCCGCCTCGGCCCGGTGCAGGGCGTCGAGGTCGCCGGTGGCCTGGCCAAGGGTCTGCAACAAGATGCCGAGGTTGTTCTGGGTCCCGGCCCAGTCCATTGGGGCGTTGTCCCGACGGTGCTCCTTGAGCGCCTCGCCATAGGCGGCCTCGCCCCGGCGCAGGGTGCCGATGTCACCCGTCGCTTTGCCCAGCATCCGCAGCAGGCTCCCGAGGTTGTTCTGGGTCCCGGCCCGCCCCATCGGGGCATTGTCCCGGCGCCACTCCTTGAGCGCCTCGCCAAAGGCGGCCTCGGCCCGGCGCAGGGTGTCAATGTCACCTGTGGCCTCGCCCAGTTCATGCAGCAGGGTCCCGAGGTTGTTCTGAGTCTTGGCCCATTCCATCGGGGCGTTGTCCCGTCGATATTCCTCCAGCGCCTCGCCATAGGCTGCCTCGGCCCGGTGCAGGGTGCCGATGTCACCCATGGCCTGGCCCAGCACCCGCAGCAGGTTGCCGAGATTGTTCTGGGTCGCGGCCCGTTCCATGGGGGCGTTGTCCTGACCCCGCTCCTTCAGCGCCTCGCCAAAGGAGGCCCCGGCCCGGCGCAGGGCATCGAGGTCGCCGGTCGCCTCGCCCAGGATCATCAACAGGATGCCAAGGTTGTTCTGGGTCCCGGCCCAGTCCATTGGGGCGTTGTCCCGACGGTGCTCCTTGAGCGCCTCGCCATAGGCCGCTTCGGCCCGGAGCAGGGTGCCGATGTCACCCGTCGCCTCGCCCAGCATCTGCAGCAGGCTCCCGAGGTTGTGCTGTGTCGCGCCAATGGTGCGCCCATGCTCCCGCGAGTCGCCAAGCAGATCCCGGCACTGCTCTAGAAGGCAAATTTTCTCCATTAGTGCATCAGGGGTCGTCGGGGTAATCGCTTCCGCCCGGTTCCAAAGATCAATCACCTCATCCGGCAGCGGCGGCGCCTCGCCATCCGATTCTCCATTTGAACCGTCGAATTCGTCTTCGCTGGCCTTAGGTTGGGCCGCCATGAGTGCTGCCAGTTCGGCGAACGCGTTATTGATTCCGATCTTGCGACAACGTCTCAGGAGCACCGCATTTGCTAGGGCGGCTTGGTACATCCCAGTGCCGTCATCAGCCGACTTCATCTCGCTGATCCAAGCCTCAAATTCAACAGACAGCAGCACTTCATGCTGGCGGACGATGCCCGGCTTCTCATCAAGAGGCGCCTGCAGGAAGGCCAGGAAAGCATCGCTGATCAGATTTGTGGTCATGTTACCCAATCCTCATTGAGGCACAGCCTATTTCGCCAATGATTAGACGCATGATAATGGCCGATGCGGGGCCGCCATCAGCTTTACCGCGCGAGCGAAAACTGAAGCTGCAAGGTTTTCGTGGGCTCCTTTTCCTCGAGGTGCCCCGGCCAATGCCGGACTAGCGGTCCGGTGGACACGCTTGAAGCCCGTGGCAAACGATCCAGAATAGCTGCCTTAAAGTCTTGAACGGACAGATCCAGCCAGATGGATACGCCCAGCCCCATTTCATCAAGGCCGAAAGCGCCATGCAGCGCCCTAACTATCCTGCAGTCCATAGGTTCCTGGCCCCGGATTTCTGCCAGTACAGCAGAAGGGTCGTACGAGGAACCTTGAGGCAGCTCCATGTAAACTTTCAACCACCGACCGAGGCTGAAATCCGACTTCAGTTCAATCAGGTCAGGCAGGCACTCTCGAGCAGCGCTCACGTGTTTAACAAGATTAAATCGGTCCGACGACATAGCGATTTCCTTTCTTTCGATCGGCGCCGAATAGGCCGGCACCTGGTTCTTGGATGGTCGCCGGATTAATGACAAAGATCATCTGGACCCAAAATAGACAGGATTTTACCTTTATTGACGACAAGCAGTCAGGAGGCGCTGTCGGATTAATGGGCATTGGCGACAGACCTGCCGCGAAAGTTGGAATCTCAAGCCACCGCGGTTTTCGCCGAGCAACAGTCGAAGGAACTGGATCGAAGTTGCTTGAAGGTCTGGTGGTTCAGAAAACGACACTGGTACTAAAAAAGTTGGATGCGGTGGCGTGAATGGACAAGAAGAGCTCTGTAGCGGCTGGTGGCTTGAACCAAGGCATCTTGCGCGGCAGGTCTGTCGCCAATGAAGTCCGCCATCTGGAACGGCTACCGCTTGGCACTGCCTATCCCGCGCAAGTTGAGTACATCCGCGATTTGTGCAGACGGTCGCCACTTGGTCGGTATGACCTGCGGGGTAAACTGAACACGTCGCTGGTGATCGACCAGACCGGTGTCGGGCGGGCGGTGTTCGACCTGTTCCGGGAGCGTGGCATTCCGACCATCGGTATCACGATCAAGGCGGACGAAAGCGAAACGTCGACCCGCGGCGGCTTTCGGGTCGCCAAGCTGCAGCTGGTGTCCCGACTACAGGCGATGCTTCACAGCGACGACCTGAAGATTGCCGCCGGGCTGAAGGACACGCAGGCGCTGGTGCGGGAGTTGCAGGACTTCCGGGCCAGCTTTACGTCTGTGGGCCACGCCGTGTTTAATGCGCGTGAAGGCCAACATGATGACCTGGTGCTGGCCGTCGCGATTGGCGTCTGGTACGGCGAGCGGATGAAGGGCGGCAGCGGGCGGAAGGTGCGGCTGACGGGGATTTAGCTAAGGCTCGACACCGAGTGAGCGAAGCTCTGCGGCGTATTTGCTCTTCCACGGCTGCAATTTCTGGGCCGCGCGAATGTCGGCAATGGCCTGTCGGCGGTTTTTCAAAAAGTACAGATAAGTTATGCCACGGATGTAGTAGGCCCTGGCGTCCTTAGGGTTCAGGCGAATCGCCTGATCGTAGTCCAGAATGGCCCGGCGGTATTGCTTAAGAGCAAGGTAGCCTTGACCGCGATGGAAGTAGGCACTGGCATACCGCGGGTTCAGGCGAATTGCCTGGCCGTAGTCGGATATAGCCTGCCGGTACTGCTTGAGTCTGTCATAGGCGTGGCCGCGACGAAGGTAGGCACTGGCGTCCTTAGGGTTCCGGCGAATCGCCTGATCGTAGTCCTCAATGGCCCGGCGATACTGCTTGAGCCCGGCGTAGGCAATGCCACGCAAAATGTGGGCAATTTCGAACTTAAGCCCTAGGCCGATGCTCTGGTCAAAGTCGGCGATGGCTCGGCGGTACCGCTTAAGAGTAAGGTAGACTTGAGCGCGATGGAAATAGGTCCAAGCGTCCTTCGGGTTCAGGCGGATGGCTTGGTCGTAGTCCGTGATCGCTCGGCGGTATTGCTTGAGGTGCCAGTAGTGGTCGCCGCGGTATCTGTAGATCTGGGCCGCGTGCGTCGGCCCTGTAACACCCAAGTCACTGCGCTCGCTCCTTCGCTGCCGCAGTAGCCGGGTGCAGGCGGCAATGGCAGCTTTTTTGTCGGAGGAAAAAACCGTCCGCCCGCAAATACGCTTGTCTTGCTTGATATCGGCCCGCAACGGTGACACTGCCACCAGCGCCAGAATTATCCCTGTCAGCAATCCCCGCATGGCATGTCCTCCTGCCGGAAGTTTATCCAAATTGGCAGTAGGCGGCAATGTGGGCGCATGATGCGCCTGGTCCTAGCCGTTGCCATTGGCGTCTGGTACGGCGAGCGGATGAAGGGGGGTGGCAGTGGGCGGAAGGTGCGGCTGACGGGGATTTAGCTACTTGTCGCAATGGTCGTTTCTGACCGTGCCGTCTGGCATTCCGGTCTTGCAGGACTTTGCGCCTTTTACATTCACGCCACGCAGGTTTGCGAATAGCAGTGCCGCGCCACGCAGCTTCGTACGGCTCAGGTTCGCGCCGCGCAGGTCCGCGCGACGCCGTATTAGAGCGCATATTGGAAACACCGCCAAAGCCGATGAAGGGCCTGCGCAGGAGCGCATCTAGAAAAAAATTGGGTTCTCAAGTAGATTGGGGCTTCACGCAAAAGTGGTGGCGCCATGGCAGACGACTCTGAACCTGCTTCCGAAGAAAAGCCTGAAGGCAAACCTTCGCGACTCATAGAAAGATTGGACCAAATAAGTCGCGCATGGGTGGCGGCTGGAGTAAGCGCGAATTGTGAGGTTTGCAGCCACACCAATTGGTCGGTTGAAATTGATGAAAGTTTTGAGGGGTTTGGCCTAACGGCGCGTAATAAAAATTCGATATTGATTGGGACGCTTTTGGCGGTTGACGCGGTTGTGTGCCAGAACTGTGGCAACGTCAGAATATTTGCCTCAAACAAGATCACCGACCTTAGCCGTGAACGAGGTGATGATGATTCTGGCGGGGGAGAAGACGATGACCCCGCCCAATAAGACTCACACCAGCTATAACCTCGTGCGGGCGGCTACGCCCGACACAATCACGTTTAGCAAACCCAAACTCCACGCAGTCACAGAAGAACAGCTTGATGCATTGGTAAAGAGCGAAAAACCATTTCAGTCGGGAATAGCTCTAACAATGCTAGGCGTAGTGCCTACCAGTTTGCCTGGGGCTTGGCCCTGCATATCCGCGATATTTACGGGGGCCGCAATTACAAGCGGGCCGGTAGCTTGGACGGTTATATTTGTGGCCGCATTGGTTGGCTGCGTGGTTTGTGGCGCGAACGCAATTAAAGGCTGGACCGATTCGGAAAAACTACTAAGGGAGCTCAAGGGGCGAGCCAGCGTCGCCCTTAATCAGGATCAGCAAACCGACGACGAATAAGGCGCAGGGTTAGCACCTGACGTGCCCTACGCCCTTGCACCAATCCGCCGATAGGTGAGGTGCTTACCCTCGATGCCCTTCATGCCGCGTTTGAAGATCGAGAAATAGCCTTCAATGGTGTTGGTGCGGATGCGATGAGCTATGGTGGAATCTGGGTGATGATGGTCTGACGAAGGCGTCAAATTCAGCAACGGCGTCGCTGTCACCACAACGCCAACTAAGGACGCCGCCTGAACCGAAACGTCAATTCCACCAAAACCCTACCCCGACGCGCGCTGGGCGGCAATGTGGAGGCTGAGCGCTAGAATCCGACCCGATTGGGCATCCACAATTCCATTGATGATTGATAGAGACAATTCGTCATCCGGCCAGCGGATGCGTCATTTGGACGGCATCAACGCCAATTCAAGTGTCTCAATCACTTAGCGGATGATTCGCACTATTTAGGGCTTAGCGATGCGCAGTTACGACAAAAATCAAGCCCAAATTTTGCATTTTTGTGCCCCGAATGGCGTGACCCGACCGTCAAATTCCGTCTATAAAATGGATGTTGGTGAGACGCATTAGGTCAATAAGTGAGGGCGGATCACGACTGCTGGAACCAGTCGTATACGATCCGCCCTCATAGACGGCCAACTGGCTCGGGTGTACCCCAAGTGGCAGGCGCGCCGTCTCAGCGCCTGCCACACTATATTCAATCATAACTGAAAATCTTGCAACGGCCACGATTCGGCCTGTACGGGCGGGGCGCAACACACCTGCTGGCCACACCATTATGGGTTATTGGCCTATTCGTTGGCCTAGAATTGAAAAAGAAAAGGACTTAATAGCAGAAATGCTCTTAAGCCTTTGTTTTTATGGCGACCCCGGCAGGATTCGAACCTGCGACCTGCGGATTAGAAGTCCGCTGCTCTATCCAGCTGAGCTACGGGGCCCCGTGGTGGAGGCGGCTATCCTACCGGCGACGGGCGGCGGGTGGAATGGGCTCCAGCCTGAGCGTTAGCGGGTGGCGTCCCAGCGGAAATTGTCGGAATAGGTCTTGGGCCGCACCTGATGTTCGCGCGGCTGGCGGATCACATAGTCGAACCCGTTCCGCCGGCAATAGGCCTTCGCCGCATCCTCGCTGTCGAATTCCAGCCGCAGCTGCTGCCGGGTATCGGCGGAACTGGTCCAGCCCATAAGCCGGTCACGGGTGCGCGGCGCCCCGGGTTCGAATTCCAGCACCCAACGCGCATTCTTGACCCCGCCGGATTGCATGGCAGAACGGGACGGTCGATAGATTCTCGCCTTCATCGGCCCGGACACATCCTCTGTTACATCCATTCATCTTGGCTGACTGGTCGGGGCGAGAGGATTCGAACCTCCGGCCCCCGGCTCCCAAAGCCGGTGCTCTACCAGGCTGAGCTACACCCCGCAGCAGCCTCGGGAAGAATAGGTATGCAAATCCCACGCTTCAAGCTCGCCAATGCCGCATCGGCGACCTAACTGATGGAAACACCAAACAATGGAGGGCCATCAATGGGCCGCGGCATCACAAACGTCACCGACAACATTCTCGATTACATCCGCGCCACAACCCTGCGCGAGGGAGATACCTTGAACCGCCTGCGCGAGACGACTGCCGCACGCAGCAACGCGGGGATGCAGATATCGCCGGAGCAGGGGCAGTTTCTGGGATTGATCACCAACCTGATCGGCGCGCGGGTGTGCGTCGAGGTGGGCACGTTTACCGGCTACAGCGCCCTTGCCGTGGCCAGCGCCCTGCCCCCGGACGGACGCCTCTACGCCTGCGATGTGAGCGACGAATATACTGCCGTGGGCGTCCCCTTCTGGCAGGAGGCCGGTGTCGCCGACCGCATCGACCTGCGCATCGGGCCGGCGCTGGAGACCCTCGACGCCCTCGCAGCCGAAGGCCTGACCGGTCAGGTGGATATGGCCTTCATCGACGCCGACAAGGAGAACTACAGCGCCTATTACGAAAAACTGCTGGGCATGCTGCGGCCCAACGGACTGATCATCGTCGACAACGTGTTGTGGGGCGGGTCCGTGGCTGACACCGGCAATCAGAAAGAGTCTACGGAGGCCATCCGCGCGCTCAATATCACGGTCGGTCAGGACGACCGGGTAGAGTGCAGCCTGGTGCCCCTTGGTGACGGCATGCTGTTGGCAAGGAAGAAGTAATTTCAAATAGTTACTAGGTTTTTCTTGTGTTTAAAGTCAGCAAAATCACTGCCTAGATTGCCGTCAGCGCGCGGACCTCTTGCCGGATGGTCCCTGCGTGGGGGATATCCTCCAGCATGGTCAGCCAGTGGGCCGGCGGCCGGCGGCCGCGGGAGTGTGACCAGGTGATCTCATCCAGCAGCGCGACCGCATTTGCGGGCAGCAGATCGGGTTCTTCATGGCCCGCCAGAGCCGCCCAGATGCGGGACCAACACCGCCCGACCGCGTAAGGATTGTAACCACCGCCGCCCAGCACCAGCACCCGCGGCGCAAGGGGCGCCAGAGCCAACACTGCAGCCACATGGGCATTGTTCGACAGGCTGAGCTTGCTCTGCGGATCGTCGGCAAGCGCATCCGCGCCACCTTGCAGAATCAACGCGTCGGGCCGAAATTTCGCCACTGCCGGCACAATTCCTTCGTGCAGCAGCCAGCCGAATTCGTCGTCATTCAGTTCCCGCGGCGCGGCGAAATTATAGAGATGCCGGTCCGGGTCTGATATCCGCCCGGTGAACGGCCAGCGTTCCCGCTCATGCACGGACGCGATCAGGACACGGCCGTCATCGGCCAATGCATCCTCCACTCCATCGCAGTGATGGGCGTCCACATCCACATAGGCGACCCGCGTGAGTCCCTGATCCAGGAACGCAAGAATGCCCAGCACGGGATCATTGAAATAGCAGAAGCCACTGGCGCGATCCGGCTGGCCATGGTGGGTGCCGCCCGCCGGGCTGTAGATCTTGCCGCCATCCCGCAGCAAGTCTGCCGCCAGCAAGGTTGCGCCACACGCCGTTGCCGGCCGCCGGAAAATTTCACCGAAGACGGGATTGCCGTTGGCGCCCAGGTTGTGGCGCGCCTTGTAGGCCTCGGTGGTCCGCTGCTCCCGCTCGCAGTCGATCACCGCCTCGATATAGGTCGGATCGTGAAACCGGCTGAGCTGTTCCGGCGTCGCGGTTGGACTGTCGATATAGATGTCGTCCGGCAGCCAGCCGAGGGCACGGCACAGGTCGATCACCAGTGACACCCGGGGAATGGCCAGCGGATGCTTGCTGCCATAGCGGGAGCGGCGATAGATCTCGCTGCCGATGAAACGCGGAGCCTGCATGAGGAATGACGTAGCGCTCCGTTCGCCGGTGGGCAATGCCGCTCCCTTGCCTCCCCCTGGCGAAGCGGTCATAGTTGCGCCATCACTTGGGGGAGCCGCCCATCGGCTGAGAGGTCCTGGCGCGCTGCCGTGACGTTTAAGTGACGATCACGTGGCGTTAATCACAGGACGACCCCTGGAACCTGACCGGGCTAAGACCCGCGTAGGGAACAGTGAGTCATGCTGCCGACGTTTAATCCCACCGATACGATCACCGACTCGCCAACCAACTTGCCTGGCGCCATTGGCGTGACCCTCACCGGCGCGCGCCTGGCCTATGACGGCATCGTGCTATTTGACGGCCTCGACCTGACGCTGGCTGCAGCCACCTGGACCTGCCTGTTGGGCAAGAGCGGCGTCGGCAAGTCGAGCCTGTTGCGCCTTATCGCCGGGCTCACTGCCGGCGCGACCGCGACCGACCTGAGCGCCAGCGATGGCCAGCCATTGCCATCCCGCATTGCCTATATGGCCCAGCAGGATCTGCTGCTGCCATGGCTCTCGGCACGGGACAACATCCTGCTCGGCAGCCGCCTTCGCGGCCGCAAGGCGCCCCGGGACAGGGCCGACGAACTGCTGGCTGCCGTCGGCCTGAGCGGCCGTGCCCACGCGCTTCCTGCTACCCTGTCCGGCGGTGAACGGCAGCGGGTGGCGCTGGCCCGGACCCTGATGGAAGACCGGCCCGTGGTGCTGATGGACGAGCCATTTTCCGCCCTCGATGCCTTGACCCGGCACAATCTGCAGGACATGTCCGTCACCCTCTTGCGGGGACGCACAATTTTGCTCGTGACCCACGACCCCCTTGAGGCACTCCGCCTGGGCGACCGCGTGCTGGTGATGGACGGAGAGCCCGCGCATTTTCTCCCGGAGATTACACTGCCCCGCACACCGCCCCGCCCAACCGCTACGCCGGAGATGGCGGCCCTGCACCAACGCCTGCTTGCCCAGTTGGGGGTCGAGCAGGACTGGCCGGAGGGGGCATGACCTGGCTTCGTCCCATCATCATTCTTGCCGGACTCATTGCGGTCTGGCAGGTCGTCATCTGGGCGACCCAGGTGGAGCATTTCATCCTGCCCGCGCCAGCCGCAGTCGCCAGCGCCCTTGTCGATGACTGGGACCTGCTGCTCGACAACGCCGGCATCACCTTGCTGGAGATCGTGATCGGCCTGGTGCTGGGCATTCTGCTCGGGTGCCTCACGGCACTCACCATGGCGGCCTCAACGCGGGCCCGTGCCTGGGTCCTGCCCGTGGTGGTTGCCAGCCAGGCAATCCCTGTTTTCGCGCTGGCGCCCGTGCTGGTGGTCTGGCTCGGCTTCGGTCTGTGGTCAAAGGTGGCGATGGCGCTGCTGATTATCTATTTCCCCGTGGCCGCTGCCTTCTATGACGGGTTGCGGCGAACCGACCCCGGCTGGCTCGACCTCGCCCAGACCATGCAGGCCTCACGCTGGGCCGTGCTGCGCCATATCCGGATGCCGGCGGCGCTGCCAGTGCTCGGCTCCGGCATGCGGGTGGCGGCGGCGGTGGCGCCCATCGGCGCCATCATCGGCGAATGGGTCGGCGCCAGCGCCGGCCTGGGTCATCTGATGATCCAGGCCAATGCCCGCAATGAAACCCCCCGCATGTATGCCGCCCTGATCATCCTCGCGCTGGTTGCCGTCGCCCTTTACTTCCTCGTTGACCGACTGGCCCGGCGCATGACGCCCTGGCAATCCGTGACCGACCCCTCCCGCCCTGCCAATGCAATTACAAACGCTGCTTCCAAAGGATAGTTCCATGAAACGCTGCCTCGGACTTCTCGTCGCCGCACTTACCATCACCACCTTCACTTACCGGGCCAGTGCTGCCGAGAAGCTGACCCTGCTGCTCGACTGGTTCATCAACCCGGACCACGCGCCGCTGATCGTGGCGCAGGAGAAGGGCTATTTCAAAGCAGCGGGGCTGGAGGTCACAATCATCGAGCCGTCCAATCCCAATGATCCGCCCCGCCTTGTCGCGGCGGGACGGGGCGATATCGCGATTTCCTACCAACCAACCCTGCATATCCAGGTGGACAAGGGGATCCCGCTGGTGCGCATCGGGACGCTCGTGGCGACCCCGCTGAATTCCGTGGTGGTGCTGAAAGATGGCCCGGTCAAGTCGATCAAGGACCTCAAAGGCCGCAAGGTTGGCTACTCCGTCGCCGGTACGGAGCAGGCCCTCTTGGGCACGATGCTGGAGCGGCACGGTCTGAGCCTCAAGGATGTGACTCTGGTCAACGTCAATTTCAATCTCTCCGCCGCGCTTCTCTCGCGACGGGTGGATGCGGTGGTCGGCGCCTATCGCAATTTCGAACTTAACCAGCTGGACATCGAGAAGCGGCCGGGACGGGCCTTCTATCCGGAAGAGCACGGTGTTCCCGCCTATGACGAACTGATCGCCGTCGCCAAGGCCGACCGGGTGGGCGATCCGAGGTTCAAGAAGTTTCTCCGCGCCTGGGAGCGGGGCGTGATCTATCTGCTGAATCACCCGAAGGAAAGCTGGAAGCTGTTCATCCGCGGGCGCAAGAAGAAGCTCGACAATGAGCTCAACCGCAGGGCCTGGCGAGACACCCTGCCCCGCTTCGCCTCCCGTCCGGCAGCCTTGGACCGGCACCGCTATCGCACCTTTGCCAACTTCCTCAAACGAAAGGGACTGATCAAGACGACTCCGCCTGTGGCGAAATACGCAGTTGAGCTCGACTAGCGGTGGATGTGGCCGGCGATGCCGCGCCCGGCGATCATGACCGCCTGACCGGACTATTCCAGAATACGGTGAAGCTGGAAGTCGCCTTCTTCGATCAGGCCTACACGTTCGCCGGACGGGCGCCGAACTTTTAGCTGGAAAACAGACCCAGGGCGCCGCCAAGGCTTTGAATGGCAAACTCCACAAAGTCTGGGGGCATGACGCCCACACCAGCCAGAACTACCAGGCTGCCCAGGGTACCGAGCGAAAACATGATTGCGTAGTCGCTCGCCAACTGGCCGGACTGGTCATTTTTTATTGAGCGGATTTTCCGCCGGAGTTTCCGCATGCTCTCCTCCGAACAGGCGTTTCTCAGGCGCAGAGTGTGCGGGCACACTTCTTGCTGCGCGGTCAACGTTTGTGCCTAAGCCGTTGGCGCTGCTGCTAACACTGTAGTTGAAAAATTCAGGAAAACCGGCGCTATGGACTAGGCGCGGGGCCGACAGCATTCGACATTTTTGTCGATGTGTCTGAAAAGAATGCGTTGAGCGAGTCGCCCATCAGCTCGGCAAAGCCGAACATGGCGACAGATACAAGCGCAACAATCAGTCCATATTCAATTGCTGTGGCGCCGGATTCGTCCGACAGAAATGTCTGCAGCTTTGGCGTGATCATCTATTCCTCCCCCACCCCTAAGGGCGATCCCACGCCACTATCCGGCCCAATATCTTTAGACGCCGGTAAGAAAAATAGTAAAGCTAAGAGCTGGGTTGGAAAGGATAGGTTATCTACTCGTCCCCTGCTGCCGGCCTGACGTTGTCGATCTCGTTGCCGGTGCTCTCAAAAAGGCCGCTGATCGAACCACCCAGGATTTCCATTGACGCCAGCGCAGCGACCGCAACGAAGGTTATCAGGATCCCCAGCTCAACGGTGCTGGCGCCTCCTTCGTCCGACCACAGCCGGGCCAAATCCGATTTTCTGAACATTGGCATCCCTCCAGGAGCCATGGGCCACCCCACGGGCCCAGTTACGCCAAGATTGCGACAAATGACTTAACAGATGCTTACTTTTTGCGTTTGCACCTGATTAAGTGAGGCCGGGGTTACGATTCCGGTGTGCAAATCCCAAGTTTTTCTGGCAGACCGGATTCCCTTGGCCTATTTTGCCCAACCCCGGCCCTGCCGGTGCAATTGCCCCTTCGACATCGGGAATTTCCGTGCTCCGCAGCTTCAGCATGTTCATGTTTCTCCTGGCGGTCTGGCTGTTGCTGTCCGGCCATTACGACATGCTGATTGTGGGCTTTGGCCTGCTGTCCTGCCTGGGTGTGGTGCTGATTGCCCGGCGCATGGATATTGTCGATCGGGAAGGGCACCCAATCCATCTGACTTGGCGGGCGCCGCTCTACTGGCTGTGGCTCGGCTGGGAAATCGCCAAGAGCAACTGGGCCGTCATCAAGGTAATTCTAGGGCCCCGCAATCGCTTGCAACCTCAGGTGATCCGGGCGACCGCGTCACAAGAAACCGACGTCGGACTGGTTACCTTCGCCAATTCGATCACCCTGACGCCCGGCACAGTATCGGTGCTGGTCAATCGCGACTGGATTGACGTCCACGCCCTGACACAGGAAACCGCCGACGGGTTAATGATCGGCGACATGAACCAGCGGGTGTGCCAGATGGAAGGCACCGGCGCCAAACGGAAAGGCGACTAGGCCATGTTCTGGGCGGCGATGATTGGCATTCTGGTGGCGCTGGCCCTTGCGCTGGTGCGCGCCATTGCCGGACCAACGGTTTATGACCGAATTCTTGCGGTGAACAGCTTCGGCACGCTCACTGTGTTGGCGCTTTCAGTCATCGGCTTTCTTATGGGCCGGCCGGACTTCCTCGATATCGCGCTGGTCTATGCGCTGATCAACTTTATCGGCACTATCGCCGTCCTGAAATTTCTCCGCTATGGCGACTTTGCGCGCGCCACTCAAGCGGATGATAACGATCTCGTCTGAGCCATGGAGATCGTCAACCACATCCTTTTCTACGCAAGTTGGGCGCTGCTGGCCGCAGGCGGTCTTCTGTGCGTCATCGGCGCCTTTGGCCTGGTGCGGTTCCCGGAAACCTATACCCGCATGCACGCCGCGGGGGTCATCGATACCGGCGGCGCCTTGCTCATCCTGGCCGGCTTGATGTTGCAGTCGGGGCTGACCCTCGAAACGGTGAAGCTGGCCTTGATTATGTTCTTCCTGCTCTTCACCAGCCCCACCGCCGGATATGCATTGGCGCGCGGCACCTGGTCGGCAGGCCACCGCCCCATTACACACACCCGGTCCGACGCCCGGACGGACGGGCATTCAGACAGCGCCGGGATGACCGATGACGGTTGAGGAGATTATCAACATCGTCCTGCTGACGATGCTGGCGTTGACCGCGGTAGGCATCGCACGGCTGCGCAACCTGTTCGCAGTGACCATGCTGTCCGGCATATACAGCCTGCTGAGCGCCAGCATATTTGTGGTGCTGGACGCGGTCGATGTGGCCTTTACCGAAGCGGCGGTGGGCGCTGGCATTACGACCGTCCTTCTGCTGGGCACGTTGATGTTGACCGACCGGGAAGCCCGTGACGGCTCCCGCGCGAACCGCGCCGGCGCGATGATTGTGGTGGTGGCCCTGGGCGGCGCCCTCTTTTACGCGACGCTTGACCCGATGATGCCGCGGTTTGGCGATCCCCGAACGCCGGCCCAGACCCATGTAGCGCCGCAATATCTGAAAGACACGGTTCCGCAGGGCAGCAGCAAAGAGCCTGTGAAGGTGGGTATCCCCAATGTGGTCACAACAGTGCTGGCCAGCTATCGGGGCTATGACACGCTCGGCGAAACGGTGGTGATCTTCACGGCTGGGATTGCCGTGCTGCTGCTGCTGGGGCAACGACGCCGGCGGCGGCGGGATACCCCTGGGCAAAACCCCAGCGGCAACAAAGATGCTGATCGCGCAGCCGGGGCGGAGGACTGAAATGGACCACCATTTCGTAATCCGCGTCGTCGGCAAGCTGTTGATCCCGCTGGTGCTGCTCTTCGCGCTCTATGTGCAGTTCCACGGTGACTATGGCCCTGGCGGCGGATTTCAGGCCGGCGTGATCTTCGCCGCCGGATTCATCCTTTACGGGCTGATCTATGGCCTCGACACGCTCCGCCGGGTGTTTCCACCCTGGTTGGTCCGGCTGCTGGTAGCGTTCGGCGTGCTGATTTATGCAGGCACTGGCATCGCAAGCATGATCCTCGGCAGCAAATATCTCGACTATTCCGTTCTCGGCCCCACTGCGGCCAAGGGGCAGCATTACGGCATTCTGATTGTCGAGTTCGGCGTTGGCATGACCGTGGCGTCGGCGATGGTTCTGATTTTCTACTCTTTTGCCGGACGGGGACGGCAAACCGGAGAAGATTTCGGAGAAATCGATTCGGAAGACCGCAGGGACCGGCCAGATGGTTGATCTGATCCTCGGCCTCTACAACTACTGGATCGTCATCGCCCTGATGATGGCCGGCCTCTATATCGTCATTTCACGGCAGAACCTGATCAAGAAACTGATCGGTCTGAACATCTTTCAGACCTCGGTTTTCGTTCTCTACATCTCCATTGGCAAGGTCTTCGGCGGCACCGCTCCCATTCTCGATGGAACGGACCGCATCTACTCAAATCCCCTGCCCCATGTGCTGATCCTGACCGCAATTGTCGTCGGCGTGGCGACCGCAGCCCTCGGCCTGGCGCTGGTGGTCCGAATCAAAGAGGAATACGGCACCATTGAGGAAGATGACATCAACCAGATGGACGACGAGTCCTGATGGCTGAGCATTTTCCGGTCCTGATCGTCCTGTTGCCGTTGATCGCCGCGCCCCTGTGCGTTGCGCTGCGCCATGGTGGCGGCACATGGCTGCTGGCGACGTTGGCCACCTGGGGCTCCTTCGCGATCAGCATCGCCTTGCTTGCACAGGTGTTGGAAGACGGCACCATCAAATACCAGCTCGGCAACTGGGTCGCGCCCTGGGGCATCGAATATGTCGTCGACGAGCTGAACGCCTATATCCTGCTCGTCGTCACCGCCATCGCGTCCGTGATCATGCCCTTTGCCGCGCGAAGCGTACCGGCGGAGATGGGCCAGCGCGGCGTCTATCTTTTCTACACCATGTATCTGTTGTGCCTGTCCGGCCTCCTCGGCATGACGGTTACGGGCGACGCCTTCAACGTCTTCGTCTTTCTCGAGATCTCGTCGCTGTCGTCCTATGCGCTGATCAGCCTGGGCCGGAACCGCAAGGCGCTGCATGCCGCCTATCAGTATCTGGTGCTGGGCACCATCGGCGCCACCTTCTTCCTGATTGGCGTTGGCCTGCTCTACCTGATGACAGGTACGCTCAACATGGCCGACCTGGCGGCGCGGATCGACAAGGTCGAAGACAGCCGCATCATTTACACCGCCTTCGGCTTCATCGTGCTCGGCATCGGACTCAAGCTGGCGGTGTTTCCGCTGCACGCCTGGCTGCCCAACGCCTACACCTACGCACCCAGCGTGGTCAGCATTTTCCTGGCGGGCACCGCCACCAAGGTGTCGCTCTATCTCCTCCTGCGTTTCATTTATTCGGTGTTCGGCCACAGCTTCACCTTCGACAAGGTGGTGGCGGGACCGCTAATCCTCGTGCTGGCGGTGGCTGCGATTGTCATCTGTTCGCTAGTGGCGGTCTGGCAGCGCAACATCAAACGTATCCTTGCTTTTTCCAGCGTGGCGCAGATCGGATACATGCTGCTGGGCGTCAGCCTGGGCACCGTCATGGGCTTGCAGGCAACTCTGTTGCATATCTTCAATCACGCGATGATGAAGGCCGGCCTGTTCCTGGCGTGCGGCTGCATTCTCTACCGGGTCGGCTCGATGAAGCTGGTTGACCTGCAGGGCGTGGGCCGGCGGATGCCCTGGACAATGATGGCGTTCACTCTTTGCGGTCTCAGCCTCATCGGCGTGCCTTTGACAGCCGGCTTTATCAGCAAATGGTATCTGGTCACCGCGACGCTGGAACGGGGATGGTGGGCCGCCGCCGTGCTGATTGTGCTCGCCTCCCTGCTGGCGCTCGTCTATGTGGGCAAAGTCGTCCAGGCCGCCTTCTTCAAGGAGCCCGAGACCGGCGTGGTCAATCTCGCCGAGGTGCGGGAGGCGCCGCTGTCGCTGCTCATTCCCACCTGGATCCTGGTGTTTGCGAATCTCTATTTCGGCATCGAGACCGACATCAGTGCTGATATCGCAGGACAGGCCGCCAAGCAGTTGATCGGAGCCAGCCGATGACCGCCGAGACCCTGCTGTGGCTGACCCTGGCCGTCCCGGCCGCCGGTACGCTTGGTATCTGGGCCACCGGCAAGGTCGCCAACCTGCGTGAGGGCGTTACCCTCGTGACCGCCGTGGCGCTGTGCGTGCTCGTGGCCCTTCTGGCGGAGAAGGTCCTGGGCGGTGCGCGGCCAGCCCTGACATTGGTCAAGACTCTGCCCGATGCACCGCTCCACCTGGCGGTGGAGCCGCTCGGCATGTTGTTCGCGCTGATCGCGTCCTTCCTGTGGATCATCAACTCGATCTATTCCATCGGCTACATGCGCGGGAACAAGGAAGCCCACCAGACGCGTTTCTATGTCTGCTTCGCCATCGCCATCGCCAGCACAATGGGCATCGCCTTTGCGGGCAACCTGTTCACCCTGTTCGTTTTTTATGAAGTGCTGACGCTCAGCACCTATCCGCTGGTCACCCATAAGGGAAACAACGAGGCACAACGGGCAGGCTGGATCTATCTCGGCATCCTCTTGGGAACGTCAATCTGCCTGCTGCTAACGGCTATCATCGTCACCTATGTGCAGGTGGGCACCCTGGATTTCAGGGCCGGCGGCATCCTTGCCGGCAAGGCGCCGGACTGGCTGGGCGCGCTACTGCTGTTGCTGTTCATGTATGGCATCGGCAAGGCGGCGCTGATGCCCATTCATCCCTGGCTTCCGGCGGCGATGGTGGCGCCAACGCCGGTCAGCGCCTTGTTGCATGCGGTTGCCGTGGTCAAAGCCGGCGTTTTCACCGTGGTCAAAGTCATCGTTTACATCTTCGGCGTCGGCTACCTGGCCGAACTGCCATGGACGGAATGGCTGGTCTATGTAGCGGGCGGCACGGTCCTGCTGGCCTCCATCGTCGCGCTGACGGCGGATAACCTGAAGCGCCGGCTCGCCTATTCCACCATCAGCCAACTCAGCTATGTGATCATGGCGGCCGCCCTGTTCACGCCGGTGGCGATCATGGGCGCCGTCCTGCACATCGCCGCGCACGCCTTCGGCAAGATCACGCTCTTCTTCGCTGCCGGGTCGATCTACACCGCCGCACACAAAACCGAGGTCAGCCAGCTCGATGGCATCGGCCGGCTCATGCCCTGGACCATGGGTGCATTCGCCATCGGCGCGGTGTCGATGATCGGCCTGCCGCCCAGCGCGGGCTTTATCAGCAAATGGTATATTCTGATGGGCGCGATGGAGACGGAACATGTCTTCGCCATCGTCGTTTTGATCGTCAGCACGCTTCTGAACGCCGGGTATTTTCTGCCGGTGATCTACCGCGCGTTCTTCCGGGCACCGCCTGCCGATGCCCGGCACGGCGAGGCGCCCCTGCCGATTGTCATCGCACTGACCGTGACGGCCGCTGGCACCATCGTGTTGTTCTTCCTGCCTGACCTGCCTCTGGCCCTGGCGGAAGCAGTCGCCCAGGCAGCGACCGGGTCATCGCCCGGCGCAGCCCCCGGGTCGGTCAAGTGAGGAGGCCATGAGAGAAAAGGAGAAGCACTGGCTGGTCCGCCCGGAAACCATCCGCTGGCTGTGGGTCGTGTTTATCGTGGTGCTCGCGGTGACCGTCGCCTGGGAGGCGCTGTTGCACCGGCACCCGCATTTTGGCATCGACGGCATATTTGGCTTCAACGCCTGGTACGGTTTCCTTGCCTGCGCCGCCATGGTCGTCTTCGCAAAGGGCCTCGGGTATCTGATCAAGCGGCCTGACAGCTATTACGATGCGCAGAATGGCGTGACGTCAGACGATCCGGCCGGAGCCGGCCCAGCGGGAGATGACCCAGCAGGAGACGGCAATGCCGATTGAGATCCCGCCCGGCCTGATCCTGATTGTTGCCGGCCTGCTGCTGCCGTTTGTGCCGTATCTGCTGCGCGCCGCCCTGTTGCTCATCGCGCCGCTATTGACCCTGTGGCTGATCTGGCAGGTGCCGGACGGCGCCGTTCTGCGGGTCGACTTCCTCGATCTCTCCTGGATGTTCCCGAAGGACGCCAAGGTCGATCCCAAGGCGTTCGACCTCATTCTGGTGCAGGGTGACAAGCTGAGCCGCCTGTTTGCCACCGTCTTCGCCTTTATGGCCTTCGGTGGCGGGCTCTATTCCCTGACCCAGAAGAATGTCACCGAGCTTGCCGCCGCCTTCTGCTACGCCGGCTCCGCCATTGGCGTGGTCTTCGCTGGCGATATTCTTACCGTCTTCATTTTCTGGGAATTGATGGCGTTAGGCTCAACCCTGGTGATCTGGTGTGGCGGCCAGGCGGCATCCGGCGCTGCCGGCATCCGCTATGTCTGCATCCATCTGTTGGGTGGCGTTCTGCTGATGGCCGGCATCATGGACTATATCATCGCGACCCAATCGCTCGCGTTTGGTGTGGGCGCCATCCATCAGATATTGGGGCTCGACAGGCCCGGCACCTGGCTGATTCTGGCGGGATTCCTGATCAATGCGGGCGCGCCACCCCTGTCCGCTTGGCTGCCAGACGCTTATCCTGAGGCGTCCTATACCGGGATGGTCTTCCTGTCCGCCTTCACCACCAAGACCGCAGTTTATGTGCTGATCCGCGGTTACCCTGGCTTCGACATCCTCATCTGGCTCGGCGTCTTCATGATTTTTTACGGCATCGTCTACGCGCTGCTGGAAAACGACATGCGGCGCATCCTCGCCTACTCCATCATCAACCAGGTGGGCTTCATGGTGACCGGTGTCGGTATCGCCGGGTCCAGCAATCCCGAGTTCAATGCCCTGGCGCTAAACGGCGCCGCCTCTCACGCCTTCACCCACATTATCTACAAAGCGCTGCTGCTCATGTCTGCAGGCTCGGTCCTGCTGATGACCGGCAAGCGAAAGTGCACCGATCTGGGCGGCCTGTTCCAGTCGATGCCGCTGACCATGATCTGCGGCACCATAGGTGCGCTTGCAATCTCCTCTTTCCCCTTTACGTCCGGGTTTGTATCGAAGTCGATGATCTCCGCCAGCGCCGGGGAGCAGCATCTGGCTTTCGTCTGGTTCGCCTTGATGGCGGCGTCCGCCGGCGTCTTCTTGCACGCGGGAATTAAATTTCCCTGGTTCGTTTTCTTCCAGAAAGATTCCGGCCTCCGCCCACCGGACCCGCCATGGCACATGCGCATGGCCATGTTGTTGTTTGCGGCGGCCTGTATTGGCATCGGCGTCTGGCCTGAGCCTCTCTACGCGCTGCTGCCCTATGAGGTGAAATATGTTCCCTACACGGCGGCACATGTGGTGGAGATGTTCCAGCTGCTGTTGTTCTCCGGCCTAGCCTTTTTCGTATTGCTCAAACTGATGAAGCGAACCCTGACCCTCAGCCTGGACCTGGACTGGTTCTATCGCGTGTTTGGCGTGTGGTTGAGTGCAGCGATTGTCAGTGCCGGACGGATAGTCGGGAGGGCCATTGGTGCCGGGATCACACGCGGCGGCGGCCGACTGATCCGCGGCCTGTTCCGTCATCATGGCCCGGAAGGCATCCTGG
The DNA here is from genome assembly GCA_021776685.1 of Alphaproteobacteria bacterium. Taxonomy (GTDB): domain Bacteria; phylum Pseudomonadota; class Alphaproteobacteria; order Bin65; family Bin65; genus JAJFFJ01. Next base: position 21,474 of record JAJFFJ010000132.1, read on the forward strand.
CGCGCACCTGGCACACCAGTTCCATGGCGGGATGGATCGCCGTGCTGCTGGGCGTCTATCTGTTGACCTTCTTCCTGTGATCGGTGGAGGTCATAGAATGCTCCTACGGCTTGCCCTGATCCTTTCAGTCTTCCTGATCTTCGCCGGCCCTTCGGCCCATGCGGCCCAGGACCCAAAACTGGTCGCGCGCGACTATGTGGCGGCGCTGAAGGCCAGCGCATGGGCACGCATTGCAGACATGATGGACCCGCGGGAGCTGGCCAATGTTCACAGTTTCGTGGTCCCCGTATTGAAACGGCTGGTGATCCAGCGGCGGGCCTGGCCTGCACCGTACAAGCAGATGCTGGCCGGGCTGGAAACGCAGGCGCAGGTGCAGAAACTGACGCCCCGGCAGGTCTTCATCCGGCTGTTGCAGGGAACAGTAAATTCCATCGGCAGCCGTCAGGCGTTGAATACGGCGACCTTCACGGTGCTGGGACAGGTCAACGAAACGCCCTCCCTGGTCCACGTGGTCTACCGGGCGGAGTTTCTGGTCAAGGGCATACGCTTCCGCAGCCTCTCCGTCATTTCGTTGAACGAGTATGACGGACGCTGGCGGGTCAAACTGAACGAAAACATGCGTCAGGTGGCAGCCGTGTTCCGCCGGCTTGCGAAGAAACTTTAGAGCTATCCGCCCAGGAAAAGGCGGCCCACGTCCGGATCATCCAGCAGGTCACTGCCGCGGCCTGCCTTGGCCAGCGCGCCGGATACCAGCACATAGCCGATATCGGCAAACTCCAGCCCCTTCTTGGCATTCTGCTCGACCATCAGGATGGTCTTGCCATCCTCCTGCTGAAGTCCGCCCAGAATGTCGAACACCATGTCGATGAAGCGCGGCTCAAGCCCGATGGAGGGTTCGTCCACCAATAGCACTTTCGGGTCCATCACCAGCGCCCGCGAGATTTCCAGCAGCCGCCGCTCGCCGCCGGACAGCACACGGGCCGGTTGCTTGGCCCGCTCCTTCAGGCGAGGATATTTCTCGAATACCCGTTCGGCAGCGACTTTGGCGTCCGCCGGCTTGGGCATCAGGTAACCGCCCATCAGCAGGTTTTCCTCGACCGTCATGTCCGGGAAAACCGAATTGTCCTGCAGGATGTAGGCGACACCGCCATCACGCAGCTTCTGGTTGGCGGTCAACCGGGTGACGTCAACTCCATCCACGCTGATCGAACCGCTGAAGATGTTGGTGAAGCCATAGATGGAATGGAGAATTGTCGATTTTCCCGCGCCGTTAGGCCCGATCAGGCAGAGGGACTGGCCGGCACCGCATCGCAGGTTAAGCCCATGGAGGATTTCCATCCGCCCATAGCCGGCGACAAGATTGTCCATCGCCACCAACGGTTGGTCACCGGCCAGCGCATCAAGCTCCGCCACTGGCGGCGCTCCCGCCGACAGGGCAGCTGCCTCGCGTGCCACATCATCCACGGAGATGACCGTGTCGACATCGCCCAGCCCGTAGCCGGATGTGCCGTCGCGCTGCATCACCCTGCCCCAAGATATGCGTCGATGACGCGCTGATCGGACTGGATATCCTCCGGCGCCCCTTCGGCGAGCAGGCGACCGTGGGCGAGGCAATAGATGCGGGATGCAAGATTCATGATTACGCGCATGTTGTGCTCGATCACCAAAAGGGTGATGCCGAGTTGGGCGTTCGCCCGCTTCAGCCGGTCAATCAGGCCGTTGATCAGGGTCGGATTGATGCCGGCTGTCGGTTCGTCCAGCAGCAGCAGGCGCGGGCGGGCCATCAGTGCCATGGCAAATTCCAGAAGCTTCTGCTGGCCGAAGGAAAGTTCCCCGCCGCGAAGAAAGCGCTTGGACGACAGCCCCACAAAATCCAGAAGTTCCTCCGCCCGGGTCACTTCGTCAGCCGTAAATCCGCCAAACATGCTTTTCAGACCGCGGCCGGTGGGCGCGCTGATCGCCATGTTCTGCATACAGGTCATCTTGCCGTAGATGCGAGTCTGCTGGAACGTCCGCAGCAAGCCGAGCCGGGCCACCGACGGTACATTCATCCGGGTAATTTCCGCCCCATCAAACTGCACCGAGCCTTCGTCGACCGGATGGGCGCCGACGATGGAGCTGAAGAGCGTCGTCTTGCCCGATCCGTTCGGCCCGATCAGCCCGACAATCTCGCCTTCGTTGACGGTGAGCGAGATGCCTTCGTTGGCGACGACACCGCCAAATCGCTTCGTGCAGTTCGAGACCTGGAGGAGCGTTGTCATCGGACTTCTCCCGCCTCAACCCGTTCACCAAAGCGGTTCGGGAAGCGCTGACGCAGCCAGCCGACAATCCCTTCCGGGAAAAAGACGACGATGACGATCACCAGAAGGCCGAGCACCACATACTGCAAACCCAACAGATAGGTCCAAAGCAGCTCTTTGGTCACATGGAAAAGCACGGCGCCTATCAGCGGCCCCCACAGGCTGCCCTTGCCGCCCAAGACCACCATCAGCACCATCCAGACACCCAGCCCTGCGCCGTCAAAGGCAACGTCTTCCGGGTCCACATGGATCACGAAGTTGCCGTAGAGCGCACCGCAGATGCCCAGGAAAAAGCCGCTGATCGCCCAGGCGATGATCTTGTACCGGCCGGTGGGCAGGCCCATGGCCTCCGCCTTGTCTTCGTCGTCGCGGATGGCGTTGGCCGCCAGGCCAAAGCGTGTTGAGTACAGCCATTGAAGGAACAGGAATGTGACGCCCGCCAGCCCGAAACACAGATAATAGAAAAAGGTCGACTTGGCCTGATCGCCCGCGGCGCCTTTGCCGGGGAAACCGGGCATGGTGAGGCCGGAGCCCGCTCCCAGATACTCCCAGTTGGCAACAATTTGGGCGACGAAAATACCTGCCGCCAGGGTCCCGATGGCAAAATAGTGCCCGCGCAGCCGCAGGATGGCGAAACCTAAAATGAGCGCGAGCAGGAATCCGACCCCTGCGGCCACCAGCAGTCCTGGCAGGAGGCCCGCAAAATACTGGGCGTTGGTCAACACCAGCGCGCCGCCCTGCTCGCCGGCCGCGGTATAGGCGGCCATATCGGTGAAGGGTGCGATCTGCAGGACCGCGGAGGCGTACATACCGGCGCCAAAGAAAACCACGTTGCCAAAGCTGTTATAGCCGAGCTGCCCGCCCATGGTATCCCAGGTATAGGCGATGATCACCATGACCCAGAACACGGTCATCTGCTTCACCAGCGTAGGCAACGCGACGGGCGCAACCGCCGCCAGGATCGCCAACACCACGCAGGTGAGGATCAAGCCCCGTGAAAATCGGCTGGTCGCGAATCCGCTGCTCATCGCAGAACCTTCCGCTGGCGGCCAAGCCGCAGACTGCGCCAGAGCAGCACAACCAGAAGAAGGCCGGTGATGAACGCGGTCTGATAACTGGTACCGATAACAATATCAGCGACCTTCTCTGCAGCACCCAGCCCCAGGCCCGCTGCGATCACGCCCGCCACGTTGCCGAGACCAGCAATGACCACAATCATGAAGGCGCGGACGGTGTAGATCAGTCCTGAGAAAGCATGGATCACCAGCGTCATTGAGATCAGCACGCCGGCGGCACCACAGATTGCCGCGTTGAGCGCATATGTGCGCGCATAAACCTGGTCGGCGTTGATACCCATGATCCGCGCCGCCCGAGCGTCCTGCGCTACCGCCCGGATTGCCTGTCCACCGCGGGTCTGGCGCAGATAGAAGGTCAGCACCGCGCCGACGATCACGGCAAAGACAAGCGCAATCACGCGCACCTGCTCTATGACCAACTCACCTGTTGTGCCGTCCACCAGAACCCAGGAGCCCATGCCGTGCTGGGCAATCACGTCTTCCGCCGTGAAGACGCCATTCATCAGCTGCTGCAGGAAAATGCTGATGCCAAAGGTCGCCAGGATGGATGTGAACAGGTCGCGATCCACCAAGCGGAAGATCACCAGCGCATAGAAGGCCCGGCCGATCCCATAGAGAATCAGCGGCGCGATCACCAAAGCCCATAACGGGCTGATCCCGCCCCATTCCAATGACACCCACGGCGACGCCGAGGGTCCGATTGCCAGAGTCCAGTCCGTCGATGTGTAATAGCCGATAAATCCGCCAAAGATGACGAACTCGCCCTGGGACAGGTTGATGATGTTCATCACCCCCCAGACGAGCGCCATGCCATAGGCAATCAGCGCGAAAATCGCGCCGATCATGATGCCATCCAGCAGCAGGTTCAGCAGCGCGACCGGGTTGTCGAGCAGAAGCTGGATATTCTCAAGCATGGTTCTGCAGATCGCCAGCCAAGATATGGGTCAGGATATGGCGGGAGGGCGGTGAATTTGACACCACCGCCAACTCCACCGGATCAACCTGCCGAACGGTCCTAGCGCTTGCCCCATTTGGGGATCGGCAGACGGGGTTTGGCCGCAGCCCATTTGGTCGGCGCCACCACCACATATTTGCCGTCCTGAATTTGGTACAGCACCATCGGCTTGGCGATATTCTTGCCCGTCTTGTCGAACTTGATGTTGCCGTAGAAGGTTTGCATCTGGGTCGCCGCCAGCGCTGCCCGCACCTTGTCGGTGTCAAACGACCCGGCCCGCCGGAACGCATCAGCAAAAACCAGAACGGCCGCTGCCGACTCGGCAGCCTGATAAGGCGGCTGGTAGCCATAGGCCTTATTGAATGTCTTGGCGAAATCACCTGCCGACCCGAACACGTCGTCCTTGTAAGTCAACGTCGGCGCCCACTGGGACGCGCACAGGGTGTATTCGGCCTTCTTGCCGTATTTCTTGATCACCTTGGCCGAATCACAATGGGTCATGGCCAGCATCGGCACGTTCAGCCGCAGCGCAGCAATCTGACGAATCGCCAGCGCCGCGCCCTTGGCGTGCCCGGAGATTACCAGCAGGTCCGGCTTCACGAGCTTCACCTTCTGCAGAATGCCCTTCATATCCGAGAGATCTCGCGGCAGCTTGCCGTCGACGACGATCTTCATGCCGTATTTCTTGGCGTCATCGATGATGCCGGCTCGGATGTCCTGGCTGAACGGATCATTCTCGAACGCCATGGCGATTTTCATGTCGCTCGGCTTTTTGCCCATGGCTTTGGCCCGTTCGGCCAGCAGCGCGACGGAGCTGGCAAGATATTGCTCAGACGTGGACAGCACCGCGAACAGGTATTTGTAGCCTTTGGTGAACAGGGAGCGGGAGGCACCGTTCGCCTCGACCATCGGGATCTTGTACTTCTCCGTGATCGGCGCAATTGCCTTGGTCAGGCCGGAACTATACGGCCCCAGCAAAAATTTGACCTTATCCTGATTGATCAGACGTTCGGCCAGTTGTGCGCCGCGGGCGCCGCGGGATTCATCGTCATAGTAGACGATTTTCAGCTTGTAGCTCTTTCCAGCCACCTTGACGCCGCCGGCCGCGTTGATCTTCTTCACGGCAAGGTCATAGCCGTTACGGGTGTGTTTGCCGTTGGTGGAGTATTTGCCCGTAAGTGAAATGGCTGCGCCGAGGGTGACGGTATCGCCCTCGACCTTGGCGGCCGCCGGTCCAGCGGTCAGCGCCACGGACGTCGCCAGAGCAAATAACAGACCTCTTCTCATTTTTTTGATCCTCCCTGGATTACATGCGGTCGTGCTGCAGGTATGCGGTTGGCGCAAGTGTGCCAAGCCAAGCGACAAGCCGCAATCAGAGTCTGGCGGCGTCTAGCAACACCTGACGGTAAGACACTGCGGTTTTATGACGTTAACTTCGCCGGCCGTCTTGCCGCGCCGCTGGCGGGTCACTAGGTTGGCTGGAGAAGGTATTCGAGGGGAGCATCCATGGAGCTTAAAGGCGCCTACAAGATTCCGGCGGCGCGCGAACTGGTTTGGGAAAAACTCAATGACCCGGACGTGTTGCGCGAATCCATACCAGGCTGTGAAGAGCTTGAGCAAAATGAAGACGGCGGCTTTTCCGCGACCGTAAAGGCCAAGGTTGGCCCGGTCAGCGCAAAGTTCAAAGGCGCCGTAACGCTGGAAGATCTCAATCCGCCGGCCAGCTATCGCATCGTCGGTGAGGGCAAAGGCGGCGTGGCCGGTTTCGCAAAGGGCGATACGGAAGTCACCCTGGAAGAGGTGGGCGACGCCACGATCCTCCGCTATGTGGCCGATGCTCGGATTGGCGGCAAACTGGCCCAGATCGGCTCCCGGCTGATCAAGGGCACCGCACGCAAAATGGCCGACCAGTTTTTTACAAATTTCGCCCAGCAGGTCGCGCCCGGCGCAGATGTTGAAAAGCTGGACGAGGAAGACACCTAAGTATGGCCGACGAAACCGTGGCGCCGGAACAAGATCACGACGTGGCCCGCCCGGGCCTTCGGCAGTGGATCTGGATGCCGATGCTGACTGTTTTGCTTGCCGCATTGGTGGTTTTGGTGGGCCGACACACATTCGTCGCTTGACCCGCACCGGACCGGCATTATTGTTCTGCTGATCGGCCGGGGTCGCCGATAAAGTGTCTGCCTGCTACAGGCCAGGGAATAACAAGCCTGTTTCGGGCTACTGATATTGGGAGAATATCCATGGCGGTTACCGTCAATCTCACCGTCAACGGTGCGCAACACACGGTTGAATGCGAGGAGCGCACACTGCTGGTGCAGTTGCTGCGCGAGCATCTTGGCCTCACCGGCACACATGTTGGCTGCGACACCAGCCAGTGTGGCGCGTGCGTCGTCCATGTGGACGGCGAATCGCTGAAGAGCTGCACAATGCTCGCCGCCCAGGCCGAGGGCGCCAACATCACCACCATCGAAGGCCTCGCTAACGGCGACGAACTGCATCCGATGCAGCAGGCCTTCCACGAGAACCATGGCCTTCAGTGCGGATTCTGCACACCAGGCATGATCATGAGTTCGGTCGATCTTCTGAAGAATAACCCCACGCCAAGTGAGCAGGAAATCCGCCACTGGCTGGAAGGCAATATCTGCCGCTGCACCGGCTATCACAACATCGTCAAAAGCATTCAAGCCTGTGCAGATAAAATGAAGGCCGCCTGAAGACGGCCGTGACACTGCAAGACAGCGGGCAAATACCGTTGGCCCCAGGGAGGACACGGTCATGACCACAGGTATAGGCGCGCGCGTTCTGCGCAAGGAAGACCGTCGCTTTATTACCGGCAACGGCAACTACGTGGACGACATCAACGTCAACGGACAGTATTACGCAGCCTTTGTGCGTTCGCCGCACCCGCATGCGGAAATCGGCAGTGTCGATATTGCCGGCGCCAAAGCGTCTGACGGTGTAATCGAGGTTCTGACCGGCGCGGAAGTTGCGGCCGATGAGATCGGTGGCCTGCCAGTTGGCTGGGGCATCACCCAGACCAACGGCGAGCCCATGGTGGAGCCCGCATGGCCGATCCTGGCTCAAGGCAGGGTCCGCTTTGTCGGCGACGCGGTTGCCGTGGTGATTGCCAAATCAATCGACGCCGCGCGCGATGCGGCCGAAATGGTCAACGTCAGCTATACGCCTATTCCCGCTGTTATCGCGACCGAGGACGCGCCCAAGGATGGCGCACCCCAGGTTTGGGACGAGGCCCCGGGCAACACCAGCTTTGATTGGGAGATCGGCGACAAGGCAGCCGCCGACCAGGCTTTCGAAGGCGCACACCATGTCACCAAACTGGAACTGGTGAACCAGCGCCTGGTGCCGAACGCGATGGAACCACGCGCGGCGATTGCCGAGTTTAATTCGGTTTCCGGCGATTTGACATTGCATGCGACCGCGCAGGCCCCCCACGCCATACGCCTGCTGCTGGGCGCCTTTGTCCTACAGCAACCAGAGCACAAGTTTCGGGTGATCTCGCCGGATGTGGGCGGCGGCTTCGGATCAAAGATCTATCCCTACGCTGAATATGCGGTGCTCTGCTGGGCTGCCCGGCGGATGGGCTGCGCGATCAAGTGGACCGCGGATCGAAGCGAAAGCTTCATCACCGATGCACATGGCCGCGACCATGTCTCGGAGGCAGAGCTGGCGCTGGATGCGGACGGCAAATTCCTGGGCCTGCGGGTAAATACGGTCGCCAATATGGGCGCTTATCTGTCTGCTTTTGGCCCTCTTGTCCCGACTTTCCTTTATGCGACGCTGTTCGCCGGTCAGTACACGACGCCGGCGATCTATGCCCATGTGAAGGCAGTCTTTACGAATACGACTCCCGTGGACGCCTATCGGGGCGCGGGCCGTCCCGAAGCCACCTTCCTACTGGAACGCATCGTCGAGAAGGCCGCAAAGGAGACCGGTATCGATCCAGCGGATATCCGGCGGCGCAATTTCATTCAGCCGGACCAATTTCCCTACGCCACGCCGGTGGCTTTGACCTACGATTCCGGTGAGTACGGCGCGACCCTGGACAAGGCGCTGGCGCTGGCTGATTACACCGGTTTTGCCGCACGCCGGGACCAGAGCAAGACCAGTGGAAAGCTGCGCGGGATTGGTTTCTCCTTGCCCATCGAGGCGACAGGCGCCGCGCCATCCGCCATCGCCGGCCAGCTTGGCGCGCGGGCGGGCCTTTATGAATCTGCAGAGGTGCGCTTCAATCCCACCGGCTCGGTCACCGTCTTCTCCGGATCCCACAGCCACGGCCAGGGCCATGCCACCACCTTCGCTCAGGTGGTTTCCGATCAACTCGGTGTGCCGATCGAGAATGTGGAAGTGGTCCAAGGCGACACGTCCAATTCCCAGTTCGGCATGGGCACCTACGGCTCCCGCTCACTGTCGGTGGGTGGCAGCGCTATCGTTCGCGCTTGTGACAAGATCCTCGCCAAGGGCCGCAAGATCGCGGCGCACATTCTTGAAGCCTCCGCGGATGACATCGAATTCGTGGATGGCAACTTCCAGGTCAAGGGCACGGACAAGGCGATGAATATCGCTGAAGTCGCCTTCGCCGCCTATGTGCCGCACAATTATCCGCTGCCGACCGGCGACCCGGCACAGGACGAGAATGCGCTGGAGCCTGGCCTGAATGAGCAGGCCTTCTTCGACCCGCTGAACTTCAACTTCCCCAATGGCGCCTATATCTGTGAGGTCGAAATTGACCCGGATACGGGCGTGGTTCAGATCGTTGATTTCAGCGCAGTGGATGACGTGGGCAACATCATCAACCCCATGATCGTTGAAGGTCAGGTCCATGGCGGCATCGCCCAGGGTGTCGGCCAGGCACTCTATGAAGGTGCTGTCTATGACAAGGAAACCGGCCAACTGTTGTCCGGTTCCATGATGGACTACACCCTGCCCCGGGCCGACAACCTGCCCATGATCAAGACCGGCACTACCGAAACGCCCTGCCCCTTCAATCCGCTAGGGGTCAAGGGCTGTGGGGAGATCGGCACCATCGGCGCCACCCCCGCCGTCATCAACGCCATCATCGACGCCCTGGGAGACTATGGCGTCACGGATATATCAATGCCGGCAACCCCAGAGGTCGTCTGGCGCGCCATGCAGGAGGGCCGGGCGTAAGTCCCGGCGAGAAGGAGACACCCATGTACAGCTTCGAATACGAGAAAGCGGGCAGCGTTGACGCCGCGTCCCAGGCGATCAAGTCCGACGACGAGGCCAAACTGCTCGCCGGCGGGATGACCTATATCCCGACCCTGAAGCAGCGCCTGGCGAGCCCGACCAAGGTTATCGACCTGGCTGGCCTCGGTGACCTGAGCGGCATCAGCGTTAGTGGCGGCACCGTCACCATCGGCGCCATGACCCGCCACGCGGCAGTTGCAAATTCCGCTGAAGTGCAAAGCGCCATCCCCGCCTTGGCCAAACTGGCCGGCGGCATCGGCGACCCGCAGGTGCGCAATCGCGGCACTATCGGTGGCTCGATCTCGAACAACGACCCGGCGGCGGACTACCCGGCGGCCCTGGTTGGCCTGGGCGCCACCGTCAAAACCAACGAACGCGAGATTGCTGCCGACGACTTCTTTACCGGTCAGTTCGAGACCGCGCTCAACGAAGGCGAAATCGTCACCTCGGTCAGCTTCCCGGTACCGGAAAAAGCCGGTTACATGAAGTTCCCGAACCCCGCCTCCCGCTATGCCATTGTCGGCGTATTTGCCGCCAAGACAGGCGACGGCACGCGCGTGGCCGTCACCGGCGCCGGTGAAGCGGGCGTCTTCCGTGTTGCGGAAATGGAAAGCGCACTCGGGTCCAACTGGTCGGCAGACGCTGTTGCCGGCGTCTCGGTAGGCCAGGGCGATCTCAACTCCGACATTCACGCCAGCGCCGAGTATCGCGCCCATCTGGTGACCGTCATGGCTAAACGGGCGGTGGCCGAAGCGGGCTGATCTGCCGCTTTTCCAAAAATTCTGATGGCTCTATGTAGGGGCGGGTTCCGAACCCGCCCCTTCGCCGTATCGAGATGCGCATGACCGCAGTAACTGCTCTTCCAAAAAACGTCGACAATACCGAAACCCTGCTCGCCAGCGGCGAGTATGTGGCGGACCGTTCGCTGGCCACAGCGGTCTATCTCAGCCTGTCTCTGGGGCGGCCGCTGTTCCTCGAGGGCGAGGCCGGCGTCGGCAAAACGGAAATTGCCAAGGTGCTGGCAGAAACACTGGGCCGCGACCTGATCCGCCTGCAGTGCTATGAAGGTCTGGATGTCGCAAGCGCCGTCTACGAGTGGAACTACTCCCGCCAGATGATCGAAATCAGGCTGGCGGAAGCCTCCGGCGACACCAACCGCGACGCACTCGCCAGCGATATTTTCACTGAAGAATTTCTGATCAAGCGGCCTTTGCTGCGCGCGCTCGAGCCCCATATTGGGGGTGCGCCGGTGCTGCTGATCGATGAACTGGACCGCGCCGACGAGCCCTTCGAAGCCTATCTTCTGGAAGTACTGTCGGATTTTCAGATCACGGTCCCGGAGCTGGGTGCGATCAAGGCAGATGAGCCGCCAATCGTGGTCATCACGTCAAACCGGACTCGTGAGATTCACGACGCGCTTAAGCGCCGTTGTTTCTACTATTGGGTCGACTATCCGGACGCCTCACGTGAGCTCGAGATTCTACGCCGCAAAGCGCCGGGTGTTGGCGAACGACTGGCCGAAGAAGTCGTCGGCTTCGTCCAGCATTTGCGCAAGCAGGACCTCTTCAAGCTGCCCGGTGTCGCAGAAACCCTCGATTGGGCCCATGCGCTCGCGCAACTGGACGTAATTCAACTCAATCCGGACGTGGTCAACTCGACCCTCGGCACTTTGCTCAAATACCAGGACGACATCGCCCGCATCCAGGGCAGCGAAGCCATCGCCATTCTCAACGAAATCCGCACGCAAGCGGCCGCGTCGAGCGCAGGCGGCGCCTAGACGCAATTCGGGATTGCAGCGGCGGTATCAAGTTGGGCAGTGCTGGCGATAGAAGGTAGTCGGACATGAAACGCAATGCCTATTGGCCTTCATCCCGCGCACTAGCAGCCCTTTTGGCAACCGGGGTTGTGCTCTCTGTTCCATGGTCAGCGGCGATGTCGAAAGACGGCGTGGAGCCGGGTGGCCCACCACCCGCTGCAAGATGCCTTCCTCGAATGACCCGTGTGTGCCTGGCTGAACTCGCGACAACCCTGAATGACCGCATCCGCGATGATAAATCGTGGACGATCGTCGCGATAACCCTCGCCCGTGCTGGCAGATTCGCGATGGCGCACCGCGTTGTCCTCTTCCGAATTTCCAAGGGTGCCCAAAAAAACCGGCACCGCGTAATTGCCGGAATGGCGGCCGCACGCAAGAACGACGTCGAGGGTGCACTGGCTATCGCTGGAACGATCAGCGACCGTGATATCCGCATGATCATCGCCGTAGAGCTATCAAGAATGGGCCACATGGCGGCGGCTACCGGATTCCTGACATCAAAAGGCGTCAAGAACGCCCAAGGCAAAATAAGGTTCCATCTCCTTATGGAGCTTGCGGCAACGAAACCGGCGGATGTGGAACCCGCGCTCAAGAAGATGATCGCTGAGTGGGACGGCAAATACGACGAGGGGTTTCAGCACTTCAATAGGATAGGCAAACGCTTGCCGGCTGCCGCCCGCGTACGCCTGTATCCCAGAATGCACGCCTTGTTGGGGAAGACTGGCCATGATTTCGGGTGGGTCGGACAAAATTGGGCCCGGGAACTGGCGGCCCGCGGCAAACGGCAGGAAGCGCTCGTTATTCTCAAGAGTTACGTCACCGTATGGTTCGGCACAAAACAATCGCCGAGAGAGCCCGCAGGCGCCCGTAAACCTGACGCCAACACCGTCATATCTCTGGCCGAGCAACTCGCCTGGTTGGGGGAGCATGATGCGATCAGGTATCTCTATCAAAGGAGTCCGCGCGGCAATCGATTCTCATGGATCCAGGTGTTCGCGCGTCTCGGAGATATCGAGCAGGTGATGCGGCTTCTGCCATCGAAGGAAAAGGCACTCCAACGTGCCCATAGCCTCGCCCTGGCAATCAATGCGCTGCGGGGGCGAGGTAAACCTGAGGCAACGGCGCGGCTTGAGAAGGCATTCCGCGCCATCGCGGGCCCAATTGGAAAGGACCGGAGGCTCGGGCTCGCCTGGACAATGGTTCTTGCTGACACACAGGCGCAAAAACAACTTTTCGCCAATGCGAAGGCGCTTCGCGGCCGCGACTATGTTTTCGCATATCTCGCGCTCCACCATGGCAGCCGTCGCAACTATCAGAAGCTTCATCGGCTATTGGATAAAAAAGGGCTTGGCGGCATGCGCGCCCACATCGTCGACTGGGCTTTCCGCCTCCATCCATGCGAGGCCGCACGGGACACCGCCCTCGCCGGGAAGCTAGAATTGAGCCGAGCAATTGCCAGGGATTGGTACAAGGCCCGCATGTATCTGATCACGAGCCCGGTAGAAGAAAAGACAACCTATGAAATGGTGGTATGCCAGATCATGGGCAATGACCTGATCGGGGCGCATCGGCAGATCTTTGACGCCAATGTCCCGGGTAAGTCCCGTCTGAAAGCGCTGGTAACCCTGATTAAGCGCACACCGGGAAAGTGACGGCGCGAATCATCCCGGAATGAGCGGAGCTGGCTAGCGCCTGCCGCCAGATTCGTACCCAGATTCCTACTAGGCCGCTGCCTTCGGCGTGATGCCCTTTTCCGTCATGAAATCCGCCAGCTTCGGCGTCACTGTCGTGGCGTTGTCGGCGATGTAGTGCAACAGAGCTCTTTCACTCGGGTGGAGATCGCCGTCGGTCGCCAGCCAGTCCAACACCCACGCGGCTTCCGCGTCGTCGATGCCTTCCCTGCGGAAGGCATCCGCCATCTGTGAGGCCTGCAGCCGTTCCCGGCGCAATGCCTGGCGGCTGCCAAAGACATCGGCTTCGCGCCAGACCCGGGCATAATTCATGCTGCCCACATTCTTGATCACGCCCAGCATGACCTGGCCGACACCGCGGCGCTCGGCCAGCCATTCCTCACGGGTTGCGAATTCCTCGGCGTTTGGCACCGCCGGCGCACCACGCGGAAACATGAGGTAGTTGGAGACGCCCTTGACGAACAGGTCACGCCAGTCCTCGGCATTTACGGAGTTGCGTGTGGCGTCGTGCAGGGACAGCAGCATCTCGGCTTCCCAGCGTGACACCGTAAAGCCGCCGTCGCTGGCGCCCGCGAAGATCACCTTGCGGATTAGCGCCACATCGATGTCGTCAATTTGGTTGCGCTTGCGCCCGGCGCCATAGGCCGCTTCGTCGGGCTTCAGGACGCTGTCATGCACGGCGGCAACCACCAGCTCAACCAGATCTTCCGGACAGGAGGCCGCCCAGTGCACAACGTTTACCAAGAGGGCGAGTTCCGTGGCTGAGTCCACCTGGCCGTCGCTCAGGATTGCCTCGCGAATGAATTTCGCCTTCACCTCGTCCACATATTTTCGCGGCTCTGCACTCCAGACCAAAAAGTCCGTCAGTGCATCCACATAGAACTGGTCCCAGGCATCCGCTCGATCCGTGCAGGCGCCGTGCAGCGCCACGACCATGCGGGCCTCGTCCCAGTCGACGATGCCGTCGCGAAAAACACCGCGTCTGAGCGCGCCGACGTCCTCTTCCGTAATCCGTCCCGCTTCTTTCAAGTCCGAGGGACGAATCTCGGGTTCCGTACCACCATCCATTACAGCCTCCATCAAGGGTGGCTGAAGGATGGGCCGTGGGCGTTAACATTCCGCAAACCGGCAGGCCTGTCCTGGGCAGAAAAATGCACCAATTTGCCACCTCAACCCCGACTATCTCGCCCGAAAACCTTGAGAAACTGGTGGAATATGGGTAATTGGGCGCAGCCCCCTTCCCTCCCCGCCATTTCCCTTTCATATTCATAATATGGAAGCATCGTCGAGCCTGGAGTCGAGCGCAAAGACGTGACTACGAACGGCCACAACACCCCGGAGATAGCGCAACAGGGCGCCCTGGCAGACAATGTCATGCATTTCGGCCGCGTTTTACGCGCCGCGGGCCTGCCGGTAGGGCCCGGCAAGGTGATTGATGCCATTCGCGCGGTGGCGACGGTTGGCATCACCAATCGTCAGGACTTCTATTGGACCCTGCACGCGGTATTCGTAAACCGGCGCGACCAGCGCGAGCTGTTCGACCAGGCATTCCACGTATTCTGGCGCAATCCCCGCATCCTCGAACGCCTGATGCAGGTTGTGTTGCCTTCGGTCGACACAGGTGAAGACCAGCAACAGGAAGAACTGTCCCGGCGCGTCGCCGAGGCCCTGCAGACTATTGGCGAGCAGCAGGCGCCCGAGCCACAGGAACCCGACGTCCAGTATGACGCGGTGATGACCTGGAGCGACAGCGAAGTCCTCCAGGAAATGGATTTCGAAAAGATGTCTGCCGCCGAGATCGAACGGGCAAAGGCCGCCATCGCCCGCATGCGCCTGCCGATCATGGAAACACCGACCCGCCGCTTCCGCGCCAACCCAGCCGGCCCGCGGGCGGATATGCGCGCGACGATCCGGAAAGCGCTTCGCGGCAATACCGATGTGATCATGCTGCAGCGGCGCACCCGCAGAACCCGGCGGCCACCCTTGGTGATCGTCTGCGATATCTCCGGCTCCATGAGCCGCTATTCGCGCATGCTGCTGCATTTCATGCACGCCATGACCAACGACCGGGACCGGGTGCATACCTTCCTGTTCGGCACGCGGCTGACCAACATCACCCGGCACCTGCGCCATAAGGATGTGGACGTCGCGCTGGCCAAGGTTGGCGAGGCGGCGGAAGACTGGTCGGGCGGCACGCGCATTGGGCATTGCCTGCACGACTTTAACCGCAACTGGTCCCGTCGCGTGCTGGCCCAGGGCGCGGTGGTACTGTTGATTACGGACGGGCTGGACCGGGACGGTGGTGAGGGGCTTTCCGATGAGATTGAGCGCCTGCACAAAAGCTGCCGCCGGCTGATTTGGCTCAATCCGCTCTTGCGCTATGACGGCTTCGCGCCAAAATCACAAGGCATACGAACAATGCTGCCCCATGTGGACGATTTCCGCACAATTCACAATCTGGACAGTCTGGCTGACCTGACAGCGGCCCTGTCCGGCCTGGGGCAAAAACAGGAAGCGAGCGTGACCAAATGGCTACCGACCCTCAACAGCTAGACCAGTCTCTCGGCCATGACGATGTTCTGGCCCAGGCGCGCCAATGGCAGGACGCCGGCCGGGGTGTTGCCATCGCCACCGTTGTCTCCACCTGGGGCTCGTCTCCCCGGCCTGTTGGCAGCCAGTTGGTAGTCAGTGACCGTCAGGACATGGTGGGCTCCGTCTCCGGCGGCTGCGTCGAAGGCGCCGTTGTAGAAGCAGCGCAGCAGGTGATGCAGGACGGCACGCCCAAATTGCTCGACTTTGGCGTCACCAACAGCCAGGCGTGGGAAGTGGGCCTGGCCTGTGGCGGCAAGATCGAGGTCTATGTGGAAAAGCTGGAGACAGCCGATGAAGCGTGACCTGCTCGACAGGCTGCTGGCCGCCAAGGCGGCGAAACAGCCGGCAGTGCTGGCGACCCGCCTCAACACCGGTGAACAATCACTGCTGACCGGCGGCGCCGCGACCGGTGAGCTTGCGGTAAGTCCTTCAATCCAGTCTTCCGCCAACGACACCTTGCGCGCCGACAAGGGGCGCACGGTGGAGGCGGACGGCGGCGACATTTTCCTGCAGCCGTTCAATCCGCCACTGCGCATGGCCATCATCGGCGCTGTTCACATCGCGCAGGTGCTCGCCCCCATGTCGGACCTGACAGGTTACGATGTGACGGTTATCGACCCACGACACGGCTTCGCAAGCCCCGACCGTTTTCCACATATCTCGGTGGTGGACGATTGGCCGGACGAAGCGCTGGATGCGCTGGCGCCGGACAGCCGTACTGCCATTGTCACCCTGACCCATGACCCCAAGCTGGACGACCCGGCACTGGAGCGTGCGCTCCGGTCGGACGCCTTTTATATCGGCTCGCTCGGCAGCAAGAAGACCCACGCCGCACGCCTCGAGCGTTTGTCCCGCGCCGGCTTTGGCGACGCAGATTTTGCGCGCATTCACGGGCCGGTCGGCCTGGCGATCGGCGCCAGGTCACCAGCGGAAATTGCCGTCTCCATCATGGCGCAGGTGACCCAGGCCCTGCGCGAGGCGCCGGCCCTGGCTGCGACCGCCGCCGCCGCATGAAGTTTGGCCTGGTTCCGGTTCAGGATGCGGCCGGTGGCATTCTCGCCCATTCCCTCCGGCTGGATGGGCGGCGGGTCGGCAAAGGCACTCCCATTACGACCGATCTGGTCGCTCGCCTTCAGGCGGCTGGAGTAGAAGAAATCATGACCGCCATCCTCGAGGCGGGTGACGTCGATGAAAACACCGCGGCAACCCAGGTCGCCGCCCTTTTTGCCGGTGAAGATCTTATCGCCCGCCCCGCATCCCTGGGGCGCGCCAACCTGATGGCGGCAGCTGATGGTCTGGTAACGGTCGATGCCGGCGCGCTGCTGGCAATCAATCGCCACAACGAGGCCGTGACCCTCGCCACTGTGCCCCACGGTGCGGGGGTTCGCGCCGGCGAGTTGGTGGCCACCGTCAAGATCATCACCTTTGGCGTGCCAGACACAACGATCGGCGCGATAGAGGCAGCGGCAGCAGGCACGGCGCCTGTCGTTTTGCATCCCTACAGCCCGCTCAAAGTGGCGCTGATCCAGTCCGCCAGTAACGGCATGCGCGAATCGCTCTATGAAAAATCTGTCGAGGTCGCCGGGCAACACCTTGCGGTCATCGGCGCCAGCCTTACCGAGAACCGCCGCTGCGGCCACACCAGCGCCGACATTGCTGCCTGCCTGACGGAATTAGCCGGCGTGGTCGATCTGATCCTTGTTCTCGGCGCATCCTCGCCCGTGGACCGTCGGGATGTCATGCCCATGGCGTTGGAGCAGGCCGGGGGCAGCATTGTTCATCTGGGCATGCCTGTGGACCCCGGCAACCTGACCCTGATTGGCCGGTTGGCGGACGCCTGGGTGTTTGGCCTGCCGGGATCAGCCCGTTCCCCACGGGCCCATGGCTTTGACCTGCTGCTGCGACGGGTGGCCGCTGGCCTGGAGATCTCCGGCGACGACATCCGCAGTATGGCGATGGGCGGCGTCCTGAAGGAGCCGCTGGTCCGCCCCACCCGCGCAATCGATCCTGGCGGGCCCAAACGGATTGGCGCCGTGATCCTGGCGGCCGGCCAATCCAGCCGCATGGGCGACCGGAACAAGCTGCTGGAGGAAATCGATGGTCAGCCCTTGTTTGCACGCACGCTGGCAACCCTGCAGACCGCCCGTATCGACGAGATTGTCGTCGTCACCGGCCACGACGCCGGCGAAATTGGCAGCCTGGCGGCCGCGGCTGGTGTCATTACTGCCCACAATGATGCCTATGCCGATGGGCTCAGCACATCCATCCGGACCGGCCTTTCAGCCCTAGGCCCAGACCTGGATGGAGTGCTCATTTGCCTGTCGGACATGCCCGATCTGACCGCGGAGACGGTGAATCTGCTGATCGACCGTTTCAACCCTGCGGAACGTGCAGGCATTGTGGTTCCCGTGGCCGGCGGACAGCGGGGCAATCCGGTGCTGTTCGACACTATTTACCGGGAGGAAATCGGCTCGGTCACCGGCGACACCGGCGCCCGCGAGGTGATACGGTTACACCCAGACGATGTAGCCGAGGTGGAACTGGAAGACGACGCTGTGCTGACCGACTTGGACACGCCAGAAGCCTGGGCCGACTGGCGCCAGGCACGCACCGAGCGCTGAACGGACGCAGGCGGCAACCATGGTCAAACGCCTTCGCCTGTGGACCGGCATTATCCTGTTCGCCTATGTCACGACCCACCTGCTGAATCATGCGCTGGGCCTGATCTCCCTGCAGAGCCAGGAAGAAGGCCGCTTCGTTTTCCTCGCGGTCTGGCGA
Organism: Alphaproteobacteria bacterium; assembly: GCA_021776685.1. GTDB lineage: Bacteria > Pseudomonadota > Alphaproteobacteria > Bin65 > Bin65 > JAJFFJ01. The sequence goes on from JAJFFJ010000132.1 coordinate 39,917, forward strand.
AACCTCGTTGGCAGCGCGGTGCTTGGCGGCGCGATGGTCATCCATATGGCTCTGGCATTCTGGAGTTTTTACTCCCGCCGCACATTGCGCATGCACCCATGGGAGGCCGTTCAGCTCGGCCTTGGCTTCGCCATTCCCTACTTCCTGGTGGATCACATCATCGGCACCCGGGTGCTGAATGAGCTCTACGGTACCAACGACACCTACACGTACATGAATTGGGTTTTCTGGATCGCCGCCACGGACAAGGGCATCCAGCAATCAATCATCCTTGTGGTTGCCTGGGTCCACGGCTGTATCGGTCTCTACTACCTGATGCGCCTGAAACGCTGGTTTCGACCGGCCTCACCGTATCTGCTGGCCGCCGCCATCCTCGTGCCGACAATCTCACTGTTGGGGATCAACCAGTCCGGGCGGGAAATCCTCGCGTTGGCGAAGAATCCGGTGCTGTTCAACAATGCGCTCGCGCAGATGAAACTGCCCAATGCAGAGCAGTTCAAGGAAGCGCTGACCATCATTGCATGGTGGGAATACATCTTCATCGCCATGGTCGTTGCGGTCTTTGGCGCCCGGATAGTGCGTTTCCTGGTGCAGCGTGTCAGGGGCGTCGTGCGCTTGACCTATCCTGAAGGCCGCATGGTGGAAGTATTGCAGGGCATGACCGTGCTGGAAGCCAGCCGTATGGCGGGAGTACCACATGCTTCAGTCTGCGGTGGCCGCGGGCGATGTTCCACCTGCCGGGTACGGATTGGCCTGGGCAGCGATACCCTCGAGCCGCCGGAGCCGGAGGAGCAACGGGTGCTGACCCGCGTGGGGGCGCCGCCGAATGTCCGCCTCGCCTGCCAGGTCCGACCTGAAGGACCTCTGGAAATCACGCCCCTTCTGCCGCCAACGGCCACTCCGCGCGAAGCCTATCGCGCGTCACCCGATGTGCAGGGTCGAGAGCAGGAAATCGCGATCCTGTTCGCAGACATTCGCGCCTTCACCAATTTCTCCGAATCCAAGTTGCCGTACGACGTGGTCTTCGTCCTCAACCGCTACTTCGATTCGATGGGCCGGGCGATCCGTGAGGGTGGCGGCCACCTGGACAAGTTCATTGGTGACGGCGTCATGGCGCTGTTTGGCCTTCAGGGTTCACCCGAGGAAGGTAGCCTGGATGCGCTCAGGGCGGCGCGCAACATGTCGGTGCGCCTGGCCGAGCTCAACAAGACGCTGGAAAGCGACCTGGATGAGCCCCTGCGCATCGGTATCGGCATTCACCTGGGCCCTGCGATTGTGGGCGAAATGGGATTTGGCACAGCGACGTCGCTGACGGCCATTGGCGATTCGGTGAACACGGCGAGCCGTCTTGAGAGCATGACCAAAGAATATGGCGCCCAGTTGATCGTGTCAGAATCCGTGGAGGCAAGATCCGGCCTGGATCTCAGCGAGCATCCGCTGGAAACGGTCAGTGTCCGGGGCCGGGAAGAAGCGTTGGGTGTGAGGGTGATCCCGGACGCATCAAAGCTTATCGTACCCGACCGTACCAGAACGCGAAGCCGCCAAAAAGAAACCGCCGACTGACGCCCGTCAGCCGGCGGCCTTCATCCGTAGGTCAGATCAGGTGCCTTCGGCCCGGGCGATTGCCGCCTTCAGGCTTTCATATTCTTCGCAACCCGTGCCGCAGATCGCTCGTAGACGCGCCAATTGGGCCTTGGCCTGCTTCGGTTTGCCGGTGCGCAGGTAGAGTTGACCGAGATATTCGTTGACGCCGCGGTGATTGGCATTCTTGCGGAGCGCCGCCCGGTAGTAGACCAGCGCCCTGTCAAATTCGCCCAGTTGGCGGTGCGAATAGCCAAGGTAATTCATCGCATCCACATTGTTGCGATCCCGGCGGATAACCTTTTCCAGAATCGCAATCGCCTTGCGATACTGCTTGGCTTTGACCGCTTTTTCGGCGTCGGAATATCCCATGCGCGAGGACGAGCTGCTACTGCTGCCGGAGCTGCCGCCGCCACTGCTCATGGCGATCGAACTGCTGGCCGCACCAACGGCAAGTCCGGCGCTCACTGCCACAGCCGCGCTCATTCTTAAAATCCGGTTCATTCGGATGCTCCTCTCGTCGCCCGGCAAAATTTGCGGGCCTGTCTGTCCACGAACGCGAGATATAGGAAGCGCGCCCGACAACACCAAATAACATTTTAATGATACGACCAAAACCACCGAGTTATCCGGCGCATTCGACCGCCTGCAGTCTGTATACTCGTCAATCAAGAGCTTGGACCACCAACGGCGATCATCTCTCCGGGGGAATAACAATGGATCGACGCCAGTTCCTGACGGCGGGCGCGGCCTCGACAGCAGCCGCCCTTGGCGCGTGTACCACCCGTGGCCTGCCGGCGCCCGGCGCGCAATTGTTTCCATTGGGCGTGGCTTCCGGCGACCCGGCGCCGGACGGATTTGTCATCTGGACCCGGTTGGCCCGTATACCTCTCAGCGGCGGCGGCATGGGACAGGCCCCTGTTAATGTGACTTGGGAAGTGGCCGCGGATCAGGACTTTCGGCGAGTGATGCAACGGGGCAAAGCGACTGCAGTGGCCACAGATGCCCATGCGGTTCACGTAGATGTGGCAGGACTCCGGCCCAATCGGTGGTACTGGTATCGCTTCCATGCCGCCGGCACCACAAGCCCGGTCGGGCGCAGCCGCACCACGCCCGCGGCAGGCGATATGGCTGTGCCGCTCACCTTCGCCTTCGCCTCCTGCCAGCATTACGAATATGGCTATTTCGGCGGCTACCGGCACCTTTTGGCAGAGCAGCCCGACGTAATCTTCTTCCTGGGCGACTATATCTACGAGAACAACAGCGCCAAACCGCCGGTCCGCCGCCATGCTGGACCCGAGTGCCGGACCCTGGCCGATTATCGAAATCGCTATGCCCAGTACCGCATGGACCCGGACCTGCAGGCGGCGCATGCAGCCGTGCCGTGGATTGTCACCTGGGACGACCACGAGGTGGAGAATGACTATGCCGCTGACAATTCAGGCCGCGGCGAGGCGCGAGAGACGTTTCTGAAGCGCCGGGCGGCAGCCTACCAGGCATTCTATGAGCATATGCCCCTGCGCCGGAGGGCCCGCCCGTCTTCGGCCGGCGCTACCCTGTACCGGCAATTTGCCTGGGGTGGCCTGTTGAACGGTTTTCTTCTGGACAGCCGGCAGTATCGCGCCGATCAGGCCTGCCCCAAGCCCAATCGATGGGGCGGCCAGGTGATTACCGACTGTGCCGAACGTCTCGATCCCCGGCGCAGTAAACTGGGCTGGGTGCAGGAACGCTGGCTACATCGTCAGCTTTCTGCATCCGGCGCCCGATGGAACCTGATCGCCCAGCAAGCCCTCATGGGACAATTCCGTCAGCGCACACGCAACGGCGGGCGCGGATTCTGGTCAGACGGCTGGGATGGCTATCCGGCGGCGCGCACACGCCTGCTTCGGCACATCGAAGCCGCCCGGATCCGAAATCCACTGGTCATCGGCGGCGATATCCATTCATTCTGGGCAACGGCCTTGAAACAGGACTTCGACCGCGCCGGCAGCCGCACGGTGGCGTCCGAATTCGTGGGCACGTCCATGACCTCCCGCGGGCTCCCCCAGTCAATCATCCGCCATGCGCAGGCGGACAATTCCCACGTACTCCTGGCGGAAGGACGTTATCGCGGCTATGGCGTTGCACGCGTGACCGGAGCAGCCTGCCGTGTTGACTTCCGGGTCCTGGACGGCGTCGCCATCCGCACGCCAGCCGTACGCACCCTTGCCAGTTACGTGGTGCGAAACGGAATTTCAGGCCCCGTCGCAACCTGACCGCTAGCCAAAGACGTGCATGCCCCGCTGCGTCCCTGGCCGGGCGCCAATCACCCCCGCCCACCGCGCGAGATTATCGTAGCCGTCCTGCAGCTGGGGCATCACGTTTCCAAGCCGCGCGTAAACCGCATAGAGCGCGAAATCGACGATCGTCAGCGTATCGCCAATCGCGAAGGGCGCGCCGGCGAAATGGGTGTCCCAGACGCTGAAATAACCGGCCAGCCGGTCCTCAAAAATCTTCTGTGATGGCGCGTGTGGTTCCGGCGCCCGCGCGATTGCAAAGATGCTGCCAACAGTGGGACCAATGTCAGAGGCGACATTGACCAATGCCTGCACAAAGGTAATTCGTTCAACACCCGCTTGAGGTAAAAATTCTCCATGCTTTTCAGCTAGATACATCATGATGGCAATGGATTGGTCGAGCACCAAACGGCCGCCCGGCGCGTCATCATCCACCAATACGGGTATCTGCCCGTTTGGGTTGAGCGCGAGGAATTCAGGCCGCCGATGCTCCCCCGCCATTAGGTCCACAGGATGAAGCGTATAGGCCGCCTCCAGTTCCTCGAGCATGATTGCCGCCCGTATGCCGTTGGATGTCGCTGCTGCGTAGAGATCGTAGGCCATTGCCCCTCCTGAATGCCTTTGTGCTCCTATCCTGTCACTTGAAACCGGGCGGAAGGATTGTCAACGCCATCCCCCTCCCGGCCTGACCAGTTTCATGGGGATAACCCGCACGTATGGCACGTAATTCTAGCAGGGCTAAAAAAGCCCACTCGGGGATCCGTCAGGATGCAAAAAATGAAAAACATGAGTCACTGGCGCAGTGCGGCTACAGCCGCCGCTGTTGCTATGGCGTTTGGCCTGGCCGCCGCGCCCGCCGCCGCCATCACCTTCAACGACGGTGAGCGCGCCTATCTTCAGCAGGATTACAAGAAATCTCTGCGACTGTTGACCCGACTGGCGCAGCGCGGCCATCCCAAGGCGCAATACCTGCTAGGCCGCCAATATCAATTTGGCCAAGGCACCACGAAAAACTACGTCCGCGCTTACTACTGGTATAGCCGGGCCGAAAAGAAAGGCCATGTGGAAGCTGGACTGTTCCGTCATCTGCTGGTGTCAAAGCGCGGCATGACCAACGTCGAAGTTGCCCAGGCTAAAAAGCTGCTCACAGGGGGCGGCGCAGGAACACTGGCCGCTGCGAAGAAAGATATACCGCGCGCCGCCAAGAAACCCAAAAAGGCCGTGAAGGCAAAAGCCCCGGCTGCCCGCAAGCCCACGCGCACGGCAACCAAGCCTAAAAGCAGAAAATCCCCCGCCCGTGCGCTGGCGAGAAAACCGGTCAGAGCGCCGACCCACACGGCGCTGCGGACAAAACGACGGGCCCGCAAACCCACACCCTATGCCACCGCCGTCGTGCCGAATCGGGCGCGACCCCCGCGTAGTGGCTGGACCAATCCGCAGGCCTACAATGCCCAGCCTTGCACCTGGTGCCGGAGAAACGACCAACCCCGCTACCGAAACCAGCCCCGCCGGCAGCAGCAATATTTTCCGCGACAGGCCAACCGGGGGCCCGGCTATGGCCGCTATCGAAATAGGCCCCGGTTCCAGAATGTGCCGCGCTATGTCTATCGCCTGCCACCCTGGCAGCGCCGGCAATGGCTGCGTCAACACCGTTGGCGGGTGATGAACGACCCGTTCTACCGGCGCGCCTGGCGGGCCTACAGGCGATATCGCCACCAACGCCGTCACTGGTAGCGCCAACGGCGCATCCCGACCATGCCCGGGCGGGCCTTTTCCGCCCGCCCCCGAAACGATAGTCTAGGTATCGCGCCAATCCAGGCGCGACCTACCGGAAGGCTGTCGTCAAGATGCCGGAAGATCTCCCGCTGTTGCCCACCGTCGGTGTTGGCTCCTACGCCGCACCAGGCTGGTTCGTGGCTACCTGGCGCCTGGCGCGCAAAGGCGAACTGGGCCCCCACGACGTGGACGAACTGTTCAATGACGCCATTCAGGTGGTGATCAATGATCAGGTGGAAACCGGGGTCGATATCCTGACCGATGGCGAGTTGCGGCGGCAGCGCTTTGTCTACGAGATGTTCGACAAGCTTGATGGCCTCGAGCGGGTCAACCCGCGCCGCCGACTCGGCATCGGCGGCTATGACATGGCGCCCCACTTCATCGCCCGGGACATGATCACCGCCCCCAATGGCCTGGGCGCTGTAGACGAATTTCTTGCCCTGCAGCAACTTGCGCCAGACAAACCGCTCAAGCTGGCAATCCCCGGCCCGCTCACATTTCTGATCGGCATTGACCCCGCCGACCGGGGCCTGGACGCAGTCACCACGGATCTGATTGCTCTGGTGCGTGACGAGCTGTTGGCGCTGCAGGAGGCCGGCTGCACCTATGTTCAAATCGATGAACCAGGCCTGACAGAGCCAAGCCGCCCGCTGTCGCTGGAAGACAGCGCCGCCACCATGAACGCAAGCCTCGAAGGGCTGACGATCCGGACAGCGGTGCATATCTGTTTTGGCAACAATGCCGGACGACCTATGGGCGACCGCCGTATGGGCGTGCTGCGCGACGCGATTGAGCGCCTCGGCTGCAGCCAGCTGTTACTGGAATTCGCCAACCGCGAAATGGCGGAAGTGGACATGCTGAAAGATCTCAGCAACACATTTGAGATTGCGGCGGGCGTCATCGACGTGAAGAATTTCTATGTCGAGCCGCCGGAACTGGTCGCGGAACGCATCGGACAGGTGCTGGAAGCAGTACCGGCCGAAAAACTGACAGTGACGGCTGACTGCGGCTTCTCAGCCCTGCCCCGCTACATTGCCCGGCAAAAACTGGCCACGATGGTCGAGGGGACAAGGCTGGTTCGGGGCCGATTGGGGTAAGCAGGGTGAATATCACCTACCTCGTGGACCGGCTGGCGGAAACGACCCCTGGGGCGCCGGCGATCTGGCTGGCGGCGGGCAAGTGCCGCTCGTGGGCGGAAGTGCGGGCGCGGATGGACCAACTGGCTGACGCGCTGCGGGACCATGGTGTGGGACCTGGCGACCGTATTGGCCTGCTGTCCACCAATCGCCCTGAGTTCCTCGAGCTTCTGCTGGCCGCATCCCGGATGGGCGCCGTGACGGTGCCATTCAACTATCGCCTGGCGCCGGCCGAACTCGCCTATCAGATCGACCATGCGGACCTTGCCTTATGCTTTGTGGAAGATGCCTGCCGCGGGTCCTATGACGCAGCGGCGCCGGCCTGCCCCACTGAAATCCTTGAAAGCGCGGCGATTGATGAGTGGATCGCCTGCGGCGCCCTTACACCAAATATGCAAGACCTCCCCGCCGGCGCGCCCCTCGGCATCTTCTATACCGGCGGCACGACCGGCCTGCCCAAGGGCGTTGTCCTCAGCCACGACAATTTCCTGGCCAACGCCGTCAACGTCACCGGCAGGGTGCCCTACGGACCCGCCGATGTTCACCTTCACGCCGCGCCCCTGTTTCACTTGGCCGATCTGGGCGCGACCTTCAACGCGCTGTTGGTCGGTGGCAGTCACGCATTCGCAAGCCAATTCCGTCCACCGGAGATACTGGAGCAAATCCAGGCCCATGGGGTGACAGCCATGCTGCTGGCCCCAACGATGATTGGCATGCTGGTGCGTGATCCGGCGATCGCCACCGCCGACACAAGCTCCATGCGCCTGCTGAACTATGGCGGCTCGCCGATTACCGACGACCTGCTGCGGGAAGCCATGGCGCGCCTGGACTGCGATTTCAATCAGGGGTTCGGCCAGACCGAGGCTACCCAGACAATCACACTGTTGTCGGCTGAGGACCACCGCACAGCGCTGGAGCGCCCTGACCTTTTGCGCAGTTGCGGGCGCCCCATTGGCAGCGTCGCGGTACGGGTGGTCGATGGGGACGACCGGCCCCTGCCCCCGGGTGAAACAGGCGAAATCGCTGTATATGGCCCAACGGTCATGACCGGCTACTGGCGACAACCCGAGATCACGGCAGAAACCCTGCGCGGCGGCTGGCTGCATACCGGAGACATCGGCCTGCGCGACCACGACGGCCTGCTGCGCCTTGTGGACCGGAAGAAAGACATGATCGTCAGCGGCGGCGAGAACGTCTATTCCACCGAGGTGGAGAACGCACTCACCGATCATCCGGATATTCTGGAGGCCGCTGTCTTTGCGGTACCCGACAAGGATTTGGGTGAGCGAGTTCACGCCACCCTGGTGCTGCAACCGGGAAAATCCCTCACTCTTGAAACGGTCCAGGGTCATTGCCGCGCGCAAATTGCCGGCTACAAGATTCCCCGCAGCATCGCCATCGCTGACGCCTTGCCCAAGACCGCCGCCGGCAAAGTCCAGAAAGCTGACCTGCGTGCTGCCCACTGGAACCGCAAAGACCGGAACGTGGCGTGAGCACAAAGGGCGCCCTGGAATCCTGGTCGGCAATGCCTGCCAACATGCGCGGGGCTATCTGGGTTCTGGTCTCCGTCTTCTTCTTTGCTGCGCAAAGCGCCAGCATCAAGAGCCTCGCCGGCGAGCTCGAGCCCTTCCAGATCGTATTCTTGCGCTGCCTGTTGGCGGCGGCCTTCATCTTCCCCTTCACTCTTTATCGGCGGGCGTTGAAAACGAGACGCCCGTTCGCCCATTTCGCCCGGGGCGCCTGTGGCGTCGCCGCCATGTCCTGCATGGTCTTCGCCATCGGCAATGCCCGCCTAGCCGACGTCACCGCTATCGGCTTCACCAAGGTGTTGTTCACGGTGTTGATCGCGCTGGTGATTTTTCGGGAATCCGTCGGCTGGCGGCGCTGGGCGGCGGTGCTGATCGGTTTCGCGGGCGCCATCATCATGCTGCGTCCGGGCTTGGATGGCGTCAACATCGCGCTGGTCGCCGCGCTGGGCGGTTCCATGCTGATCTCCGTCAACATCGCTATCGTCAAATGGCTGTCGAGCACGGAAAAGCCCGAGACCATCATCCTTTATTTCGGGCTGATTGGCGGGGCGCTGATGTGCGGTCCGGCAATGCTGGTCTGGCGCAACCCGTCGCTCGACGGCTGGCTGTTGCTCGGTCTGGCCAGCTTCGCCGGCACCCTGGCGCAATCCTGCTCCGTCCGTGGTTGGGCCACCGGTGAGCATTCAGTTCTGGCGCCGGTGCAGTATGTGCAACTGGTTTTTGCCGCCGGTCTGGGGTTCGTCGTCTTTTCCGAGCTGCCGGACACACTGACCATCGCCGGGGCATCAATCATTGTTGGCGCGACCCTCTATATCGCCCGCAGGGAGGCCGCTAGAAAGCAAGTCGCGCAAGCCGCAGGACCTGCCACAACCTAGGTCGCTTATCAGTCAGCCCAGGGGATCGGGGTGTCGTTAAGGCCCCAGTAGAAGCTCTTCTGGCGCATATAGTTCCGCAAACCCAGGCGCCCTTTTTCCGCACCCCAGCCGCTGTCCTTCCAACCTGCGAAAGGCGTTGAGATGGAAAACTGCTTGTAGGTGTTGACCCACATGGTGCCGGACTGGATGCGCCGGCCCACGCGCCACGCCCGCCGGTAGTCCCGGGTCCACAGGCCGCAAGCTAGGCCGTAAACTGAGTCGTTTGCCTGAGCGATCAGGTCGTCCTCACCGTCGAACGGCAGCGCAACCACAACCGGGCCAAAAATCTCCTCCTGGGCGACGGTTGATGCATTGGTCAGGCCATCGATCACCGTCGGTGCGTAGTAGAATCCCTGCTCGAATCCATTGCCACTGGGGCGCGCACCTCCAACCAGCACCTTGCCGCCTTCGGAATCGGCACGGGCCACATAGGCCTCAATACTCTCCCGATGAGCCGCTGATATCTGCGGCCCCATCTGGGTGCGATCATCCTCGGGATCGCCAACCCGCAAGGTTCGGGTTTTGGCCACCAGCGCTTCGAGGAAGTCATCATAGATGGCGCGATCCACAAACAGACGTGACCCGGCAATGCAGGACTGACCTGCGGAGCTGAAGATGCCAAAGATCACGCCGTTCACCGCGTGGTCGATTTCCGCGTCATCGAATACGATGGTGGGTGACTTGCCGCCGAGCTCCAGAATAGTCGGCATCAGCTTGTCTGCCGCCATGTGCGCGATGGCCTTGCCGGTGGTGGTGCCACCGGTGAACGACACCATGCGCACATCCGGGTGCTGGATGATGGCATTGCCAATCACTGACCCTGCGCCGGGCAGGACGCTGACGATGCCCGGCGGGATGCCCGCTTCAAGGCATATCCGGCCGAGCTCAAGCGCGACCAAGGGCGTATGCCCGGCCGGCTTCAGGATCACCGCATTGCCCGCAGCAAGTGCGGGCGCAAGCTTCTGCGCATCCGAGGCCACGGGCGAGTTCCACGGTGTGATCGCGGCAACGACTCCCGCTGGCTCCCATGTGCTCATGCTCAAATAGGGCCCACGTGAGGGAGTCACCTCATCCTCCGCGGTCTCGCATGCCGCCCCGAAATAGCGAAATGTGCCAGCCGCGCTGGCGACCAGCGCGCGGGTTTCCATGATCGGCTTGCCGTTGTCGCGCCGTTGCAGCTGCGCCAGGGCCTCATGCCGCTCCTGGATGATGTCCGCGACCCGATAAAGCAGAGCCGCGCGCATGTGGGGTAGCATGTCCCGCCAGCCAGGATCGGCCTGCGCTTTGACTGCTGCCGCGACCGCGGCGTTGACATCGTCCGGCGATGCGCCGGCCACCTCGCCGCTCACGGACCCGTCCGCTGGATATATCGACGTCACAACGTCGCCCTGGCCGGCTTTCCAATCGCCGCCAATCAGAATGGGATCTGCCATCAATGTTGTCCTGCGGTTTCCGGCAAGGGGATGAACTCATCGGAGTCGCCGGGGATTTTTGGGAACCGGCCTTCACGCCAATCGTTCTTTGCCTGTTCGATCCGCGTCGGATCGCTGGCAACAAAGTTCCACCAGATGTTCCGTGGACCGTCCAATGGCGTACCGCCCAGCAGCATGAAGCGGGATCCTGCTGCTGCCGTCAGAGACACGTCACCACCTGGCGCGAACACTGCCATCTGACCTTCGCCATAGGTTTCGCCGGCGGCAGCGACCGTGCCGCGCACTACATAGAGACCGCGTTCCTCATAGTCCGGCGGTAGATCGAAGGTTGCACCGTCGGGTGCTTCGCCTGCCAGATAGAACATGGGCGAAAAAATCCGCGCCGGCGCCGTCTCACCCCATATTGTGCCGGCGATCAGGTGCAGAATTGCGCCACCACGCTCGATCTTCGGTAGCGTCTCGCGCGGGTGGTGGTCGAAGCTCGGGTCTGTCTCTTCTTCCGCTGCCGGCAGTGCAATCCAGGTCTGGATGCCTTCCAGCCGCCCGCCGGCCTCGCGCACTGTAGGGTCAGAGCGCTCGGAGTGGACAATGCCCCGCCCGGCGACCATCCAGTTGACATCGCCAGGGCGGATCGCCTGCTCCACTCCCAGGCTGTCCCGATGAATGATTTCGCCATCGAACAGCCAGGTGATAGTGGCCAGACAGACGTGAGGATGAGGTCGTACATTGATGCCCTCACCCGGTGCAAAGTCCGCGGGGCCCATGTGATCGAAGAAGACGAATGGGCCGAGTGAGCGCCGCCGTGCATCCGGCAGAACGCGCCGCACTTCAAAGCCACCGATGTCGCGGGGCCGTGGGTTTATCACAAGCTCAACGGGCATATGCTTTCCCCAGACCTACAGGCGGGATCGCCGAACCGGTCATATGGTGTATCTAACACCTGAAATTCCTATGGCAACAATTGCGGCAACCATGATCTACGCCATAGCCGTTTTACTGTCCCGCCAGCTTGCTGCAGAGGCGCTGGTGCGTTTGATCGGCATCTTCGGCGCGGTGATTGTCACCAGCCTGATGAACGCACTGCGGATTCGCGATCGGCGCGACCGGGGCCTCGCTGTTGGCGTCGCCTCACACAGGATCCGTATTGCCCGGGCATCCCAGGAGAACGAGATCGCCGGCACCTATGCCGGTCTCGGGATGGGCTAGAATGGCCTGCTCCCCGCAGCGTTGGTGCCGCTACTGGTCCTGTTGCTGTAGGTCAGATTTCGATGGCACTGGCGTGATTGCGAATACCCCGCAGAACACAGAATGCGGTGAGGCTGGACGTCTTTGGATTGCCCGGCAGGGGCTTACCTTCCATGCGGAGAGTCATCCGACCGAAGGCTCCTGCGATATCAAGCTCATGAACATTGCCCGGTGCAGCCGGATCGGCAACAACCCGCACTTCCGTCCCATCAAACCCGGCGCCCGCCAAGGCGATCGTCGCGGCTACATTCGCGTTCTTTGGGTACAGGCGCGCAGCCTCGTCAGCAGGGCCTTCAAACAACACTGCTTCTTCCGTCAGGCCATCCAGGTCGCAGACATCCTCCGCCGGTGTCCCCTTCCAGGCCGCCGGGGGTTTACGCGACGTGTAGCTGACGCGGTCAATCCCGCCCTCACGTGCTGCCGCCACCGCATCAATTCCGCCGATGGCGCCTGGCGCTATCCGTAGCTTGCCGCCGCCCTTTTCCGCTGCCTCTTGCAAGGAGTTCAAGAGAGCCGCATCCGTCAGGGCGCCAACCGAGACGACCATAAGATCAATTCCCTGCGCCAAAACATCGGCGCCGTGTTGCGCCAGACCATCATGCCCAGCCACTTCAACAACAAGTGTGATTTCTGCTGGCAGGTCTGCCGCACTGGCCACTACGGCGCAGTGATCGGAGACTTCCTTCTCGATAGCACCGACGCGTTCCGGGCGCATGATCAGCGCGCGGACGGATGCGTGGGATTGGGACTCCAGAGATTCTGTGACAAACCTTCCGATCGCGCCAAAACCGATCAGAGCAATTTCCATTCCGCTCCCCCTCAGGCTCGGTGATGCTGCCCCTATTTTCGTACGGGAGGACCGGCAAACGGCCGCGCGAACGGCCCGATCATCCCCATATCAACCTCTACTATCGCAGGACCGGCCTCGGCAAGAGCGCGTTCGAAAGCCTGCGGGAACGCGTCGATGGTTTGTACAACTTCATGGGGTACGCCCATCGCAGCGCTTAGCTGGGCGAAGTTCGGATTGCCCATGTCTGCATAGACCTGACGCGCGCCGTAGTGCGCATCCTGGATATTCTTGATGACGCCATAACCGCCGTCATTCATCAGCACCATGGCAATATCGGTCTGTTCCTGAACGGCCGTTGCCAATTCCCCCACATTCAGCATGAAGCCGCCGTCGCCGGAGAGCAGCACGGTCTTGCGCGCCCCCTGCGCCAGCGCAGCGCCGATGGACATAGACAGACCCTGACCGATTGCGCCGCCCAGCGAATGGGCGGCCTGCCGTCCATGCCACAGCGGCAGATAGCGGTTGCCCCACATGCTGTTGGACAGGGTGATGTCGCGCACCCAGGCCGCATCGTCCGGAAAGGCCGCAACAATCGCATCGGCGATAGCAGTATAAGCCGGACCCAAATTAGCACGCAGCTGATCTTCCGCCCCGGCCCGCGCAGTGGCGAGATCGGATGCGAATCCGGAATCGATCTGTAATTTGCCCCTGACCCGGGTGGCCAGGCCGTCAAGGACCAGCGCCGCATCCCCGTGAACGAACAGGTCGGTGGTATAACTGCGGGCGTCCATGGATGGATCGACGTCCACCTGCGCGCGGCGTGCGGGAATTTTCAAGGTGTATTTCAGGGTCTCATTGCCCCGCAGGCGAGAGCCGCAGACGATCATCAAATCACAGCTGTCGTAGAGCGCCTCCACCGGCGGCGAGACATTGTAAGCGCCCAGGCTGAGAGGATGATCTTCCGGCACAATGCCTCGGCCATTGGTGCTGCTGACGATGCCAATTCCCATATCTGCCAGCGCGCGGGCCGGCGCCGCGGCGTCCCTCGAACCACCACCTAGCCACAGCAGCGGCCGCTTTGAGGCAACCAGCATCTTCGCCAGCGCGTCGAGACTGTCATCAGACGGTTTGGCCGGGGAAATGTGGGGCGGATCGAGGTCATCAGGTATCGCGACCATCGCCCCCTGCACATCAATGGGGATCTCGACACTCACCGGCCCCATGGGCGGCGTCAGTGCCACCTGCACGGCCTCCCGTAACACACCCAGGGCCTGCTCCGGCTTCCAGATGCGGAAATAGGCCTTCGACACGGATTTCAGCATGTCCGGCTGTTTGGGCGCCTCGTGGATATAGGACATGGCGCGGTCCAACCAGGGCAGCTCGATCTGACCCGTCAGGTGCAACACCGGCGTGCCCGCCGTCAGCGCCTCCACCAGACTGCCCGCGGCGTTGCCGGCGCCGACGCCGGTCGATGTGACGCCCACGCCCACGCCACCGGAAATACGCGCATGGGCATCCGCCATATTGAGCGCGCCGGCTTCACCCCGCGCCGGCACGAAGCGGATGCGGTTGCGCCGGCCGAATGCGTCCAGGATCGGCATGTTGTGAATCGAGATCACGCCAAACGCGGTTTCAACGCCACAGGCCTCGAGAAAAGCGGCTGTAAGGTCACCAACCGTGGTGGTCGTCGCATCAGGCAAATCGAGATACTCCGCCGGCCACTTCAAGCGAGGCGCCGGTGATATAGCTGGCTGCCGGTGATGCAAGAAAGGCGACCGCCGCCGCGGCCTCCTCCGGCACACCCAGGCGGCCCAGGGGGATGTTCTTTTGCTTTGCCAACGCCGCGTACCAGTCTTCGCGGCTCTGGGACGCATCTTCGCGCGCCTCATACCGCCGCTGCCACTGGCCGGAATCGACCAGTCCCACCAGGATCGAGTTGACACGAACTGAATCAGACGCGAACTCGATGCTCAGCGACTTGACCAGATTCTGGACACCGGCACGCAAGGACGCGGTGCACACCATGTGCGGCTCCGGTTGTCGCGCAAGCAATGAGTTGACCACGACGATGCTCGGGGCCGCGCTGTCACGAAGCGCCGGCAAGAATGCGCGCGTGGGGCGGATGACGCTGAAATACTTGAGCTCAAATTCCTCACGCCAGGCATCGTCGTCAGTATTTTCGAAGGTGCTGACCCGCCCCTGCCCGGCATTGTTGATCAGAATGTCCAGGCCGCCGAACTTGGCAACTACCTGATCGCGGAACGCCGCCACCTGGGCTTCGTCGAGCACATCGCAAGCATGGGCGGCGACAGCATCGCCAAAGGCATCCGTCAGTGGCGCCAGCGCCTCCTTCAGCCTGTCGGGATTACGGCCACAGAACGCCACCCGAGCGCCGTCCTCGAGCATCAATCGGACAGTGGCCAGCCCAATTCCGGAAGAGCCGCCTGTCACAGCGACCCGCTTACCTGTCAATCCCAGGTCCAATGTGCCCCCCTTCCCGCGTCAGGCCGACTTGCGGGCGCCGGCATAGCCCAGCCACGACGAAATTTCCTTCGCCGCCGCCAACACCGCATCCAGAATCTCTGTTTCCAGCAGGTCAGCGGATGCACTGGCTTCCGGCGTTGACACGTTCACGGCACCGATCACCCCGCCGCTGGCGTCGAACAGCGGCGCGGCTACACTGGCGATACCGGCCTCGAAGGCAGCGCGGCTGACCACATAGCCATGGTGGCGGTCGGAGTCTAGCTTCTGACGCAATGCGGCCAAAGAGACTGCCGTCTGGGATGTGAACGAGGTGAACTCTGCTCCTTCATGGAGACGCGCCACTTCATCCGGTGGCAGAAAGGCAAGTATCGCCCGCCCCATGCTGGCGGCATAGGCCGGCAGGCGGGCGCCGACCTGAATATTGCTGGTCAGTGTGCGGTTTGCGGCACAGCGCACCAGATAAACCACGTCCCGACCATCAAGCACGCCGAGATGAGCAGAGCATCCGGTTTCGTCGCGGAGAAGATTGAGACGCGGCTGCGCAACCTCCACCAGTTCCTGGGACGCCAGAAAGCCGAAGCCCAGGTCCAGCACCCTTGGTCCGAGGCGATAGGTCTTGGTCGGCTCGTCCCGCTGCAGATAGCCCAAGTCCACGAGGGTGTGCACCAGGCGAAACGCGGAAGAACGGGAGATGCCTATTTCCCGGCTGAGATCAACCAGGGACAGCGCCGGACGGTCGGCGGAGAACGCCTCCAGCAGCGCAAGTCCGCGGCTGAGCGCGGGCACCATATAGCGGTCATCGCTGGCCGGGGATTCTGTCATTCCGTGCCTGTGCCCGGAAGGCCGGCCAGGAACTCATCCAAAAGGGCGTTGAATTCCTCCGGGGTCTCCGTATAGGGCAGATGGCCGGCGCCCTGGATGCCCCGGTAGGGCGCGCCAATAAATTCAGCAATCGCCTGGTTCGATTCCGGCGGTGTTACCACATCTTCATCACCGCAGATCACCAGTGCCGGCTGGGTGCAGCCTTCCAGATTGGCGTATATATCGCCGTTGGCCAGCATGCGTGCGGCCTGGGCGTAGCCGTCCAGGCGGATCTGCGACATGACCGCAACGATCTCCTCAAATCCCTGATCGGTGGCGCGGCTGCCACACAAGCGCCGCCCCCGCTGGCGGGCAAATTCCTCCGCGCCCAGCTCGCCTAAGGGATCGAGCCGCGCCGCCACTGTAGCCGCACGTTCGGTCTCGCTTTTCTGACCATAACCGCCGGCCGCATCCGACAGGAGCATGGAGCGTACGAGCGCAGGATGATGTTTGGCGATTGACGAGATCATCAGCGCACCCAGGGAGTTGCCACAAAAATGCGCCGCGGAGACACCCAATTTGTCGAGCAGGCCGGCCATGGCATCAGCGTAATCCTTGGTCGGCGGCGACTCGCCCACCAGATCACCTGATCCGCCGTAGCCCGGCGCGTCCCATCCAATCACCCGGTATCGGTCTGCAAAGGCGTCATACTGGTGGGACCATCCCTGTGATCCGGAGCCGATGCCATGAAGCAGCACCAGTGCTGGGCCGCTGCCAGCTTCCCGCCATGCCAGACGCAGGCCGTTCGCCTCGGTCGTTTGAAGTTCGGGCAATGACATTCAGGCCTCCAGAAAAAGCGCTAGTTGAAAACAAACCCGCCGTTCACCGGCAGGATCTGGCCAGTAACGAAACTGGCGGTGTCAGACAGCAAATGGACCACCGTGCCGGTGATATCGTCAGGATGTTGCTCCCGCTGAATAGCGCGGCCATTGACATATTGGTCGTGCCGTTCCTGGGGCACATATTCGGTCGCCTCAACCAGGGTCAGCCCCGGCGCAATGGCATTGACGGCCACATTGTCCGGCCCCATCTCCCGCGCCAGCGATCGGGTCATAGAGATGACAGCACCCTTGCTGCTGACATAGTGGAGCAGATTGGGCGCACCCCAGAGCGCGGTGTCAGACGCCACATTGACGATACTGGCGCCACCGGTTCTGGCCGCCCCTTTCCGAAGCCATGGCGCGGCGGCCCTGGTCATCAGCCAAGTGCCGCGGACGTTCACCCGCATCACCCGGTCCCATGTGGCGATGTCGATCTCCTCAAAGGTCTTGCCGCCAATACCAGTGGCAATGGCGCCATTGTTGACCAACCCGTCAATCCGCCCAAACCGCTTGCCGATCTTCGCTGCAGCCTCGCTGACACTCTTGGGCTTTCCAAGGTCCAGCGGCACGAAGGCCGCGATCGCGCCAGTGGCCTTGAGGGCGCGAACGGTTGCCCGCCCCCATTTCTCGTTAATCTCGGCAACGACAATGGCTTCAGCGCCCGCACCAGCGCACGCCTCCGCAAAGGCGCGGCCGAGCCCCCGCCCGGAACCGGTGACCACCACCACCTTGCCGGCAAGATCGGACAAGGACTATTCCGCAGCGACGGCGGCGGGCGTCGTCGACTTCAGATGATCACGGGCGCGCTTCTGCAGTACCCGCCGCAATTGGGTCACGCCGATATCATGCTGATAGAGCATCTCGGATTCCGGTTGCTCCATCTGTTCGATAACCACGCGGTCCTGCTCCAGCACATTCCAGTGCCGTTCTTCCAGCCGGCTCTTGTACATGAAGCGCCACAGGTCGCGTTCCCAACCCTCGACCTGGCGCATCCGCCAGAAAAAGACCTGGTGGCTATTCTCGTCGATGGGCGTGACAAAACCGATGATGCGGAACATGCCGCCCGGCCCGGCGCCATTGGGATAAGGCAGATCGAGGCGCACCCAATCAGCACCGGTGTAGCTGTATTCGGTCCAGTCGAAATTCTCGCCGATCTGACCCTTGCGTTTGACGATGAAGCCGTCGTCGGTCTTCTCAATCTCCATCTCGTCCTGCGCCTTGCCATAGGCAAGCGTGTAACTCTCCGCATGCAGGTAACTTCCATGCATGGGATCCAACAGGTTATCCATGGCATGCAGGTGGGAGCCCACCCACGGACCAGTGCAGATGAAATAGGACCAGGCGGGATCATCAAATTCTTCGGGAAGTTCAACCTCGCCCGGAGCATCTTCGTCGCCAAACCAGGCGAAGACGCAGCCGCCTTTGACCACGGACGGATAGGTCCGCACGCCCTTCATGCCTTCCAGCTGGCAACCCGGATAGGCAGGCACGCTGTCAATAATGCCTTCACAGGTGATTTGAATGCCGTGATAGGGACAGGTCACCATCCCGTCGATGACATGCCCCTGGGAGAGCGCGGCGCCGCGGTGGGGACACCGGTCATACTGGACATGGATCTGGTCCTTGTCGTCCCGCCACAGCACCAGGCGCTGGCCCAGGCGGGTAATCCCCACGGGGGCATCCTTGACCCAGTTGGCAGGCAGCAAGGCATACCACTGGTTTGGCAGGCCGACCTTGAGGGCGTCTTCAGCAGTTTGAGCAGACATCGATCACTCCCCTCTATTTGGGCCGTTTGACGCTGGCCAACGGATGATCCGACGGATAGGTGGGCGTCTGGGGCTTGGGGGTACCAAGCATGACGCACATCAGCGCCTCCTCGTCCCACTCATTCACCAGTCCGCGATAGATGCCCGCCGGGACGGAAATCAGATCGCGTTCGCCGACCACGGTTTCCCAGGTTTCGCCCTTGTCCTCGAAAAACAACCGCACCTTGCCGCGCAGCATGAAGAAAACTTCCTCCACGTCATCGTGCACATGCAGCGGACCCTCGCAGCCCGGCGGCAGGACCATTGTCGAGAACGTAAAATGTTCCGACGGCACAGTGTTGCCGTCGCTTTTGACGCCGGTCGCGCCGGTTCCCATGTAACGCATCTGGGCGCGGCGGTATTTTGGGTCGAAGTCCGCCTGAAACTTGAGCGCGTCCCAGTCGTAGGTACGAGAATCGTAGCGCGCGATCCGCGGCTTCAATTGCTCCTCCAGCGATCCGGCGTCTCGTGCTTCCTGTTGGGCTTCTTGGGCCTTCGCCATTTGCGGCGCATCATCAGGCATGGTCGGTCTCCTTAGTTATTCACGTCGCCGAACTTGCGTTTCGGCATGTATCGCAGCACCCAACGCTCCGCCAAGATCACCAGGCAGTAGGAGAGGATGCCAATCATGGTCAGGATTATGATGGTCGAGAACACGGCGCCGGCGTTGCCGCCCGCCTCCCCCTGCACCAGCAGATAGCCAAGCCCGGTGTTGCCGCCGACAAATTCGCCAACGGTGACACCGATGACTGCCAGGGTCGCGCCAATGCGCAGGCCGGAAAACAATGCCGGCATCGACGCCGGAAACTCGATCTTCCAGAAAATCTGCCATCGGCTCGCGTTAAACGAACGCGCCAGGCTGACCATGGCCGGATCGACGCCCCGGACAGCGGTCAACACGTTGATCAGGATCGGGAAGAAGACGATCAGCACCGTCACCAATATCTTCGGCGTTTCGTTGTAGCCGAACCAGAGGATGAACAGCGGCGCGAAGGCCACCTTTGGCGCGATCTGCAGAGCCAGGATGTAAGGCGAGGCAACGATCTCCGCCGTGGGCGACATGCCGAACAGATAGCCGATCAACGCCCCCAAGAGCGAGCCGAGCACAAAGCCGATGATGACAGACAGGCATGTGTTCCATGTGTGCCGAAGCAATTCACTCTCCGCCCACATGTGGACGGTTTCTTCCCAGATTTTCGACAGGCGCGGGAAAATGAAGGGCTCCACTTCCAGGATCTTCAGGCCCCATTCCCAGAAAACAAACACCACGGTGAAGATCAGGGCGCTCAGCACCCAGTTGTGGGACATGCCGCGGAAAATAAAGTTCCAGCTCCACTGACGCGCCTTGGCATCTTCCAGAGTCACGGGTTCATGCCCGGTCAGATAGGGAGCAGGCGCACAAGGCGCGCAGGGAGCGGCGTCACGTTGGCTCATGCCGCCATCTCCTCCGCCGTCTTGCTGATATCGAGCAGGCTCATCAGCTCCGCCATCATCGGCCCGATGCGCTCATGCTGCCGGCGCTTCATGGGATCGTTGCGATCAGGGATATCAACGATGATTTCCCTGATGATGCGGCCAGGCCGGCGTGACATCACCAGCACCCGGTCCGACAGCGCCAAGGCCTCAACAAGATCATGGGTGATCAGGAAGGCGGTCTTCTTTTCTTCCTGAAGAGTCCGCGCCAGATCCGCCTGCAGCACCATCTTCGTCTGGGCATCCAGGGCGCTGAAGGGTTCGTCCAGGAGCAGAACATCGGGATCCATCATCATGGTCCGGGCCAGCGCCGCGCGCTGGCGCATGCCGCCTGACAGCTCGTGCGGATAGTGATTGGCAAAGCCGTCCAGATGGTAGAGGCCGAGGAAATGCATCGCCCGGTCCCGGCGTTCGCCCGCAGACAGGCCACGGATTTCCTGGCCAAACTCCACATTCTTGCGAATGGTCCGCCAGGGCAGCAGCAGGTCTTTCTGCAGCATGAACGCAACATGCTCGCTGGGTCCGTCAACCGGCTGACCATCAACGAAGACATTGCCGCCCGAGGGCCGGTCCAGACCCGAACCGAGATTGAGCAAGGTGCTCTTGCCACAGCCACTGGGGCCGATCAGCGACACCACCTCGCCATCTTCGACCGCAACATCCACATCCTTGATGGCCTGCACGCCTTCGCTGTCGCGGCGGCCGCGCACCGGCGGGAAATATTTGGAAACCTTGTCGAATTGAAGCCGGATCACAGGATCACGCGCCCAGCCGAGCGATTTCGGTCTTGAAAGAGTCAGAGGTCCATTGGGCGCCGTCCGGTGCTTTCACCTTGGCGGTATTCAGCCCGGCCACAATTTCGTCAAGGCCATGGATGCCTTCATCAAACAGCGCCTCAAGGGCATCGCCGAGCGCCTTTGTATACGCCGTCTCTATCCAATCCCGGCATTGGTGAGCATAGTCCAAACCATCCAGAGGATGGGTCATACGGGGGCTTGTCATGGTGAAATTCCCTCGCGCTCCGGCAAAGCCTGCATTCGCGGCTTGCCTTTTGTTGTTTAGAATACAAAACATTGTTTTGTATATGCACCACTTTAGAATCTTGTTATAGACGGAGTCAACCGCGATAACCTGACCACGGCCCAATCTGGGCATGACGGCCAGGCACAACGTTCCGGCTAAACCGGACACCAGCGGAAGGACAATCCGGCGTGTATTATGCGTCCCATCAGGCGATCCAGCCATTTTCATTGCACCGACCTGCAACCGCACAAGCGGCCGTGGCCGCCAGAACGGAGAATGACGATGCCAGCTATCTGGCCGGCGGCGTCGATCTTATCCCGGCGATGCGTGCGGGCGCCCGCCCGGCCCATCTGATCTGGCTGAAAGACATTCCCGGCCTGGCTGACATCGTGCGTGAGGGCGACATGCTTCGCATCGGTGCCGCGGCCACCTACCGGCAGGTCGAGGTCGATCCGATCGTGCAAGGATTGCTGCCGGGCCTTTCCGATGTCTGGACCGAAGTCGCCAACATCCGCGTGCGCCTGGCCGGCTCCATTGGTGGCAACATCATGATGGGAAATCCGGCCTATGACGCCCTGCCCGCGATGATCGCCCTCGGCGCAAAGCTGGGATTCGCCGTGGCCGACGGTGTGGCGACGGTTGACGCCGGCGAAGCCATACCGCCGGGCGCCTTGCTGATGGACATCCAGATCCCCCTCGGCAGCGATATCCGTTTCTCCATGGACAGAACCCTGAAACCCACGATCAGCCTCGCGCTGTCCGTCCGGCAAACTAGCGGCGGATGGACGGCGCGGGCGGCTGTGGGCTGCGCCCATGAGCAGGCATGGGGCGCTGACGTCGGCACTGTGGACGACCTGGCACAACTCGCTGCCGGTGCAGAGCAACTCGCCCGGCGATTCACCGAGGCGATGCCCGAGCCTCTGTCAAACCACAACGGAAGTGCTGCCTATCGACGGCGCATGGCCGGCGTGCTGCTGGCCCGCCAACTGAAAGAGCTTGCCGCATGAGTGCCGCGACCGCAGATGCCACCCTCCCTTTGTCGCTGACCGTCAACGGCACTGCCTGGCAGGGCGACGTTCCTCCAAACCTGATGCTGGCCGACCTACTGCGCGACGACCTGCGATTTACCGGCGTCAAGATCGCCTGCGACCAGGCTGTGTGTGGCGCCTGCACCGTGCTGGTGGATGGCGTTCCGACCGCGGCCTGCAGCACCTTCGCCTTCATGGCCGAGGGCACGCAGGTTGAGACCATCGAAGGACAGGCCAAGGATGGCGTGCTCAGCGCCGTACAGGCCGCCTTCAAACACAACAGCGCTTTCCAATGCGGCTTCTGCACGCCGGGACTGGTCCTGCTGGCAACCGCCTTGCTGCGCGACAATCCCCAGCCGGATCGTGCCACCATCCGCGAGTGGTTGAGTGCCAACATTTGCCGCTGCACCGGCTATCAGATGATCATCGAGGCGGTGGAGGACGCCGCCGCGCGAATGGCCGCCGGCCCCACGGGAGACAGCGCATGACCAACCTGCCCCTCCGCAACATCGGCGTCCCCGGCCATCGCGGCGACGCCAACGATAAAATCACTGGCGGCGCGGTCTACACGGTCGACATCACGCTCCCCGGTATGCTGCACGCCCGCGTCCTGCGCAGCCCCCACGCCCATGCCCGGCTGGTATCTATCAACGCCGATGCCGCCCGCGCTGTGCCTGGCGTCCACGCCGTGCTGACCCGCGACGACCTGGAAGGCACCAATCCCACCTACGGCTACTTCATCAAGGACATGCCGATCGTGGCGCTGGACAAGGTGCGCTATGCCGGCGATCCCGTGGCCGCCGTGGCGGCAGAAAGCGAAGCCGCTGCGGTGCGCGCGCTCGAATTGATCGAAGTCGAGTATGAACTGCTGACAGAGATCGGCACGGTTGATGACGCGCTGGCCGCCGACGCCCCGGCGATCTTCGAGGAACCGCCCATGGGCATCGTGCCGGCCTATGGCAAAGGTGCAGGGGCGTCAAAGGATCCGAAGAAAAACGTCTGCTACCAATTCACCTACACCACAGGTGAGGCAAGCGCATGGGACCGGGCCGACCATATCTTTGAGGACACGTTTCACTTTGCCCGCTGCCAGCACATGCATCTTGAGCCCTTCGTCAGCGTGGCTCAGGTCGCGGGCGACGTGATCGAGGT
Source organism: Alphaproteobacteria bacterium (assembly GCA_021776685.1). Lineage (GTDB taxonomy): Bacteria > Pseudomonadota > Alphaproteobacteria > Bin65 > Bin65 > JAJFFJ01. The sequence goes on from JAJFFJ010000132.1 coordinate 63,244, forward strand.
CTGGTCCAGCACCCAAAATCCCTTCCCGCTGCGCAAGGAACTGGCGCGCGTCTTCAACCACCCGGAGCAGAATATCCGGATCCACGTGCCCTATGTGGGCGCGGGCTATGGCGCAAAGAATAACTGCAAGACCGAACCCATCGCCGTCCGCCTGGCGCAGATGACCGGCAGGCCCGTGCGCTTCTGCATGACCATGGAAGAAAACTTCCTGACCCAGAGCCAACATGCCGCCGTGCTGAAGCTTAAGACCGGCGTTACCGCAGACGGTCACTTTGTAGCGCGGGAATCTGAAATCCTGCTCGACTCGGGCGCCTATTCAGACGCTTCACCCCTTGTGGCGGAGAAGGCCGGCTATCGTATCCCCGGGCCCTACAGGTGGGATTACATCGACACCGTCTGCGACTGCGTGCTCACCAACACCACGCCAGCAGGTCCCTTCCGCGGCTTCGGTGGCACCCAGGCCACCTGGGCCTCGGAATCACAGCTGGACATGATCGCCCGACGCCTCGGCATCGACCCCTATGATATGCGGGTAAAGAACATGCTGGACCTGAAGGAGCCGTTCGTGCCTGGCGAGAGCGGCATCGACAGCGACCTGAAGCAAGGCCTCGATCTGGTGATCGGCGAGATCGGCTATCACACCAGCAACCGGCCTCAGGGACGCGGCATCGGCATCAGCATCGGCTTCAAGGATTCGGGCGGCGTCAACAAACCCGCCCAGGTGCAGGTCAAGACCACCACCACCGGCGGCATCATTATCAACTGCGGCACCATCGAGATTGGCCAGGGCGTGACAACGGCCTTCCGCCGCATCGTCGCCGAAATTTTCAATACGTCGGAAGATCGGGTCAGCTACGCGCCGGTCAACACAGACACCACGCCCTTCGATCAGGGGACCAACGCCAGTTCGGCCATTGTGGTCATGGGCCAGGCGCTGGAGATCGCTGCGCGGGACTGCCAGCGTCAGATCATGGAATTTGCAGCCGAGCAGCTACAGACGCCCGTCGAGGAACTGACCCTGGACGACTGGACCATCAGGGCTGGCGAGGATGCACATCCCCTGCCCCCGATGATCATGGGATATTACGGCGGCACAGGTTTCGAGTTCGCCGGCCAGGGTTTCTTCAAGCCAACGACAGACCATAACGCACCGCTTGAGGCGCCATGCGTCAGCTGGGAGATCGGCTGGGGCGCCGCTGAAGTGGACGTGGACGAGGAGACCGGCAGGGTCACGCTCGTCAAGCTGGTGGTCAGCGGTGACGCCGGCCGCGCAATTCAGAAAGATGTCTGCCGTGGTCAGGACGAAGGCGCCGCCGTCATGGGTGTGTCCGGTGCGCTGTTCGAGGAAATGAAATATGACGGTACCGCGCTGAAAAATATCCGCACGTTGGATTACCGTATCGCGCTCGCCCGCGACCTGCCCGCTGAATTCATCAGCATCACACAGGAGCAAGGTCATGGCCCGGGCCCCTTCGGCTCGAAAGGCATGGGAGAGGCAGGCCTGCTACCGGTGGCGTCGGCCATCGCCAATGCCATCGAAGACGCCGTCGGCGTGCGCATCACCTCTCTTCCGATGACGCCGGAAAAGGTGCTCGCAGCGCTGGACGCGAAGAAAGCGGCATCCTGATACGGGTTCACATTGTTTGGCTTTTTCCCGTAGACCACTGAGTAGACATTCTGCCCGCCAATGGAGCTTTCATGACATTTCTGCCCGTCATTCGGGGCGCGCGCCTCGGTGCCCTCGCCTTACTCGTCGCGTCAGCGACGACGCCTGCCTTCGCAGCTACGGAGTCCACATTCACCTGTAAGAATGGCACAGAGCTTCGCGTGATCTATCGGAAAGGCAAGGTGCGGATCTGGGTCGGGCCGGAACAATTTGATCTGACGGCTCAGCGCACGGCCGCTGGTCTCCGGTACATCTCCGCGCGCCGCGGCAAGGGTGGCGTGATCTACCAGGAAAAGGCTGATGTTGCCCGGTTTCAGATCGTCGGACACGTGAACACCACCTGCCGCCGCAAGGGGACCACGGGAGGGCGCACCAAACCCGCGCCACCGCGTGAAATTAACTGGACCTGCAAGAGCGGCCAGGAGATTCGCGCAGTGTATGTGCGCACCGGAGTTGTCCTCTGGATCGGCTCCGAGCAGTTCAGTCTTGGGACCGTCAGCGCGGCCTCAGGCGTGAAATACATGTCTGCCCGGCGCGGCAAGGGCGGTGTGGTCTTCTGGGAAAAAGGCCGAAAGGCGCTGTTCGAAATCGTCGGCCATCTCAAAACGACCTGCCGGTCTTAGTCCCGAGCTACCTCTTCAATCAATTGTGAGCGCTGAAAATGATCCGCGTTTGTCATGCTTCCTGTGATGGGGCTGGCGCCGATTGAGGAGACAGTGCGGATGAGCGTATTGCAATGATGAGCATGGCTGAACCGCTGGCGTATGTGGACGAGCCCGACTGCCCCGCCTGCTATCAACAAAACCCTTGAGTTAAATCAAGTCGGCCGCAAGCCGTGACGCATATCCTACGCTCGACCTTGTTTACGCGGAGACTGGAGCTATGGCCGTCAAGCGCATTCACCACGTCGCCTATCGCTGCCGCGACGCTCAGGAAACTGTCGATTTCTATCACGGCGTTCTTGGCATGGACTATCTCATGGCGATTTCGGAGGACCGGGTGCCATCCACCAAGGAACCCGATCCCTATATGCACATTTTCTTCGATGCCGGCGGGGGCAGTTGTCTCGCCTTTTTTGAATTGCCCACCAAAGCGCCTATGGGCAAAGACCCAAATACCCCAGACTGGGTTCAGCACATCGCCTTCGAGGTCGAGGACGAAGCCGCAATGATGGACATGAAAGCCCGTGCGGCCGCGCAGGGTCTGGAGGTCGTCGGTCCCACCGACCACAACATTTTCCAGTCGGTCTATTTTTTCGACCCCAACGGCCACCGGCTCGAGTTCGCATGGAACACCGGCATGATCGAACGCCTGCCCGAGCTTAAGGCCGTCGCAGACGAGATGCTGACCGCATGGAACCGGGACAAGAAAACCGTCCACCACACGGCCGACTTGCATGCCAAGGAATTTGCTGACGCCTGATTCGGCGCCGGATAACCGGAAGGAAGTGCACATGACTGTCGCCCAGATTCATCATGTCGCCTATCGCTGCCGCGACGCCCAGGAAACCGTCGATTTCTATTCGGGCAAAATGGGAATGCCCTATGTGATGGCAGTGGCGGAGGACCGGGTGCCGTCCACAAAGGAAGAATGCCCCTATATGCATATCTTCTTCGACGCCGGCCAGGGCAGTTGTCTGGCTTTCTTCGAAGTGCCCGAATCGCCGCCGGCGACGGCCGATCCGAACACGCCGGAGTGGGTTCAGCACATCGCCTTTCGGGTCGACAACATGGACGACCTGCAGGCCAAAAAGACCGCCCTGCTGGAAGCCGGATGCGAAGTCATCGGCCCCACCAACCATGAATTCTGCCAGTCGATCTACGCGTTCGACCCCAATGGTCACCGGATCGAGTTTGCGGTCGACACCAGCACGCCGGAGATGATGGACAAACTGAAAGCCATGGCCGGGCCAATGCTCGCGGAATGGAACAAAACCAAGCGCGCGCCCAAGATGGCCGCCTTTGTCCATGAAAAAGAGCTCGAAGGGGCCTGACTGGCGGAGACTTTCGCGAAGCTAAAGCCGCCAAATCACCGTCCGCCGGAATCCTGCTTCAAGAAGATGTGACCCCATCGGATCGCCAGAATCCGCGATACTTTTCGCAACGAATGGCAAGCGTCCGTGCTGGCGTGCCAGTCAAGCGGGAGGTTCGATATCATGTTGTTCAGGCGTTTTCTGGTCGCAGTATCCGCAGGTGCGGTAACCATCGCGGCGTCACAGCTGCCCGCCTCAGCGCAATTGCCACCGGGCATGAAACTGTTTGAAACCACCAAGGTGGCCGACGGTGTCTATAGCTTCCGCTTCGCGTTCCACCGCAACATGTTTGTCGTAACACCGGCGGGGGTGATCGCCACCGACCCGATCAACCCCAAGGTCGCGGCGGTCATGATGAAGGAAATCCGCAAGGTCACTCCGCAGCCAGTGCGTTATGTCATCTACAGCCACGAGCATTGGGACCATGTGCGGGGCGGCGGGATCTTTAAAGCAGCCGGCGCAACCGTCGTCAGCCACGCCAAATGTGTCACCCAATTCAAGCGCAATCCAAACCCGTTGGTGGCGATGCCCACCCAAACCTACAGTGGCGCGCGCGGCAAGGTCACCTTGGGCGGCGTGACGGTTGACCTCTATCACTTCGGTCCCAGCCACGGTGACTGCATGACTGTCATGGTGCTGCCAAAGCGAAGGATTGCGTTCATCGTCGATATCGTGACCCCCGGCCGCGTAGCCTTCCGGGGCATGCCTGATTTCGCGCCTGGCGGCTGGGTCAAGACACTGAGGCAGGTGGAGAAGCTGGACTTCGACCGCATGATCCCCGGTCATGGCCCGCCAGTGGTGCCTAAATCGGCGGTAACCGCCCAACGGGAATATGTTGAGGATCTGATGGCGGCCGTGAAAGCCGCGCGCAAGAAGACCCTGAACCTCGCGAAGGTCAAAGCGATGGTGAAACTGCCGAAATACGCCAATTGGCGGGGTTATAAGAACTGGCTGTCAATGAATGTGGAGCGGATCTACCTCTACTACCACATGGGCAAATAGGGCCCGGCAGCAGGACCGCTGCTGATCCGTCACAGGCCCAGATAGGCCTCGCGGACACGGTCGTCGTTCAGGAGATCCTCGCCCTTGCCGTCGAGGACGATGCGGCCGTTCTCCAACACATAGGCATGGTCGGCCATCTTGAGTGACACGGCCACATTCTGCTCGACCAGGATTATGGGCATGCCGGCCTCGTTCAGCCGGGCCACCACCTCGAACACTTCATGGACCAGCGCCGGCGACAGACCCAAAGATGGTTCGTCAAACATGATCATGTCCGGGTTGCCCATCAGGCAGCGCCCGATCGCCAGCATCTGCTGCTCGCCGCCCGACAGCGTCCCTGCCGACTGGGCAACCCGCTCCTTCAGGCGGGGAAACATTTCGAAGACGCGCGTGAGGTTGTCGTCACGGCGGCTCCGCCCGCGCTCGAGATAGGCGCCAACTTCAAGATTCTCCTGCACCGTCATACCGGCGAATATCTGCCGGCCCTCGGCAACCTGGCCAATACCCATATTGCAAACCTTGTGACTCGGAAGGCCGGTGATGTTTGTGTCCTTGTAGTGAATGCGGCCGCCGCGGGGTTTTTCGATCCCCGCAATTGTCCGGATGAGCGAACTCTTGCCCGCACCGTTTGACCCGACAACCGCGATGACGCCGCCGTCGGGCACCTCCAGGGAGACGCCGTCCAGCGCCTGGGCGTCGCCATAGAAGAGGTCCAGGTCCTCGATCGTGAGGATCACAGCTCGTGCTCCCCGAGATAGCATTCCAGGACCGCCGGATCCTTGACCACGTGTTCGGGCGTGCCTTCGCTGATCTTCTCGCCATGATTCAGCACGGTGACATGTTCCGACAAGGCCATGACCGCGCGCATGACATGTTCGATCAGCAGGATCGTCAGGCCGGTTTCATCACGCAAACGCTGGAGAGTCGCGACCATCCGGTCGGTTTCCGTGGGCCGGAGCCCAGCCATGACTTCATCCAGCAACAGGATTCGTGGCTTGGTCGCCAGCGCTCGGGCAACTTCCAGGCGTTTACGGTCCGGCAGTGTCAGGTTAGCCGCGTGTTGTTGGGCCTTGTCGTCGAGCTCAAGCAATTTAAGGAACTCATGGGCCGCCGCGGTCGCAACGCTGACGCTGGACGTGCCATGAAGGGCTGCGACAGTCACATTCTCCAGCACGGTCATTTCCGCAAACGGCTTGACGATCTGAAAAGTACGGCCAACACCGGCGTCGCAGATCTTGTCCGGGCGCATACCGGCAATATCGACGCCATCCAGACGCACTTGACCGGAATCTGGCGCGAAGACGCCGGCAATGACATTGAACATGGTCGTCTTGCCCGCGCCGTTCGGGCCGATCAGGGCAGCGATGTCGCGCTCGCCCACGGTAAACGACACATCGCTGACCGCCTTCAGGCCGCGGAAGCTCTTGCTGATACCGTCGATTTCCAGGAGAGCAGCCATCGGTCAGCTCGCTCCCGGCTTGCGAACCAGGCGCAAGGCATCCCGGAACCAGGGCCAGATGCCCTTGGGCTTGAACAATACAATCAGGACGACCAGGAACCCCCAGACCAGCAGCTTGAGGCCGTCGAGCTTGGCTTTGGGGTGGATGATTCCCCAATGTTTCAGCAGGTCGAGGAGATCGGTCACCGCTTCGCCCAGCGGCGTGAGGATAAAAGTGCCAAATATCGGACCGAAGAGCGTGCCGACGCCGCCGACGATCGGCCCCAGCGTCACCTCGATGGAGCGCTCGATGTTGAAGACAATCTCCGGAAACAGGCTGTTCTGATAAAAGGCGTAGAAAACGCCGGCCACCCCTGCCATGCCGGACGAAATCAGCACTGCATACATTTTGTACCGGAAAACGTGGACGCCGAGGGCTTCGGCCGCCTCTTCGTCGTCGCGGATTGCCTGCCAGTAGTAGCCGAGCTTGCTGCGCAGCAGATACCAGCACAGGATCAGAGCGCCGATGGCAAGCGCCATGATCACGTAATAGAACATCTCGGGTGCGCCCCGCAGGTTGATCAGGTCGATACCCTTGCGGTCTGCGGCAGTGGTCTTGAGGAAATAACCGCCGGTGGCGCCGAGCGCAGAGACATGGTCGATCACGATGCGCACGAATTCGGCGAATGCGATGGTCAAGAGCGCAAAGTAGACGCCGCCGATGGCGAAACGGAAGCCGAGATAGCCGATCAACGCACCCATGAGCGTGGCCAGCAGGATCGCCGGGATCACACCAATGAGCGGCGGCAGGCCCAGTTCCGTGAACAGGTACGCCGCGGTGTAGGAGCCAATACCCACAAACAGGGCGTGTCCAATCGACAGCAGCCCGGCAAATCCAAGCATCAAGTTCCACGACTGACCGATAAGTGCGAGATAAAACACGGTCGTCGCGACCGTCATGATGTAGCCCCCGCCCCACAGGGGAACGAGCAGCATGATCAGCAGGAATATACCGCCCAGGATCAATCCCTGGGGCGTCAGCGTCCGGAACAATGCGGTCAGAGGCGCGGTCAGGGGAGCAGTCAGGGGAGCAGTCAGCGGCGTCATCGCACTGCCCTGCCCAGCAGGCCCTGGGGCCGGAGCAACAGAACGATGATCAGCAGCCCAAAGCTAAAGGCGCTCTTCATGGACGGCTCAAACAGCAAAGCCGCCAACGCCTCCGACACGCCGATCAGGATACCCCCCAGCAGCGCCCCGAACAGGCTCCCCAAACCGCCGATAATGACAATGACGAATGCCAGCAGGGTGTAGCCGGGCGCAAGATAGGGATGCACCTCGAACAGCAGCAGGATGATGGCGCCAGCGGCCCCTAGGCAGGCAGCGCCAACGCCGAAGGTCAGCGCATAGAGGTGGCTGACATTCAGGCCCACCACCTTCGCGCCCATATGGTTGTCGGCGCAGGCGCGAATCGCTTTGCCCGTCGCCGAATACTTGAAAAACGCCAGCAGCACGCCGGCGACCACCATGGCGGCGATGGCTGCGAACAGTTTCGGATAATCGATGATCAACTCGCCAATGGCGAAGGATTCCCAGGCGTAGTCGACCTGCACGCCCTGGGCATCCGGCCCGAAAATCAACAGCAACGCGCTGACGATCATGATGGCGATGGCCGCCAACAGCAGAAACTGCATGTGTTCAGGCAGGTGGGAGACCCGGCTGACCACCACGAGCTGCAACACATAACCGAAGCAGAACATCGCCGCGGCCGCGAGCGGCACCGACACCAGTGGGTCCAACCCAAACCACTGGAACATCAACAACGCGAAGAACATGCCCATGACCATGATTTCGCCATGGGCAAAATTGACGATCCGTATAACGCCGAAGATCACCGACAGACCCAGCGCGCTGAGGCCATAAACCAGGCCGATCAGCAAACCGCTGGTCAGGGCGTTTACCAGGGTCCAGAAGTCCATGCTGTCCCTCCGCCCGCCGGCGCACCCCAGGCTGCTGCAGCGATTTCGTGCAGCAAGCGGCGCGCTGGCAAAGCAACGCCTTCCCCGGCGGCTGGACCGCCGCCGGAGAGGCTCGCGTTATTTGGCTCTTAGCGTTTCCGCCAGGGGCGCATTGGCCAGATTGGCTTACCGACTGCCGCAAATTCCGGCAGCACCACGATCTGCTTACCATCCCGGTTCTGCACCGCGCCGCTGGGCACATAGGGCACCTGCCCCTTGGCGTTGAACTGGATGCCCTTCCCGATCGTCGTATTGTTTGTGATCTTGGTCTTCTGCAGGGCCGCCTGAAGATCCGTGTTCTTGGTCGATCCCGCGCGCTTGAAAGCGTCGGCAACAATCAGAATGGCATCGAAGGTATAGCCCTGGTTGGCGGTAATGCCGCGTCCCGGAAAGCGCTTCTGATAGGCATCGCGCATTTTCTGCGCCATCGGCTTCTTGTAGTCGACCCACGGCACCAGGCTGATAACGTCGTTGCCGTATTTGCCGGTCGCCTTCATGTAGGCGTCCTCGTACCAGCCAGGGCCAGTTGACATGACGCCCATGAGATCGACGCGCTGACGCACCAGTTCCTTGGTGATGCTGATCGCATCATTCAGACGGCTGACCGCCCACAGCGCATCAGGCTTGGCGCCCTTGGCCTTGCGCACTTCGGCAGAGAAGTCGCGGCCATAAGGATCGTAAGCGATTTTCTCGACGATCTTGTATGGCATCTTGAAACGCGGCGTCAGCTTGAACAGCGCGCCCGCCAGACTTGTGCCGAAGGTGTCATTCACGTGCAGCAACGCCACCCGCTTCGGCGTCGCGCCGGACATGCCGAACAACTTCTTCTGGTTGACGAAGGCGTCACGCACGATCATCGGACCGGTTGGGAAGTTGCGGAAAACCCATTTATAGCCAAGTTCGGTCAGCTTGGTGACGGCGGCGATGTTCACCACGAGCGGGACATTCTTCTGCTCGCACACCTGTGCTGCAGCCATGGTCTGCCCAGAGTCGAAGCACCCCACGATCACATTGGCGCCACCATCAATCAGCTTTTCAGCCTGGGCACGCGCCACGTCGACCTTTGTTTCGGTGTCGCCCAGCACGAACTCCATGTCGGGATAGCCCTCGGCCTTGAGAACCTCCGCCGCAATGTCCGCACCGCGCTGGCAATCAATGCCAATCTGCGCCTGCGGGCCGGACCGCGGCAGCAGGACGCCCACCTTGATCTTGCTGGCCGCAAAGCCATGCTTGAGCGGTACTGCCGATGCAACGGCGCCCGCGCCCGCGCCGGCGAGAACCGTGCGGCGACTGATTGTCGGTTTTGTTTTTTCTGACATGAATTCCTCCCTGGATCGGGGGGTCATACCCCTCATTAGCATCATAAGGGGCCGCAACCCGCCCGTCTATTGACTCACCTCAATGCCTCAAACGAATGTCAGACCAACCTGGCCGCCCACCGCACGACGGATGGAGCTGTAAAGACTGCCCAATAGCTCGGTGCCAGACACACCCGACATTTTCTGCTCTTTTCGGATGTGGAGGACGGCACCTTCCTTACCGGCGGCCTGGACATCGGCAATGCCGATCTCCAGCGCCGGGTCGGAAATCAGGACCCCCCGACAGGCGTCCAGCCCTACCGTTGCAAGGCCGCAGGTCACCATGGTGTTGACGTTGCGCGGAAACAGCCTGCCGATCTCACGTGTCGTTCCTTCAAAAACGACCGTACGCTCTGTCAGGTTAGGCTGAAGGCCGCTTTCCAAAAAATCGATGGAGTCAGGATGTTTCTCGAAGGTGATGGTCACCTCTTTCCAAACATCCTGCCCTTCGACCAGGTTGTCGACGCCAACCAGCGCGCCATGGGGAATAAGAAGGCGTGTTCCCGCGGCGGCGCATGCTGCAGTCAGCGATGCTTCCAGATCGGCATCCGCAAGCGCCGAGACGGACGCAGGCATGTAATCGGCTGCTTCCAGGAACTGGGCGCCATGGGCGCGGGTGACGTCGGGATGGGCGACTTCAACGATCAGATCGGCGTTGCGCTCGCCAGCGCGGGACAGATCGTCCAGAACGAGGCTTTCGGGCAGGCCTGCAAGCCGATCCGGCGTGCGGTTCCAGACAAAGGCCGGAGCCAGGCCCGCGTCAGGCTCCGCCAACATACGATCGTAGAGATAGCGCCCGATGAAACCGAAGCCGGCGATACCGACGCGATGGGTTCTTGGAACTGACATCACACTCCCTTCCATTGCTGGGCCTGCCACGCTGTCGGCAGCAGCAGGCGGCTTTCCTCGTTCTGCACCAATGGCCCGGCCGCCTGAAGGAAGGCCATCCATCCCGGTTCCGCCATCAGCCTGGCCCTGCGCGTATCGCGGTCCGAATGACTGTCATACCGCCACTGCAGAATCACCTGACTCATGGGGCCAAATTCGGTTTGATACATGCCTACAGGCGCGCCACAGATGGGGATCTGCAGCGGCAACCCGTCCTGTTCATAGAGCCGGACGAATTCCGGCGCCTTGCCCACATAGATGGTGTAGATGCGCATTTCGACGATCATGCCGCCGTTCCCCCTGACACTGGCCCCTATGACACTGGCCCCCTGACACTGACCGGCAACCGGCTGTAGGATCAGCCTTGCAAGCTTGCGGGCCAAGCGCAAGTGCAGACAAGACCAAGGGAGAATCCGGCAATGGCGCAAGTCCTGATTGTGTTCCACAGCGCCAGCGGCGTCACCTGGCGCATGGCGGAAGCGGTGGCCGAAGGCGTGGACGACGTTAGCGGATGCACTGCAATCCTGCAGCAGGTGGCGGAGATACCGGCTGGGCCCGCAATCTATGGCGCGGATATGACAGAGAAACGCGCGCCCTTCGCCCATGTGCCGGAAGCCGACCCGGCCACCCTCGACCAATATGACGGCTTTGCCTTTGGCACGCCGGTGCATTTCGGTTCCATGAGCGCCGCCATGCACACCTTTCTTGACCAGACCGGTCAGGCCTGGATGACCGGCGGCCTCATTGGCCGACCGGCGACGGTCTTTACAGGCGCGGGATCCGGCGCCGGTCGCGAAACAGCGCTTCTTTCAATGTGGTCGATCCTTGGGATGCACGGCATGGTGATTGTGCCACCGGGTCTCCGAGCGCGAGAAGTGCTGGATCAGAGTTCCGCAAACGGTGGCAGCCCGCTGGGCGCCGGCACCATCACCGCCGGCGAGGGTGACCGCCCTTCGGGTGCAGAGCTGGCGGTCGCACGGATGCAGGGCCAGGCATTGGGTGAGGTGGCGATCAAACTGGCGCAATGATGTTCGACCGCCAGCGGATTGCATGCGCCCGATGCAACCCAGCCAACAGACAACACCCTTTGCCAGCAGGATCGTTGACCGCCGCATTGACGGCTCGCTAGGGTCCGGCGTCCGTCCCGCTTCATAAGGAGTCGCCGCGTGTTTGAAAGGCCAGGCGCTGACCGTCCGTCGATAGCCGAATCCCTCAGGCACATGCGGTTCTATCACTTCGCCAATGGTCTGGCGGCGGCGCTGATGGCGGGCACGGGACCCGTGGCGCTTGTGCTGGGCATCGGCCTGGAAGGCGGCCTGACCGCACGCGAACTGTCGTCGTATATCTTCATCGGCTTCTTCGCCGGCGGCCTGATAACCATCGTCTTGAGTGTTTTCTACCGGCTACCCTTGATCCACGCCTGGACGATTCCCGGCAGCGCCATTGCCGGCCTCGCGTTGCTGAAGGGCACGCCCTATTCAGATATCGTCGGCGCCTATCTGGTGGTCGGAGCGATCATGCTGGTACTGGGATTGACCGGCGGCTTCGGCTGGCTGATGCGGCGCACGCCTGTGCCGCTGGTCATGGCCATGATCGCTGGCGTGTTTTTGAAATTCGGCATCTGGATCGTCCTCGCCTTTGAGACCTCGACCTGGATTGCGCTGGCGGCAACGGTCGCTTTCATCGGCACGACGCTTCGCCCAGGGCTGGCACGCAATTTTCCGCCGATCCTGGCAGCGCTGATTGCGGCCACGATCGTGGCATTCGCGACGGATCAATTTCACTTAAAGCAGCCGATCGCAACGATCATCGCAGACCCGGTTTTCTTTTCGCCGACCTTCTCCGTTGCGGCCCTGCTTGATCTGGTATTGCCCCTGCTGATCTCTGTCCTCGCGCTGCAAAACGCTCAGGGCATCGTCCTGCTGCGGGCGGGCGGGCACAATCCGCCGCCCAATACCGTTACTTTCGCCTGTGGCGCCGGCTCTTTCGTTTTCGGGCTGTTCGGCTGCGCCAACACCTGCCTCACCGGGCCAGCAAGTGCTTTGGTCATGTCTAACGGTGAGCCCCGGCACCAATGGATGGGCGCTTGCTGGTGGGGCCTGCTGATCATCACTTACGCCCTGTTCGCGCCAGTGATCACCGGTCTCGCGCTGGCGGTCCCTAAAACCATGCTGTTTGTAATTGGCGGCCTGGCCATGATGCGCGTCCTCCAGCAATCCTTCAGCCAGGGATTCGGCGGCCGCTTTACCATGGGCGCCACTGTCACATTCGTCGTGACCGTTACTGACCTGATTCCGGGCTATGACGCCAATCTGCTGGGCATCGGCGCACCCTTCTGGGGTCTGGTGTTCGGGATGGCGGTTTCATTGTTGCTGGAGCGGCAGGATTTCATTGTTGAGGAAGAGGAAACGGCATGACCCAAAAGCCACGCCGCAGGCCGGCGCCAAAAACGTCCAAAGCACCCAAGACCAAGCGGAAGCTCGTCTACCTGCACTACACCCAGGAAGAGCTGGACGCCCAATATAACCAACGGGTGCTCAATACGGATCTTGCGCCCTATCAGGCGCACTGGGTGTCGGAGACGGAGCGCGCCCGACGCACCCTGCCCTGCCATCTGGATGTACCTTACGGAAGCAAGCCAATTGAGAAGCTGGATATTTACCTGCCAGCAAAAAAGCTGCGCAAGCCGGCGCCTGTGCTGTTTTTTATTCGCGGCGGTGCCTGGCGATTGATGTCAAAGAACGTTGCCGCCTCGGCCGCGCCCACTTATGCCGCCGAGGGCGCCATTTTTATCACCCCGGATTTTGGCCTCGCGCCGGATACGCCATTGGCCGAAATGGTGCGCCAGGTACGCCGGGCACTGGCGTGGACCTGGAAGAATATTGCCGAGTTTGGGGGCGATCCGAACCGCCTGATCGTCGCCGGCCATTCCTCCGGCGCACATCTTTCCAGCATGTTGCTGGCAGATGGATGGCGCAAGCAGGCCGGGTTGCCTGAGGATGCGATCAAAGGTGGCGTTCTGTTCAGTGGCGCTTACGACCTGGCGCCGGTCCGCCTCTCCGCACGTAACGACTACCTATTCCTGAAACCTGCTGCTGCTCGCCGACTTAGCCCCCACGGCGCAATCCCCCGGCGGGGGCCACCGGTCTTCGTCGGCATTGCCGGCGGTGACTTGCACGAATTCCAGCGTCAGGGCCGGGCCCTTGCTGAGGCCTGGCGGAAAGCGCGTAATCCCGTTGAATTTGCCGAGATTGAGGGCGCGAATCACTTCGATATGGCGGACTTGTTCGCAGACCCGGCATCCATTCTCGGCCGAACCACACGGCAAATGCTGAAAAAGTCCGCCCCATAGGCCCGGTTTACGGGCGTCTAAGGCGCGTTAACCTGTTTGGGCTAGACTGTTTGGCAGATTTGGGGTGATGGGGCAGCAAGAGGGAATCCGGGTGTTTGGCTTTGCCAATTTCTGGCGGCGACAATCCTTGACGCCAGCGGTCGACCGCAGCATGCGCGTCGAGCGAATCATGCTGATCAGCCGCGCGACGCCCTATATGGCGGCGACCAATGCCATCAATGCACTCATCACCCTGGCTGTCATAGACGGTGGCCAACTCCGGCCAGCAACCCTGGCATGGGCAATGGCGTTTCTGAGTATTGCGGTGATCCAGCTGGCTGGATGGTGGCGCTACCGGAACCAGGGACGGCCGCGCAATCCTTCAGCCCGCTATGACCGGCAGGCGATCATATGGTGCACCATCGTGGGCGCATTGTGGGGCGCGCTCATTGCATTCCATTTCCCCAGCGCGACGCCACAGCAGCAACTGGTTCTGGGAATCGTCTGCGCCGGTATGGCCAGCGGCGCGGCGGCAGTCATGACGCCCCTGCCGGTCGCCGCCATGGCATTCGTTGCAGCATCCATTGGACCGGCCGTGCTGGTCAACCTGACCATGGGCACCCTGGCAAACTATGCGCTCGCAATTTTTGGAGTCGCCTTTGGCCTGTTTCTGGTGTCATGGGCCCGTGGTGGCTATCTGTCGTTGCTGCATTCAGTTCAACTGCGCCACCGGAATGATGAATTGTTGGCTCAGGCCAATGACGCCAACCAGGCGAAAACCGCTTTTCTGGCCCAATTCAGTCACGAATTGCGCACCCCCCTGAACGCCATTATCGGCTTTTCGGAGAGCATGCGCGAGGAAGTGCACGGTCCCCTCGACCATCCCACTTACAAAAGCTACACCGAGATTATTCACGACAGTGGCCGGCATCTCCTGGATCTGATCAACGACATACTGAACGCCTCAACACTGGAAGCCGATCCGGATCGAAGCCGTGAAGCACTGGTGGACCTGACCACCGTCATTCAAAACGGTGTGCGCATGCTGCATCATGCAGCGGCAGAAAAGCCGCTCGCATTGGTCATCGATCCCACCCAGAAAATTTTCCTGCGCGGCGACGAGACCGCCCTCCGCCAGATTGTTCTGAACCTGTTGTCCAACGCCATCAAGTTCACCCCGTCGGGCGGACAGGTAAAGATTGGCTGCCATTTGGGCATCAGTGGCGAGGCGCTGATCGATGTTGTGGACACCGGCGTCGGGATCGAGCCGGACAAGATCGATGATGCCCTTACACCCTTCAAAACCGCCGGCGACAATGGCGGCGTAGGTCTTGGCCTGCCGATTGCCCGAACCATGGCCCAGCTACACCGCGGCGATCTGGAAGTCACTGCTGGCACCCAGGGCGGCACCCAGGTACGGGTCACCCTGCCCGCCGACCGTGTCGTAACATACGAGGGACCCAAGCCACTGGGCGTCAGCCAGCCGGGAGAAAGACCGGTCCCGCCGCTGGATGCAAAACCCGTTCCAGCCTGAGCAAACCACCCAACCGTTAGGCGGGCGCCACCTCTGCGTCGGGTTCGAAGATTGCATCCCAGATACCGTCCAGCCGGGCCTGAGCATCCACCATCGGGATTGCCGCATACCGGCCATCTGTACCTGTCACCAGGCCAAATCGCACCAACTTGGCGAGCGCATCGTTGACTTCGAAATCCAAAACACAGTCCCATTGGTCGCGGAACCAGAACTCCACCTCCCGGTCCAGTTCCGCGGCGGTCATGGGCACGCCGGTGCGCAACAGCATGAAATAGCCGGCCAGCACTTCCTTGGATTCCTCTTCCTCCGCCGTATCGATCAACCGATGAAAAACGCCCGCATTGTTGTCGAGATTTTTGAAATAGAGCGTCTCGGACAACGCCTTCATAAAGAGGACCTTGCGGTTGCGGAAATTGCCGAACTGTTTCCATAAAAACGCAGCAAGCGCGCCCAGCCCCAAAACAAGTGCAATCAGGGTCGTCTGGTCGATCTTCACATCCGCCGCCCGAAAGCCCAGCCAGAAGGCGAACAGACTGCCGATCAGCACCATGGTGCTGCCTAGCTTCGTGACCAGTACGATCAGGCCGCCCACCACCGCAGGGACGCCGATGATGACCTTGTCGATGGGCTTCATGCGCACTTCAGCGTTGGGGAAGAGCATTTCGATATCGTCTTTGGGAATGTTCTGGAACAGCTTGATCACAACTGAGCCCGGCTCAAATGGCAGGCCCCGGCGTCGCCGGCCCTCGAAATGCGCCTCGCCCTTGAACCGAAAGAAGACCACCACACGGTCGTAATTGGTGAATGTGACTTCGCGCTTGCGTAGACCGAACCATTTGCGCACGGTTTCCGTCCGCACCGTCTCGCCGCGCTTGAAGAACAGCATGTCTTCAAAATCGCGGAAATCTACATGCAGTCGGACCTGGAACAGGGATTCGCTGGCCATCGCATCGGCCAGCTCTTTTTCCCCCAACTGCTCAAAATTCGCCTGCTCAATGACTCGCCGCAGCCCTTCCACGAGCTTTGTCCTGGTTTCCCCGGTTTCCACCTGAGCGCTCAACTCGACGGTACGGGTATCAAGGTCTGGATTGAGCGGGGCATAGGCGTCTTTCAGCTCCTCCAGTTGCTGGTGGAACTCGTGGTGAATGAGGCCGGTAAGGAGAGCGGCGACGCTGCGAAATCGCCGCCGCTGGCCGTCCGTGAACCAGGCGTCCTGCAGGCACATTTCGATCAGGTCGGCGCGCCGGAACGGAATAAACCGTTCCAGCGAACCAGGGGCCGGCGCCGTTTCTATCGGCGCCGGTTCTTCTATGAGCTGGCCGTCGGCCATGGGCAGTTCCTCAACGACTATTCACCCGGCCTTTGCCAGAGCCTGACTAAGATCGGCGATGATGTCGTCGATATGCTCGATTCCGATGGATAGCCGCACATAGCCGTCCGTTACACCGGTCATAATTTGCTCTTCAGGCGTCAACTGGCTGTGCGTGGTGGAACCTGGATGGATCGCCAGTGACCTAGCGTCGCCGATGTTGGCGACGTGGTAGAACAGCTCCAGGGAGTCGATGAATTTTCGCCCGGCATCTTTGCCGCCCGCCAGCTCGAACCCGACCAGCCCGCCATAGCCACCACTCAGATAAGCGTCCGCGCGGCGACGCATCTCGCCATTCTGATTGCTCGGATGAATGACGCTGGCGATGCCGCTCTGCTGGCCAAGCCAGTCCGCCACCGCCTGCGCATTCTCGCAATGGGCGCGCATGCGAAGTGGCAGAGTCTCCAGACCCTGCAGGAACAGGAAGGCATTCATGGGCGCCATTGGCGCGCCCAGATCGCGCAACAAGGTTGTCCGCGCCTTGATGATGTAGGCGACCGGTCCCAACGGCTCCGTCGCCACAGTCCAGACTGCACCGTGATAGGACGGATCGGGGGTATTCAATGCCGGCTGCCGTTCCGGGAAATCCGCCCAGGGGAAATTGCCACCATCGACCAGCACGCCACCGATGGAGTTACCGTGGCCGCCGATATATTTGGTCGTCGAGTAGACGATGACCGCCGCACCATGCTCGAACGGTCGGCACAGAATCGGACAGGCAGTATTGTCCATGATCAACGGAATACCCATCTCGCGGCCGATATCCGCCACTTCCTTGATCGGGAACACCTGCAGCTTCGGGTTCGGGAGGGTTTCCGCATAATAGGCACGGGTGCGGTCGTCGGTGGCGTTGCGGAAGGCTTCCGGATCCGCCGGGTCAACGAAGCGTACTTCGAGGCCCTGATCTTTCATCGTGTTAGCGAACAGGTTCCAGGTACCGCCGTAAAGGTCGGTCGAACTCACCACATTGTCGCCGGCGCGCGCCAAATTCTGTATCGCAAAGGCCGAGGCCGCCTGGCCCGAACCCACTGCCAGTGCCGCTGCCCCGCCTTCCATCGCCGCAATGCGCTGCTCGAGCACGTCGTTGGTGGGGTTCATGATCCGCGTGTAGATGTTGCCCATTTCGGCAAGGGCGAACAGGTTGGCCGCATGTTCCGTATCGCGGAACTGATAGGACGTGGTCTGATGGATCGGCACCGCCACGGAACCCGTCGAAGCATCTGCGCGCCAACCGGCGTGCAGAACGATGGTTTCTGGATTTTTACTGTCAGTCATAGGACATTCCCCCAAAGTTCGGACCGTCGGCGACTTTTCCTGCCGTCCGGTCACAGGGTTATGGCAGAAATTGCAGCCGGTTGGCGGATTTTTCCTGCAGAATCCCTGCTAACCCCAACAAATACACCACCAATACCAACCCTTCGGAGACCAGCCCATGTCCTTTTCTACCGCCGATCTGCATGACGCCAATCCAGGACAGGTGTGGGTGTGCGCTACCCAGTTTCGCAGCTTTGGGAAGCGCCTCACCTTCAGCGGCCCCTGTGTCACCGTAAAGGTGTACGAGGACCACCGGCCAGTGAAGGCGTTGGTGGAGTCGCCGGGAGAAGGTCGGGTGCTGGTGGTCGATGGCGGCGGCTCGTTCCGTGTCGGCCTTCTCGGCGACATGATGGCGACCAACGCGGTCAAGAATGGGTGGGCCGGCGTGGTCATCAACGGTGTGGTGCGGGACAGCCGACGGGTGGATACGCTCGAGATCGGCGTCAAGGCAATCGGCACCAGTGCACGACGCGGCGATGACGAAACACCGGGCCTGTTGGACCTGCCGCTCAGCTTCGGCGGCGTTACCTTTCGACCCGGCTGGTGGATCTATGCGGATGCAGATGCGGTGATCACCTCCGAACGCCCCCTAAAAGATGGCGCATAGGCGCGACTTCAGCCGAAATGAACCGCACGGACCATGACCACTAAACCTAGCGATCAGCTGATGAGACCGACGTTGGCGATCATTGCCCTTGCGATGGCGCTAGGCGGCGTCGTCGTCGCCCCTGCCCGGGCGGACAAACCCCCAGCCCGCCTTTGGGCGTCCTTCGCCGGCATGTGCCATGGTGGCCCGGCGGGCGATATACTCTTCATGGCCGTCTCCCGTGGCGAACGGCGTCCCAAAGACAGGCTTAAGAACGACAACCGTCGGGTTCTGGAAGGCGCCCGCGCGGAAATTGAAAAACATCGACTGAACCGGAACTGCTATCGGCCAATGGGGCCGCATCCCACATTACCTACCCGATATTTCAGCAGCCGCGCTGCCGCCATGGCCCACGCTCAGAAACGTCATCAGACCTGTCTGCGCCGGATGAACACGTCAGCCGGACGTCGCTGCAAATGGGTATCTGGATTCCCGTTTAAGCCCTGACGTCATCTGCCGACTGATAGTGAACCGCCAGCCACACGGTCGGCTCATCTCCGGCGGTCGCTTCCACCCGATGGCGCGCATGGGCGGGGATCGCCATCCAGTCCCCAGGCGCCATGTGGCGCTGTTCAGGCTCCCCTTCAAATTGCAGGACGGCGCTGCCGCTCAACAGCACCACCCATTCAGGCCCATCCTGATCGTACCATTCCCCGGTCGGCGTCGCCTGGCCGGTGGATACAATCCGCACGACCCGCAGGCCGGCGCCTTCTGCCAGAGTATCGAGCTGCTCGTCCAGCAATTGGTCCGGCAGATCGGCGAACAGATTGCCGTTCGACAGAAGTCTCTCGAGTCCAGTCATGAGTTATCGTTCCGTTGCAGCCTTGGCCTATCGCCCCTTCATAGCCCGCCTGGCCGGTGACCGATACGACCGCAACCCGAATTGTCAGCAATTTGACCCAAGTCTCCGGCGGGCGGCGGGGTGATACTAATACCTAAATTAAAAAGGTAATTGCCAAAGGTAATATTCTGGCTATCCTGACGCCCGAACATGTGGAACGGGAGAGTGATTATGACAGTCAAAGACGGCGCCACCCATCTGAAGAGCCTGCAGGACGGACGAGAAGTTTTTCTGGACGGCAAGAAAGTGGATGACGTCACCACGCACCCGGCCTTCCGCAACGCGATCAGATCCGTTTGCGACCTCTACGACTTTCAGGCCCGGCCGGAAAATCAGGAGGTGATGACCTTTGAAAGCCCGACACGGCCTGGCACCTTCGTCAACCGCAGCTGGATGCAGGCGCAGACCTATGACGACTTTGTCTCCCGCCGGAAATCGATGATGCGCTGGGCGGAGCCCCATTATGGCTTCATGGGCCGCTCCCCGGATCATGTCGCCAGCGCCCTCACCGGCCAGGCAATTGGCCTGGAAGTGTTCGAGAAACATGGCTCCCGGCACGCTCAGGCCATGGGCGACTATCACGCCTATTGCCGGGACAACGATCTCTATCTCACCTACGTGATCATCAATCCGCAGGCCGACCGCTCCAAGAACTGGAGCGAGCAGGAAGGCGCGGATATGACCCTCAAGATCGTCGACGAGGACAGCGAGGGCGTGACCGTCCGCGGCGCCAAGATGCTCGGCACCGGGTCGATCATGGCCAATGAGGTCTTCGTCGCCAATCTGCAGCCGCTGTTCCCCGGAGAAGAGGACTACGCGATTTCCTTCGGCATCTCGCTTGGCGCAAAGGGCATCAAAATTCTCTCCCGGCGCAGCTTTGAGGCCGCGGCGCCCAACGAGTTCGACCGGCCGCTGTCGCACAAACTGGATGAGAATGACGCGCTGGTCTATTTCGACGACGTGAAGGTGCCGTGGGAGCGGATTTTCGTCTTTCGTGACACGGACATGTGCCGCGCCCAGTTCCACGACACCCCCGGTCACATCTACCAGAATCACCAGTCCCAGGTGCGGCTGGTGGTGAAGCTCAAGTTCCTGCTCGGGATCGCCCGGCGCATGTGCGAGACCATCGGTACGATCAAGATTCCGGCCGTGCAGCAGACCCTTGGCAGACTGGCGTCGGAAGTCTCCACCGTGGAAGGCCTGCTTTACGGCATGGAAGCCGCAGGCGAACCACGGGGCAAGAGCGGCCACTGGGCGCCGCGCCGGAACATGCTCTATGCCGCGCAGGTCTACACCCAATCGCTCTATGCCACCTTCACCAACGACATCCGGGAGCTGGCGGGCGGCGCGTTGATCATGCTCCCCTCCTCCAGCGCCGACTTCGGGAACCCAGAGCTCGCCAACATCATCGAGCGGACGCAGATTTCATCACGTGAAGGGGAAACGGCCGAGGATCGCATCAAATTCCTCAATCTGGCCTGGGACGCGCTCGGTTCCGAATATGCCGGGCGGCATGCCCAATACGAAGCCTTCTACGCCGGCGCGCAGTTCGTTACCTGCGGCCATTCCATGCGCACCTACCCCTGGGAAGAAGTGGACGGGATGGTCACCGACGCGCTCGGCTCCTTCGCCCTCGACACTGCGGCGGCGGCCCAGGCAGCGGAATAAGCCCGGTGTCTCAATCAACACCCCCATCGAAAAACAGGGCGCCATTGACCGTCACCCGTCCTGAACTGCTGGAAGACGGCGGCGATGATGGATTTCGGGCACTGGTCCACAACTCACTGGCATTCGCGGCAAGGCTGCAGGCAGTGCGGGACGGCTATGCCCGTTTGATCGGCGTCAGCGGGCCGCAATACACGATCCTCATTTCCATTGCCCGCCTGAGCAAGCAGCGGGATGTGAGCGTGACGCGGGTGGCGGACCATCTGCATTTGAGCGGCAGCGCAGTGACTAACGAGATCACCCGGTTGGTCCGCATGGGCCTGGTGGAAAAGAGCGAGGACCCCGCCGACCGCCGACGGGTGGTGCTGCGCATCACGGACGCAGGCCGACAACGGTTTCGGGAGCTCGCGACAATCCAGTCCCAGGTCAACGATGTGCATTTCGGCCGTCTGAGCCGGAAGGACTTCACCGAGCTCCGCCGCATCATGGCTGACCTTGTTGAGTCCACCGATGAGGCGCTCAGTCTGCTCGATCACCTTTCTGGCACCGCCGCGGCGGCGGAGTAACGCCCGCCCTAGGTGAGTCCGTCTTCGCCCGTCATGTCGTCAAGGGTCAGCCCGCCGAGCCGCGCATGCAGCCGGCCACGGCTGGCCGCCGCCATGATTACGAGTATTTCGTCCGGATCCGGCCCATCAGCGAAGCTGGCTGTGACCGTGTCGTAGTGGGAGCGGACGTAGAGCGCATCTTTGTGCGCCAGGGGAATGTCAATCTCTGTCCCGGGACCGCCGCGCTTGCCCGTGGACGGGATCCACGCTTTCGCACCGCCAATCGCCTCACGCACAGGGTTGGCGAATGCCGTGGTGAGCAGCGCGTTTCCATGCTCATACTCGCCATTGACGCCGACAATACAGGACTTGCCGTAGCTCTGGATCGGCACGCCACTGGCAAGGTCCAGCAACCGTCGGCCGAATTCCGCGCCCAACGCCGGCGAGTCGTCGATCAGCCTGGATAGATCTTCGCTGAACTGCCCCGCATAGGGGTTGTGCACCGCGCAGGCGATGACGAATTTCCGCACCGGCTCGCCATCCGCCGGGCGGCCCGTCTCGTTGACCAGGGTCTCGTCTGACTGGGCATACCATTTGCGAATGTGATAGCTGGCGAAGGTCGGGTCCATTTAGATTCTCATGCTTGTTTATGCGGATTGGCTCAGGGGGCTGGCGCGCCTAATGGGCCGGCGTGGCGAAATCCATCTGGATATTGCTGGACGCGGTGCGCACGGTTTTCATGGATGCCGGTGTGTTGCGGCTGCGGCCAACGAAGCGCGGCACGCCATCCGTGACCACCGCCCCCACCGCGCAGATGTCGCCGTTGCGCAGTGCGTCGAGGGCCGTGTCCTGGGAGCCGCCCACACAGGCGTCAACCACCACCACGTCCGCATCCTTGCCTTCCTGAAGGAAGCCGGAGTTGAGACCGTAGACCCGCGCGTTGTTGCCCGTGGCCGCGGCGATCGCGTGCTCGACCGGCGTGTTCCCCACGGCCGCCAGCAGGGTGATGGTGTAGATCATGCCGAGCGGCATGATGCCGGAGCCCGTGGGCGTATCGGTCGCAATCAACAGCCGGTCGAAAGCATCCGCCTCTTTCGCCAGCTCCGTGATCCAGAGCGCCGTCCGCATGTTGCCCGCCGTGCAGATTTGCAGAGCGATTTCGCTCTCATTCACGATGCGGGGGAAATCCTCGTCGGGCATGGCCACCGGCCCGCCATTCACGTGGAAGGAAACATGGGGCTGCATGGCCATCAGGTGGTCGCACCAGATACCGGAAGAGCCGGGGATTGATGACCCGCCCGTATGCACGGTGGTGATCATGCCATGTTGTTTGGCCCAGGCGACCATGGGGGCGTAGTCAAATGGGCTTTCGACCGCGCCGAATCCTGCTTTCGCAAGCCAGATACCCTTGTCCGCCAGCTCCTTGAAGTCCGCTTCAACCAGCCCCGGCTCCAGAATCACCGAGCCTGCCCAGACCCGCATGCCGCCAGGGCGGTAATGCTCGAAGCATTTCATGGCGGCGACAGCCAGCGCCTTGACCCCTTCTGGATCCTTTGGCCGCCCGGTCACATGCACTTCCGACGCGCTGATGCCCGTGGTGACACCGCCATGGACGTAGCTTTCCAGGTAGCCCACGGTTTTCTGCCGCGGCGTGTAGTCGCCAAATGTATTGTGGATCTGGCTGTCGATCAGCCCGGGGATCGCCGTCGCCCCGCCCGCATCAATGACCACATCGCAGGCCTCGACGGCGCTGGCGTCGCCCGTGCCCACGGACGTGATCTTGCCGTCCTCCATCAGGATCGTATCGCCGTCCGCAAACGGTTCCCGCCAGTCGCCGGTAACGATGGTGGCAAGATTGACGATGGCTGTTTTCATAGCGTTTTTCCAAGGCTGTTGGATTTAGGCATTGTCAATCTTCCGCAAGGTCTTTTGCATGGTGAAACTTCGTTCCTCTCGGGAAATAGTCTTTGAATATGCGCAATAGATTGCGGTTTGCGGCTTGGAGCATCTCGATTGATCCGTCCACGTGGGAGCAAAGCGATAAGTGCATTCTTTTTCCTACTTCGGCGTTGTGAAATCCGACAAGTTCCAAGATCTGTTCTTCGTTCGTCTGGAAGGAACTTGACTCAAAAGCGCGAGAAACTTTCCCTTGAACATTTGCCACGATATGCGCGGACCGTTTTTGTATTACTTCAATCGCGGCAAAAAAACGTCGCTGCGATAAAATAAGCTCAAACATTGCCGATCCATCTTCAGTGCCGAGGACAAATGAAAGATCTTCAATCTTGAGCACCAAATCTTTGCAATCGCCGACGTCGTCGGCAGGCATTGCGAGCCAGTTTAGGAGGTGGCTTTTATAGGGTTCAACTAAATCTCTGCGATAATGAATCAGGGTATTCAGCTGCCCTGCAATCACTATTAGCGCCAGACGCGCCGACGACAACTCCGTCGATAAGATATCAGCTTGCTTTGAGCGTCGTTCATACTTGAATGCCAAAGTGGCACCTATCAAGGCGCCGAAGCCGGCACCGACTAGAGTGCCAAGTAGGTCAACCACCCAAGATCCCCAGTCCATTACCCGCCGCTTGCTTGAAGTTTCACACAGATTAATGCTAGCCGAAATTAGGCCCCCTTAACCCCATACCGCGTCCGCCGTCTCCACAACAAGCGCCAGCTTGCGCTTCTGGTCGTCTTCGGTGACCGCATTGCCGTGGTGGGTGCTGGAGAAGCCGCATTGCGGACTGAGGCAGAGGTTTTCCAGCGGCACCTGGGCAGCGGCCTCCTCGATTCGCCGTTTCAGGTCGTCAACGCGTTCCAGTTCGGGCGTCTTGGTGGTGACGAGACCCAGCACCACGGTCTTGCCCGCGGGCGTATGGCGGAGCGGCTCAAAGCCGCCGGCGCGATCCGTGTCATATTCCATGAAAAAGCCATCCACTTCGAGCCCGCCCAGCACCTTTTCCGCCACCGGTTCGTAGCCGCCTTCGGCAACCCAGCTGCTCTTGAAGTTGCCGCGGCACATGTGGACAGCCACGGTCATGCCCGCTGGACGGTCGCGCACCGCCTCGTTGATCAGGCGCACATAGAGGTCACAGGTCTCATCCGGATCATCACCGCGGGCCGCAAAACTTTCGCGCATGCCGGCATCGCACAGGTAGGCAAAGCTGACATCATCGATCTGCAGATAGGTGCAGCCGGCGTCAGCCAGGGCGGCGATTTCTGCCCGGTAAGCTGCGGCCACATCGGCCCAGAACTCATCCAGGTCCGGATACACCGCAGGATCCGCAGCATCGGCCCCCGGGCGCAGGTGCAACAGCGACGGGCCCGGAATTGTCATCTTGGGAGTGCGCCCGGTGACGTCCCGCAGGAAGGCGAAGTGATCGACGAAGATGCCGCGGCTGTGGCGTACCTTGCCGGTGGCACGAGTAATCGGCGGCTGCTCGCCAATTTCGAACGCGCGCTCCTTGCGCTGCTCGATCATCTCAATGCCATCAAAACCCGCAAGAAAATCCAGATGCCAGTAATCACGGCGGAACTCGCCGTCGGTGATCGCGTCCAGACCGGCAGACTCCTGCAGGGCTACAGCGTCGCGGATGCATTCATCCTCCACGGCGCGGCAGGCCTCTGCCGACAGGTCGCCCGCCTTCATCCGGGCGCGCGCCTCGGCCAGCCGCGGCGGACGGAGCAAACTGCCGACATGGTCGGCGCGAAACGGGGGTGCTGTGCGGTCAGTCATGGCAAACCTATAAACCGGGTTTGGCCGGGGCCGAAAGGGATTTGGCAAAGCCAGCCGGCCACATTCGGCGGCCCCTCAGGAACTCCACGAAGCCTTATGCCCCTGCCTTCTCCGCCGCGCGCGCGTGGCGTTTGCGTTCGTGGAAAATCAGATGGCGTTTGCGCAGGCGCAGGGTCTTCGGCGTGACTTCCACCAATTCGTCGTCCTGGATATAGGCAATCGCCTGCTCCAGCGAAATCAGCCGCGGCGGTGTCAGGCGGACAGCCTCGTCGGTGCCGGACGCACGGACGTTGGTCAGCTGCTTCGATTTCATCGGGTTCACATCCAGGTCGTTCCCCCGGCTGTGCTCACCGATAACCATGCCCTCATAGACCTGGATGCCGCTTTCGATGAACAGCTCGCCGCGGCCCTCCAGCCCGAACAGGCCGTAGGCGACACTCTTGCCCGCCGCGTTCGACACCAGCACGCCATTGCGCCGCCCGGGAATCGGGCCGGTGTGCGGGCCATAGGAATGATAGATCCGCGCCATGATGCCGGTGCCGCGGGTCTCGGTCAGGAACTCGCCGTGATAGCCGATCAGCCCTCGCGCCGGCGCCAGAAAGGTCAGCCGCACCTTGCCGCCGCCTGACGGCCGCATCTCCGTCATCTTGCCTTTGCGCAGGCTCATGGCCTCAACGACGATGCCCGAGAAATCCTCGTCCACGTCGATCTGCACTTCCTCGTAGGGCTCTTCGAGCGCGCCCGTTTCCGGATTGTCACGCAACAGCACACGTGGCCTGCTGATCGACAGCTCAAAGCCTTCCCGGCGCATCTGCTCAATCAGCACGCCCAGCTGGAGCTCGCCCCGGCCGGCGACCTCAAAGGCGTCGCTGCCGCCGGTTTCGGTGACCTCAATGGCCACATTGCCTTCGGCCTCGCGCAACAGCCGGTCACGGATCATGCGCGAGGTGACCTTCGACCCCTCCTTGCCCGCCAGGGGGGAGTCATTGATCGCAAAAGTCATGGCCAGGGTCGGTGGGTCGACCGGCTGTGCCGGCAGGGGCGTCTCAACCACGGGATCGCAGAGCGTGTCGGCAACCGTCGCGGTGGGCATGCCGGCGATGGCGATGATGTCGCCCGCCGCCGCCCGGTCGACAGCCACCCGTTCGAGGCCCCGAAAGGCCAGCAGCTTGGTGATGCGCGCGGTTTCGATCACATCGCCTTCGCGGCTCAGGGCCTTGACGGTCATGCCCGGCGTCGCAACACCGGTGGCGATCCGCCCGGTCAGAATACGCCCCAGATAGGAGTCCACTGCCAGCGTCGTCCCCAGCATGGTGAAGGGCGCATCCGCATCTCCGGTTGGCGGCGCCACATGCTCGACGATCATGTTGAACAGCGCGTCCATGCCGTTGCCATTGTCCTCCGGCGTCAGCCCGGCCCAGCCCTGTTTGGCCGACGCGAAAGCAGTTTGGAAATCCAGCTGCTCGTCGCTGGCATCCAGCGCCGTGAACAGCTCGAACACCTCGTCCTGCACTTCGTAGGGACGGCCCTCTGGCTTGTCGACCTTGTTGACCACCACGATTGGCTTCAGGCCCAGGGCCAGCGCCTTCATGGTGACGAACTTGGTCTGCGGCATGGGGCCCTCGGCCGCGTCCACCAGCAACAGCACGCCATCGACCATGCTCAGGATGCGCTCGACCTCGCCGCCAAAATCCGCGTGGCCGGGCGTGTCGACGATATTGATGTGCGTGCCCTGCCACTCGACGCTGGTGCATTTCGCCAGGATGGTGATGCCCCGCTCCCGCTCCAGCTCGTTGGAATCCATGGCGCGCTCTTCCACCCGCTGATTGTCACGGAACATGCCGCTCAGCCGGAACAGCTGGTCCACCAGGGTGGTCTTGCCATGATCCACATGGGCGATAATGGCGATATTTCTAAGCTGGGTTGTCATGGCGGCGGACTGTCCTGATGAGTCGCGGACCGGAAATAACGGCCCTGTTCAAGGCCCGGGCAAGGCCTGGGCAAAGTATGAGATACGCGCGGATGGTGATGTCGTGCGGTGATCACCAACGAAATATGGGCTAGCCGTCGCGATTGGTAGCCGCCCCGAATTTTCGTCTGTCGATCATCCGTCGCCGCTTCCTACCACCCCTTTTCATATAGGTCGGTGCGCCATAGGGCGCACCACTTCATTCCGGAGGGATTTGGCAACTCCGCATCGCGCAGCACAACACCCTTGGCAATGCCTAGGAGTTCGCTATCGTAATTGATAATATAGTGGTGTTCAGGCCTGAGGCACTTCTGTGCACGGCCAGAGTCGAGATAAGTCAGAGGGGCAATTCATGAATCTGCGCTTTCGGAACGTCGTCGCGACGCTTGCGGCCGTCATCAGTGTCGGCTTTGCCGGCACTTACGCACCCCCACCCGCCCACGCAGCCTATCGGATCTGCAAGAATATCACGGCCACGGGCGCCCACGCGCGGAAGCCTGGTGCACATAAGACAGCACTCGCCCGACTGATCCACATTCGCCGGAACCACGAACGTGGCGGCTACCGGAGCGCCTCGGAGATTAGCCGGCCGTTCTTTCGGCGGACCCGCGATTCCTGGGTCGCCACCGTCAGCCAGCGTCTGTGCAAACTACGTCAATAGTCTGCCAATCGGAGCCCGATATGCATGACCTTGCTCGTAGATCGCATTCGTCCACGTATCTCGCGCTCGCCGCCGGTGTGTTTGCAGCCAGTGTGTTGAGCGCCTCTGCGGCCGAAGCGCGCCGGCCGACGTTCGAAGTCACGGTTGAGCGCCACCAACTCATCAACGTGACCGGCGCGAGCGCCCGGATCCGCATGGTCGTGCGGGTCGGATGGCTGGAGTGCAAATCCAATCCCAGCCCATCAAATTCCAACCACATCTCCCAGACCTTCGTCCGTGTTGCCATTGCCACCCGCGCCCAGGTGCGGGTTCGGGGACAGCAGCTTACGGCGATCGGCGTGGTAACTGCCGGCCGTCAGATCCGACGCTTCCAGATCCCACGGTTCGTGTGCAACCGGAGCGTCTTTAGCTCCCCGCACCTGCTGTTCCGGCGCTATACCGTCGACATCGTCATCAAAAACCTGCGCCAAAGGACCCAATACTACGTGGCGCCCTGCCTGTCCGCCTGGGGAATGAAAAAGGCCCGCACCCGGACCGTGCGCC
Source organism: Alphaproteobacteria bacterium (assembly GCA_021776685.1). Taxonomy (GTDB): domain Bacteria; phylum Pseudomonadota; class Alphaproteobacteria; order Bin65; family Bin65; genus JAJFFJ01. Next base: position 91,794 of record JAJFFJ010000132.1, read on the forward strand.
TGAAATGCGCCAGCTTGATCCCTTTCAAGACGCCCACCAACTGGAAGTCCACCGACGTTCAGTTCGTGCGTCTTATAGCGAACCGAACATGTGGCCGCGGCGGCAAGCCCACGCTCAGGCTCATATTCAAGAATGCCGGCCTTGGCCCCGTGACCAAGCCTTTTCAGGTCTGGTTCTCCTATAAGCAGAGCGATGTCCGCGGCGAATGGAGCAGGCATGTGCTGACCATCCGGTCCCGCATACGGCCGGGGAAATCCACCACCCAGTTCGTCAGATTGAGTCGGGCGGCCGGCGCGCCATATGTGGGGCGAATTCGCATAGACCCCCACGGCCGTTTGGCCACCCTTGGCGAGAACCGCGCCAACAACTCGGCCGGGCCGATCTCTTTCACCCTCCCTTCCGGATGCAGGGGCGGTTCGGCTGGCTATGATCTCAGTGTGTCAAATATCCGATTTCCGCGCGGGGTCTGTGGACCGGCCTTTCGCTTCGCATTGAGCAACCGCGGCACCGGCCGGGTGCCGCTGCTGCGCATCAATACGCTGGTTCAGGCGTGGATCGACAACCGTCAGGTGATCAACTCCGCCACCTGGTACCCCAATCACATCCGCTCTCGTCGGGCCGTCACGTTGCGGCATCCCCTGGCCGGGCTGCCGAGCAATCGCCGCTATCAGCTCCGCATTCGCGTCATGCTCTATCCGCGCGGTAATCCTGCTGACGGCAACGCCGGCAACAACGTGACCGAGCGCACCTTCAATTGCGACCCGACCCGGCGCTAGCGCTAACTGCAAATTCGAGGAAATGGCGACCCCAACGGGATTCGAACCCGTGTTTTCACCTTGAAAGGGTGACGTCCTAGACCTGACTAGACGATGGGGTCGCGGGGCACGGGCTATGTGCGCCGTGCGATTTATGCGGCATCAGGTACGCGCGGCGGCGGGCAAAATCAAGCGTCAATCCGTGCGGGTGGCAACTGGGCGCAGGCGGCGCCCTGCCACCAGCCTAAACCGCGGGTGCAGCGTCCTCGATGACGAACTGGACATCGTCGCGGCCCTGCCAAGTGTCCGGACGCAGCCGGCCGGCCAGATGCAGGGTCTGGCCGCCCGCGGCCTGTAGCAGGGCTTCGCCCAGTTGGGAGTCGCCGTTGCCTCCACCGCTCCCCCCATTTCCACCAAGCGCCCTGAAGGCAATGGCTTTGAGCCGGGCGCTGCCGCCGGATGTCTGACCGCCGAGGAAGCAACGCACATGGTCGCCACCCACCACATCCGCCTTGGCGATGCGCGCATTCATCAGCGCGAAACGTGGCTCCGGGTTTCCCATGCCGAAAGGCTCCACCCGCGCCACTTCCGCCATCAGGTCACGGCTGGCGCCGGCAACCGCGAGCACGCCGTCAATTGAGAGCTCCGGCTGAGCCGCAGCGGCGGTGACTTGCCCGCCCAGCCGCTCGTTGAAGAAGGCGCGCAGGTCGTCGATGCCACCGGCCTCCACCGTGAAGCCCGCGGCCATTCTGTGGCCACCGCCATTGACCAGCAGGCCCGCTTGCCGCGCGGCAATCACCGCGCTGCCAAGATCAACGCCGGTGATCGACCGGCCGGATCCCTTGCCCATTCCGTCGGCCACGCCCACCACACAGACGGGCCGGCGCACCCGCTCCACCAGACGTGAGGCAACGATGCCGATGACACCCGGATGCCAGCCCTCACCGTCCACCAGCAGGACAGCGTCATTCATCGCCAGCGCCCGGGGCAAGGCGGCGTCCAGAACCGCTGCCTCGATATCCCGCCGCTCGGTGTTGTAGGCGTCCAGCCTTTCGGCCAGTTCATGAGCGACCGCAGGGTCGGTGCAGGTGAGCAGTTGCGCGCCCAGACCCGCCTCGCCCACCCGGCCACCGGCATTCACCCGCGGCCCAAGCAGAAACCCCAGGTGCCAGGCTCGCGGCGCCTCGTTCAGGCGGGATACATCCGCCAGTGCCACCAGACCGGGATGCATCCGCCGCGTCAGTACCTTGAGGCCCTGGGCCACCAGGGTGCGGTTGACGCCGGTCAGCGGCACCACATCGGCCACCGTGCCGAGCGCGACCACATCGAGCAATGACACCAGATCCGGCTCGCTGCCGCCGGCGAACCTCCCGCGGTCGCGCAATTCCCGGTTCAGCGCCACCACCAGCAGAAAGGCGACCCCCACCGCGGCCAGCTGCTTGTGCGGTGAGGGATCATCCAGGCGGTTGGGATTGACCACGGCCACCGCCGCGGGCAGTTGCGGCTCCGCCACATGATGGTCCACCACGATCACATCCAGTCCAGCATCAGCGGCAGCCGCCAGCGGTTCGAACGCGGTGATGCCGCAATCCACCGTCACCACTACCTGCGCGCCCTGCTCTTTTAGCTGCAACAAGGCTGGCGTATTGGGGCCATAGCCTTCCGCCTGACGGTCCGGCACGTAGATATCGATCTCTGCGCCCAGCGCAGCGAAGTATCGCTGCAGCACTGCGGCCGACGTCGCGCCGTCCACGTCATAATCGCCAAAAACCGCAACCCGTTCACCCGCCTCGACCGCATCGGCTAGGCGCGCCGCCGCCTTTGCCATATCTTTCATGTGTGCCGGATCGGGCAACTGGGTCTTGAGGGACGGTTCCAGAAATCCTGGCGCATCCTCCAGCGATACGTCCCGGGCGGCGAGCACCCTGCCGACGATCTCCGGCACGCCCAGCGCTTGCGCCAAAGCCAGGGCGGCGCGGTCATCAGCCAGCCGGGCGCGCCAGCGGCGGCCGGTGACTGAGCGTTCAACATTCAGAATGGTGGCAGGAGCAGGTCCAGGAGGCGCGTTCACGGCCGCGCCCTCGCTCACAAAGTGACGGCGTATTCGGGCTTGCGCTCGAAATTGTGGAAGGTGTCGACCACGCGGACTGTGCCCGTGCTGGAGCGCATGACGATCGACTGGGTTTCCGCCCCTTTGCCGAAGCGCCGAACACCGCGCACCATGGAGCCGTCGGTCACGCCGGTGGCCGCAAACATCACGTCACCCGACGCCATCTCGTCCCGAAGATAAACCTTGTCGAAATCCTCGATGCCAAGTTTGTGGGCGCGGCCCCGCTCATCATCGTTGCGGAACATCAGACGGCCCTGCATCTGGCCGCCGATGCAGCGCAGCGCCGCCGCCGCCAGCACGCCTTCCGGCGCACCGCCGCTGCCGATGTAGATGTCGACGCCGCTTTCCGGCCGTGAGGTGGCGATCACGCCGGAGACGTCACCGTCAGAGATCAGCTTGATACGGGCGCCCGCCTCACGCACCTTGGCGATCAGCTCCGCGTGGCGCGGCCGGTCCAGGATACAGGCGACCAGATCCGATACTTCCTGGTTTTTCGCCTCGGCCACGGCCCTGAGATTCTCAATCGGCTCGGCGTTGATGTCGATCAGGTCATCCGGCAGCCCCGCACCCACGGCGATCTTGTCCATGTAGACGTCCGGTGCATGGAGAAAGCCGCCATCCCGCGCCATGGCGATGACTGCCAGTGCGTTTTCAGTCCCCTTGGCGGTGATGGTGGTGCCTTCCAGGGGGTCCAGCGCAATATCCAGCTTGGGCCCGCCGCGGCCGACCTTTTCGCCAATGAACAGCATCGGCGCTTCGTCCCGCTCGCCCTCGCCGATGACGACCTTGCCGTCGATCTCGAGGCTGTTGAGGGCGCTCCGCATGGCGTCAACCGCGGCTTGGTCGGCGGCCTTTTCATCGCCGCGGCCCATCAGCTTGGACGCAGCCAGCGCCGCCGCCTCCGTCACCCGGACGGTTTCGAGGGCAAGATTGCGGTCTAGGATGGACGACTCAGCCATGGTTTTTCCTTCAGGCACGCGCATTTATTCTTCGATCCTGATCATGCAAGGCGGTTCGACCACCGTACCAAGCGCCGAAATCCGCGCCAGCGCTTTTTTCATCGCCGCCTCAAGGGTGGCGTGAGTCGTGAGGACAACCGGCACCGCCTCATCAGGCGAGCGGCCCCGCTGCAGCATCGATTCCAGCGAAACGTCCTCGTCGCGCAGCGCAGCGGAGACGTCGGCGATGACACCCGGCTGGTCGCGCACCATCAGGCGCACGTAATAAACACCCGTGTGCTTGTCCATGTCTGCTGCATTCAGCGGCGTCAGGCTTCCAGCCGGGATGCCAAAGGTCGGCAGCCGCCGGCCTGAAGCGATATCTAGGATGTCCGCAACCACGGCAGAAGCGGTTGGTCCCTCCCCCGCACCCGGGCCCTGATAGACCGTGGCGTTAACCGGCGTTGCATCCACGAGCACAGCGTTGGTTACGCCCTCCACCCGCGCAATCGCCGCTTCCCGGTGAACCATTGTCGGATGCACGCGTTGTTCAATTCCGTGGGCGGTACGCCGTGCGATCGCCAGCAGCTTGATGCGATAACCGAGCTCCTCCGCAAAATCGATATCCAGCAGCGAAATATTGCGGATGCCCTCCACCAGCACGGCGCCAAAGTCGGTCTGCGTGCCGAATGCCAGGCTGGTCAGGATCGCCAGTTTGTGCGCGGCATCCACACCGTCCACATCAAAGCTTGGGTCGGCCTCGGCATAGCCCGCGGCCTGCGCGTCGGCCAGCACGTCGGCGAAGTCGCGGCGGCTCTCGCGCATTTCGGTCAGGATATAATTGCTGGTGCCATTCAGGATGCCATAGAGGCTGTCGATATGGTTTGCCGCCAGCCCTTCGCGGAGCGCCTTGATGATGGGTATGCCGCCGGCCACCGCCGCTTCATACGCCAGCGCCACGCCAGCACCTTCAGCAGATGCAGCCAGTTCCCCGCCATGCTCGGCCAGCAGCGCCTTGTTGGCGGTCACGACGTGGCGGCCGACCCGGAAGGATTCCTTCACCAGATCGTAGGCGACGCCATCGCTGCCGCCGATCAATTCGACAACCACGCCAGCATCGGCCCGGCTGGCCATGGCGGACGCATCGTCGAACCATTCTATGCCGGACAGATCGACACCGCGGTCGCGGTCGCGGTCCCGTGCGGAAACGGCAGTCACCACGATCTCCCGGCCACAACGTGCCGCCAGTTGATCTGAATTCTGCTGAAGCAATTTGAGGACGCCGGCGCCGACTGTTCCCAGGCCGGCGACCGCCACTTTCAGGGGCTTTGTCACGTTGTTGCTGCTCGTCGGTAGGCGGCTAGGGATTCGACGTTGGAATCCTCGATCCGCTGCAGGAAGGCTTTGATATTGCGCACGGCCTGGCGGATGCGCTGGGTATTCTCGACCATGGCCACCCGCAGGTAGCCCTCGCCATATTCGCCGAACCCGACGCCCGGTGAGACCGCAACCTTGGCCTCCTCCAGCAGCAGTTTGGCGAATTCCATGGACCCCAGCTCCTCGAAACGCTTCGGCACGGGCACCCAGGCGAACATCGTCGCCTCGGGGCTGGGCGCTTCCCAGTTAATGCTGCGCAGGCCGTCGATCAGCACATCGCGCCGCTCACGGTACATATTCCGAATCTCTTCGACACATTCCTGCGGCCCATTCAGCGCCGCAGTCGCTGCCACCTGGATCGGCGTAAAGGCGCCGTAGTCCACATAGGATTTCACATGAGCCAGCGCGCTGATCAGCTTGCGGTTACCCACGGCGTAGCCCATGCGCCATCCCGGCATGCTGTAGGTCTTGCTGAGGGACTGGAATTCGATGGCAATATCTTTTGCACCCGGCACCTGCATCACCGATGGCGGCGGCGTATCACCAAAATAGATCTCGCTGTAGGCCAGGTCCGAGATCAGATAAATCTCTTTGCGGCGGCAGAAATCCACGATCTCGGCATAGAAATCCAGGTCCACCACTTCGGCCGTCGGATTGCCGGGATAGTTGATCACCAGCGCTGTTGGCTGTGGCACCGAGTGGCGCACCGCCCGCTTCAACTCCCGCATATAGTCAAAATATGGCGCGATCGGCACATGACGAACGTTGGCGCCGGCAATGATGAAAGCATAGGAGTGGATCGGATATGTCGGGTTCGGCACCAGCACCACGTCGCCAGGCGCCGTGATGCCCTGGGCCAGGCTGACCAGCCCTTCCTTCGAGCCGATGGTGACGACGGCCTCGTTCTCCGGGTCGATATCCACACCGAAACGGCGCTCGTAATAACCTGAAATCGCCCGACGCAGGCCGGGAATTCCTTTCGATGTCGAGTACCGATGGGTCCGTGGGTTCTGCACGGCCTCAATCAGCTTGTCGACAATATGCTGGGGCGTCGGCTGGTCAGGGTTGCCCATGCCCATGTCGATGATGTCCTCACCCGCAGCACGGGCCGCCTGCTTCATCGCGTTCACCTCGGCGAACAGATAGGGCGGCAGGCGCCGGATGCGGTAGAATTCGTCGGTGCTGTCAGACATGAGCGGCCCTCCGGCCGTCGGGGTCAGTCGGCGCCTTTAGCGGCGTCGCGCGCCGGTGATGAAGATATCGACCCGGCTGTTTCTGGTGTTGTCCTTGTATCGGGCCTGACGGTCCCCCGCATTGGCAGCCTGAATCCGCCCACGCGGCACACCCAGGCTGATCAAACCCCGCGCTACAATTCGCGCCCGCGCCGCCGCCTTCGTGGCTGTACCACCTTTAATGGCGTGACCGACGACACGCACGGTGCCGCCGGAATAGCGGTGCAATTCAGCAACCTGCACAATTCGCCGGCCAGCGCCCGGAGGCAAGGTGGTCGCATCATTAGGGAAGAAAATGGTGGTCACATAACCGCCCCGCCCGACGCGCAGCGCCAGGTTCGGCCGCCGGACCCTTGCAGCCCCACGGCCGCCACCAGGTCGAAATGCGGCGGCGCGTCCGGGCGTTATCACCCGTGCCTTGACCTTCTGGCCGCCGGTCGTTGCGGACCGGCCGCGTTCTTCATCACCCGCACGGGGACCATCCACATGGCGCGCATTTCGGCGATCCGCATACAGGCCCTGCTCGATCTCGAGGCGCTGCTGGGTTGTGCCGACATCCGGGCGCTTCTTGGGCACGCTGGCCAGGTTGGGATAGGGCTTGCCCGCGCCCGGCGGCACCCGGCGAATTGGCGGGTCCTTCGGCTTCGCGGCCGACGCCTTGGTATCCTTCTTTGACGAAGAACAGCCGGCTGCCAACAGCCCCACGGCGCAGGCCGCCACTAGTATCCGTATCCCACTCGCCATCTTCATCTCAGTTCCAACAAAACATCTATTTGCTTGGTTACGCCCACTCGAGCGACGAACTCCCCAACGGGAGCGCTCGACCTAGCGTAATTCTGTATCCTAGTCGCCCCTGTGCGGTGCAAGCGGCGCTAGATTGACGCATAGATTTTAAGATCCGGCATGGCCATAATGCTGCACTGCAGCATTTACAGAAACACCGGCGTGCGCTACGCCACTGCACGAGCCCTTAACGGGCCGTCGTCCGGTTTATAGAGGATAGGCTCATGGCCGATCAACAGGCCTCGGCTCTGGAAGACAGCGCCAAGGAAACCGCCGCGATCTGGACGAGCATCGCGGAGCGGAGCAGCCGTATCCTGAGCGAGTATCTTGCGCGTCAGGCGGACGGTGAAAATGATCATCCTGACCCGCTGAATATCAGCGGTCCATTCACCGAAATGTTCGCCAAAATGATGGAGAATCCCGAGCAAGTGCTCGCGCTTCAGGCTGAGTATATGAAGCGGTGGGCCGATCTTTGGCACAGTTCCAGCCAGGCGATGCTGGGGCAAAAAGCCGACCCGATGGTCGAGCCTGCGACCGATGACCGCCGATTCCGGGACAAGGTCTGGTCGGAAAACGCCGTTTTCGACTACATCAAGCAGTCCTACCTGCTGGCCGCCCAGCAGATCCAGAGCAGCGTCGGCGCGGTTGGCGGGTTGGACGAAGACACCCGGCACAGGGTGGATTTCTACACCAAGCAATTCGTCGATGCGATGTCGCCCACGAATTTCGCCGCCACCAATCCCAAAGTGATTGAGGCGACGCTGGAGTCCAAGGGCGAAAATCTGGTCAACGGCATGCAGAACCTGCTGGACGACCTGGAGCGCGGCGATGGCCGGCTGGCCATCACAATGACCGATCAGGACGCCTTTGAGGTCGGCAAGAATATCGCCACCTCCAAAGGCAAGGTGGTCTACCAGAACGAGCTGATGCAGCTGCTGCAGTTCGAGCCCACGACGAAAAAGGTCTTTGAAAAACCACTGCTGATCATCCCGCCCTGGATCAACAAATATTACATCCTCGATCTGCAACCGGAGAATTCGTTTATCAAATGGGCGACCGGGAAAGGCCATACGGTCTTCGTCATCTCGTGGGTCAATCCGGACACTGAACTGGCCGAGAAGACCTTCACTGACTACATGCATGAAGGGCCGCTGGACGCCATCAACGCGATCGAGAAGGCCACTGGCGAGAAGCAGGTCAACGTCATCGGCTATTGCCTGGGCGGGACGCTCCTGGCGGCAACGCTTGCCTGGATGACCTCAAAGCGCAAGGTCAGCCGGGTGGCCAGCGCCACCTTTTTCACAACGCTGGTGGATTTCACCCACGCAGGCGACCTCAAGGTCTTCATCGACGACGCCCAAATCGAAATGATCGAAGAGCGGATGGATAAATCCGGCGGCGTGCTGGACGGGGCGGACATGGCCAGCACCTTCAATTTGCTGCGGGCCAACGACCTGATCTGGTCCTTCGTCATCAACAACTATCTGCTCGGCAAGGAGCCGATGCCCTTCGACCTGCTCTACTGGAATTCTGATTCGACGCGCATGCCGAAGGCGATGCATACCTACTACCTGCGCAACATGTACCAGAAGAATTTGCTCAGGGAGCCGGGTGGCCTCGAGATCGACGGGGTCAAGATTGACCTCCGCAAAATCAAGGTTCCGGTCTGCATCGTCTCCACCAAGGACGACCATATCGCGCCGTCAGACGCCACCTATGCGGCGACACAACTCTACAGCGGGCCGGTGAAATTCATCCTTGCGGGGTCCGGCCACATTGCCGGCATCGTCAACCCGGAGGGCTCCGAGAAATACGGCTACTGGGTGACGGGGGACAAAACCAAAAACCCGCCGACGCCACAGGAATGGTTCAAGAAAGCCAAGCAGCACCCCGGCTCCTGGTGGCCGGCATGGGACAAGTGGATCGCCCCCAAGTCCGGCGACAAGGTCGCCGCACGCAAGCCCGGCGACGGCAAGCTCAAACCCATCGAGCCGGCTCCCGGCAGCTATGTGAAGGTCAAGTCGACGGGGTCTGCAAAAAGTTAATCAGGTCAGTACCGGGCGAACTGCATGCGTCGCTAGCCGTTGGCAGGCACGATAAGACGTACCAAGGCGCCGCCATTCGGGCGCGATGAAAAATCGATCTCAGCGCCGATCAAACCCATCCGCTCGGTCATTGTGCGCAGGCCCAGGCCGGGCGCCGTGCTGGCGTCGCCGAAACCAACGCCGTCATCCGCGACCACGAACTCGAAGCTGCCATTAAGCCGGTTGGCCATGGTCTGTACCGAGCTAGCCTGGGCATGGCGCAGGCAGTTGACCAGTGCTGCCTGCAGGGTGCGGAAGATGTGGACCTTCACCTCCGGCTCCAGCGCCGTGTCGATTTCCGGGTCCAGGCGCACAGTCGCCTCAATGCCTGTGTCCGCAAAAAGTCGTTTGCTTAGATCGGTGAGGCTGGAGGCAAGGCCGACCCGCAGCACCTGATTGGGATGAAGCTCGCGGGACAGATTACGCACTTCGTCGAGAATACCGCGCGCGTCAGTAGCCACCTCGGCGACAGCATCCGGCTTGGGCTCGCCCTTGGCCAGCCGCCCGAGCCGGTTGACGACCACCAGCAGGCTCTGGCCCACGGAATCGTGCAGATCAGCGGCGACGCGCTGCTTCTCCTCTTCCTGCGCCCTGACCAACCGCTCTGCCGTGCTCGCCCGCTCGCTTTCCAACGTTGCTTCCACGGCTCGTTTCTCGCGCCGCAGCAGGGCGACGCGGGACGAAAGGCCCAGGGAGATAAATATCGCTTCGCCGATCAAGGAAAGCTCGAGCACGTTCAGTGTCAGCAGGTTCGACGGCAGGGTGCCATTGGCCCGCAGCATCAGCGCAATCGTGGCAGGCGCGATAAACAGCTGACCCGCAAACAGGTAGATGGCCGGTGTATAGCCCTGAAACATCGCCCTGATCATGCTGGTCAACCAGAGGCCGACGCCGACAAGACCCAGCAGTGCGGCGGTCAGGATCACCTGGCCGAAGGCGAGCAGAGGCTGAGC
>JAJFFJ010000133.1 GCA_021776685.1 Alphaproteobacteria bacterium
CGGCCCGTTGCAGCCGCCGAAGAAGACCCGAACGCCAGCGAGTACATGCCAGTAATTGTCATTGCCGCCGCCGGCGTTCAACCACAAGGCGACGGGCCGCTGCGGCGCGCGCTGACCGAACCACCTTTTCAGCGGCAGCAGGACTTCGCCATGGGCCCAGAAAATTCCCTGCTGGCGGTATCCGTCCGCGCCGACCTCAACCACTGCCCCGGGGATATGATGGAACGCCACTGATGCGCCGCCAAATACCGAGTCGCGCGCGACGCCGCCGATGATCTGATAGCCGACATTTCCGCGAAGGGTGATTTTTCCCCAGAAATACTGGCCGTGCACACCGGCCCGCGTCACGTGACGGACCTTGAAATCAAGAAATGAGACGTTGAAATCCAGAATTCCGATTTTCGGATCATACCAGAAGATATGACCGCCCAACGCCCAGTTGGTGTCGCCGCGGCCGATCCCGATCAGTCCATCAGCCTGGACGTACCAGCGTCGTGCGAAGGGCAGGGCGAGGCTGCCTGCCGTGTCCCCCATGCCGTCGTCATCACCGGCGCCGCCGAAGGCGTCGGCCTTGCCCTTGATATCTTTCAGGCCGTTTCCTGTCTGTGCACTGGCCGTATTGCTCAGGCCGAGAGTCGCCAGTGAGGCGATGAGCCCCACAATCAGGCCCACGGCCACGCCTGCCGAAAGCCGGTGTAAAAAATGTCTCGTTTTCATAATTGTCAGGCCCCCTAAATCGCTTGCCCGGTTAACGATAGACGCAAAAAAAAGGCAGAATTCCGGACACGTGCGCCCCGGTGCGCGCGAATAAAGCCCAAAGCTGCCTTCATGGGTGTGCGCCGCAGCGCGCGCTGCCCGTCATGCGGCACTTTCTGAGGACGCGGCACATGCGCAATTTCTGGTTTGTCCTGGCTGGAATTGGCCTGATTGGCCTGGGTGTCTGGCAATATTTCGACCTAACGGCATTTGAGCAAAGTGAAGGTTCGCGCCGGCTACACTGGCTGCTTGCCTGGCTTTACGATGATATGGGCGGTAAATGGCCGACGGTGATATTCCTGTCCGGGATCGGTGCAATGATCTCTTTAACGGGGCTCGCAACATCTCACCGCCTCCAGCGGCCTGAAGCCTGATCCGGGCTATTTCTTGTCCAGTTCAACAATTTTCCGCCGAATGGTGGCGATCAGGCCATCGATGTTGCCTTCCCGCGCATAAACCGCGGCGAACTCCCGCCGTTGGTTCAGGGACATGCTGATCCCATCGATAACCACATCCCGCACCATCAGACGGCTGTTCCGTTTACGGAGCCGCCACCGGATCACGATAGGCCTGTTACGGCTGCTTTTGTCCTTGATATGGGTGATGACAGCGACACCGCGGCCATCTTTTTCCGTGCCCACCAGCTGTAGCTGGTCTCCGCCATAGCCGGACAATTGAACGGTGTATGTCTTGACGATATAGGTCTGGAATACCTCCAGATAGGCAGCTTTTTGCGCGGCGGTTGCGGTCCGCCAGGGCCGGCCCAGGACCCAGCGGCCGATGGTGCGAACATCGAAATTCTCTTGAAAAAGCTTACGAAAGCGCGCCTCACGGTCAGCGCGCGCCTTGCTGCGCTTGACGATGAAATCGACTGATTGGGTCATGCGCTGGATCATGCGCTTGCCGTCATCCTCAATCGCCGCGTGACTGGCGCCAGCGGTTGAGATCAGAACTAATGTAGCGGCGGCAGTTCGGAAAACGGAAATCATCGGGCTCACCTGAATGCGTATCCTGACTCTATGAAGCACAGCAGAATGGCGACAGAAGGGCAATATCCTGACGTTTTCAGCTAGTCATCATCGCCCGGCAGCGGGATATCCTTGGTTTTGATCTTGCCGTTGGCGATCGCGGATTTGCGATTCTGCCGATAAAAGCTGCGAAGCGCTGCATAATAATCGAGTGAATTCTTCTCGATCGCTTTCAATTGATCCACGTTGCGGGCGTAAAAATCAATCTGTCCAAGGGGTCCCGCCGTGCTGAATATGATCCGCGCAATCGTGGGCTTGCCGATCCAGTTGAGGGGATCGGCGACGCCGTCGACAACACGGCCAGCCAGGTGGCGCGTACTGGACGGCCCCAAAACCGGCAGCACGATATAAGGACCCGGACGAATGCCCCAAACGGCCAGGGTTTGCCCGAAATCCTCCGTGTGCCGCTTCAGCCCATACATCGCGGCCACATCGAACATGCCGCCGACTCCGACGAGGGAATTGAAGAAGAACCGCACGGCCGTTTCCGCGGCCCGCTCCCGCTCACCCTGCAGCACATCGTTCATAAAAGTAATCGGCTCGCCCAGATGATCGGCAAAGGTGCGGATACGGTCACGTATGAAAGGCGGAACCCGCTTCTTGTAGACCCTTGCTATGGGCCGGCCGATCTTGTGATCGATCCAGACGTTCACCCGATGCATACGCCGGTTGAATTTCTCGAACGGGTCGTTGCGTTTTTTGTATTCTGCGAGCTTCGCCGGATCTTTGGGCGGTGTTGCGCAACCGGCGCCAGCGAGCACGATCGCTGCGGCGATGCCGATCCCTACAATTCTAGCCCGATTGCTGCGCATATTGCCCATACCTTCACACCAAACCGCTGACCCGCAAATTCGGCGGTCAACGCTGCGTTCTCTAGCATATACCCACTGCCGACGCCATCACGCCAGGCCCCAACCTGTGCAAAATAATCGAACTTCTAGATTGAATTAGCTCGCGCTGCCGCCTGCCGGGCCAAACAGACGCGGATAACGGCTGCGTTGCGCCTGTTCGAACTGGACGACGCTCTTGTCAAAGGACAGAAACCAGACCAGCACCGCGCCGCAGACGATGATGACGAGCGAGAAAATCTGAGCGGCGTCGGCATTGGCCTTGGGTGGTTCAATCGCTACCGCGCCGGCAAAGGCCATGCCCACCATCACTAGAATCAGGAACAGCAGCCGCGCCCACATCCGGCCCCGGTACATGCCCCACAGCAGCAGGCCAACAAACACCAGGCGGATCGCGGATATTTCCGGCTTCCAGCTCCCGGCCATGATAGCAATGGCGATATCGGCGATCGTCACAAACAGGGTGATGCTGATGGCCGCGACGATGAGAAAGCGGCCGCGGGCAATTCGCGCGGCCTCGGTGGTGGTCTGATCTGTCATAGAAAGTCACGAATGTGCGGGGCCATAGCGGACCCGTTGAAACCTCTCCGGACTGTGAGGGATAGGGCTCGTGAAGGCTACGCTGCTCATTGTCACGCTCGGTGGAATTCTGCTGCTGGCGGTCGTTGGCGCGGTCTGGCTGACCCTGGACATTGGCGACGTGCGTATGAGCACCATGGGCGTTGTGGCGCTGATTGGCGGCGGGGTCCTGTCACTGGCCGTGGGCGGCGGGCTGATGGCGCTGGTCTTTTTCAGCGCCCGGCGTGGCTACGACGATATCGACCGCTAGATCTTCACCAGACGGCGGTAAATCGGCCTCAACATCAGCGGCAATACATAGATCGGTACCTGGGAGAGGGCGAAGATCAGTCCCACTTCCACGGGCGCTGTGGCAGGCAGGCCGGCGAGGGCCAGGCCGGCATTGCGGTTGCCGTTCGTCAATCCCAGCGCCACTGCTGTGCCTCGTCCGGCGGGCCGGAACAGCAGCCAGGTTACGGCCTGCAGGAACAGGTTAAGCGCAAAAGACGCGCCCAGAACGGTCAGGAAAAGCTCCAGATCAGTCCGCAGGATTACCGCCGCCTGGTCCATGATCGACACCGCGAAGATCAGCAGCAGCACCACCGCCAGTCCGTCGATCTCCTCAGCCTTTGAGTCGATCCAGGCGCGGGAGGCGAGCAGGCGCACGATGACGGCGAACCCGATGGCGCTGGCGACAATGGCCGCCATCCGCCACATCATTTCAAAGATATTGAGCTGTGCCGCCTCTCCCATCAGCAATACGCCAACTGGCCCGATGGTGACGGGCACGATCAGCGTGGCGCCAAAAACCACCACCGAGACGAGTGCCGCATCCAGGCGGAACAGCAGGGCGAGCGTGATCGAAGACATGATGGGTGAAGCCGCCGCCAGCACCACCAGCGCGGTGCGCAACCCGCCGCTGAGCCCCATGGGCATGGTCACCAGCCAGATCAGGACGGCACTGCCCACCAGTTGCCAGACCAGCGCCAGTGCGACCACCCAGCGGCGGCTGAGCCGCGCCACCAGTTCTGCGCCGTGCAGACGCACCAGCGCCAGGCCGAGGATTGCCACGACCGTAGGCGCCAGGATCGGCGCGGCGAAGGCTGCCAGCTCGGGCAACAGCAGACCCAGGAATATTCCCGCAGCCATAACGATGGTGGCGTAGCGGGAGGCGATGCGTAGCAGAATCACTGCCGGCCATCCGGCAGGCTGCCAGCCATGCGACCGGCCATGCGACCAGCCATGCGACCGAGGGCCTGATTGCGTGCAGGCGGGGTGAGGCTAGCTTCTGGCGGAAATGCCATCACAGGAACGCGACCATGTCCCAAGCACCCAGCTACGCCGAATTGACCGGAACCCTCGACGGTGCGCCGCGCATCGATATTGCGCTTGAGCCGGGCAAGCCCGTGCTGGTCCACCGCCAGAAGGTGTTGCCGGCCTGGATCGACTATAACGGGCATATGAACGTGGCCTTCTATGTGCTGGCCTTCGACATGGGGGTGGACGCGTTTCTGGACTTCTGTGGTCTTACACCGGAATTCCGCGCCAGGCACGAGGTCTCCACCTATGCGCTCGAGGCGCATGTCACCTATCGGGCGGAAGTGGTGGAAGGGGATGACCTGCGTTTCGAGATCCAGGTACTCGACCGCGACGACCGCTTCTTTCATTACATCAATATGATGTACCGGGAGTCGGACGATACCCTGTGCGCCACGGCTGAGTGGATGAGTGTCCACATGGATATGGCCCAGCGGAAGCCTGCCCCCTTTCTGCCCGAGATCGACGCCAATCTGGAAACCATCTGGCAGACCCACAAGGATATGCCGCGCCCGCCCCAGGCCGGCCGCACCATCGCCATCCGGCGAAAATCGGCCGGCTAGACACGGCCAGGGTCAGAAGACCCAGCGGCCGATGGTCAGCGAGATGACGGCCGCAACCAGAATGCCGATGACATTGAGAATCGCACCCGCGCCGAGCATCTGGCGGGACGTAACTCTGCCGCTGCCGAAGACGATGGCGTTTGGCGGCGTTGCCACCGGCAGCATGAAGCCCAGCGAGGCGGCGAGCGCGATTGGCAGGGTCAGGAACAGCGGAGGCTGGCCCATGGCAACGGCGGTGGCCGCGGCCACGGGCAGAAAAACCGCCGCCATGGCCGTATTACTGGCCAGTTCGCCCAGATAGACGACAACCGAGGTCGCCAGCAGGATCAGCAGGAAGACCGGCATCTCTCCCAATACAGACAGACCGCCGCCAATCCAGGTGGCGAGGCCGTTCTGGCTGATCGCCCCGGCTAGCGCCAGGCCGCCACCAAACAGGATCAGCACATCCCAGCGGATCTTCGCGGCGGCGCTCCAGGTGAGCAATGGCTGCGCGGGGTGTCCGTCATTCCGGTCGCCAGGCAACAAGAAGAGCAGGATCGCGGCGGCGACGGCAATGGTCGTGTCGCTGAGCGGCAGGTCGGGCCATACTGCCGCCGCCACAGGACGCAGCAGCCAGCAGGCCGCCGCTCCGGCGACCACGAGGCCCACCCGGCGCTGCGCCCTGGTAAGGGGGCCGGCCGGCGCATTCAGCACCGCCGCGACCGGATGGGCATCCGCCGGCATCCGGAACAGGACCTTGACCAACAGCAGCCAGGTCACCGGAAGCATGACCAGGGTCACCGGCAGGCCAACCAACATCCAGTCGGCAAAGCCGATTCGGATGCCGTGACTGTCATTCATATAGCCAGCAAAGAGCGCATTGGGTGGCGTCCCGATCAGCGTTGCCATGCCGCCGACCGTGGCCGCATAGGCGATCCCCAAAAGCAGCGCCGGAGCGAACCTGTCAGCCGATATGTCTGCATTTTCGTCATCAGTCGCCGGCAGCAAGGACATCGCGATCGGCAACATGACCATGATGGTTGCCGTGTTGCTGATCCACATGCTGAGAAAGGCCGTGGCGCCCATCAGGGCTGCGATGACGTTTGCCGGGCGGTCACCCGCCATCCGTACCAAGGCGAACGCAAGACGCCGGTTGAGGCCACACATCTCCATTGCCCGGGCCATCAGAAAGCCGCCGAGAAACAGGAAAATCAACGGGTGGGCATAGGCGCCCGCGGTATGCGCCAACGTGTCGATGCCGAAGACAGGAAACAGCACCAAGGGCAGCAACGCGGTCGTTGCCAGTGGTGCCGCCTCCGTCAGCCACCAGAACGCAATCAGCACGCCCACGGCCGCGGTTGCCCATCCGGCAGCGCTGAGCCCCGCCGGCGCTGGCGACAGCGCCATGGCGACCGCCAGCGCCGGTCCGGCCAGAAGCACCGCCAAACCCCGCCATCGCCGGTCGGCTGAAGCTCTTGGGACTGCCTTGTGTGTGGGTTCGGTCGTGGGGTTCATGGCGCAAGACTATGCCACAGGTGCGGCGGCAGGCTTTGACCTGCTTCAATCCAGTTGGAATGGTCCTTTAGCTGGCCGCCGTCACAGCAGGGCCACGATTTCCTGTTTCATCCAGTCGCGTGCCTTTGGGGCCATAGAGATTTCCTGCCAAATTGAGATGTATTAGGCTGCCGGCGATGACAGCAAGCGACCCGCCACCTGATTCTTCTGAGAATCCCGATGCCACCAGGCGCAACCCGCAACCGGCGCCGGGCGATGAGGCTGGGCGCGCACAGCCCCAACGGCGCACGTCGCTGCTGATCCCGAATCTGAGCTGGGAGCGGATCCGCGAGCGGACAAAGGTGCAGTGGCGCAAGCTGATCACCCATGACGACCTTCGCCTGACGCTTTTGGCCGTGATCATCGGTGTGGTGGCGGCCTGGGCGGCCATTGGCTTCCGCTACCTGATCTCCGGCATCCAGTGGCTGTGGTTCCAGGAAGACCTGGAGCAGCTGTTCTCCACCGCGCTGAGCCTGCCCTGGTGGCAGGTGTTGCTGGTGCCGGCGGCGGGCGGGCTTGTGATCGGCCTGTTCATCCGCTTCGTGATGCCGGAACGACGCCCACTGGGCGTCGCCGATGTGATGGAGGCAGCCACCCACCGCGGCGGCCATCTGTCCGTACGCCGGGCGGCGCTCGCCACGCTGGCCAATGCGGCGTCCATCGGCAGCGGCGCATCCGTCGGGCGCGAGGGACCAGTGGTGTTGCTGGGGGCGTCGATCGCGTCCTGGGTGTCCCGCCGCCTGCGGCTCAGCCGGTCGGCGATGCTGGTGGTATTCGGTTGCGGTGTGGCGGCGGCGGTGGCGGCGTCCTTCAATGCACCGGTGGCGGGCGCGCTTTTCGCGCTTGAGGTGGTGATCGGCCACTATCGCCTGCGTGCCTTTGCGCCGGTGGTGATCGCGTCTGTCACTGGCACGGTGATGACGCGCATCCACTATGGCGACTTCCCGGCCTTCATCAAACCTACCTTCGAGATCCAGTCCTTCTGGGAGTTTGGCGCATTTGGTCTGCTCGGTTTCGCCTGCGCCGCGGCCGCGATGGCGCTGATGCTGGGCATCATGCTGGCCCAACGGGAGAGTGAGCGTCTGCCGGTGCCGTCCTGGCTGCGGCCTGCCATCGGCGGGCTGATGGTTGGCGCCATCGGTATTGCCTTCCCGCAGGTGCTGGGTGTCGGCTACGAGGCGACGGACATCGCGCTCAACCCGCGCGCCGCCGGCGCCATGGCCTTCGATATGTGGCTGCTGATCGCGCTGGTCTTCGCCAAACTGCTTGCCACCGCGATTTCGCTCGGCTTCGGCTTCGGCGGCGGCATTTTCTCGCCGTCCCTTGTGGTAGGCGCCTTTCTCGGCGGCGCCACGGGGCATGTCGCAGCGTTGGTCTTCCCCGAACTGGCGTCCGATACCGGCGCCTATACCCTGATCGGCATGGCGGCCGTGGCGGCGGCTGTGCTGGGCGCGCCAATCTCCACCATCCTGATCGCCTTCGAGTTGACCGGCGACTACAAGCTGACCATCGGCGTCATGGTGGCGGTTGTGATCTCGTCCCTGCTGACCCAGTCGATTTTCGGGCGCAGCTTCTTTCAGTGGCAGCTGGATCAGCGCGGTCTCGGCGAGCAGCCGGATCATTACGAGCGCTATTTGAAGGAAACCCGGGTGGAGACCCTTTTGCACTCCGACTTTGTGGCAATCCGCGAAGGCGCCAGCCTCGATGAGGTGCGCCGCCGGATTGTCGAATCCGCCCAGGGCGAGCTCTTCGTCGTGGATGGGGAGGAGCGGCTGGTGGGCACCATCACCTATGCAGACCTGCACACCCATGCCTTCCCGGACGACACCGAAGCCGTTGCGGAAGAGCCATCCTTCGACCGGGTGATGCGCCGCAAACCGCCGGTGCTGGCCGCCGGCGACAGCCTGGAAGAAGCCTCCCGCGCCTTCGGCCGGACCATGGACAGCCACATTGCCGTGGTCGAGGACATTTCCACCATGAAACTGGCCGGCGTTATCGACCAGCGCGACGTCATGCGCGCCTTCCAGCAGGCCCACCATGCAGCGCAAGCGGCGGAGGAAGGGCGGTAGCGTTCTCCACAAGATTTTGTGGTCGCGGGGCTGGCATAGCGCGCATTTGGCTGACATGGCGGCAAATCGGCGTGTTATACAGACCGTGAACACATGCCGAATTCAGATACACCACCTGCGCCCCCTTCGGAGGCCACAGGCCCGAGCCTGTCACAGCTTGCCGCCGCGCATCCGGCGCCGACCGCGGGCGCCTATCTGGACGGCCTGAATACGCCGCAGCGGGAGGCAGTGGAAGCCCTGGACGGGCCGGTGCTGGTGCTGGCGGGCGCAGGCACGGGCAAGACCCGGGCGCTGACCACGCGACTGGCGCATATCCTCTCCAACAGGCTGGCCTGGCCGTCCCAGACGCTGGCGGTGACCTTCACCAACAAGGCGGCCCGCGCGATGCGCGAGCGGGTCGAGGGTCTGGTGGCGGACTTCCTGGGCCCGGGCGAGACCGAGAAGCTGTGGCTCGGCACTTTCCATTCGCTCTGCGCGCGCATCCTGCGGATGCATGCGGAGGAGCTGGATCTCAAGTCCAACTTCACCATTCTGGATGTGGACGACCAGATCCGCCTTCTGAAGCAGCTTCTGGAAGCGGAGGACCTGGACGCCAAGAAGTGGCCGGCCCGGGTGCTGCACTCGATCATCGAGCGGTGGAAGGACAAGGGCCTGCGCCCTGACCAATTGAAACCGGAAGATGGCGGTGAATTCGCCGCCGGGCGCACCCTCAAGCTCTACGCCGCATATCAAGACCGGCTAAAGGCCTTGAACGCCGTCGATTTCGGCGACCTGCTGCTGCACAACATCACGCTTTTCACCCAGCATCCCGACGTACTGGAAAAGTGGCAGGACAAGTTCCGCTATCTGCTGGTGGACGAGTATCAGGATACCAACGTCGCGCAATATCTCTGGCTGCGCCTGCTCGCCCAGAAACACCGCAACATCTGCTGTGTGGGCGACGACGATCAGTCGATCTATGGCTGGCGCGGCGCCGAGGTGGGCAACATCCTCAAGTTCGAGCAGGATTTTCCCGGCGCCAAGGTGATCCGCCTGGAGCAAAACTATCGCTCGACCCCTGCGATCCTGGCGGCGGCCTCACACCTGATCGCCAAGAACGAGGGCCGGCTCGGCAAGACGCTCTGGACCGAGGTGAATGAGGGCGACAAGCTCACCCTCCGCGGTCTGTGGGACGGCGAGGAAGAGGCCCGTGTCATCGCCGACCAGATCGAGGACCTGCAGCGCAAGCAGCACCTGCTCGACCAGATCGCGATTCTGGTGCGCGCCGGCTTCCAGACCCGGGAATTTGAAGAACGGTTCCTGACCCTGAATATCCCTTACCGGGTCATCGGCGGCCCGCGCTTCTATGAACGGCGGGAAATCCGCGACGCCATCGCCTATATGCGCCTGATCAACCAGCCGGAGGACGATCTGGCCTTCGAGCGGATCGTCAACGTGCCCAAGCGCGGCATCGGCGACGCCACGGTGCGCGCCCTGCACCGGCTGGCCCGGGCGCAGAACATCCCGATGCTGGCCGCCGCCCTGGTGATCGTCGAATCTGAAGAGCTCAAGCCTGCCTCCCGCAACGCCCTCAAGCGCTTTGTCGAGATGATCGGCCGATTCCGGGCCTTGGCGGACACGGTGGGTCATGTGGAACTGGTGGAAACCGTGCTGGACGAAAGCGGCTATACCGAGATGTGGCAGAAGGAAAAGTCGCCTGACGCTCAGGGGCGCTTAGAGAATTTGCAGGAACTTGTCCGCGCTCTGGATGAATTCGAGAATGTCGGCGGCTTCCTCGAACATATCTCGCTTGTGATGGAAGCAGTCGAGGCGACCAGCGGCGATATGGTCAACGTTATGACACTCCACGCCGCCAAAGGCCTGGAGTTCGACACCGTTTTTCTGCCCGGATGGGAAGAGAAGGTATTTCCACACAATCGGGTGCTACTCGAGGGCGGCCAGGCAGGCATTGAGGAGGAGCGGCGGCTCGCTTACGTCGGAATTACGCGGGCCAGAAAAAACCTGCACATAAGCTTCGCCGCCAACCGGCGCATCCACAACCAGTGGCATAGCCAGAACCCCAGCCGCTTCATCGACGAGCTGCCGCCTGACCAGGTGGACGTGATGAGCCAGCAGGGCGTCTACGGCAGCGGCGCGGTCCACCGTCAGAATCCTTTCTCCGGCTACAGCTATGGCGAGGACGGCAACAAATATGCCGAGCTGGGCGAGGAGGATATTCCATTTGGTGTCCCCTCAACGCAAAACCAGTCCGGGGGCCGGGCAGGGCGCCCGCGGGGGCGCTGGCAGGCTCCCGACAAGGCCCATGATCCTGCCCCGGGCGCCGGCAGGGACCGCTATGCCTGGAACAAACGCCGGGCCAAGGCCCGCCAGGCCCCGGTCATCGACGCGGAGCCGGAATGGGTCAAAGCCTCAAAGGAGGCGGACTTCAAACAGGGCGAGCGCGTCTTCCACGACAAATTCGGCTACGGCGTCGTCAAATCCGTCGACGGCGACCGGCTCGAAGTCATTTTTGAGCACGGTGGGCGGAAGAAGGTGGTCGGGAGCTTTCTGGACAAGGCGTGAGCGGCTATGACCTTCTGGACTGACCTCAATACCGTTCCCCATACCCTCGGCTGGTGCGATGCCGGTGGGGTGCAGACGCGGTATCTGGAGGCGGGGGACGGACCGCGGACGCTGGTGCTGATGCATGGCGTCAACGGCCATCTGGAGGTGTTTCTGCGCAATGTGGCGGCCCACGTGGCGGCGGGCTTCCGGGTGATCGCGCTGGACCTGCTGGGCCACGGCTATACAGACAAGCCCTCAGGCAGCTACGAGATCGATGACTATCTGGCGCATCTGGACGCGTTTCTGGAAACCCGGGGCGTGGACCGGCTGAGCATCGGCGGCACTTCCCTGGGGGGCTGGATCGCGGCGCGCTTTGCGGCGCGGTACCCGGACCGGGTGGCGAGCCTCAGCCTGATCAGTTCCGGTGGGCTCACCTCCTACGCCGGGGTCATGGATAAGATCCGCACCCTGGGCACAGCGGCGAAGTCAGGCCGCGAGGCGGTGCGCGAGCGATTGGCGTTCGTCATCAAGCATGAGTCGAATATTACGGACGAGTTGGTGGACGCCCGCTGGGGCGTCTATCAGCGGCCGGATTATCAGGAAGCCCTGCCGCGGATACTCAGCCTGCAGGATCCGGAGATCCGCGCCCGCAACCTGCTGACCGAGGAGGAACTCGGCCGGGTGACGGCGCCGACCCTGGTGCTGTGGACCGAGGACGACCCCACCGCGACCGTGGACGATGGCCGCCGCTATGCCGCCGCCATTCCGGGCGCACGCTTTGAAGTCTTCGACCAGTCTTCCCACATGCCCCAGCTCGAGGAACCAGAGAAGTTCAACGACCTCCACGTGGGCTTTCTGACCAGCGCGGTTCCTGCCTGACACGCGTCCCGGCCGACCCGCGGGAGAGCCGGGAACCAGGGTCTTCGCTGGCCCGTCTGGTCCCCGGCTCGGCCATTGGCCGTCCGGGGTGGTGTGATGCAAACGGACGGTGGCGCTATTCCGCTGCGGTTGCTGCCGCGACCGCTGCCTTTTCGCCGGTCAGGAAGAAGGTCTCCATCCTGCCCTTGCCTTTGACCTCGATCTCCCCGCGGGGTTCCAGATCGAAGTCATCGCGCACCAGTCCGGCGGTGTCGGCGCTGAGCTGGATGCGCCCGGCGGCGCCTGTGCTTTCCATGCGTGCCGCCACATTCACGGTGTCGCCCCAGATGTCGTAGGCGAACTTGCGCTGGCCGATAACACCGGCGACCACGTCGCCGGTATGGATGCCGACGCGGATCTGCAGGTCTTCCCCGGTGTCGCGGGCGGCGTCCGCGGTCGCGTCGATCATCCGCAGGGCCAGGCGGGCGATTGCCTGAGCATGGTCTTCGCGGGGGGCGGGCAGGCCGGCCACCACCATATAGGCGTCGCCGATGGTCTTGATCTTCTCCAGGCCGTCCGCTTCCACCAGCGCGTCGAAGCGGCTGAAGATGTTGTTGAGCATCCTGACCAGTGACTCGGCTGTGGAGCGCCCGGCCATATCGGTGAAGCCGACAATGTCTGCGAACAGGATCGTCACCGGCTTGTGGCTGTCGGCGATGACCTCCGGATTGTCCTTGAGACGGGCGGCGACCGCGGGCGGCATGATGTTGTGCAGCAGCGCTTCGGATTTGGCGTATTCGGCCTCAAGTGCTGCCTCGGCCCGGTCAACCGTGAAGCGGTAGGTCAAAGCGACCATCAGCAGGAATCCGGCGACGGATGCGCCGTTGATCACCGCAAAAACGACGACCCAGGCCAGTGGCAGCGGGTCGAGGGGCTGTGCGTAGAGGCCGTACACCAGCAGGCCGACGAAGGCCGTGGCGCTGGCGGCGATGATCAGATGCTGCATGCCGCGGCTGACCCATTCCGCCAGCGTCGCGTAAAGCAGTCCCACCAGTGCGAAAAGAAAGAATCCGGTGCCGAGCCCCGTATAGACGGTGATCAAGGTAATCCCGCAGATATTCTGGATATTTGAGAGCACAAAACCGAAGGCAGGGCGGCCGTTTACCAGCAGGACCAGATAGATGCAGGCGAGCAGCGTGCCGACTGCGTTGTAGGCAGCGAGCACGTGCTGGTCGAGCAGGAGAAAACCCAGGGCATAGAGCGCCTGGACGACCGCCCAGGCTGAGAAACCGAGCTTGGCGCCGATATGCATGCGCGCGATGCCGGGCGCCATATCGGGCGGCGTATGGCCGAACCAGGCGATCAGGCGTTGGAGGCTTGCCATCTTGCGTGACCCCTCAGGCCGTCGCCTGCATGGCGGCTTTTTCCCGGATCAGGAAGAATGTTTCCATCATGCCCTTGCCCTTGACCTCGATCTCGCCGCGGGCCTCCAGATCGAAGCCGTCCCGCAGCAATTCGGCGGTATCGGGGGTGATCTGAATGCGGCCGGCGATGCCGGTGCTTTCCATCCGGGCAGCGACATTCACGGTGTCGCCCCAGATGTCGTAGGCGAATTTACGCTGGCCGATGACGCCGGCAATCACGTCACCGGAATGGATGCCCACGCGGATCTGCAGACGCTCACCGGTTTCCCGGGCTGCGGCTTCCGTCGCGGTCATCATGTGGAGCGCCAGGCGCGCGGTGGCCTGGGCATGGTCTTCCCGGTCTTCCGGCAGGCCGGCGACGACCATATAGGCATCGCCGATGGTCTTGATCTTCTCCAGCCCGATTTCCTCGACCAGCATGTCGAAGCGGCTGAAGATGTTGTTGAGCAGCTTGACCAGGGCATCGGGGCTGGAACGACTGGCCATATCCGTGAAGCCGACAATATCTGCGAACAGGATGGTCACCGGCTTGTGGCTATCGGCGATCACCTCCGGGTTCTCTTTCAGGCGGGCGGCCACGGCGGGCGGCATGATGTTGTGCAGCAACGCTTCGGACTTGGCGTATTCCGCCTCCAGCGCGGTCTCCGCCCGGTCAACGGCCGTGTGATAGGTCAGGATCACGGAGACGATCAACAGGGCAACGGTGGCCGCATTCACCACCGCAAACATGGTCACCCAGCCGAGGGGGATCGGCTGGACCGGCGCGACGTGGATGCCATAGACCGTCAGCGCGACGAAACCTACGGTCATCAGCGCCATGATTGTCCCACGCACCCGCAGCGTCAGAAAGGCCGCCAGCGGCGTGTAGAGGGCGCCGATCAGCATGAACAGGAAAAAGCCGGGCTCAAGGCCCATATAGACCGTCGCCAGGACCGTCGCGACACTGACCTCCGATGTGATCATGATGAAGGCGGGCGCAGGCCGTCCCCGCACATGAAGCATAAAGGCGGCAACGGAAATCACGGTGCTGGCGACGTTGTAATAACCGAGTACCAGCTGATCGAGATGGAAGAACACCGGCACCATCGAACTGTGCAAAATCACACCGGCGGTGTAGCCCAGCTTTGCGCCAATATAGATGCGCGCATCGCCCCGCGGGATGTCCGACGGGACATGGGCGTACCAAGCGATGAGATGGCGAAAAAACGCAAACATGGGCGGACCCTAGTCTATCGGCCACATTGTGGAAATGCGTGAGACCCCTGGGGATGATTTTGACTTTTGCGCGCCTGCGGCAGCGTGCTACCTCACGGCCCATGACACAGCAAATCTCCTGGTACTACGACTTCGTTTCTCCCTACGCCTACCTCCAGTCGCACATGCTGGACCGGTTTGACGGCAAGGCTGAGATCACCTGCATCCCGGTGCTTTTTGCCGGGCTGCTGAACCATTGGGGGCAGCTGGGCCCGGCAGAGATGTCGACAAAGCGCATCTGGACCTACCGCTTTTGCGCCTTCGCCGCCGAGCAGCAGGACGTGGCCTTCAAGCTGCCACCGTCCCACCCGTTCAATCCGGTGAATGTCCTCCGGCTGATGATCGCTGCGGGCAGCACCCGTGCGGCCATGCAGTCCGCCTTCGACTTTGTCTGGGGTGAGGGTCATGACCCTTCCGACGCCGACAATTTCATGATGCTGGCGGAACGGCTCGGGGTTTCCGATGCTCCGGCGCGGGTCAGTGATCAGGCGGTCAAGGACCAGCTGCGCGCCAATACCGAAAATGCGATTGCCGCCGGCGTCTATGGCGTGCCGACAATCCAGATCGACGAGGAGCTGTTCTGGGGCATGGATGGCACCGATTTCGCACTCGCCTATCTGGCCGATCCCGGGATTATGCAGACCGACAACATGCAGCGCGCGGTCACGATGCCCGCGGCGGCGGAGCGGAAGCGCTAGACAGTCCCCGCGCGCCGGTCCGGGGCGCGCCAGGCTGGGCAGCCGATCGACAATGACCCTGATCTGGACCATCGAAATCTACGTGCCTGCCGTGGCTGCGGACGCCTTTGAGGCGGCGGTGATGCCATTCTGCGACGTGGTGTCGGGCTTTGAAGTGCCGGACCAGCCGGATACCTGGCAGATCTACGGTCACGCCCCGGTTGCCCCCGACCATCCAGCTTTGACGGCGGCGCTTGCCGTGGCGGCGCTGACCGCAGGGGTGGCGGCACCTGAACCCCGTGTGCTGCCGCTCGCGCCCATGGATTGGCTGGCGGAGAACCGCAAGTCCTTCGACCCGGTGCGTGCAGGCAGGTACTTCGTTCATGGAGATATGCATGACGGGCAGGTTCCGGCAGGGGCGATCCCGGTCAGGCTGAACGCGGGCCCCGCCTTTGGCTCCGGCACCCATGAAACCACGCGGGGCTGTTTGCTGGCTTTGGCGGATATGGCGCGGCGGGGATGGCGTCCGCAGCGGGTTCTGGATGTGGGCACGGGCTCCGGTATCCTCGCCATCGCGGCAGCGCTGACCTGGCCGGGGATGGGGCGCGGCGCGATTTTGGCCAGCGATATCGATCCAATCGCAGTGCAGACGGCGGCCGACAATGCCCGCCGCAATGGTGTCGCCGGGGTCATGGAGTGCCGTGTGGCGACCGGGCTGACCGGGTTGCGGCGGCGTGCGCCGGCGGATCTCGCCTTCGCTAATATCCTGGCGGGGCCGCTGATCGACATGGCCGGCGATCTGGTACGAACCCTGGCACGTGGGGGAGCGTTGATCTTGTCGGGATTGCTGCAGCATCAGGCGGCGGGCGTGGATGCCGCCTATCGTGCGCGGCCGATGCGGCCGCTGCCGCCCATCATCCTGGGCGACTGGGTCACCCTTCGATACCGCCGTAGTTGAGCCACAGAAATGTGATTTGTCCGTCGCCGTCGATCCGTCCATCTGGAAATGCACCATCTGGACAGGAAATGGCAGGAGGTTAACCCATGTCCACCCGCATCCATCGCCGCGCCTTGCTCGCAGGCGCCGCTGCAGCAGGAATAGTCGTTCCGGCAGCGGCCCGGGCGCTGCTGCTGACCCCGCGCCAGACGGAAGGTCCTTTTTATCCAGACCGCATGCCGCCGGATATCGATGCGGATCTGCTGCGGGTTCCCGGGCGTAAACCCTATGCCAAAGGGAAGGTGGCCCACGTACGTGGCCGGGTGCTCAATCGTCGGGGCAGCCCGCTGGCGGGCATCAAAGTGGAGATTTGGCAGTGCGACGGGGCAGGCCGCTATCACCATAGCGGGGACGCCCGTTCAGACGGGCAGCGGGCCGACCCGGATTTTCAGGGCTATGGCCATGTGGTGACCCGGCGGGATGGCGCTTTCGCCTTCCGCACCATCCGGCCTGTGGAATATCCCGGCCGGACGCCGCACATCCATTTCAAGCTGACGCGGGGGGATCGGCATCTCCTCACCACCCAAATGTATTTGGCGGGTAACCCCGGCAATATCGGCGACGGCCTCTATCAAAGCCTGTCGTCAGCAGGCAAGCGCGCGGTCACGGTCGCATTCAAGCCCGCCGATACCGTGGAGACGGGTGCGCTGCTCGGCGTGTTCGACATTGTCCTGTAGCATGGTCCTGTAGCAGGAAAAAAAGGCGGCGCCGAAGCGCCGCCAGTCAGGGAGAAGAGAGGTCAGAGAGGATAGGTGGGGCCACCTGGTGATGGCCCCCGGTATTAGGCTGTCGTGTCAGGCTGCGGCGCGCGGGCCGGGCACACCCACGGGGGTGTTGCTGTTGGCGTTCCGTCTGGCAGTTTCGTCATGGCGCCGTGCACGGGTGACCTGCGCGACGGAAATGCCGGCGTCAGCGATGGCGCCGTCGCCCATGGCGCGGATTTCCTGGTCGGCGGCCTTGCGGCGCGCGTCGTAGCTGAACAGGCGCACGACGGCCCTGGAGGCGGCGCCAAATAGCTCGCCCAGATGTGCACTGCGCGCGGCGTGGGCCTTGCGCAGGATGGCTGCCTGATCAGGCAGCTGGAAGCGGCTGTCGTAATACATGTGAGTTCCTTTCAACCGAACCGGCGGCTCGTGATTGATGGGCCGGTTTTGTGCGGTGCATATAACGTATTTGGTATAATTTTTGGGAAAATCCCCAACATATACTGCATTGCAGCAATGAACTTTCTGCATAGATATCAAGTGATCCGATCGGCTGAGGCAGATTCAGTCCCTATGGCCCGTACCGGCATGCTTGATTGGCCCCGCAGGGGTGCCTAGCTTGGTCCTATGCCTGACAGTTCTCCCTCCGACAGCACCACAATTTCCGCCCAACGCCTCGCCGCCCTGCGCGCGAAACTGGTCGAGCAGGGCCTCGACGGGTTCCTGGTGCCACGTGCCGACGAGCATCAGGGCGAGTATGTGCCTGCGAATGCGGAGCGGTTGCGCTGGCTGACCGGGTTCGACGGCTCGGCAGGACAAGCAATCGTGCTGGCCGAACGTGCGGCCCTGTTTGTAGACGGGCGCTATACCCTTCAGGTGCGCGACCAGGTGGACACCGATCTGTTCGAGATCTGCCATCTGATGGAAACGCCGCCGCCGGGTTGGCTGGCGGATGCCGCGGCCGCAGGCTGGAAGATCGGCTTCGACCCCTGGCTCCATCCACCCGATGCCGTCCGGCGATTGAGCCGGGCGCTGGCGCGCTCGGATGCGGAACTGGTGCCGGTGGACCAGAATCCCGTCGATGCCGTGTGGACGGACCGGCCACCGCCGCCAGCTGATCCCTTTACCGCCCATCCCCTCGACTATGCCGGCGTGGCGTCTTCGGAGAAACGCCGGGGGATCGGCGAGACCATCGGGGATGAGGGCGCTGTGGCGGCGGTGCTGACCCTGCCGGATTCCATCGCATGGTTGCTCAATATCCGCGGTACCGATGTGCCTCGAACACCGTTTCCCCTGGCCTTCGCCCTGGCCCATGCGGACGGCCATGTGAGCCTGTTCGCGCCGCCGGGCAAGGTGGATGATGCGCTTCTGGCCCATATGAACGATGACCTGGGCAATGACTTGGACAATGATCTGGGCGATGACTTCGTCGACGGCGTCACAGTGGCGCCGCGAGAGGAGTTGGGCGCGGCGCTGGACGCGTTTGGCGGCAAAACGGTGATGGCCGACCCGGCCAGCGCGCCGTCCTGGATCTTCAACCGTCTGGAAGCAGTCGGTGCGGAGATTGTGCGCGCTGTAGATCCCTGTCAGCTACCCAAGGCCTGCAAGAACCCTGCGGAGATCGATGGCACCCGCGCGGCGCACCAGCGCGATGGCGCGGCGCTGACCCGCTTCCTCGGTTGGCTGGATGCGGAGGCGCCCGGTGGCGACCTGACGGAAATGGACGCGGCAGCCAAGCTTCATGCCCTCCGGGGTGAGAGCAACCTGCTGCGCGACCTGAGCTTCGACACCATCTCCGGGGCAGGAGCCAACGGCGCCATCGTCCATTATCGGGTCAACGATGCGACCAACCGGCGGCTCGAGCCGGGTAGCCTCTATCTGGTCGATTCCGGCGGTCAATATCCCGACGGGACCACGGATGTCACCCGCACCATCGCCATTGGCACGCCGTCTGATGATATGCGCCGGCATTATACGCTGGTGCTGCAAGGGCACATCGCGTTGGCCACAGCGCGCTTTCCAGCCGGTACCACAGGCTCGCAACTGGACGCTTTTGCGCGTCGGCCTCTCTGGGACGCTGGCCTCGACTACGATCATGGCACCGGCCATGGCGTTGGCAGCTATCTCTCTGTGCATGAAGGACCGCAGCGTATTTCCAAGCTGCCCAGCACCGTCGCACTCAGGCCCGGCATGATTGTCTCCAACGAGCCCGGCTTCTATCTGGAAGGCGCCTACGGCATCCGGATCGAAAATCTGGTCGTCGTCCGCGAGGCGGAGATGGATACTGATCGTGACATGCTCTGCTTCGAGACCCTGACCCTCGCCCCGCTGGATCGGGCGCTGGTGGATGTCACGCTCCTGAGCGCTGATGAGCGGGCCTGGGTGGACGCCTATCATGAGCGGGTGCACGAGGTGATCGGCCCGCGCGTGGATGGGGAAACCGCTGGCTGGCTTGAAACGGCCACCCGCGCCCTTGAAGCAGGCTAACGGGTCGGCGTAATCGCCTCTATGGCGCGACTGGCTTGCATTGTCCGTAGACCGCGAAGACCCGCTTGCGGCGCAACTGGGCGACCGTGGCACGGTATCGGTCGTCAATGAAGAAGATCATGCCCCGCTTTGTGATCGCGCCGCTGAACCCGCGGCGCTGTTTGGTAAGCGCAAAGGGCATGGGCCGGACGCACTTGCCTCGGCGCATCTGACAGGCGATCTTGGTCTTGGTGTCGATGTGCACGACAACCTTTCTGGTATCCACAAGACAGCCCCGGTGACGGCACGTCCAGGCCCGGTCAAAGACGCATTCGAGTTTTTCCGGCAGCTTCTTTTCCGGTGTTGGGGGCTTTGTTTGGGGCGGCTTGGCCTGGTCGCCCTGCGGTCTGACGACCTGAGCCGTGGATGTGGGCGCGGCTGCCAGCACTGCGAACAAGATGATCAGCAGGCGTATCATCGGGGTTCCTTTCGTCTGCAGCGGCTGTCAGCTGCCGATAAGCTTGTGCCACTCAGGTTCGGTCAGCATGGCAACGCCCAGTTCCTCAGCCTTTTTTGCCTTGGACCCGGCGTCGGCGCCAATCACCACATAATCGGTTTTCTTTGATACGGAGCCGGAGACTTTGGCGCCCAGGGATTCCGCCCGGGCCTTGGCCTCGCCCCGAGACATGGTCTCAAGCGACCCGGTGAAGACGACGGTTTTGCCTGCCACCGGCGATTCCGATGCGACCTTTTCCAGCGGCTGAATGGTCAACTGGTCGAAAAGATCTTCCAGCACTTCCAAATTGTGCTGTTCGGTGAAGAAGGCGACCAGATCGTCGGCCATGGCAAAGGCGACGCCATTGATGTCGCAAAGGGCCGCGAAGGCATCCCCGACCAATTCAGGCTTCTTCATTTCTTCCGGAAGTATTGAGCGCTCCCGGGCGGCTGCCTGCATGGCGTCGCGCCACTTCTCGGGTGTCTCGTAGGTGCGGGCCAGGAGCTTCGCGGTGGCCTCGCCGATCTGCCGGATGCCGAGGGAGTAGATGAACTTGTCGAAGCCAATTTCCCGCCGGTTCTCAATGGCGGCGAGCAGATTGTCTGCGGACTGCTCGCCCCAGCCTTCCCAGGCCAGAAATGTCTCGCGCTGCTCACGGAGGCGGAAGATGTCAGCCGGGGTCTTGATCAGCTCCGCATCCCTGAAGGCTTCGACATGTTTCGCGCCGAGCCCCTCGATATCGAAGGCTTGGCGGGACACGAAATGTTTAAGTCGGTTGATCTGCTGATAGGGGCAGGCAAGTTCGCCGGTGCAGCGGGTCACCGCTTCGCCCGGCTCCCGGTGTGGTGGGGTCTCCAGCGGGCAGGGACACACCTTTGGAAAGGCAAATGGCTGCGGTCCGCCCGTCTTTGGCCGTTTCTCCGTGATCACGCGGACCACCTGGGGGATCACATCCCCGGCGCGCTGCACCACCACTGCATCACCCTCTCGGATGTCCTTGCGGGCGATCTCGTCCTCGTTGTGGAGTGTCGCGCGCTGAACGACAACGCCGCCTACGGTAACCGGCGTCAAATTTGCGACCGGGGTCAGCGCGCCCGTGCGTCCCACCTGGATAGTGATTTTCTCGAGGACTGTCTCGGCTTGCTCCGCTGGAAATTTGTGGGCAATCGCCCAGCGCGGTGCGCGGCTGACAAAGCCGAGCCGGTCCTGCCAATCGAGCCGGTTGACCTTGTAGACGACCCCATCGATGTCATAGGGCAGCGTTGCGCGGGCCGCGCCGATTTCGTCATACAGCGCCAGCGCCTCGTCCACCGTGGCGCAGGTGCGTGAGTAGGGATTGACGGAGAAGCCCCAGGCCTTCAACCGGTCGAGAAATTCAGAATAGGTCTCCCACGGACGTGAAGACACCTTGCCCCAGGAATAGGCGAACAGGCGCAGCTTGCGCGCCGCCGTGATTGTCGGGTCGAGCTGGCGGAGCGATCCGGACGCGCTGTTGCGGGGATTGGCATAGACAGCCTGGCCTTCCGCCTCGCGCGTCTTGTTGAGGTCGGCGAAGTCGTCCTTGCGTATGTAGATCTCGCCGCGCACCTCCAGATAGTCCGGAGCATCCGTGCCCTTGAGCTTTTTTGGTAGATCGACCACGGTTTCCAGGTTGCGGGTAACATTTTCACCAACGCTGCCGTCCCCCCGGGTGGCGCCCAGGGAAAACTGGCCACTTTCGTAGTGCATGGCGGCGGACAGACCATCGATCTTCGGTTCCGCCACCAATTCCACAGGCTCGTTCTCGTCCAGGCCCAGGAAACGCCGCACCCTGGCGACGAAGTCGTGCACATCGTCGGCGTTGAAAGCATTGCCGAGAGACAGCATTGCCACCTCGTGGCGCACTTCTTCGAAGCCGGCGGCCGGGGCTGCGCCGACACGGACGGCAGGACTGTCCGGGCGCGCCAGCGCCGGGAAGCGGGCCTCGATGGCATCGTTGCGCTGGCGCAGGGCGTCATAGTCACCGTCTGATATTTCCGGCGCTGAATTCTGATAGTAGAGCGCGTCGTGCCGGCGGATTTCCAATGCCAGCCGGGCCAGTTCGTTGCCTGCCTCCGCTTCCGTCAGATCGTCGACAGGTTTCGTGGGCGCACTCATGCGGGTTCTTTCGTTACTGCTGCACCATCGTCACCGGCCATCAGCGCTGCAGCGGCAGCCCGGGCTTCATCGGTGATGTCCCGTCCGGCCAGCATTCGGGCAATCTCCTCCTGGCGCAATTCCGTGTCCAGCTGACTTGCCGTCGTCGTGGTCGCGGCGCCCGCTGATGATTTTTCCACCCGCCAGTGGGCATGACCGCGAGCTGCAACCTGTGGGGAATGGGTGACCACGAGCACCTGCATGTCCTCTGCCAGCCGGGCGAGCCGCTCGCCGGCCGCTGCAGCGGTAGCGCCGCCGATGCCGCTGTCGACCTCGTCGAAAACCAGAGTTGACACCGTGGCGCCCCGGGCGAGAACGACCTTGAGCGCAAGCATGAACCGGGACAGCTCGCCGCCGGAAGCGATCTTGCCGAGAGGGCCGGGATCTGCGCCGGGATTGGTGGCGATCTGGAAGGCCACCTTGTCGATGCCGTCGGCGGTCCAGGCTGTGTCATCCAGGAGGCCGAGGGACGTGACGAAGCGGGCCTTGTCCAGTTTCAGCGGCGGGAGCTCCGCGCCGACGGCCTTGTCCAGCCGGCCGGCCGCCTTCTTGCGGGCCGCTGACAGCTTGCGAGCGATCTCCAGGTAACCGCGGCGGGTGGTTTCGACCACGCCGGCGAGGCGGGAAAGCTCGGTATCCTGGCTTTCCAGGGCGTCGAGGCGGGCGCGCAGGTCGTTGTGCAGGGCAGGTAATTGGTCCGCCTCCACCCGATGTTTGCGTGCCAGGTCTCTCAACGCAAAAAGCCGGTCATCGACTACCTGCAGGCGTCCGGCGTCGCTGTCCAGGTTCTGTCCCACCCGCTCCAGTTCTGCGACGGCATCCGTGGTTTCGGCCACGGCGCGTTCGAAGGCGGCAATTACGGTGTCGAGGGCGCCCGCGGTTTTGTCGGCGACCCGTTCGAGATGACGCGCCGCCAGGCGCAGCGCCTCGTCGACGGGCCGGTCGCCGGTGACCTCGTCAGTGGCTGCGTTCAGCGCCTCGGTGATCCGCTCATGGTTCATCAGCAGGGCGCGCTCGCCTTGCAGGGCATCCGCTTCACCGACCTCCGGCGCCAACTGGTCCAATTCCTCCACCGCGTGGCGCAGGAAATCTTCCTCGGCGCGGGCCGCAGCCAGTTCCTGCTCCATGGCCTCCAACTCAACCGCTGCCTGGTGCCATGCGGCATGGGCGGCGGCAGTCCGGTCCCTGTTGGTTCCCAGATCGGCGAAGGTGTCCAAATAGCCGAGATGCCGTGCGGGGTCGAGCAAGCCGCGTTGGTCAAACTGGCCCTGAATCTCAATCAGGCTTTCCGCGACATCGCCCAGCAGGCCGACGCTGACGGGCTGGTCGTTGATAAATGCGCGGGTGCGTCCGTCCGCGCCCAATACCCGGCGAAGAATGATGTCTTCGCCAGCTTCCGCGCCGTGGTCCCGCAACAGATCCTGGGCAGGGTGGTCTGGCGGGATATCGAAGGCTGCGGTCACGATGGCCTGGTCAGCCCCGGCGCGCAGCAGCCGCTGATCGCTACGCCCGCCCAGCGCCAGACCCAGCGCATCCAGCAGGATCGACTTGCCGGCGCCGGTCTCGCCGGTCATCACGCACAGCCCCGGCCCAAAGATCAGGTCGAGTTGGTCGATCAGGACCACGTTCCGTATCGACAGGGAGGTCAGCATCGTCGCGCTGCACTAGCAGCAGCAGGGGATCAGGCGCAATCCTGAAGACGGCTGGCCTGAGCGGCGCGGCGCGCCGAACTGTAAATTAGGAAGGGTGCGTGCGAAATCCAGCACTGGCGCCGCCTAGAACAGGAAATCAATCACGCGATCGATGAAGTTCTGTTTTTTGCGGGGTTTGGGCCTGGCAATGCGGCGGTTCTCAACCAGCTCGTAGCTGTCCACATACCATTCGCTGGCCGGATAGTTATAGCCGAGTACAGCGGCCATTCGGCGGGCCTCCGGTTTGACGCCCAGCGCCGAATAGCTCTCGGCCATACGATGCAGCGCCTCCGGCACCTGCCGGGTGGTCTGGTATTTCTCGATCACCACCTTGAAGCGGTTGATGGCTGCCAGGTGCTGGCGGCGGCGCTGATAATAGCGGCCAACCTCGAGCTGACGTGCTGCGGCGTGATCTTCAAGGATCACCAGCTTGCGGCGCGCATCGCGGGCGTATCTCGAGTTGGGGTAGCGGCGGACAACGGCCTGGAAGGCGTTGGTCGCCTTGCCGGTGTGGGATTGGTCGTGTTTCACGTCCCGCACCTGATCGAACTGAATCAGCCCGCGCAAGTAATAGGCGTAGGCGACGTCGCGGAAGCCAGGATGCAGGCGGATGAAACGATCCAGGGTCGCCGCGGCGGTCGTATACTCACCAGCTTTGTAATAGGAGTAGCCGGCCATCAACTGCGCCCGTGCGGCCCAGCTGGAATAGGGGTGCTGGCGGTCGACCTCGTTGAAGAATTTGGCGGCTTGCTTGTATTCCTTCGCCAGCAGCAGGTCGGTCCCGCGATTATACAGGTCCTCGACCGTTCCTTCGATATAGGTGTCCTTCTGCTTGCTGGTGCCGCTGCACGCAGCCAGCGTCGCCCCCATCAGGATGGCGGCGGCAATGGTCATGAGCCGGCTTCGCAGCGGGCGGGCGCCATTGGCGCGCGAAAGGGCGTTCATCGTCCGATTTCCCTGAACTCTGTCCTGGCAGATATCTTTCCGCCGCCACCGGTGCGGTGGCGAAACGGGCTCGAGCGCGTTCTAACATGGCTGGTCACGAGACTGCCATAGCTGACTACACCCTCTACCTACGGCTCAAGGCCGCAGTCTGTGTCAGATTTGGCGGCCGTGTTAGGCCAATGCGGCGATGCGCACGTCGTCGGTGTCATGGTAAGCCGGCGTCATGGCGTCATCAGCGCCAATCATGGGCACGTGTCGCCAGGCTGAAGAATCCGCGAACAACTGTTTCAGCAGGTCATTGTTGAGGCCATGGCCTGAGCGGAAGCCGTGGAAATGGGCCAGCAGGGGCGCGCCGGCCAGGTAAAGATCGCCAACCGAGTCCAGAACCTTGTGGCGGACGAACTCGTCTTCGAACCGCAGGCCATCTTCGTTCAGCACCTTCTCTCCGGTCAGCACGACAGCGTTTTCCAGCGATCCACCCTTGGCGAGCCCCATGGCCTGCAACTGGGCGACTTCGCTGGCGAAACCAAATGTGCGCGCCCGCGCGATATCGCGCTGAAAGGCGCCGTCGACCGCGTCGAAGAAGAATTTCTGCCGGCCAATGATCGGATTATCGAAATCAATCTGGAAGCTGGCGGAGAAGCTGTCTGCAGGAGTCAGCGATGCAGATTTGTCGTCGTCGCCGACACGCACCGATTTCAATATCTCGATCGCGATGCGCGGCGCATCCTGCTCCACCAAGCCGGTGCAATCCAGCAGGAACTGGAACGGCGCGGCGCTGCCATCCATGATTGGTACTTCGGACCCTTTGAGTTCAACGATCAGGTTGTCGACCCCGGCGCCAGCCACCGCGGCCATCAGGTGCTCCACGGTGCCGACCGTGACGCCGTCCTCATTCCCCAGCACGGTGCACAGCTGCGTATCGACCACACGGTTCCACAAGGCCGGTATGTCCACCGGTCCGTCACGGAGGTCTGTGCGGCGAAAAATGATGCCGGTGTCGGGATCGGCCGGACGCAGGGTCATGGCCACCTTCTCACCGGAATGCAGGCCTACGCCGGCGCAGGAAATCGCTTCTTTAAGGGTACGCTGAAAAAAGCGGCCATGGCCATTCTGGGCGCCTGATAGTTCCGGCACGCCATTCTTGAATGAAGAGGTCATTGAGATCCGCTCGCTTTTTCCGCGTTTGATTTTTTCTTCGTTTTCACGGAGATAGAGGTATCAGCCTGCCTCTATGCCTACAAATCACTCTTTGTTTCAGTTTGTTACGAAGAACCACGAGCAATTCCCGCGTAAGTCCCTGGCGATTTTCAAGAAAAAAGGCCGCCCGGAGGCGGCCTTTTAAAGTATGGCGAGAAGATCCGCCAATGTTGGCTTGCTAGTTGCTTTGCCGGCGCAGGAATGCCGGAATTTCCAGCAATTCGTCCTCAGACGGTGCAGCTTTCGCCGATGATTGAGCCACCGGTTCAGTTGCCGTCGGCCGGGGAGAACTGTCGAGACCAGCAGCGGCCGGTTCCGGGGTCCGCTGGGCCACAGGCGCCGCTTTCTCTGGCACACGGCGTTTGCTGTCCAGGACCACCGTTTCACTGGTGTTCCTGGACGGCTCCTGCGCCATCGTCACGGGTTCCCGAGCCGGAGCCGGTTCCGACTGGTGCGCCGCTGCGGGCCGTTCTTCGAGCGGCTCCGGATCAGCAAAACGCGGCGTTTCGGTTTCCACAGGGCCATCATTGGCTGGCAACCGACCGGTGACATTTTTGTCATCCTTGTCCTCGCCCGACCGATGCACCAGACGTGACAGGAACGACCGCTTGTTGCCTTTGTCTTTGTCCGGACCGGCGGGATCCACGTTCCGCAGGAATTCCGGTGGTTCAGCGTTCTCAAGAACCTCGGGTTCCGGATCGTCGGCAAGCAGCGCCTGTCGAAGACTGCGATTGGAACTGAGGCTTGGATCCGGCAGATCGGACGCCGCCTCAGTTGGCTCCAGGCCGAATGCGGGTGCCGGATTTTTTCGCGTGAACATATCCGGCTGCCCAGCCTCTGCTTCCGGCCAGGGTGGCAGTGTGGATTGGTTTTCCCCGCCATCGTCACCCGTCTCAGTGGGCGTTTCGGACTCGAGGGCTGCCGGTGCGGCCGGCGGACTGGCGTCCTCGGCAGGTTCCGGCGGGCTCGAGATGACGAATGGCCTGGCCTCTGCCGCAGGCTCGTGATCCGGGTCCGACACCGCGGTCTCGTCCGGGCGGTCCTGCTGGATGGCGTCAGACGACGGCATCTCTGCCGGGGGTTCTTCCCCACTGGGAGCGATTGCCGGTGGTTCGGTCCGGATAACCGGCTCTTCAATTTCCGGCTGTCGGGAAGAGGCGGGAGAAATCCGCACCGGGTCAGCAGTACTCGCCGTCAGGCCGTTTCCCGGAAGATCACCACGTGGTTCGTCCGGCAGGTCGCCATGAGACTCGTATGACAGGTCGTCCACCTGGTCGTAGTCCGGCTCGGGGTCATCCTGGTCCGGTTCGGCTGTCACGGGCTCCCCGGCAGTGATCGACGACCGCAGGATCGAAACCTGTGTGTCATCATCTCCCCTGGACGGTGCCACATCCGGGGTTTCCTCTGTTACCTCGATGGCTGGCGGCGGTGTTGGGGTCCGCGACGCGGTGCCCATTGCCGGCAGATCGGAGACGACACCCACGGAATCCACACCGGTGGCGAAGATCGATACCCGCATGCGGCCTTCCAGAGAATCGTCGAGGACTGACCCGAAGATGATGTTGGCGTTCGGGTCGACTTCGTCCCGGATGCGGTTGGCCGCTTCGTCCACCTCATAGAGGGTCAGATCCGGGCCCCCGGTGATGTTGATCAAGCAGCCGCTGGCGCCGGACAGACTGGAATCTTCCAGCAGCGGATTGGCGATCGCAGCCTCGGCGGAAGCCAGTGCGCGGCTTTCGCCGTCAGCCTCACCACTGCCCATCATCGCCTTGCCGCCATTGTCCATGATCGACCGGATGTCGGCAAAGTCGAGGTTGATCAGGCCAGGCGAGATCATCAGTTCGGTGACGCCCCTGACGCCGGCGTAAAGCACCTCATCCGCCATCTGGAACGCGTCGGTGAAGGTGGTCTTTTCGTCGGCGACCTTGAACAGGTTCTGATTGGGGATCACGATCAACGTGTCCACCACCTGCGCCAGTGCGTCGATACCTTCGTCGGCCAGCACCATGCGGTGGCTGCCCTCGAAGTGGAATGGTTTGGTCACCACACCCACGGTCAGGAGGCCCTGGTCACGGGCAGCGGCGGCGACCACTGGTGCCGCGCCGGTGCCTGTACCACCGCCCATGCCGGCGGTGACGAAGACCATGTGGCCACCCTGGATCTGGGAGAGAATCTCCTCCATCCCTTCCTCGGCGGCGGCACGGCCTACCTCAGGCCTCGATCCGGCGCCCAGTCCCTGGGTGAGGCCCAGGCCAAGCTGCACCTTGCGTTCGGCAAGGCACTGGCTGAGTGCTTGGGCATCTGTGTTGGCGACGACGCACTCGACCCCTTCCAGGTTCGAGCGAATCATGTTGTTGACGGCGTTGCCACCGGCGCCGCCGACGCCGAATACGATGATCCGGGGTTTCAATTCAGGCGGTTGCTCAGGCGGAGTCAGCGTGAGGGTCATGACGTACTCCTTTCGTCATTTGTACGAACGGCAGCTGGACAGCTGCGGCCGGCGGCAGCGGAGGGGCCCGCTGCGCGAATACCGGTCAGATGCGAATACCAATTCATTCTGGTTCCACCGTTCGTTCCTCTGAGGGCGCCGAGCGTCCCTCGGTTTACGGGCAAAATCGCCCTAAAAGTTCTCGCGCAGCCACGTTCCGACGCGGCTGATGACTCCACGCTGACCATTCTGTCCCGCGGCCAAGTCTCCGGTGCGACGCGCACCGGGCAGGCCGTCTGTTCGATAGTTGGCTGCATACGCGATTAGTCCCGCGCAGGCGGCAAATCCCGGTCCTGTCACCGATTCGGCGAGGCCGGGGAGACGAGCAGGCCGGCCCAGGCGGACCGGATGCCCGAATATCTCTTCGGCGAGGTCTGTCAGACCTCTCAGCTGGCTGGCCCCGCCTGTCAAAATAAAGCGGGTGGTGCCAGGCGAGCCGGGCGCGTGGGCGCGCAGCCGGTCTCGCAGCATTTCAAGTGTTTCTTCCAAGCGCGGCGTCAAAATGGCGTTCAGTCTGCTTTTCGGAATCTGGGTGCCGGGGTCGCCCGCGACACTGCCGATCTGCGCCACTTCGATATTTGCGTCTGTGTCGCCGTCCCGTGGCATGGCGTTGCCGTAGAGGCGTTTGATGCGTTCGGCCTCTGCCGGGGGCGTCGACAGGCCTTGGGCGATGTCGGTGGTGACGTGGTTGCCGCCCACGGACACGCCGTCCGCATGGATCAGTTCGCCATGTTCGAAAACTGCGGCCGTGGTCGTCCCGCCGCCCATATCGATGACAGTGACGCCGAGTTCCAGTTCGTCTTCGACCGCCGTTGCGATGCCGGACGCGAAGGGGGAAACCACCAGCGCTTCCACATCCAGGTGGCAGCCCTTGACGCAGGTGACCAGCGTGCGCACCGGCCCGGGTTCCGCCATCACCATGTGGAAGTCCACCGCTAGGTGGTCGCCGAACATGCCGCGCGGGTCGCGGATGCCGCGAATGTCGTCGATCCGGAAAGCGGTCGGAATGGCGTGGATCAGTTCCCTGTCGGCGTGGCCGTTGATCAGCCGGGCCGGGTCGAGGACGCGTTTCAGGTCAGACTCGCCCACCTCATGGCCGGCAATGGAGGCTTCGACCGAGCCTGTCTCGGAGGCGAAGCGGCCGCAGGACAGGTTGACGATGACACGACGTACGCGCTCGCTGGCGATACGCTCTGCTGTACTCACTGCGGCGGCAATGGCGTCACGTGCCTGGTCCAGGTCAACCACCGCGCCCGCGCGCATACCCTTGCCGCTCTGATGCCCCACACCGATCACGTGAATATCGCCATCATCGTCGATCTTCGCGATGAAGCAGGCGACCTTGGTTGACCCAACATCGAGCGCCGCGACGATCCCGCTCTGGCCGCCCAGGGCCTTCATGACCTGGCTGTTCATCGGCGCTGCCTTCGCTTTCGGAGCAGGGGGCGGCGTTCCTGCAGCCATGCGCGGCGTTCCGCGGCTGGATTGAGCAAAGGACGTACCCTGCCGGTTGGCCCGGCGGCCGGTACGGCGCGATTTGCGGCATTGGTGTCTCTCGCCCGTCCCGGGCGAATAATCATACGGTCGGCCAGGCGCATATCGAACACGGCAGCGCCTCGCTCCAGCAGGCGGTGGCGTTTGTCCAGCTGGAAGAACTTGGCCCAGGCGGCGTGGGAAAAGCCGGCGGGCAGCATCAGCCGCGCACCGTTGTGAAACCTCAGGTCCCAGCGTCGGTTGCCCTTGCGGTGGGCGGCAGCGATGCGGCGTGCAAGGCCGGGATGTCGGTTGATCAGATGTATCAGGGCGGGTGTCCGCGCCGGCGCACCGGCGCCGCTGACGCGCAGCAGGCCAGAAAAGCGTTTCTCCGGGGCGACAGGGATGACGGAGCCGGTCGTCGAAATGAGAGCTGCATCCCCCCCTTCACTCAGGCGGGCGACCGCACGATGCTCGCGCAACTGGACAAAAATCACACCGGAAAGACGGCGTTCAACGGAGGCGGAGGCGACCCAGGGCAGTGTTTCGATCCGTTTTCTGGCAGCGGCCAGGTCCAACTTCATCAGGCTGTCACCTTTGCGGATGCCGAGGGCTTGTTCAAGGGCTTTCCGAGAGGTTTGACGCCTTCCATCCACACGCAATTCCGCCAGCTGAACCTTCATGCCGGCTTCCGCTCTGCCCAGGCCCGAATCTACGGCTTTCGACACCCAGCTCGCGCCGCTTGAAAGGATGTCGGAAGACAGCAGCCAGACCACCCCGATGATAACAGCAAACCCTGTGGCGACCCGCCGAAGCCGGCGTATGTCCGTCATCCAGAAGGGCAGGGTCGGCATGCCTGGCATGGAGACGCGGTGGTGCATCGGCGGCCGGCTGCGTGGCGGGATATGACTGAGATTTTCGCTCCACGCCTCGGCGTCAGGGTGGAGACTGTTCTTTTCAGAATCGGGATCCAGATTTTCCGGCACGCTCGCAGCGGCGCGGGCAATGATGTCGCCCGGGCTCAGCTGGCCCTCGGGTTCCGTTTGCAGAAACTCCGTCGCCGTACCACGGGGCTCCACCGGGCGGTTGGATCGCCGGTGCAACACAGCATGTTCGAAATCAGGCTCCAGCCGTTCGTGCTGATCGTCGTAGTGGTTTACCCGTCGCATCGGGCCTCCTCGACCATCCAATGGACAAGGTCAGGAAAGGAGATGCCGCGATCAGCGGCGATTTCAGGCACCAGCGAGGTGGGCGTCATGCCCGGTTGGGTATTCACTTCCAGAATGTACAGGCGCCCGGGTTCGCCCTGGGTGTCGTCATAGCGAAGGTCAACCCGGCTAACGCCGCGGCAACCGAGCGCGGCGTGAGAGTTGACTGACAGCTCCAGCGATTCGGCATAGGCGTCGGGGTGGATCGGTGCCGGCATGATGTGGGTCGACGCGCCGGGCGTGTATTTGGCTACATAGTCGTAGAACCGGCGCTCGGTTCGGATTTCGATGGCGCCCAGCGCCCTGTCGCCCATGACGGCGACCTGAATTTCGCGGCCGGGAATGAATTTCTCGATCAGCACCAAGTCGCGCGGATCGCCGTCGCGGATGCTTGCGGGGAAGCCCTCGTCGTCTTCCTCGAAGACCAGCTCCACGCCGACGGAGCTGCCTTCCGCCAGTGGTTTGAACACATAGGGGCGTTCCGGCTCACCGCGGTCCAGCAAGTCCTTGCGGCGGATGACTTCGCCGGGCGCCAGGGGAAGGCCTGCTGCCTCCAGCATCACACGGCTGACGTCCTTTTCCATGGCCAATGCGGAGGAGACCGCGCCGGAATGGGTGTAGGGGATCTGCAGCATGTCGAGCAGCCCCTGGATGCGGCCATCCTCTCCAAAAGTGCCATGTAAAGCGTTGAAGACGGCATCAGGGGCCGGGTCGAGGGCCCGCAGCAGGGCGGCGATATCCCGGGTCACATCCACGGGGGTCACGTCATAGCCGGCCTCGCGCAGCGCATTGGCGCAGCCTTCGCCGGACGACAGCGAAACCTCGCGCTCGGACGAAAAACCACCCATCAGGACTGCGACCCGTTTCGTCATGCAGCGTTTTCCCAGGCTTCTTCGTCTCCAGGCAGGCCGATCCGCCGGATTTCCCATTGCAGAGTGACGCCGAATTTCTCGAGCACCTGGCGGCGTACTTCTTCGCCCAGCGCTTCCAGCTGGCCAGCTGTCGCCTCGCCAGTGTTGATCAGGAAATTGGTATGTTTGGGGCTGACCATGGCGCCGCCAATGCGCAGGCCGCGGCAGCCGGCCTGGTCCACCAGCTTCCAGGCTTTCAGGCCATCGGGATTTTTGAAGGTGCTGCCGCCGGTTCGGGTGCGTAGGGGCTGGCTCTGCTCACGCATCTCGCGGATGCGCGCCATGCGCAGCGCAATGGCTGCCCGGTCATCCTCCCGGCCGCGGAAGACTGCGCCTGTGAATATCCAGTCGTCCGGAATTTCGGAGTGGCGGTAGGAAAAGCCCATGTCCTCGACGGTCAGTTTGTGGACGCCGCCGGCCTGGTCCACGGCCTTGCATTCCATCAGAATGTCTTTGACTTCGTCGTCATAGGCGCCGGCGTTCATGCGCAAGGCGCCGCCGATCGCGCCCGGAATGCCGGACAGGAATTCGAGACCGGCAAGACCGGCATCGCGCGCTACCG
This sequence comes from Alphaproteobacteria bacterium, assembly GCA_021776685.1. Classification (GTDB taxonomy): domain Bacteria; phylum Pseudomonadota; class Alphaproteobacteria; order Bin65; family Bin65; genus JAJFFJ01. The sequence goes on from JAJFFJ010000133.1 coordinate 32,746, forward strand.
CCGCGACGGCGGGGTCGGAGGCGCCGGCGCCGGCGCTGACGAGGTCACCGTCCACCTCAGTTTCGGCCATTGCCTTGCCCAGCTTGACCACCACGCCGGGGATGCCGCCATCCCGGACCAGCATGTTGGAGCCGGTGCCGACCACCATGACGGGCACGTCGGCCGGTTTCTCCGCCATGAACTGGCACAGATCCTCCCGGTCGGCCGGGCGGAACATCACTTCCGCCGGGCCACCGACCCGGAACCAGGTTTCCCGCGACAGGGGCGCGTTGGGGATGAACTCCCCGCGAACCGTCGGCAGGCGTTCGAGCAGTCCAGAACTGTGCGCGTCGACAACAGTCATGTGGTGTCTCCAAGGACTTCCTTCAGTTGATCGGGCAGGGCATTGGCCCAGTGGGTGATATTGCCAGCGCCCAGGCAGATAACGATGTCGCCCGGACCTGCGAGGTCGGCGATCATCGCCGGCAGGTCTTCCGGCTTGTCCAATGTCTTGACGTTGCGGTGGCCGTGGGCGCGGAGGCCTTCGGCCAGTGCGTCCCGGTCCGCGCCGGGGATTGGGTCCTCACCGGCGGTAAACACGTCTGCCACCACCACCTTGTCGGCGTCGTTGAAGCAGGTGCAGAATTCCTCGAACAGGTCGTTCAGCCGGGAATAGCGGTGCGGCTGCATGACGGCGATGACTGCACCGTCTGTTGCTTGGCGCCCCGCGCGCAGCACGGCGGATATTTCCACCGGATGATGGCCATAGTCGTCGATCACGGAGATGCCGCCGGCCTCACCGGTCTTGGTGAAGCGCCGCTTGACGCCCTCGAAGGCGGCGATGCCCGCGCGGATGGTGTCGGGTTCAATCTGCAGTTCCAGGCCGATGGAAATGGCGGCCAGCGCGTTGCGGATATTGTGGTCTCCCAGCATCGGCAGACGGAAGGTGCCGATGGAGGTTTTCTCCCGGGTCATGCGGTCTTTCTGCTGCACATCAAAAACCGCGAGGCCATCTTCAACCCGTATGTTCTTGGCGCGCACGTCCGCCTGCCGGCTGTAGCCGTAGGTGACCAGCCGCCGGTCAGACAGGCGGGGGATCATCGCCTGAACTTCGGGATGGTCGATGCACAGCACAGCGCTGCCATAGAAGGGGATGTTGCCGACAAATGTGTCGAAGGCGAACCGCAGCGCGTCGAAGTCGCCGTAGTGATCCATATGTTCGGGGTCGATGTTGGTGACGACGGCGATGGTCGCGGGCAGCTTGAGGAACGAGCCGTCTGATTCGTCCGCCTCGACCACCATCCAGTCGCCATCGCCCAGCCGTGCATTGGTGCCGTAGGCGTTGATGATGCCGCCGTTGACCACAGTGGGATCGACGCCGGCATGGTCCAGCATCGCCGCGATCATTGACGTGGTTGTGGTCTTGCCATGGGTGCCGCCTACGGCGATGGCCCATTTCAGGCGCATCAGCTCGCCCAGCATCTCTGCACGGCGGACCACGGGGGTCAGGCGCGCGCGGGCGGCGACCACTTCCGGGTTGTCCGGTTGGACGGCGGTGGAGACCACCACCACGGCGGCATCGCCAATATTCTCGCTGGCATGTCCGACCGTCACGCCGATGCCCAGTTCGCGCAGGCGGAGGACGTTGGCGCTCTCCGCCATGTCGCTGCCCTGCACGTCATAGCCCAGGCTGTGCAGAATCTCGGCGATCCCGCTCATGCCAATGCCGCCGATACCGACAAAGTGGATCGTGCCAAGGTCCAGGGGCAGAGTTGAAATGGTGGTCATGTGATAGCCCCCATGGTGTCTTCGACCAGATCAGCCAGCCGGTCGGCTGCATCCGGGATTGCGCGTGCAGTGGCCGCTTGGCTGGCGGTGGCCAGCTGGGCCGGATTGGCCAACAGCGCCTTGAGCCGGGTGGCCAGGGATTCGGCAGTAAAGTCGTCTTGGGCCATCACCCAGCCCGCGCCTGCCTCGGCCACTTCCTCGGCATTGTAGAGTTGGTGGTTGTCGGCCGCGAAGGGGTAGGGAACCATGATCGTGGGCAGCCCGGCGACCATGGCTTCCGACACGGTCCCTGCGCCGGAGCGGCAGATCATCAGATGGGCGCTGCCGACACGGGCCGGCACGTCGTCGAAGAAATCATTCAGCTCCGCTTCCACGCCCAAATCGGCGTAGGCCGTGCGGGCGCGCTCAAGATCCTCGGGGCGGCATTGCTGGGTCAGCTGCAGGCGCCGGCGCTCGTTCTCGTCCAGCAACGCGAAGGCCTCGGGGATCACGTCGCTGAAGATGCGCGCGCCCTGGCTGCCGCCCAGCACCAGCAGGCGCATCTCGCCATTGGCTGCTGGCGGGTCGTAGGCGCGCGGGTGAAGGCCGATGAAGTCGGGGCGAACCGGGTTGCCGGTTTCTTCAGTACGGACGCCATCAGGGATCGCGTGAACCTTGTGGAAAGATGTGGCGATGGCCGCGACCTGCAGGGCCAGTTTGCGGTTGGCGAGGCCCAGCCAGGCATTCTGTTCGTGGAGTACCACGGACCGGCCCTGACGGCAGGCCATGAAGCAGGTGGGGAAGGAGGCATAGCCGCCGAAGCCGACAACGCCGCGGGCGCCCACGCGCCGCAGCAGGCGGGCGCCAGCCCAAGCGCCGCGGGCCAGGGTGAACATGAAGGTCAGTTTGCCCAGCGGGCCGCCGCGGGACGGGGACGCTGCCGGTACGATCACCGCTTCCGCGCCCTCCAGCCGTTTCACATATTCCACACCGCGGGCGTCCGTGGCGAACACCACCCGATGGCCACGTTTGAGCAGGGCCTCGCCCAGGGCGACCGCCGGGAACATATGCCCGCCGGTGCCGCCGGCTGTCAGGATAATGGCGCGATTACTCATAGCCGCACCCCGCGCCGCGTGCGGGTCAGCGCCAGCACCATACCCATGCCGAAGGCCAGGGCGATCAGTGATGAGCCGCCGTAGGAAATGAACGGCAGGGTCATGCCCTTGGTGGGAATCAGATGCAGGGTCGAGGCCATGTTGATCAGCGCCTGCAGGCCAAAGCCCACCAGCAGGCCGGTGGTGGCGAAAAGCACGAAGAGGTTTTCGTCCTGGGCGGCGCGGCCAAAGCCCCGCAGCAGGATAAACAGATAGGTCAGCAGGATCAGGGCGCAGGCGATCAGGCCAAACTCCTCGCCGGCGACGGCGAAGATAAAGTCCGCATGGGCGTCCGGCAGCTGGCTTTTGACACTGCCTTCGCCAGGACCGAGGCCGGTCAGCCCGCCCTGGCGGAACGCATCCAGCGCCTTGCCAATCTGATAGCCGTCGCCCGCGGATGGGTCGAGGAATTGGTCAATGCGCTGGGCGACATGCGGGAAGACCAGATAGGCGACGTAGAGACAGACCAGGCCGCAAACCACAAGTCCGGCAACCCAGATCATCGACAGGCCGGCCAGGAATAACTGACTGAACCAGATGCCCATCAGGATCACCGCCTGGCCAACATCAGGCTGGAGCAGCAGCACGCCGAGGATCCCGAGACCGACCACGGCCGAAATCGTGCCGCCCGGGAATTTGGGTTGCAGTTGCCCGGTGGAGAACATCCAGGCGGCAAAGACCGCATAGGCCGGTTTTACAAATTCAGACGGCTGAAGCGAGAAGCCGCCCAGGAAGATCCAGCGCCGTGCGCCCTTGATTTCCGGTCCTGTGAAGGTGGCGGCGACAGTCAGCGCCATCGCACCGAGCAGGACGAAGAAGGCGACCCGGCGTACCCAGCGGGCAGGCAGCAAGGAGACGCCCATCATCATTGCCATGGCGACCGGAATCAGCACCAGCTGCTGGCGCACGAAATGGAAGATATCGATGTTGATGCGCGCGGCGGCAGGCGGCCCGGCGGCATAGGTCAGGACTGCGCCATAGCCGACCAGCAGGACGAGTCCGGCCAGCATCCAATGGTCGACGGTCCACCACCAGTGGCCGACGACACTTCGGTCATTGCGGGCGATGGCGACACTCATGGGCGCGCCTCCTGCCCGTCTGCCTTCACGTCGGCCAAATTGTCATTGACCAGATCGCGGAACTGATCCCCCCGGGCGCCAAAGCTGGCGAACTGGTCCCAGGAGGCGCAGGCGGGGGACAGCAGAACTGTTTTTTCGCCAGGCGCGTTGTCGTTCTGCGCCAGTTTGTGGGCCGCGGCGACGGCAACGTCGAGCGTGCCGCAGAGCGAGTGGGCGACCTCGGCGGTGCCGAGAAACTCCGCAATAACTTCTGCCGCTTCGCCGATCAGACAGGCGTGGACCACACGGGGCAGGTGGGGGCGCAGCTCTTCATAGCCGCCTTCCTTGCCCTGGCCGCCGGCAATCCAGTAGATGCGGTCAAAGCTGCCCAATGCCCGCGCGGCGGCGTCCTGATTGGTCGCCTTGCTGTCGTTGACGTAGAGCACGTCGCCGGCGCTGGCGACCAGCTCCTGGCGGTGGGGCAGACCGGCAAAACTTTCGATACCCTGAGCGATGACGGCGGCCGGCACACCAAGCGCCCGGCACACGGCATAGGCGGCCGCTGCATTCTGGCCGTTGTGGCGGCCACGCAAGGTGGGGATGCCGTCGAGGCTCATGATCTCCGCTGGCGCGTCGCCGGAATGGTCGATCAGCCGCGTATTGGCGACGCCGATCTGGCCTGCGTCCGGGGCATCAGCGGTAACAGATACGATTTCCGCGCCGCTGCTCAGTCGCAGGCGCGCGAGCACGCCGCGGCTATGGTTGTCGTCGGCGCAGACCACGGCGGTGCAGTCTTCGTCCTGCCGGTCGAAGATATGCTCCTTGGCGGCGATATAGCCGTCCATGCCGTTGTGGCGGTCCAGATGGTCCTCGCTGACATTCAGCAACAGGGCCACGTCAAAGCCGATCGAAAAGGTCCGTTCCAGCTGGTAGGAGGACATCTCCAGTACATAGATGCCTTCTTCTTCCCCATCGTCTCCAAGCGGCTCCAGCCCCAGTACCGGCGGACCCAGATTGCCGCCCACCTCGATCCGCCGCCCGGCAGTCTCGAGGATATGGGCGATCAAGGCTGTGGTGGTGGATTTGCCGTTGGTGCCGGTGATGCCGACATAGGTGGCGCGAGTTTGCGCCCGGCCCAGCAGGTCCACATCGCAAATGATTTCCGCGCCCGCCAACTGCGCCTTGAGGGCGACAGGATGGGGCGCCGGATAGGTGTGCGGAATGCCCGGGCTCAGCACCAATGTGTCGACGCCGGTCCAGTCCATTTCCATCAGGTCGGCGATTGTTGCGCCTTCGGCCCGCGCCATTTCCTGCTGCGCTTCACTGTCGTCCCAGGCGCGGACATCCGCGCCGCTCGCCACCAGGGCGCGCACGGTCGCGAGCCCGGCAACACCCAGGCCCATGACGGCGACGCATCTGTCAGCAAATTCGGGGACGCGGATCATGCAGCTACCTCAGCTTCAGGGTGGCGAGGCCGATGATCGCGAGGATCGCGGCGATGATCCAGAACCGCACGACGACGGTCTCTTCCTTCCAGCCCTTCTGCTCGAAGTGGTGGTGGATTGGGGCCATGCGAAACACCCGTTTACCCGTCATCTTGAAGGATATGACCTGGATTATGACCGACAGGGTCTCGAGCACGAACAGGCCACCGACGATGGCCAGCACGATCTCGTGCTTGACGGCGACAGCGATTGCGCCCAACGCGCCGCCCATGGACAGCGAGCCCGTGTCGCCCATGAAGACCATGGCCGGCGGCGCATTGAACCAAAGGAAACCCAAACCCGCGCCAATCAATGCGGCGCAGAAAATGGCCAGCTCACCACTGCCCGGCAGGTGGTTGATCTGCAGCCACTTGGCGAAGACGGCGTTGCCGGCGAAATAGGCGATCAGCGCAAAGACGCCCGCGGCCATCATGATCGGCACGATGGCCAGGCCGTCCAGCCCGTCCGTCAGGTTCACCGCATTCGACGCGCCAATCATGACAAAGGCGGCGAAAGGCAGGAAGAACCAGCCGAGGTGGATCAGGTAATCCTTGACGAAGGGGAAGGCGAGACCGGTAGCGATGTCCGGTGCCTCCAGGCCCTTGGCGGTAATGGTGGCTTCCTCCGCCCAACCCAGGCGCATCAGCCAATAGGTGGCCATGAAGCTGATAATGATCTGCCCGGCGAGCTTGAGCTTCCCCGGCATGCCGTCAGTCGAGCGCTTGGTCAGCTTCTGATAGTCGTCATAGAAGCCGAGCGCGCCGAAGCCGATGGTGACGATCATAATCGCCCACACATACTCGGCGTCGAAGCGCATCCACAGGAAGGTGCTGACGCCCACCGAAAGCAGGATCAGAACTCCGCCCATGGTCGGCGTGCCGACTTTCTTCAGATGGCTTTCCGGCCCATCGTCGCGGATCGGCTGGCCTTCGCCCTGTTTCCGCTTGAGCCAGCGGATGACCGCCGGCCCCAGCAACAGGCAGATAATCAGAGCGGTTATCAGCGCGCCGCCGGCCCGGAAGGTGGGGAACCGAAGCAGGTTGAAGCCAATGAAGTCTTCGGCGAAGGGAAACAGCAGTTCAAACAGCATGGACTATCCTCTGGCACATCATGCGGATGGCTCCGCGCCGTGGGCGAGCAGGGCGTCGACAATGGGCGCCATGCGGCTACCCAACGAGCCTTTCACACAAACCACATCGCCGGCGGCGACGGTTTCAAGTACGCGGGGCAGCAGGCTTTCGGAGTCGACCGCATGGTAGCCACGGCGGTCGTCCGGAATGGCTTCATAAAGTGCGGCCATGTGGGGGCCTGCGCACATCAACATGTCGATCCCTGCATCTATCAGCGGCCCGGCAAGTTCTGCGTGTAGTTGATCCGCCTCAGCGCCCAACTCCCGCATGTCGCCCAGCACGGCAATGCGCCGGCCACCGTCAGAGGGATTGGCCAGCATGAGGGTTTCGAACGCCGCCAGCATTGCTGCCGGACTGGCGTTGTAGCTTTCATCTATGACCACAGCGTGGCCATCGCCGATACGGACTTCAAATCGTGCGCCTCGGCCCTTGACTGGCGAGAGGCTTTCCAGTGACGCCGCGGTGGCAAGAAGGTCGGCACCAGCGGCGGCCGCGGCGGCCAGCAATCCCAGGCTGTTGATCACATTGTGGTGGCCGGGCAGGGCAAGCGTGTAATTGATGCGCTCGCCGGCGATTTCTGCGGAGACCAGGCTCTTGTTTTCTTCCATCACGGAGGACAGCAGGCGCGCCTCCGCCTCGTGATGTCCGCCAAAGGAGATGATGCGGCTGCAATTTGCTTCCCGTGCGCGGCGATCCAGCAGGTCGTAATGGTCATTGTCCTTGGGCAAGACGGCAACGCCGCCCTCAGCGCCAGCAAAGACTTCGGCCTTGGCCTCGGCGACCTCTTCCACGGAGGTGAAAAACTCCACATGGGCGGCGGCGACCCAGGTGATCAGCGCCACGTGAGGCCGTGTCAGCTCTGATAAGGGCGTGAGTTCGCCTGGGTGGTTCATGCCGAGTTCGATCACGGCAAAATCGGTATCTGCCGGCATGCGCGCCAGCGTCAGCGGCGCGCCCCAATGGTTGTTCAGGTTGCCCTGGGTGGCATAGGCGCGACCCTGGCCGGCGAGCCCATGACGCAACGCCTCTTTAGTGCCGGTCTTGCCGACACTGCCGGTGATGGCGATGACCTGCCCGCCCATACGCGCGCGGCCGGCGGCGCCCAGGGCATTGAGACCCTCGAAGGTGTCATCAACCTCGACGGCGTTGCCGTCGCCGGCACGGCCTGGCTCGACCATCGCGGCGGCGGCGCCGGCACTGGCCGCAGCAGCCACATAGTCGTGGCCATCGAAATTGGGACCCTTGAGCGCGACGAACAGATCGCCGGCCATGACCGAGCGGCTGTCGATGGAGACGCCCGTGGCGGTCCAGTCGCCAACGGCCTTGCCGCCGGTGGCGGCCGCCGCATCTTCAGCGGTCCAGAGGTCGCGGCTCATGCCACACCCGCCAGCACCGCAACCGCTTCGCGGGTGACCAGGGCGTCATCGAAGGGATGGGTCGTGTCGCCGACGATTTGGCCGGTTTCGTGACCCTTGCCGGCAATCACCAGCAAATCTGCCGGTTCCAGTAATGACAGTGCGGCGCTGATGGCCTCTGCGCGGTCGCCGATCTCGACGCCGTCGGGGCAGGCGGCCATGATCTGGGCGCGGATGCCAGCCGGATCTTCGCTACGCGGATTGTCGTCGGTGACGATGGCAATGTCGGCGGCGCTGGCCACCTGGCCCATCATCGAGCGTTTGCCGGGATCGCGGTCGCCGCCACACCCGAACACCACCACCAACCGTCCGTCGGTATGGGGCCGCATGGCGGTCAACACGGTTTCCAGTGCATCCGGCGTGTGGGCGTAATCGACGAAAACCGGGGCGCCGTTAGGGTGGGTCGCCACCCGCTGCATGCGCCCGGGCGCGCCTTCGAGTTTTTCAAGCGCCTTGAGCGCAGCCTGGAAGTCGGCCCCCGTCACCGTCGCCAGACCGAGCGCACAGAGGGCATTTCCGGCCTGGAAGGTGCCGATCAGGGGCAGGGAGACACTGTGGGTAGCGCCTTTGTGGCTGAACTCGACGCGCAGACCTTCCAGGGTCGGGGTGATGGTCTGCACCCGATAGCCGTCGCCATCTGCGTTCGCGCCATAGGTGAGGATTTGATGGCCGCGGGACTGGCAGACCGCATGGAATTCGTCAAAGGCGTCGCTGTCTGCATTCAGAACGGCCGGCGCACCCTCGGGCAGCAGTTCGCCAAACAGGCGCAGCTTGGCCGCCAGATAGGCGTCCATGGTTTCGTGGTAGTCGATATGGTCCCGGGTCAGGTTTGTGAATGCTGCGGCCGCGGGCGTCACGCCATCCAGCCGGAACTGATCCAGGCCATGGCTCGACGCCTCCAGGGCCAGGTGGCTGATGCCGCGCATGGCAACAGCCGCCAGATCCGCGTGGAGGGACACCGGATCGGGGGTGGTCAGTGACCCCGGCCTGTCAACACCTGGTCCGGCGATGCCGAGCGTTCCCATGCTGGCGCCTTTGATGCCCAAATGGCCCCAGATTTGCCGGATAAAGGAGGCGATCGACGTTTTGCCGTTGGTGCCGGTGATGGTCACAACGGTTTCAGGTTGGGCGCTATAGAAGGCCGCCGCCATCAGCGCCAGGGTCCGTCGCGCGTTGGCGGACTGGACAACCGGCGTGTCACCCGTGGCGTCCAGGTTGGCGTCATCGGTCGTGAGAATAGCTGCGGCGCCATGCTCGACGGCAGAAGGAATGAAATCGCGGCCGTCCACGGCGCTGCCAGGCAAGGCGGCGAACAACCAGCCGGGCAGCACGGCGCGAGAATCAGCCGTCAAACCGGCAATATTCGCGTCGCCCGCGGCCGTCGGCAGCGGTGCAAGGCCATCGTGAAGCAGCTCACTCAGCTTCATGCCCTCCGGCTCCTGCTAGGCTTGCCCGTTTGTCGGGTTGCGCTGGTGCGGTACGTCTGGCCGGTGAATTTCCGGGTGGCGTTCCGGGCTTGGTGTTGGGCTGAACCGCCGGCACGCCATCCACGTTTTCGCGGCTGGGCCGAAGGCCGAGGATGGGGGCGGTCCGAAGAATGATGGCGCGGACGGCGGGTGCTGCGACCCAGCCGCCGGTGGCATAGCCGTGGGTCGACTTGTTGCCTTTTGGCTCATCGACCGTGACGAGCACCACATAGCGCGGGTCGTCGATCGGGAAGACGCCGACAAAAGAGGACAGCAGCTTGTTGCGGCGATAGCCCCGGCGGCCGGCCTTCTCGGCAGTGCCGGTCTTGCCGCCGACCCGATAGCCAGGCGCTTCCGCCTTGCGGCCCGTGCCTTTTTCCACCACCTGGCGGAGAAGGGATCGCATACGAAGCGAAGTCGCGCGGGACACAACCCGGCGGCCCGCGGGCAGGGCGGCAGCATCTTGCTTCATCAGGGTCGCTGCACGCCAGGTTCCGCCATTGGCAATGCCGGCGACCGCGGCGGCCAGTTGTATCGGCGACACGGCCATGCCGTGTCCAAAGGCAACAGTCATCGTATGCACCGGACGCCAGTGACGGGGCACCAGTGGCGCGCCCACTTCCGGCAGTTCCAGAGGCGGCCGCTGCATCAGGCCCAGCTTGCGCAGAAAACTTTGCAGCCGTTGGCGGCCAGCACGGAGCGCGATCTTGGCCGAGCCGATGTTGGACGAATAGATGAAGACCTCGCGGATGCTCAGCCAGCGTTTCTTGGCGTGGTAGTCCCGAATACTGAATTTACGGATGCGGATCGGGCGGCGTGCGTCCACCCGGTCGCCTTCCTTGTAGAGGCCGCTGTCGTAAGCCATCGCGATGGTGAAGATCTTGAAGGTCGATCCCATCTCGTAGACGCCGAGGGTGTTGCGGTTGAATCGCGCTGAAACGGTGGCTTTTCCGGGCGCTGAGGGCTCGAAGTCGGGCCAGGACACCATGCCGAGGAGTTCGCCTGTGCGCACATCCATCATCAGTGCGGAGCCACCTTTTGCACGGAACCGGCGCACCGTCTCGCCGATGACATCGCGCAACGCCATCTGGACGCGGATGTCGATGGACAGGCGCAGCGGCGCGGTGTTGTCGTTCAGGCGGCGGTCGAATTTACGTTCAATGCCCACGATTCCCCGGCCATCCACGTCGGTAAATCCGACGATGTGACCGACAACGGCGCCCTGGGGCCAGGTGCGCCGCCACTCGCGGCGAAATTCGAGGCCGGGTTCCTTCATGGCCACGATCCGCTCAGCGATGGCGGCGGGAACGTCGCGGGCAATCCAGACGAAGCGGCGCTGCCGGTCGGACAGGCGGCGAAGCAGGGCCCGGCGGCTGGTCTTCTTGAGGCCCGGCAGCAGGCGCGACAGACGACGCACCAGGCGGTCCGGTTTGGCAATCAGGCTGGGGTCGGCAAAAAGGGACTGGATCGGTCGGCGCGTGGCAAGGACGACGCCGTTGCGGTCCACGATCTCGGCCCGGGTGGCCAGCGCACTCACAGGCATGGCGTGCCGGGCGCGGGTGAGATTGGGTTGCATGACGCTGACATCGATCAGACGCCAGCCCACCGCGAGGAAGGCCAGGGAGAAGATTGCCCCCGTGGCCACGACCCGGTTGCGGCCCATGTCGAGGGAAGATTTCGCCACCCCTTCAAGACGCACTTGACCCGGACGGCTGGCGCCGCCCGGGGTCAATTTGGTCAGGAAGGATTTAAGCGTTGGTTTCATTGACGATTGCTGATCAAGCCTCCTGGCGGCGCGGCGGCAACCGGCCGTGCGGCCACACGGACCGGGCGGCGGGCCAGCGCCGGTGCGTTCGGGTCGCCATTCAGATTGCCAGGCAGTTCGGAGAATTCGCGCAGCTGCTGTCCGGCGACCGGCGCCAGCCTGGCGCGGGCGGCCAACATGCGGCGCAACCGGTCGGGCCGGTTCAACTGATTCCATTCGGCGTACAGAGACTGGGTCCGCAGCTGAATCGCGGCCGTTTCATTCTTGATCTGCCTGAGCGCGCGTTCCTGGTCCTGCACCTCGTATTTCAGATGGAACAGGCCAGCGACGACGACAGCCGCAAGGGCCAGCCAGATAAATGTGGTCAACCGGATCATTGGGTCTCTCCGTTACGATTCTCCACCGCGGCGCCTGAAAGAGCGTCGGTCCATGCCGGTCCGTCGAGCCGTTCGGCCGCGCGCAGGCGGGCGGAGCGGGCGCGGGCGTTAGCCGCAATCTCGCTGTCGCCCGACGTCACGGGACGGCGGGTCAGGATACGAAAGCTGGGCCGGTTTTCCGGTTCCGCAGCGTCCGTTTCCGGCATGTGGCGGGAGGTTTTTGGGGTTTCGCCGGCGCGCTGGCGGAAGAAGCCTTTTACGCGTCGGTCTTCAAGGGAGTGGAAGCTGACAACCGCCAGACGGCCGCCAGGGGATAACAATCGCTCTGCCGCGGCCAGGCCGCGGTCCAGTTCCGCCAATTCGTCATTGATAAAGATGCGAATAGCTTGAAACGTACGGGTCGCCGGGTCGATGCCCTTATGCATTGCCTTTTTGGGGAAGGCGCTGCGGACAACGTCGGCAAGTTCGAGAGTGCGGGTGAGCGGCGCCTCGGCGCGGGCGCCGACGATGGCGCGGGCAACGGCGCGTGAGCGGCGCTCCTCACCATATGTATATATAAGGTCAGCCAGATCGCCCTCGGGCGTCTGGTTGACTACTTCTGCCGCGCTGGGCCCATCGGCGGACATGCGCATGTCGAGCGGGCCGTCGCGGAGGAAGGAGAAGCCCCGCGCTGCATTGTCGATCTGCATGGAAGAAACGCCAAGGTCGAGGGCGACGCCGTCGACCGCGATCACCGCCTCGGCCTTCAACAGGTCTTCCATGTCGCCGAAGCAGCCGTGCAGGGGGATCAGACGTCCATCCCAGCGTTTGGCTTTTTCTTTGGCGTTTTCAATTGCTTGTGGGTCACGATCGATGCCGTAGACGCGGCAGTCGGCTTGCCCGAGGATGGCCTCGGCATAGCCGCAGGCGCCCAGGGTGCCATCCACATAGATGCCCCGGTCACGCGGGGCGAGGTGGGCGACCACTTCGTCTTTCAGGACAGGAATGTGAGTGAAGGCGGCCATTATACGTCTTTCCGCCGGGGGACCCGCATGCTCGCCAGGCTGCTGCCGGTGCGGCCGCCGCTGGTGCGGTGATCGTTTCGGCGGTCAGGCGACCAGATCTGGAAGGTGCTGCCGATGCCGGTGAAGACGGCTTCTTCGGTGATGCCGGCGAAATCGCGGAATTCCTGGGACAGGACCATGCGGCCGTCACCATCCACCGGGAACTCCTGCACCATGGCCAGCGTCTCGTGCGCCTGGGCCATGGCTTCGTCGTCATAAAGTTCGGGATCGTCCAGGCCTTCGATAACCTGGTTCAGACGCTCAAAGTCCGAGCCGTCGATGGCGCCGACTTCTTCGTTGGGGGCAAGCAGGACACCCGGATAGGCGCTGCCGGCGATAGCCGCACGGAAGCGGGCCGGGACCGAAACCCGACCTTTTTTGTCCACCTTGTTGGTGTAGGTGCCGAAGAAGGCCGCCACCACACACTCCCCGAATAATGTTCCGCGTCCATATTGGTTCTGGATCGCGCTGGGCGTTTCACCCGTTCCCGATGTCAGGTTCACCTCTCATCGGGTGAACATGGATTATCATGGAACTTTATGGGCGTCAACGCGGTCTGAAATAAAACATGGAGAATTAACAAGTAGTTAAATGCAAAAAGAAGAAACGGTATTTGGTGTAGGTCCTGAAACGTTCTGGGCAGATATTGAATCGCCCTCGTGGCCATATGATGGCCATTACAGTTATTCTTGGTTTGTTCTCATTTTGGGAAAAATGGAACAGACGCCATCTATGGGTTTTCGTGGGCAGAGGCCGCGAGACGGCGGTCTGATTATCCAGCAAGTCTCAGATTTGGCCAGACACCTGGCTCGGCAGCCGGCTCTGGGGCCTGGACCTGCGCTTGGACTTGGGGCTGGACTTGGGCCGCTACCGGGGCCGAGTCGGGCTCAGGGGCTGGATTTGGGCTCTGATCCGGACTAGTGGCCTGATTGGTGGCCTGAGTGGCGACCGGATTGATGCTTGGATTCGTGGCGGCCGGCCACGCGGGCACATCGACCGGCTGCAGATGTGGGGTCTGCCGGGGGAGCTGCTCGGCAAACTGCACGGCGCCATGCACGGGAGTGTCATCCTGTATGTGGGCGCCCACAAGGTCCGCATATTCCGAGGCGGTTTCGATATCCACCACTGGCGGGCTGGATGGATTCTTTTGCCATGCCTCGAACAACAGGTCGGCGGTTTTCTCCGCCGCACAGAAGATCAGGACAATGCGCGCGCTTTGCCGGTCCATTCGCGCAATATTCGTCCGGAATTCCTCGTCGTTCTCGCCCTTGGCTGCCGCTGCCGCCTGTGCCAGCTCCGGTGCTTGTTCCATTACGCCCTGAACAATTCCGGCAGCATCGACTGCATCGACCGGCAAGGTCCCGGCGACAATGTCTGCCGCCATCTGGCTGATCGCTATGCTGCCGAGGGGCGAAAGGCGGCGTTTGCGGTCGGCCATTTCATCAAACAGTTCAAGAGTCTGGCCCGCCGTCACGGTGATGAAGAAGTTGTAGAGCGGTGGCACCACAGCCACGCCCCGCCGGGACAGGGAACCACCGGCCTGGGCCCTGTTTGCCATCTCCCTGTTGAACGCCGCCACGCAGACCTGCGCGTAGTGCCCCGCGCAATATTGTTGAACAAAGGCCACCAGACTGTCGGCCGAGCGCCGTTGTTTTTTGGCGCTACGAAACGTTTTCATCGCCATCTCCTCAATGCCATCTCCTCAATACCTTCTCTTTGGCCCATGGCCGGATCGCCCCCGGGTGTAGGGGGAGGGCGCCGCCAGTTCTGTGCTTGCAGCCAGGATTCTTGTGGGCCGTTGGTTCTCGTTTAGCGTGGAGTCTAGGCGGCAATGATTGCGGCTTGTTTCACAAAAACCGTAAGAGCCGCCGCCGGTACTGCAACGTCCGGGGCGACATTGTGGCGGAAACGTGGGTTTGGCGTGCCGGCGCCACGGAATTGCACGGGTTGATTGTGAATTCCGCACTATCCGGCGTTTCGCGGGCCTATTTGGCAAAGGGCGGGGCGAATCCCATTACCCGGAACCGGCGCGCAATTGAGGCCGCAGTTTAGGTTGAGGCGCCGCGAATGATGTCGATGATCCGGGCAGGGTCGCCGGGAGTCGTGTCGCTCCGCCAGGCCACCATCAGGTCAGGCCTTACCAGTACCATGCGCGCGCCATAGACCTCTGCGGCGTCGACTTCGCCGATGTGCACAGTCTTCAGCGGCACACCGGCGGCCGCCGCTGCAGCGGCGAGGCCGTTTGGCTCCGGGTCCTCGCCAAACAGCAACAACGTGAAGTGGGGACCGAACCTGTCCAGGATCGACGCGCCGTCCTCCAGCCAGACGTGGGGCGCTCTGTGACCGGGCCGTGCCGTGGCGATATACTGGCGCGCGTGGTCCGGCGGCTCCGGCGTGCCGTCCGGGACGACAATCGGCGAGCCCTCATACCGATAGCCGAGTAGGGTCCCTGAGGAGACCACCAGCTTTTCCTGATCCTTCAGGTCGGCGGCGATCCGCTCGCGCAGCGCATCGCTGTCCGGCGACTCGTCATCGATCTCCGGGCCATTTTGCATCACGCCATATAGACGGTCGAAACAGTCGGCCGCTTCCTGTGTGTTGCGAAGACCCACCGGCCGACGTTCCGTGGTGTAGCTCTCGAGCAGTTCGTCGCCACCCCAGCCGTCGAGCATGGCTTCCATCTTCCACGCCAGATCGATGACATCGGAGACGCCGGTATTCATGCCGAAGCCGCCCGTCGGGGTGAACAGATGGGCGGAATCACCCGCCAGAAAAACGCGCCCGTCCCGATAAGTATCGGCAACCAGCGCATGGGCCTTCCAGGGCTGAACCGACAGAACCTCAACAGGCGTTTCGGCCCCCAGCATCCGATAGATGGCCGGGATCGGATCGACGTCCTGCCAGTCCTGCCCGTCTTCCAGAATGAGGTGATAGGTAAAGGTCTTGCCGCCGTCCCAGTTGAGCACGAAGCCGGCATACTCCCGGCGCAGCGGGAAATAGATGTTGGCATGGCCAAACTTGTGGGCCGACATAAACTCGGGCGCGCGGAAATAGATTGAGACAAAGCTGGCGAGATTGGCCCGGCCGCTGAGCGGGATGCCGAGGGTCTCGCGCACGGCGGAACGCCCACCATCGCAGGCCGCCAGATAGTCACAGGCAACGGTCTGCTGCGCGCCCGTGGCGACGTCTTCCACCTGGCAGGTGACACCGTGCGCGTCCTGGGTGAACCCGCAAAGCCGCCAGCCGAAGCGCATGTCGACGGTGGGACAGGCCTGAACGAATTCCAGGATCGCTTTTTCCACCTCATCCTGGCCGGTGATGGTCTTGAGATAGGGCGACCACTGGTGCTCGCCGGACGCATAGCCGCCACTGCCGCGGCGCTTTTCCAATTCCCGAAATGGCGGCAGGGAGACGTGATGGATCTGCCGTCCGAAGAATGACGTGATCCAGTAATAGTCGGCGGGCAGCTCCGGCGGTACGCCCGCCGCGGAGATCGCCTCGTCAATACCCCAGCGCCGGCAATATTCCATGGTCCGGTTGGCGACAGCGTTTGCCCGTGGGTGGGGGTTCAGGCCGTCCCGTTCCTCCACCACCAGGCAGTCGATCCCGCGCCAGCCCAATTCCGCCGCCAGGGACAACCCGACCGAGCCGCCGCCGGCAATGACGATGGGTATGCGCTGGCTGGACGATCCCCCGGTCCCGCCGTTGACAGTCTGCCCGCTCATGCTGCTGTCCTCATGCTGACGCTGGGGCTGTGCCGCCATCGGCAACGTGCCAGCCCCCACAGACCCCGTCTACTCCGTCCGTCCATTTGCATCCGGCGACCGCCAGGCCGCTTACGCCGCGTGACAGAGAGGTCAATTATTATATAGTTTTCTATATAATAATTGATGGAACTGCAGCAAGGATCAATCCATGGCGGGAAAACCCGGCGCCCGCGCTTCGGCCGACGAATTTCTGCGCGACCTGCTGCCCTACCTGCTGCAGCGCGCAAGCTTTCTGGTCACCCGCGAGTTTCATCGGACGCTGGCGCTCAACCAGGTGCCGGTCAGCCGGTGGCGGCTGCTGGCCTGGCTGGCGGAGCATCAGCCCTTTTCGATCGGAGAACTGACCGAGCAGCTCATGCTCAAGCAGCCTACGGTGACCAAGTTGGTCAACGACGCCGAACGGGATGGCCTGGTGCGGAAGTCCACCGACCCCACCGACAAGCGCCGGCTCGTCATTTCCCTGACACCGGCGGGCCGGCGCCTGGCGCTCAGGCTGATGGCGGAGGCGCGTAAGGCGGAAGACCGAACCACCGACAATATCGGCCAGCAGGAAATCACCAGGCTGAAGGCAAGGCTGAAAAAGCTGATTGACGACTTCGACCCATCGGACGGCGGCGCGGTCTGATTTGGCATGCCAAGAACAGCTTCTGAAAAATATGCCAGGCGGCCTGTAAGCCGGGTTCTGTCCCTGCATCGGCCCCGAAGGGCACAAAGCAGGGGATGACCATTCATCTGGGACGGCTGTCGCCAGCCGCCTCCTGCAACCTACCCGGATGACGGGCCGGAAACGGGCCCTGATCCCCCGAAGGAGACCTGCCATCCCTATTCGGTCTTGCTCCCGGTGAGGTTTACCATGCCATCCCTGTTACCAGGGACGCGGTGCGCTCTTACCGCACCCTTTCACCCTTACCCATACATGTATGGGCGGTTTGCTTTCTGTGGCACTGGCTCGAGGGTCGCCCCTGCCGGGCGTTACCCGGCACCGTGTTTCCGTGGAGCCCGGACTTTCCTCACCCTGCCGGGTTTCCCCATCGCAAGGCGCGGCCATCCAGCCGCCTGGCCCGATGAAGCTAGGCAGGCGTCCGGGCGCCGTCAATGCCAACCATGTAAGGCAGAGTACCGGCGCCTAGCAGTGGAGGCCGAACTTCCAGACCAGCAGCAAACCTACTTTCATCTTCCAGCCGCCATGGTGTGCCGCCGCGAGTGGCACGCCACCGGCAGGGGGATAGGGATCGACGGCATTGAGTCGTCGAAGATGCCCGAGACAACGCCTGGGCAATTACTAGCGCCACGAGTATGGTTGACCCAGCGATCCTTGCACTTGCCGGACGATCCCCGGCGACCCGTCAGGCGGGGCGGTGCGTCGCCAACGCTGCTTCAATTTCCGCCGCTGTCGCATCCAGGCGCGCGACCGGGATGGCGTACCGCATCAGGCCATCCTTGCGCCGGCGGGTGACGGCCTGGCGCAAGGCTGCGAAGATGCCCAGGGGCGGTGCCGGTTCCTTTACTGACACGGCAAACTGGGGGGCGTTGAGGATCTTGGAGACTTCTGCCCGTTCGATCTGGTCCCAGGTAAACGGCGGAAACCCTTCCAGGTGGAATGCAATCCCGGTGGCATCGATGGTCACGATGGGATCGGTGCGTTTGGATATGCTGAGAAAGACCGCGCCCTGCAACAGGCCAACAACGATCAGGCCGATGGATGCGCCCCGCATGCCAGCCTCCGCCATGCCTTCGAGGTTCAGGGTCAATACCCAGGCGAGTAGGGCAATGCCCACAGCTGCTGTCACCGCCATCAAGATGGCGATCTGGCGTGCCTTCCGGCCGTCATAAAGAATTTGCACTGAACCCCTCCGAACAATAGGCAAAGCCGGCCACGTTCGGCCGTTCCGACTACCTTACGGGGTGGGGTTAACCGATGTCACCCGCATTACCGGCGGCGCAAACCAGCGCACCGTGCGTGCGATCTGCGCTTCCTTGATGTCCAGGCGGTCAATTAGGAGCGACACCCGGACACCGTCATTGACCGCTTCCCAGGCAAATGTGCTGCCGCCCGGACGGCGCGCGCGCATGCGCGGGGCAGGGCCCATGGTGACAACGCCAAACCGCCTCTGGTTGCCGGAGTCGAAAAACTCCGTCCGCAGGACACGGCTCCAGGGAACCAGCGCGATGTCAGGTTGGCCGAACCAGATGCCGCGGTCATCGATCGCCAGCGCCAGGGGCCGGACCAGGAACGCGGCCCTGATAAAAACGATGCCGAGCACGAAAAACAGTGCTGCCCCTGCGGCAAGTCCGGAGACGACCGCGCGGGTCAGCACCGGCTGCCAGCCGGCTGTGTTGAGGCCTTTGATCCAGAAGAAGATAACACCCGCGGCCGCGGCCCAGCAGCCGATCGCGAGCATGATCTGGGGCGCCCTGTGGAAGCGGGCTTCCATCGGGCGGGTGTTGGCCGGCTGGGCGTCCATGGGGGAGACGGTCGGGATGCTGTCCATGGCGCCCGTTAAACCCGCTGGGCCCATAACAAACCGTCAAGCAGAATGGTAGCCGCGCCGTCGCGGCATTTACTTTGTTGGAATCCGCTGCAGCAGAGCAGCGGCGCAGCCGGCGGTTTCAGCGTCTGCGATGCCGTCAATCTGGCC
>JAJFFJ010000134.1 GCA_021776685.1 Alphaproteobacteria bacterium
CGAAACATGGTCGCCGCTTGCATCGAAAGAAGGCGGCCAGAGTTCCATGGGAAGCATTCTCCTGAAGGGGATTTTCGTGAGGCGGCGGGCGATGACCGCAACCACACGCCATGCGCGACGTCACCGCTTCAGGTCATAAACACTATGGCCGGCAACTGCATCTCTTGCCTGCAGCGGCCGCGGCGAACAGGCCGGCGACAATGGTTTTATGACGTGCCTTCCCGTCATGGGGGCCTTGTACAACAGCGTTCAGCGGATCTCGTGTTCGAATCCTTGCGCCGCAGGGTGTTTCGTGTGTCCTAGTCATCGTCCATCGGGGAGAAAAGCCTCATGACGACCCTTGCGGGAATTCCCAAGACAGACAGGGAGCGCGGGAAGATCGCGCCGGCAAAGCTCGCCCACCTCGTCCTCCGCACCCAGCCCGAACGGGTCGGGACGATTCTGGATTGGTACAAGACCGTCCTGGAGGCAGAGGCGATGCTGGAAACCGATGGCCTGGGCTTCATCACCTATGACAGCGAACATCATCGCATCGGTGTGCTTGGCATTCCGGGTACGCAATCCCACGTGGACGGGCTGGCCGGTTTGCACCATATGGCGTTCACCTATGGGAGCCTCGGCGACCTGTTGGCCACCTACGAACGCCTGCGGGACCTCGGCATCGCGCCCGAGTTCACGATCAACCACGGACCGACGACCTCGATGTATTATTTCGACCCCGACAAGAATCAGGTCGAACTCCAGGTCGACAACATGTCGGTGGAGGAGTGCGCGGATTTCTTCCAAAGCGACGCGTACAGGGACAACTCGATTGGCGTGGTTTTCGACCCAGAGGAACTGCTTGAGCGCCACAAGTCCGGCGAGCCGGAAGAGGCCTTGCTCCAACTCCCGGACGGCCCGCCACCGACGATCGCGGATTTCCCGGCAAACTGACTGCAGCCGTGATGAAAACCAAGAAGGACGCAGTCATACCAGGTGTTTCGTCTGTTCTACCTCGAGGAGCGGTCGTTGTTGGCGGACAGAGAATTAGACCGCTCTTGACCCATTTCAGACCTTCTTTGCCGCCTGCTAAACGAATCTGGTCCGCCACCACACATGTCGCATCGCGGCATATCGGCAACGTCACGCATGGCCATATCGGCGCAACCAGCTGGCTCGCCGCAGCAGAGCTTTCCATCACGTGCTTTCGCTAGCGACGTCCCTTCGATCCGAATTGCCGTCACTTCCCACACCGCGGATAATGCAGTATCCCTGCTCTGACCCTTTGGCACTGTAGATTTCGATGCGCAAAGCGATTGAGCGATTCAGGCTGTTTGACCGGCGTTTACGACGCCGTGTTGCATTTGCCTGCCTGATCGTTCTTGCACTGGGTATCGGCCAAGGGGTTGCTCATCACGCAGACGACGGCGATTCTGGGCATACATCCCACGAATGCTCAGTCTGTATCCTCTCTGGCCTGGTGGCCATCCTGGCAACACCTTTCGTGCTGCCGGCCAGGCGCGCATTTCAAGTTTGTTTGAATGCTAATCGCCAGTCCCTTGGCGCCACATTTTCGCGGGCGTACGAGGCGAGAGGCCCCCCAGCCAATTCCTGATCGAAAGCGGGTGTGTTTCACACCCAACATGGTGTGGCGCCGCATGTAACCGGCGTCCGTTCCCTATCGATTGGAATTGCTCAGATGAACATCTTCCGGCCGAAGTTGGCCCTACTGGCTGCTGCCGCAGGGTGCGTGCTTGCCAGCCCGCCCATGGCCCATGCTCAAGACAAGACAGATCTCAAAAAATCGATTGAGGCCCTTCGCAAGGATATGCAGTCGATGCGTCGCGCCTATGAGTGGCGAATCAAACGCATGCAGCGCCGCATTGAACTCCTCGAGAAGAAAAGCACGACTGCCAAAGGTCAGGTGCGGCCCCGGCCAAGAAAAAATGCCGGCGCAACGGCGACCGCCAATAAGGCGGCTTCCGCCAGACGGCCGTCGCCTAACAAGACACAAAAGCGGCCGGCGAAACCAACAGCAACCGTTCAACTTGGTCCACGGGCGAAGCTGGACCTGATGTTTGGCGTTTCAGCGAGCGTCGTCGCCGGCGGATCGAGTGCTTCCCGCGACAATCTGGGAACCCTGCTTTCGGGGCATCATGACCCCAAGCAGAACGGAATTGGCCTTCAAAACCTCGAAGTTTTTTTCGGCGGTACGGTCGATCCGTATTTTGCGGCCAAGGGCACGATCACGGTGCAGGTGACTCCCGAGGGGGAGACCGAAATCGAGCTTGAAGAACTATACCTGACAACACGCTCCCTGCCTTATGGCCTGCAGGCCAAATTTGGACTGTTTTATGCAGATTTCGGTCGGGGCAACCAGCTGCACCAGCACCAGCGCTCCTTTGTTGATACGCCTTTCGTGTTGACGAGGATATTTGGCGATGATGGCCTTCGGAACCCTGCGGCCAGTATCGCCTGGCTTACCCCGTTGCCCTGGTTTTCGGAGGTCGTTCTAGGGACCATGATGCCCACTGGAGAGACAGCCTCCAGCTTCTTTGGCGAAGCCGGAGAAGATCTGGCCGGATTTGTCCGGATGGACCGGTCGGTGAAACATCTGCGCGACTTGGTCTACTTCGTTCGCTGGGTACATGGGTTCGACATTTCGCCAACGGTGGCGACGAAAGCCGGCCTGTCCCTCATTACCGGCCCCAATTCAACCGGCCGCAGGGCCCGAACCTACATCTTTGGCGGGGACATATTTGTCAAATGGCGGCCAGAAAAAACGCAACGGGGATTCCCCTTTGTCGCCGTTACGCTGGAGGCGCTCTACCGGATATTCGAAGGTGCCGATACTTCGGATCCAACTCATGCGGTTCTAAGAGACTACGGGCTCTATGCTCAACTTGTCTGGGGGGTCAGACCCGGGTGGGCTGCCGGCCTACGGGTCGGATGGGCCCAGGGAAGCCGGGGAAGCAGCGCTGATCCGCTCCGCAACAATCGCCTCAGGCTGTCGCTAAATCTTACCTGGTTGCCCAGCGAATTCAGCCTTGTGCGGCTTCAATATAGCCATGACCGGGCGCCACATCTGCCAGGTGGCAACGCCCACAGCGTTTGGCTGCAACTCCAGATTTCTCTGGGCGATCATTTCGCCCACAAATTCTAAGGGGGGCGAGAATCGTGAAAAAAGCACATATCATGGCGCTGACCGGAATCGCATTCTTTATGGCGCTGGCGGCGGAAGTGAATGCACGGGTGCGGATTACGACGACCACGCCCGACGCTGCTGCAATCGCAAAAACCATCGGTGGCCAACATGTTGTGGTCACCAGCCTGACCAAAGGGGTGAGCGACCCCCATTACCTGACGGCACGACCAAGCATGATCCACCGGGTCTTTCGAAGCGACCTGCTGATCATTGTTGGTGCAGATCTTGAGGCCGGCTGGCTACCGGCCGTTCTGGAGGCAGGTCGCAACGCCAAGGTACGACCCGGTGGCCGCGGCCATCTGGATCTTTCCCGGTTTGTGAAGCTACGCAATGTACCGACAGGTACCGTCTCCCGGGCACAGGGCGACGTGCACCTGAAGGGCGACCCCCACTACCATCTCGACCCTGCAAACGGGCTCGTGATGGCCAGTGCAATTGCAGGTAAACTGGCGGAGCTCGACCCGGACAATGCTCGAACCTACACCTCAAACCTGCGTGCGTTTCACGACAGACTTCGGCGGCACATTGCAGATTGGCGAAGTCGTCTCGTTGCCATGCGGGGGCGTCCGGTCGTCACCTACCACAAGTCATTCAGATATCTGGCCGCGGCATTCGGTTTTAGGGTCATATCGGAGATCGAGCCATTGCCAGGTATTGCGCCAACGGCCAGTCACCTGATCCGGCTTGTTAAACGCATCAAGTCGCAAAATGTGAAATTGGTCCTTTCGGAAGCCTTTCGTCCCCGACAGCCGCTCGATTTCGTCAGGCGAAATGCGGGTGTGGCTGTCGTGATCATTCCACACTCCGTTGCGCCAAGCGCGGGAATAAAAACTTACACCGACCTATTCGAAAGGATCGTCTCGGCCGTTGAGAAATCCGGATCGGCCGGGCGTTGAGCACGCTTGATATCCTGACGCCACCTCTGGCGTTCATGGCGCTCATGCTTTTTACCCACACCTATCTAGGCCTTCATGTCCTGATGCGCGGCGTGATTTTTGTCGATCTGGCCCTGGCCCAGATCGCGGCCCTGGGCGCCAGTATTGCATTTACCTACGGGGCGGAACCGGGCGATCCATGGGCGCTTGGTGCAGCCCTCGGCGCCGCAATACTGGCCGCAGGGGGATTCGCCCAGGTGTCCCGGATCCAGGACAACACGGTGCGCGAAGTCATCATTGGCATCGTCTACGTGGTTGCCACGGCGCTTTCGGTCCTCGTCCTCAGTCAATCGACCACGGGCATGGAGCACCTAAAGCTGATCCTTAATGGCAGCGTCCTGCTTGTGTCATGGGCCGACATCGCGGTAGCCGCAGTGGCCTATGGCGTGATTTCCATAGGCTATGGCCTGTTTTCAGAACGATTGATCGGGATGTCGCAATCCAGAGGTGTTGATCGCCATTCAATCTATTGGGAAGCATTCTTCTTTTCGACTTTCGCGATCATTATCACCATCGCAGTTGGCGTTGCTGGTGTCCTTCTGGTGTTCGCTTTTTTGATTGTGCCGGCATTCGCAGCCAGCCTGATCGCCGTGACTTTCAAAGGGCGGTTGCTCCTGGCCTGGCTGGGCGGCGCTTTTGGCAGTATTGGCGGTCTTCTGATCGCGTTCTATTTGGATCTGCCAATTGGGCCAACCGTTGTTGCAACCCTTGGGGTACTGCCAATTCTCGCTGCAATCTGGCGCTTTCACCCGGCCAAGAAGCCGACTCATGGATCCGGGGCATAGTCCCATTGCGGCGCACCTTGAAAATCAAATGCGCGATCGATGTCTCCTTGTGGCTACTAGCGGATATTGGCGGGTGATGTCTGCGACATCCGGAATGACCGACCGAACGGGCATTCACTTGCCTATTCCGGTAAATCGCCGTCCAGGCATTGGCAGATACCGTTAAAGGGTCAGCGCGGTCACCAGCACATAGACCGCCATAACGATGACCGCGGCCGCGCCGAAGGAAAAGAATGCAGCGCGCACGTTGTGCCATTGGGCGGTGGCGTAGGCCCAGGTATGGAGAGCGCGGGAGATCATGAAGCCAAAGAAGAGGATATAGGCGAGCCACGGTGGTGGCGCGCACATCACGAACAGGAGGCCGGCAAAAAGGAATCCCGGGATGTTCTCCAGGTCGTTCCGTTGCATGCGGCGCGACCGTTCGACCCGCGGGTTGGGTTCGAGCTGCGAAGGGTCAGGATGCCGATTGCCGGGCTGGTTCTTTGCATCCTCAGGCGAGACGAATCCGCCGCCCTCCTTGAGCATGAACACGACCGTAACCCAGGCCTGCCCCATTAGCTTCAGGATCGCCAGCGCGGCTGCAATCCCATAGGCCTGAAACACCGGATTTTCCCACGTCAGTGCCGCCATGGCCGTTTCCCTCCAGCCGTCGATGTACAATCATAACCTGGGGCCGCGGCGCGCGCCATGCTTCGGGCCATTGTGCGCGTCTGGGTCCGCATCTGGGTCCGCATCTGGCT
>JAJFFJ010000135.1 GCA_021776685.1 Alphaproteobacteria bacterium
GCAGGCGCATGACTCAGCGCCCACTGATCGGCCCTGCACGCCCTCTTGCCGCCCCAATTGGCAACTAGCGAGCGACCCCATGCGAGGTCATGCCCTTACCCTGATGATCATCCTCGGCGTCATTGCGCTGGGCGCGTTGACGGTGTGGCTCCTGGGCCTCGCAACCGACATCGCTGCCTTCGACACCAAGGCGCCGGAACTGGTCTTCTATATCTCACTGCTGTTGCTGTTCATGGTCGGCGGCGTCAACGCAACGCGCCTGGGCCTGAAACAGACGGCCCGCAATATCCTGATCTGGGCAGCGGTCTTCGTCGTGCTGGTGATCGGCTACAGCTATCGTGACGAGTTGAAGGGCGTGTGGGCGCGGGTCTCCGGCGAGCTCAGCCCCGGCACCGCCGATGTGCAAGGCCGGACGATGAGCGTGCGCGCCGGCGGCAATGGGCATTTCTATCTCGACGTGGGCCTCAACGGTGCAATCACAACAATGCTGATCGATACCGGCGCTACCAGCACGGTCATCAGCCAGCGCAGCGCAAAGGCGGCGGGACTCGACCCGGAGTCGCTCAGCTACACGCTCACCCTCCGCACCGCCAATGGCACCGTGCAGGCGGCGCCCGTGCGCATCGCACGGCTCACCATCGGCCCACTCACTTTCACCAATGCGCGGGTGCTGGTCACCGGCCGCAAGGATGATCGTCTCAATGTGGTCGGCATCGAAACCTTGCGTCTGTTCAAAAGTTATCAGGTCACCGGCAACAGTTTCACGCTGCGCTGGTAGGGGGCTCCGACCCAGCCGTTCGCGGCTCGTCCACCAGTTGGAAGACTTCCACCGGCGCTTCGCGGCCCTTGACCGCCAGTTCTCCTGCCGGTGCAGTCTCGAACAGCTCCTCCAGATCCGTGACGGTGGCAGCGCTGACGAGGATCGAGACCTCGTCGTCCGGTGACACCTGCTTGCCCAGCTGCTCCAGCCGCTGCGCCACATTCACATCATCGCCGATGACCGTATAGTTCACCCGGTCCGGCGGGCCAATGTTCCCCACGGTCGCCTCGCCAGAGTGGATGCCGATGCGCATACGCACCGGCGGCTCACCGCGCGCCGCTCGCGCCAAGTTGTCGGCGGCGATGTCGTCGCGGATCGAGAGCGCCGCACGGCAGGCGCGGATAGCGCGGTTCTTCTGCTTCTCGGGTGCACCCCAGAACGCCATGACGCTGTCGCCGATAAACTTGTCCACCGTACCGCCCTCCGCCTCGACCGCGCCGGCGACGATGGTGAAATGCTGGTTCAGAAGCTCCGCGATCTCGGCAGCGCCCTTTCCCTCTGAAATCGTCGAATAGCCGGCGATATCGGTGAACATCACAGTTAGGTTCCGTTTGTCGGATTCCAGCGCCGCAAGGTCGCCATCCCGCATCAACTGCTGGACCAACGGTTTTGGTACATAAGCCTGGAACCAGCGCAACGCGCCGACCATGGAGTTGAAGGTGTTCGACTGATCGTCCAATTCCCGCACCCGGCTGTGCGGCAGGATGCCCACGTCATTGAACTTCAATTCTCTAATCTTACGCGCGGAAATTGACAGCCGGGCAATCGGCTTCGACAGCTGACGGCCAATGAAGAATGCGACAATGATCGCCAGAAGCAACGCCGCGCCGCCGGCGAACAGAGCGTTGCGCAGGCGGAGAATCTCGCGGCTGAACACATCACCCCGAAAGTAAACGCCGACATACCAGGGTGTTTCCGTATAGTCGCGCAACTCGCGATAGATGAAGACATAGTCGCCGGCGACAGCGCGCACCACATGGGCCTTCAAAGGAGGCCGCGGTTGAAACAGCGCCCGCACCGTCTTGTTATTATCCCACATCAAGCGCAGCACCGGGTCGCCGAACCCGGCCAGCAGCGGCAGCGGCGCACGTGCGCTCTGCCCCGGATAGCCTCGCTCCATAAACGGGTGAGCCAGAATATGCTTCTTGCCATAAGTGATAAACACCCTGCCACCGGAACCTTCTGAGCGGCCCAGTTCGCGCGACATGTCGTCGATGCGCACGGCAACGACCAATATGCCGAGGAATTTGCCCTTCCGCCAAATTGGCGTGTGCCGGCTGAGAATCGCGAATTTCAGGGTATTGACCCAGATCGGCGCGACCCAGCGCGGTGTTCGCGATTTACGCGCCCATTCAATTGCCTGCACCATTGTTTGGCTCGCCTCAAGGCTCGCAGTGTAGAAATCGATCTTACCGCCGCGCTGGCGCCGGGCGCCATAGAGCTCCCGCTTGGGGTTGATCAGCACCACGGCGCCAATGGCACGGCCACTGCTCATCACGCCCAGTAGAGTGGCGCCGAAGCGCACACGGTCGGCCGGATCGACGCGACCGTCAGCGATCGCGCGGGCAATAAACCTGGACTTTTCTTCCGCCGGCTTCAGCTTGGACTCGGCCAACTTGATCAGGCGGTCAATGCCAAGGTCCGCCCGATCGCGCAGGAGATCGAAGGTGTTCTGGCCAGCGGTCCAAACGGCAAGGCCCAATACTGTAAGAATCGAAATGGCGATGAGGCTGCCGAAACTGAGGAGCAGCGTTAGCGCGATCGAAAGACGGCGTCTGGGTTGGTCGGTCCGCGTCGAGCCAAGCCCATGTTTTGCCGGCGTTGTCTGCGCCTCTGCCAATAATTTGCCCCCTGCCTGGCGGAGCCATTCTTCAAGGGCTCACGCGTCTGATGTTAGGTTTGGTAAACGTCCACATGCCTATAATCCATCATCAAACCGCGATCACATTTTAGCGATCAGTTCATCGGCATTGGTTTCGCCGCGCCGACGGACACCTGAATGACCGATCGATTGCGACGAGACTTGGGAACCGAGCATTTCAGGAAAAGGGCGCCTGTACTCACGATTATCGGCGCGGGCCATCCACCAGCCGGTAGACCCCTAACGGTGCGTCGCGGCCCTTGACCGTCAGATCGCCCGCAGATTCGACGACGAACAAGTCATCCAGGTCAGCCACCGTCGCGGTGCTGACGAGGATCGCGACCTCGTCGTCGGGTGCCACCTGCTTGCCCAGTTGCTCCAGCCGTTGCGCCACATTCACATCATCGCCGATGACCGTATAGTTCACCCGATCCGGCGGGCCGATGTTGCCCACGGTCGCCTCGCCCGAGTGGATGCCGATGCGCATACGCACCGGCGGCTCACCGCGCGCCGCTCGCGCCAGGTTGTCGGCGGCGATGTCGTCGCGGATCGAGAGCGCCGCACGGCAGGCGCGGATGGCGCGGTTCTTCTGCTTTTCGGGTGCACCCCAGAACGCCATGACGCTGTCGCCAATAAACTTGTCCACCGTACCGCCCTCCGCCTCGACCGCGCCGGCGACGATGGTGAAATGCTGGTTCAGAAGCTCCGCGATCTCGGCCGCACCTTTGCCCTCCGAGATCGTCGAATAGCCGGCGATATCGGTAAACATGACCGTGAGATTGCGTTTGTCGGATTCGAGGGCGGCAAGATCGCCATCCCGGATCAACTGCTGCACCAGCGGCTTGGGCACATATGCCTGAAACCAGCGCAATGCCCCCACCATTGAATTGAATGTATTCGACTGGTCGTCCAGCTCACGCACCCGGCTGTGCGGCAGCACACCCACATCGTCCAGCTTCATCTCGCTGACCATACGTGCAGACGATGACAGGCGTGCGATGGGCCTGGCCAGCCGCCGGCCGATAAAGAAGGCGACAATGATTGCCAGCACCAGAGCCGCCAGCCCCGCGAACAGGGAATCTTTCAGCCGGTCCAACTGTTTGCCTATGGTGTCGCCGCGGAAATAGGCGCCCACATACAGGGGCGTCGGCGTGTAGCCGGTCAGCTTGCGATAAATGAAGACATAATAGACCCCATCCAGATTGAGGATGTGGTTCTCCAGCGGTGGCCGTGGCTTGATCTCGCTCGGCTCCATCGCCGTGGGGTCCCACATGCGCGCCAGCACCCGGTCCTGAAAACGCGCCAACAAGGGCAGCGGCTGTTTCAGGGACAGACCCGGGTACTCGCCCGCCATCGCCCGGTGGGCCATCACCCTGTCCTTGCCATGGAGCACAAACACACTCCCCCCGAAGGCATTGGCATTGTCCCGTAGATATCTGGACAACGTATTCACGGTGATGACCGTGACCAGCGCCCCTTTGAATTTTCCGTCAACCCAGATAGGCCACACCAAGTTCATGATTGTGCGCTGAAACAAGGGCCGGTAGAGGGGCTCGCCCCATACCGGCTTTCTGCTCTTGCTGGCGACGGCAAGCGCCTTTTGAACCGCCGTATCGTCCCCATAAGCGCCGTGGAACACCCGTGCGGGCGCGACTTGGCGGTTGGCGCCGGTGGCCTGGCCCTTGGGGTCAAAAAAAGTGATTGCGCCGATTGACGGGTTCGCCGCCATAGAGCCCATCAGCAGCTTGCCCAGCTCCTTCTGGTCATCCGGGTCGACCCGCCCCTTCTCGATCGCCAGCGCGACGAAAGCCGCCTGGTGATAACCGGCCTGCATGTGGCTTTCCACACGGTGCGTGAGCGCGCCGATGCCTAGGTCTGCCTTGTCCTGCAGCAGTTCGATGGTATTGCGCGCCGCACTGACGACAGCCAGTCCCAGCACAACCAGGATCGTCACGGTCAGCAACGAGCCGAAACTGAGGATCAGCGTCAGCGCAATCGAAAAGCGGCGGCGGCGTTCGCCGGCCTTGTGCGCTTCAATGACAGTTTTGGCGGCGGGCGATTTCGGGTCGGCCATGGGGCGTCCCGGTTGGTGGCAGTGCGGTGCTTAGTCTATCCAACGGCGGCGGCGGCGTCATCCGTCGCCCGAAGCTCTATCCCAAGCCCGAACTGGCCTCAGTAGGCGAACTCATCGAAGAACGGGTCGACGCTGCCCTGCCAGGGGCCGTTGTAGGCAGCCAGCAGTTCCTCCGCCGGGGTCACGCCGGACTTGGCAATCTCCCAAAGGCGATTGAGGAAAGCTGTTTCATCCTGGCCACCGCGGTCCAGAACATTCCGGGTCTTGAGGCCGGCGCGGGCAATTTCAAGAACCTGCAGTGACACCTGCTGAACCGTTGTATCCCGCAATACAGTCTTGAGGCCCTGCGCGGGCACATCCCGGCGCAGGGCAAGCTGGTCTTCCACCGTCCAGTCCTTGACCAGATCCCAGGCGGCATCCAGCGCTGTCTGGTCATAGAGCAGCCCCACCCAGAGCGCCGGCAGGGCGCACAGGCTCTGCCACCGGCCGCCATCCGCGCCACGCATTTCCAGGAAGGTCTTAAGGCGCACTTCGGGGAAGATCGTGGTCATGTGATCCCCCCAGTCGCCCATGGTCGGGCGTTCGCCCGGGAGCGCCGGCAGCTTGCCGTCCATAAAATCCCGGAATGACTGGCCGCTGGCGTCGATATATTTGCCGTCGCGGTAGACGAAATACATCGGCACATCGAGCACGTAGTCGACCCACCGTTCGAAGCCCATGTTCCCGTCGAAGACGAAAGGCAACATGCCGGTACGGTCCGGGTCGGTATCAGTCCAGATATGGCTGCGATAGCTGAGAAAGCCGTTGGGCTTGCCCTCAGTAAATGGCGACTTGGCGAACAACGCCGTGGCGATGGGCTGCAGAGCGAGCGCCACACGGAATTTTTTGACCATGTCCGCTTCGGTGGAGAAATCCAGATTCACCTGCACGGTGCAGGTACGGATCATCATGTCGATGCCCATGCTGCCCATCTTGGGCATGTATTCGCGCATGATCTTGTAGCGGCCCTTGGGCATCCAGTGGACATCCTCGCGCCGCCAGTTGGGCGTCATGCCAACACCGATCAACCCGACACCGAGAGGGTCGGTCACCTGCTGCATCTCCGCGAGGTGACTATGAACCTCGTCGCAGGTCTGGTGGATCGTCTCCAGCGGCGCGCCTGACAGTTCGACCTGCCCGCCCGGCTCAAGGCTCACCGACGCGCCATCCTTCTTCAGGCCGATCAGCGTCTCGCCTTCATAGATCCCCTCCCAGCCAAAGCGCATGAGACCGGTCAGGATGGCGTGGATGCCGTCATTGCCGTCATAGGAGAGGGCGGAGCGGTCGGCTTTGCGGAAAGCGAACTTCTCGTGCTCAGTGCCAATGCGCCAGTCTGCCTTTGGCTTGCAGCCAGTCGCAATGTGCTCGACCAGTTGCGCCTTGTCGGCGATCATTTCGGGATTGGCGGCAGCTGGAACGGACATGCGCGGCTAGGCAGTTGTGGCCAATCGAGGCGAAACTGGAGCCGCCCCGTCAAACTCTATCGCGGATATGGCGCACAAAGGTTCCGGACGCAACTCTTGACCTGCCCCCTGCGCCGCTTAGGCGCTCTGCAGCCAATGCACCCCTCACCAATGTCCCGCTCGCCCATGCCTCTCACTAGGGCACTTGCTTCTAGCGCCAGTCGCCCAGCAACGCCTGCCAACAGGCCAGGGCTGCCACTGCCGCTGTATCCGCGCGTAGCAAGCGCTCGCCCAGGCCGACGGAAATCACCTGGGGCCGGCCGTGCAACAGATCCAGTTCCGCTGGCGAGAATCCGCCCTCCGGCCCTACCAGCACGGCCCAGGGCGCCGTCGCGTCCTGCGCCGCGAGTGTGTCAGCGAGAGAAACGCCGGTGCGGCTTTCGTCGCACAACATGATTTGCCGGTCAGCCTGCCAATTCCCCAGCACATCGCGAAGGGGCGCCGGGGCGAAGACCTCCGGCACGTCCAGCCGGGCGCACTGCTCGGCGGCTTCAATGGCGTTAGCGCGCAGCCGGTCCACATTCACGCGGCTGACATTGGTGTGGTCGGTCATCACGGGCCAGAGGCCGCTGACCCCAAGCTCTGACGCCTTCTGTGCCGTGAAGTCGATGCGCGCCCGCTTGATCGGCGCAAACAGCAGCCAGAGGTCCGGCGAGGCGGTGAAGGGGCGGATTTGCTCGCCGACGGTTGCCGCGCCGCCTTTCTTGCCGAGATCCGCGATTTCCCCCCGCCACTCGCCATCGCGACCGTTGAATAGCAGCACTGTCTCGCCGGGCTTCACCCGCATGACATGACGCAGATAGTGGGCCTGGTCAGCGTCAAGCGTCACCGCCGCACCGGCGGCGAGGGCGTCGTCAACGTAAAGGCGGATGCCGGGATCGTACGGGGACATGGGCCCCACCGTACTCCCGCTGGAACCGGTTTCAAAGACACACAGCGGCCGCGGCGCGGATGTAAGCCCGTATCCGCATGTCGCCAAGACCGGTCGTTCCTCTACCTTGTGGCTTGGTCTAATAACCTGCAGTCAAACAACTGCGTGAACGGATCCACCTCCCATGAATATGGTGCGCACCTATGCTGACCCCGCTGGCGAAAGCCGATGGGGCGAAACAGAAATTGATTTCAACTGGGTTGAGTATGCCCCGCCGGCCCCACCGATGGGCGCCACCGATCCATTACCCGCCAATGCGTATGTTTTGCTTCAGGTGCCCCAGGGTTGGGACGGGGGCATGCACAACACCCCCATGCGCCAGATCGCGGTTGTGCTCTCCGGCAAGGTGCAGATCGAAACCAGCGATGGCGAGGCTAAAGAATTTGGCGCGGGGGGCATCTTTGCCATGGAAGACACCACCGGGGTTGGTCACACCGCCCGCAACATCGGTGAGGGCGAACTCACGGTCATAATGATCCACCTGCCGTAGGCCGCGCTGTCTACAGAACAAAGCCGCATTTTGGTCTGTGTGTAGCAAGAAGCGCGATATTGGCATGTGCGCCAACGGCGGCTGTTTCTTCTCCGGTACGGATCGAAAGTTTATCGTCTTGGCCAGTCGCTCAGGGTTTCAGCACCACGCGCCCGAGAATTTCG
The DNA here is from genome assembly GCA_021776685.1 of Alphaproteobacteria bacterium. Lineage (GTDB taxonomy): Bacteria > Pseudomonadota > Alphaproteobacteria > Bin65 > Bin65 > JAJFFJ01. Next base: position 7,843 of record JAJFFJ010000135.1, read on the forward strand.
CCCCGCTGCAACTCGTTGAGCACCGCCGTGGCCTCCGCCAGCGGCCGCGTGGCCACCGGAATCGGCGGCACCTTGCCCGTGCGCGCCAAGTCTATCACTTCGCGCATCTCCTGGAGGGTGCCGACGTAGGAGCCGCGGATGCTGTACATCATCAGCGGCATCATCACCATCGGCAGAGGCATGGCGTCACCATACAGGCCGACTGACACCAGCGTGCCGCCCCGCCTGAGGACATCGAGCCCCAATCGCGCCGTCTCCGCACTGCCGACAAAATCGATTGCCGCCGCAGCACCGCCTCCGGTCATTTTTCGAATTTTCTCGACGGCATCGGCTTCGCTGTTGTCGACGGTCTCATCTGCGCCCGACTGGCGCGCCAGGCTGCGCTTGGTGCCGTCAACATCGGCGACGATGATCTTGCCTTCGATCATTGATTTGCCAAAGACCACCGCAGACAGCCCAACCCCGCCGGCGCCGATCAGGACGACATCGTCCAAAGCGGTCTTGGCGCCGGTTTTCAGGAGCGCGCTGTAGGCGGTGAGGCCCGAACAGGCATAGGTGCAGGCCAGCTCAGTCGGCAGGCCGCTATAGTCGATCAGGTATTTGGCGTCGGGCACGATCACGTGGTCGGCGTAGCCGCCGGGCCAGCGTATTCCGATGGTGCGCTGATCCAGGCACAGCAGCTCCTCATCGCGCTGGCACACGTCACAGGTGCCGCAACCAATCCATGGATAGACCACCCGCTTGTCACCTACTTGAACGCCGCCATCTTCAGGGCCGGGTACGTCCGGCCCCACAGCCGCGACGACGCCAACGACTTCGTGCCCCATCGTAAAGGGCGGCTCGATCCCGCGGTCGGCCAGCGTCAACTTTTCCCCATCGGCGAGAAGATATTCGCCGTCCCAGAGATGCAGATCGCTATGGCAAACACCGCAGGCTTCAACCTGCATCAGGACTTCTGCGCCCTCTGGCACCGGGGTCTCCCCTTCCCGCGCCTCCAGCGGCTTGCCGCTTTCAATGACCTGGTAGCTCAGCATGACCGTTCCCCCACCGTGGTTTCTTTGACGGCGTTCTAACACCCCCGATTTCAGCAGGTCCACACGATTGCCCCGGCCGTTCAGAAATCAGGGCGCCATTTCAGACCGGCGGCGGCAATCGGGCATTTGACCCAACGGCCCACCATCGCCACCTTTAACCCATGGCCGAAACCGTCAAACCGGGTAGTCCGGGCAAGCCGGATAAACCCACCGGCAAACTGATCGCCGGCACGGACATGCCCGTGCAGGGCTGGATTGGGCGCTGGCTGCCGCGGCAGGTGCAGCCCTATGCGCGGCTGATGCGGCTGGATCGGCCGATCGGCACATGGCTGCTGCTGTTCCCCTGCTGGTGGGGGGTGGCCATGGGCGTTGGGCGACTGGACGGCAGCCCGGACCTGATCTGGAGTCAGCTGGGCGAGTTGCTGCTGTTCTTTGTGTTGTTCGGTTTGGGCGCCACCATCATGCGAGGCGCCGGCTGTACCTGGAACGACATCACCGACCGGGACATCGACGCCCTGGTGGAGCGCACCCGTGTACGGCCGATCCCTGCGGGCGAAGTCTCGATCGCCCAGGCGCTGGGCTTTCTGGCATTCCTGCTGCTTGTCTCGCTAGGCATCCTGCTGGTGTTCAACTGGTATGCGGTCGCGGTGGGTGCAGCCTCGCTGGTGGTGGTCTTCACCTACCCCTTCATGAAGCGCATCACCTGGTGGCCACAAATCTTCCTGGGGTTGGCATTCAATTGGGGCGCTTTGCTGGGCTGGGCGGCGGTTAACGGCAGCCTGTCCTGGACACCGGTGGTGCTTTACGTGGCCGGCATCTTCTGGACGCTCGGCTACGACACCATCTACGCCCACCAGGACAAGGAAGACGACGCGCTGATCGGCGTGAAGTCCACCGCCCGGCTGTTCGGCGACAAAAGCAAGCCGTGGCTGACACTGTTCTTCGCGCTGGCATTGGCGCTGATCGGCGTCGCCGGCTGGATGGACGGGCTCGGCTGGCCATTCTGGCTGGGCTTGGGGTTGGCCGGTCTGCAGGGCGCCTGGCAGGTGGCTGATGTGGACTTGAACGATTCGCCCAACTGCCTTTCCAAGTTCCAGTCCAACCGCCTGTTCGGTTGGCTGGTGCTGGCGGGACTGGCGGGCGATCTGGTCTGGGCGGCCTATGGCTGACGCTCTGATCGGGTCAGCGGCAGCCCCCCTGCAGTTCATCCGCGATCACACCGCCCTTCTTGCCCCGCCACTGGTGCCGGAAATCCGGCTCTACCAGGCCAGCGAGATCACGCCCATCTGGCAGGCGACGGAAGACGCTCTGGACGAGATGGGCCTGCCGCCGCCTTTCTGGGCCTTCGCCTGGGCCGGCGGGCAGGCGCTGGCGCGCTGGCTGCTGGATACGCCGGAAATGGTGCTCGGCAAGCGGGTGCTGGACTTCGGCTCAGGTTCCGGCCTTTCCGGCATTGCTGCTGCCATGGCCGGTGCAGCGCAGGTCACCGCCAACGAGATCGACCATGTGGCCGCCGCCGCCATCAAACTGAATGCGGAGGTCAACAATGTAGGGCTGGATATACTGATTGAGGATTTGGTGGGCGGCTCTTGCGTCTGGGATGTGATCCTGGCCGGCGATGTCTGCTACGAGCAGCAACCAGCGGCCCGCATCGTTGGCTGGTTGCGGGAGATGGCGCGCGACGTGCCTGTCTATCTGGGTGACCCCAACCGCACCTATCTGCCGAAGGATGGCCTGGAACAGGTCGCCCAGTATTCGGTCCAGACCACCCGCGAGATTGAGGATACGGACGTCCGGAACGCCCGGGTCTGGCGAGTGCTGCCGGACTAGATGTCGGACTAGATGCCGGACTAGGGCCTATGCGGCTGCCGGGGCGGAGGCGCCGGGCAGCGGGATCAAGCGGACCAGCAACATGCCGGCCAGCATCGCTGCCAGGAAGCCGAACGTCTTGGGCTCGCCGAAGACCACGGAGGACACTGCCGGTCCGGGGCAATAGCCCACGAGGCCCCAGCCGATGCCAAAGAGACTGGATCCGGCCACCAATGGCAGGGTGATGTCGTTGCGGGTGGGCACGACAAAGCGTGCGGCAAGCAGCGGTCGGGCGCGCGCCAGCGTCGGCCGGAAGGCAATCAGCCCCACCACCAGGCCACCGCCCATCACATAGACGAGCGTCGGGTCCCAGGCGCCGAAGATATCGAGGAAAGCCAAAACCCGCGCCGGGTTGACCATGTCGGAAAGCGCCAGACCGAAACCAAAGACCAGTCCCGCCGCCAGAGCTGCAATCAGTTTCGCCATGGCTCAGCCCCCCACCGCATGGCGCACAACAAGCACCGTCGCGGCGGCCACGCCGACAAAGACACAGGTTGCGACGATCGACCGGACGGACAGTCGGGAGATTCCGCAAATGCCGTGGCCCGACGTGCAGCCGCCACCCATCCGGGTGCCGATGCCCACCAGCAGGCCGGCGACAATCACCAAGGGCCAACCTGCCGCCAGGGTAATACTGCCTTCAGGCGCCACCAAAAAATGGTGCAGGGCGACGCCACCGATCAGCCCGGCGATAAACAGCACCCGCCAGGCCACTTCCCCCGCCTGCGGCGCGAGCAGGCCGCCTACAATCCCGCTGATGCCGGCAATACGGCCATTCATCGCCAGCAATAGCCAGGAGCCAAGGCCGATCAGCCCGCCCCCCAACAGCGCCATCCAGGGACTGATTTCAGTCATGAGCAGGGTTCCTTTTGCGGTGCGTCCATCTCAAGAGATAAGGACAGCGGGCCTCTGGTGGTCGAGTATCCAGTGTTGTGCTGGCCTCGCAATGGGCTTCCAGTCGCGCGCGCATTGCCTCCACTGCTGCCTCCGGCGCAACGGCACCGAGACTGCAGGGCCGAGACTGCAGCAATGGCCAGGTCCCGGGCGACGACCACACCCGCCAGATAGTTTGGGAAGGCGTCGAAAATGGGTTCGATGGAGAAAACGTCATGGTGTGGCTCAGGAGAGGATGTCGAGCCTGGACCAGCGGAACGGCACAGCATCGCGATGAAGAACCGCCTCGTAGCGGGCGCGCAGGGCGCGGTCGGCGACTGTGCCGGTGATAAAACCCTCCAGACTGCCGGTATGCCCCAGCCGCGTCTGGACTAGGGCCAGCGCCTCCGGCTGGGTCATTGGATGGTCCTGCCGGTCTTCCGCCTTGATCTCTGCAATGGCGGCATGGTCGCCTGGCGTCTCTTCTGCCTGACGGAGAGAACCCTTGTCGTAGACGTAAGCGAAGGCCTCCGCTCGCGTGCCGGAGCCCTCCAGTTGGAGCGCAAGGCCGTGTAGCCGCGCATAGTGATAGCTGTAGCCGAGCCCCTCGGTGGCGTGCATCCGCGCCATCTGGTCGTCCGCCAGCCAGGTGACCGAAACCTCAACACGGGCGCCGGGCACGTGCTGCAGGTTGGCTGCGACCGCACCATAGCCAGTGAGGTGGGCGGCATAGACCACATCAAAATCCTCCAGCCACGCCCGCTGCACGGGGATCACCACATCCTCAAAATCCGCAAACTTTCGCGCCAGTTGCTCTGGCGAGCGGTTGGATCCGCAGGCAATTACCGGCGTTCGACCGGCGGTCTGCGCCGCGTCGATGTCCCCCGCCTGCCACGCCCCTTGCGCGAACAGGAAAGAACTCTCCGGGATCAGGTAAGGATAAGTCGTCGCGCGCACCACCGGGTCCATGTCCGCCGGCGGCGTATACATGGGGACCGCGGTTTTACCCGGATCGCCCGACCGGGTCATGCGTCGCCGGCCGGCTCGTCAATCCGCTCCACCCGGTATTGGGCAAAAGCATTGTCCACATGCTCCCAGGACTTTTCGCGCCAGATGTCCAATGCCTCGGCCTCGCTGTCGAACGGACCCACGCGTTCTTTCTCATGGCCCGGCGCGATCTCGTTAAATGCCGTGTCCCGGTAGATGCCGCCAACCACCCAGTAATGGGTCGATTCATCCGCCTCGATGCGATACCGGATATGGGCGTGGTCCACGGTCTTCATGGCCAGATCCGCCCACTTCACCCGCGCAGCCTCAGAGGTATCGAAGGGGCCGAAGCGCTCTTCTTCGCCGCCGCCTTTGATCACCTTGAAATTAGTGGTTTCGTACTCGCCGCCAACGACCCAAAAGCGCGCCATGGAAATCCGATTCCGCATCAATCTACGAACAACACCCCGTTCTTGCCGGGCGCGCTCACCCCTGTCCAGCATTCGGGCAAGGTGCGATAGGGCAAAAAAACCGCTGATGCGCCGTAATATGGTCAATCCAGCCACTTGAACGCATGCGGCCGATTGCCGATGATTGCCGGCATCACCTTCCGTCCGGCACCAGCCGGACGGCAGATCAGAAGAAAGAGAGGGTATGGTGCAGAAACGCTTCTTAAGCCTCGTCTCGGGCGCGCTGTTCGCCGCCGCCGGACTAACAAATGCGCAGGCCCAATCGGTCGATGACCTGTTGCAACCCGGTAACAACAAATCGACGACCCCCGGCACCCGGCCCGGCACGACGCCAAGAACCACACCTGGCACCACCCCCGGAACTACGCCAGGAACCACGCCCGGCACGATTCCAGGGACCACGCCCGGCCGGCGGGCGAAGCCGACTGCCAACGACTATGTTGTCTCCCCGGGCCGGCGATGGACAACGGCCTTCGCAATCCAACGGATTATTCAGCAGGTTGGATACATCTCGCAGGTGCGCTACGCGCGTAGCGGAACGCCCTATGTCCGGTTCAAGATGGAACGCAAATCGATCATCATTCGGTTCTTCGGCTGCTCACGGCATCCGGTGAAGCGCTGCCTCGGCGTGCTGATTTCAACCGGCTACAAACTGAACAATCCAATACCGCTGGCGAAGCTGAACACCTGGCACTACAAACGCCGCTATACCTACGCCTATCGTCAGCCGAACCGGCCGAACGTGGTGTGGTTGGGCCTTGACCTGAGCTTCTCCGCCGGCATGACGCCGGCTATTTTCAAGAAACATCTGGATTATTTCCGGGTGCGTGAAGGATGGTTCCGAAAGCATATCGGCTTCCAGCTTTAGGCTACCTGCAGGACAGGCCCGACCGGCCGAAAGAGAGAATATGATGCAGAAACGCTTCTTTTGCCTCGTCGCGGGCGCACTGTTCGCTGCCGCTTCCATAACTGGTGCGCAAGCCCAGTCGGTCGACGACCTGCTGCAACCCGGTAACAACAAGTCAACCACGCCCGGGAACACGCCGGGTACAACACCCGGGACCACGCCTGGTACGACGCCGGGCACAACACCGGGAACAACACCGGGTACTGGCAACAGGCCGACGCCATCTGCCAATGACTATGTCATTTCGCCAACCCGGAAGTGGACGACGGCGCCGGCGATTCACCGTTTGATTCAGCGTATGGGATATGTGCCCAGCATTGGCCGTTCCCGCAGTGGATCGCCCAACGTGCGGATGAAGGTGGAAGGCAAGCTTGTAATCGTCTTCTTCTATGGCTGCTCAAAGCATCCCATCAAACGATGCCTCGGCGTCCAGATCGCCGCCGGCTACACGATGAGCCAGCCCGTATCGCTGATAAAGATGAACCTGTGGCACGCCCGCAACCGCTATACCTACGCCTACCGGATGACCCGTCGCCCGCGCAGCGTCTGGCTGTTGCTGGACCTGACATTCTCCGCCGGTATGACGCCGCAAATCTTCCAGAAGAACTTCGAATATTTCCGGCAGAACGAGCGCAAATTCCGGAAACATATCGGCTTCCGGCTCTAGCCTCGGTCAGGCTGAAACCGGTTCAGGCGGGCAACACTTTCTGCAGCACCGCCTGGACCGTCTCTCGTGCCTGTTTGATGATCGCCTCGCCGGCCTTAGACGGCGCGCCGGAATCAAACGGCGGCTGCGGGTCATATTCGATGCACAGTTGCGCCGAGCGGGCTGCCGCCTCGCCTTCAATCTCCGCCAGCAGCCACAGCGCCATATCGATGCCGGACGACACGCCGGCGGAGGTCACGATCTTGCCCTGTTGGATCACCCGCTCCTCCGCATAGGTGGCGCCGAATTTCTCCAGAACCTCGTTGGACATCCAGTGGGTGGTCGCGGTCAGGCCCTTGAGCAGGCCTGCCGCGCCCAGCAGCAGAGCGCCGGTGCAGATCGACGTGGTCCAGGTGGTGGTCTCGTGAATCTGTCGTACCCAATCGAGGTGGGCCTGATCTTCCAGAAGGGGGCGCACGCCGGGTCCGCCAGGGATCATCAGCACATCCGCCTCAGTAACTTCGTCCAGGGTGTAGTCGATGGTGACGTTCAGGCCGGTGGGCTCCGCCCTGACCACGCCCTTTTTCGCGCCGACCCACATGATTTCCGAATCAGGAATCCAGCTCAACACCTCGGCAGGGCCGACGATATCCAGAATCGTGATCTTGTCGAATAGCAGAGCGGCGATTTTCATGGGTCAGTCCTTGTGGATTTGGCTGTGGGTGTGGCTTTGGCCGGAGCGGTGGTTTCGGATCGGCCCTGATGCTATGTGAAATACGGGACCTGAAAGGCAAGACGCAAAGTACATGGCCTACGCCTCGCTACGCGACTTCATAGACGAACTGGAGCGGACCGGCAATTTGCGCCGGATCAGCCATCCGGTGTCGCCCGATCTGGAAATGACCGAAATCCACCGCCGGGTGATCGCGGAGGGTGGGCCCGCGTTGCTGTTCGAGCGGCCGCGCAAGGCGGACGGGTCAATCCATGAGATCCCGGTGCTGGTCAACCTGTTCGGAACTGTGGAGCGGGTCGCCGCCGCCATCGGGCGCAAGCCGGACGAGCTACGCGGTGTGGGCGAAACCCTGGCCTTCCTGCGCCAGCCGGAGCCGCCGGGCGGCCTGAGGGAAGCGTTCGAGATGCTGCCCCTGGCCCGTCAGGTGCTGGCGATGAAGCCAAAAACGGTGCGCGCGGCGCCCTGCCAGCAAATCATCTGGGAAGGCCATGACGTGGACCTGACCCGGCTACCGATCCAGACCTGCTGGCCGGGCGAGCCTGCGCCGTTGATTACCTGGCCGCTCGTCGTCACACGGGGACCGGACCCCAAGGGCGACAGGTCGGACAATTACAACCTTGGCATCTACCGTTTGCAAGTGCGCGACCGGGAGAGCGTGATCATGCGCTGGCTGGCCCACCGGGGGGGCGCGCAACAGTTCGCCCGCTGGAAAGCCGCGGCCAGCCCGGACATCCGCGCCCGGGGCTTTCCCGCCGCCGCCGTCATCGGCGCCGACCCGGCAACCATCCTGGCTGCCGTCACGCCGGTGCCGGACACATTGAGCGAATATCAGTTCGCGGGCCTGCTGCGCGGCAAGAAGCTGGATTTGGTGGACTGCCGCACAGTGCCGCTCAAGGTGCCGGCCGAGGCGGAAATGGTCATCGAAGGCTGGGTCAGCGCCGAAGAAGAAGCCGACGAAGGGCCCTATGGCGACCACACCGGCTACTACAACTCCGTCGAGCGCTTCCCCGTATTCACGGTCAGCGCGGTGACCATGCGCCAGGACCCTATCTATCTTTCCACCTTCACGGGCCGGCCGCCGGACGAGCCGAGCGTGCTGGGTGAAGCATTGAATGACGTATTTGTGCCGCTGTTGCAGCAGCAGTTCCCGGAGATCACCGATTTCTGGCTGCCGCCTGAAGCCTGCTCCTACCGGATCGCCGTCATCACCATCAAGAAGGCCTATCCCGGCCACGCCCGCCGCGTGATGATGGGCGCGTGGAGCTATCTCCGCCAGTTCATGTACACCAAATGGGTAATCGTTCTGGACGACGACATCGACGCGCGGGACTGGAAGGACGTCATGTGGGCCGTCTCCACCCGTATGGACCCGGTGCGCGACGTGATGACGGTCGAGAACACCCCCATCGACTATCTCGACTTCGCCAGCCCCGTCTCCGGCCTCGGCTCAAAAATCGGCCTCGACGCCACCAACAAATGGCCCGGAGAAACCACGCGGGAATGGGGCACAAAGCTGGAAATGAGCGACGACGTGGTGAAGGCGGTGGACGCAATGTGGGAGGAGTTGGGGGTTTAGATTGCTGTTTGAAAACCGCCGTCACGGGAATGACGCGAAGCGCTTTTGATGCGTAATATCAAGCACCACTCCGTTGCCCACCCTCCAAGGATCAGTTCATGCGTATTGCCCCTATCGCCAGCCTGATACCCATCGTTTTCGTCTTCTCCCTGCCCGCCACAGCCCAATCCAATCGACCGTGGGAGAAGCTCTGCCCGGCGGACGCGACCGCTTATACCGGCTGCACCGTGAAGGGCACCAAACGGATGGTCGCGCTTTGTGTCCCGAAGGGTGTGCAGCTTGAGCCCACCGGCGAAGACGACAGCGGCAAGATCAAGATGACGATGCCCAAGGTGGCCTTCATGCGTTACCGCATCGGCACGGTGACGGAGACGCGGCTGGTCTTTCCGCCAAAGCGGGTGGGATCGACGGCAGCCTTTCGCTATGGCCTGGTGACCTATGCAGCCGGCTGGGCCTCCCGCTTCGTCGCTGTGCTGAAGGGGGACGAGTTCCGCCTGGTCGAGCGCAATCTTGCAGGTGAGCGGGACGCCAGCGGCCGCCGCGCGCGGGACATCACCCACTATTTCGAGATCGCCAATAAGAACGGCAGAACCAAGCGCTACCTCTGCGACGACGATAATCAGAAGTAGCTGGGCAATAGGAGCCGGGCTTACCTGACAGCTAGGCCACCATGCCGGCAACGCCATCCCAGATCAGCTTGACGCCAACGGCGAACAGGAAGGCGTGGACGACCTCATAGAAGCCGCGTTCAGGGATCTTGTGGTGTAGCCACTTGCCGATCAGCGCGCCGACCACGGCCACAGGCAGGAGCACCGCGGCGGTGCCGAGATTGCCCTCGGTAAACTGGCCGAGCCACCAATAGGGCAAGAGCTTCACATAATTGACCAGTGCGAAGAAGCCGACGGAGGTGGCCTGATAGAGGCTTTTGTCGAGCTTCTGCGGCAGCATATAGACGCTGAAGGGCGGGCTGCCGGCATGGCTGACAAAGCTGGTGAAGCCGCTCATCGCGCCCCAGAAGCCGCCTTTGGCAATGTTCGGGCCGGCGGCCGGCCGTTCCACCCGCCGCCACTTCTGCCAGAACCAGCGCCCGGCAAAGATCGTGGCGATCAACCCGATCATCAGGCGGATGCTGTCCGCGTCGAGATATCTGAACGTGAGCGCGCCGAAACCAATGCCGACAACAGCCGCGCACATGAGAATGCGCATATTCACCCGGTCCCACTTGCCCCACCAGACCCACAGGCCCATCAGGTCGATCAGGCAAAGGATCGGCAGCATGATGGCGGCTGCCTGTTGTGGCGCGATCACAAGCGCCATCAACGGCACGGCAAAGGCGCCGACGCCGCCCAGGCCAACCTTTGACGCGCCCGTCAGGATCACCGCGGGGATGGCGAGGGCATAAAATAGCGGGTCGGCAATCAGGTCCATGGGGAAGACGTGCGGGAGGGAGCCCGGGGGCTCACTCCATGTGCCAGCCGTGGCTGACCACCAGGGACTGGCCGGTCAAGGCATTGGTCGGGAAGGCCGCGAACATAAAAGCGACTTCTGCCACATCCTCGATAGAGGTGAATTCCTGATCGACCGTGCCGCCAAGCATGACGCGGTTGACCACTTCTTCTTCTGAAATTCCGAGGCTCGCCGCCTGCTCCGGGATCTGCTTTTCCACCAGCGGCGTGCGCACGAAGCCGGGGCAGATGACATTGGCGCGGACGCCGTGGGCGCCGCCTTCCTTGGCGATGGTGCGGCCCAGGCCGATCAGGCCATGCTTGGCCGTCACGTAGGCGGACTTCAAGGGCGAGGCGAGCTTGGAATGGACCGAGCCCATGAGGATCACCGTGCCGCTGCCCTGAGCATACATGTGGGGCAGACAAGCCTGGGTGGTCAGGAAGGAGCCGTCCAGATGCACGGCCAGCAAACGCTTCCATTCTTCGAACGGAAATTCCTCGACCGGATGAACGATCTGGATGCCCGCATTTGCCACCAGAATGTCGACACCGCCCCAGGCCTCGGCCACCTGCGCCACGCCCGCGTTGACCTGATCCTCGCGGGTGACGTCCATCTCCAGGGACATCGCGGCGCCGGGTCCGGCCTCGGTCAGCGCCGCCGCCGTGGCCGAGGCCGCCTCTAGGTCGATGTCAGCGATGGCGACCCGGGCGCCGGCGGCGACGAACCGCTTCGCGATGCCCGCGCCAATGCCGCCCGATGCGCCGGTAATCAGTGCGCGTTTTTCATTCAGGTCCATTCGGCCCGGCTCCGATGCGGGGTTGGGGAATTGCAGCCAGCGGCTGGCATAGCCGATATGCGCCGCCGCGCCCATGCGGCAGACGGCGCACGCTTGTTGGGGCAGCGGCAATCCCGCTAAGCTGAGCACCCAATAACCGGAACATGCGCATGGAATGGCAGGCACATAACGTCCTGGACCCTGGCCACGGTCTGCCGGTGATCGCCGATGTTGATGTGGCGGTTGTGGGTGGCGGTGCGGCCGGCGTCGCCGCAGCGGAAACCGCGGCGCGCCATGGCCGGTCGGTGTTGCTCATCGAGCGCTACGGCTTTTGTGGTGGCAATGCGGTGGCCGGCCTCTCCGGCACCATCTGCGGCATGTATCTCTCCAGCGAAAAAAACCGCAACCGGCCAGAACAGGTGGTCTGGGGCTTTACGGAGCGGTTTCGCGCCGCCATGGCTGCCGCCGGTGGCATCACAGCGCCGCAACGCTACGGCCTGACCTGGACGGTCACCCACGATCCGCTTGTCTGGCGCGAGGTGGCGGACCGGTTCCTCGGCGATGCCGGCGTGCGGCTGCTCTATCACTGCATGGTGCTGGGCGTGGTGATGGAGGGCGATGCAGTGCGCGGCCTGATGGTCGACTCGAAGGCTGGCCGTGGCGTGGTCAACGCCAAGGTTGTGATTGACGCCTCCGGTGACGGCGACGTGATCTTTCGTGCCGGCTGGAACTATACCCGCGGCCAGGACGGTACGGTGCAGAACCCGACGATGATCTTCCGTCTGGGCAATGTGGATGTGGATGCCTTCCTCAACTTCTGGGGTTCAGACACCATCTGCTCGAGCCGTGTCTCCGAGATGCTGGCAGACCGGAACGGCAACGGATACGACCTGCCCCGCGCCAAGATCTGGATCTTCCCGACGCCCCGGCCTCACGAACTGCTGGTCAACGCGACCCGCCTGATCGGCCGAGACGGGCGGGAGCTCTATCCCGGCGACCCGGAGGATCTGACCGAGGCGGAGCTGGTCGGCCGGCGTCAGGTCAGGGAATATGCACGCTTTCTGCGGGACCACATTCCCGGCTGCGAAAACGCGTTCGTCAACGACACCGGGGTGCAGGCTGGTGTGCGCCAGTCTCGTTCCATCACCGGTGTTGAGCGACTGATGAATGAAGATGTGGTGGGCCGTCGCAAGCGACCAGATGGCGTGGTGCGTTCACCCTGGCCAATTGAGCTTCACGCTGGCGAAAAGCCAAAACTCGAGTGGCTGCACGACGACTATTACGAAGTGCCCTGGGGCGCCTTCCTGCCCGAAACAGGCGAAAACATCGTCGCCGCCGGCCGGTGCCTCTCTGCAGAGCACGAAGCACTCGCTTCAGCCCGGGTTACCGCGCAATGTTTCGGGTACGGCCACGCAGCCGGCCTGGCGGCTGCAACAGCGGTCGCGCGCAACGCGCCGATCCGCAGCCTGGAAGGCGAAGAACTCCGCGCGTTACTTAATGCTGACGGCGCGCGTCTGGATGGCTAGCTAGGCGGCGATCCTCGCGCTCTCCAGCCTCTTGGCCACCAGCAGTGCGTCACCGGTAAAGCGCAGCAACGGGTGAGGGGTCAGGGGCCGGCGGGCGACCTCCTCGTATCCGGCCCGCTGGTAAAGCTTGAGGGCACCCACATTCTGCTCGAAGACGATCAGGCTCATGGTATCGAAACCCTGGCTTGCAGCCATCCGCTCCGCTGCACGGAGCAGCACGGAGCCAATGCCAATGCCCCGACGCTTCTCGAAAACGGCGAGCGCGCAAATGTAGAAGCTGTTGGGCTGCTCGAGCTCCATCAGCGGCGCGAGCACCGGGTCGGCGTCCGGGCCAGCAACCGGCACGTCCCCATCGGGAACCGGAAAGCCGAGCATCATGCCGGAGATCATACCGTCCAGTTCAGCGAAGGTGGCATTCTCAAAGCTCATAGGCGCGCCGATGCGCGCCAGCCGCTGCTCACCTACATCCAGCAGGTCGTCTCCGGGCTCGGCAAGGGTCGACCAGGTGTAGTCGGCCATGCCATCGGCGGCGATCTGCATCAGACGGGCGGCGACACGGGCCTCGCCGCGGCGGGCGGGCCGAAGGGTCAATGTTTCAGACATCGGGACTCTCCTGACAGCATTCTGCTTGTTGGTTGTCAGGACTAGCAGCTATGGCGCGACCGGTCGGTGATCCGGCTCACAGGGGGCTGCATTTTGGTGGCGCGTTATGTTGGCGCCGGTCAGCGGCCCAGGATGGCGCGGCTGCGCAGGCGCACACCAATGGTCGCGTCCACCAGCGTGTCCTGTAGCTGCCCCAATGTGTCTTTGGACTGATAGGGTATGTCCATCAACCGGCACATGCGCTGCAACTGCGCCTTGCGCAGCCGCGCGGCGCGCAGGACGCGCTCGCCTTCGACGCGGGTCTCGCATTTCTGCAGGTCGGCGATGACGACGTTGAGCCAGGACTCGTCATAGTCCAGGTCGGCCATGGTCTTGGCCGACTTTGCACCCTGTTTCTTGGAGACAATCTCCAGCCGTGCGTCGCCCTTGAGCAATGCCGCAAGTTCGTCGGGCCGGGCCTTTTTGACAAGGTCGGTCACCCGGCGCAGCAGATGCTGGAAATCTCGTTGGTTACTGGGATCCATGGGCGGATGTCCGGGGCGGTACTACCACTCGTTCGACCAGACAACCCGCGGCAGCGTCCGGCCCTGTTCCTCTTCTTCCTGCTGCGCCATCGAAGCTTCGATTTCGGTGATACGGCCCGCCAGATCGTCGACCACACCGGTCAACCCGCTGGCGACACCGCCGTATCGGCCGCTGTCATAGCCCTGCAGCACAACCGGCACGCCATTCTTTGGCGCGTCGCCAAACAGGGTATCGTTGCGCTTGATGTAATGGGGGAAGACGTGCATGTCCTCGGTGCGGCTGATCTCGGCGATATACTGACGGTGGGAGGCAATTGGCTCGCCGTCATATTCCTGCACCATCAGGAACACCACGCCCAGAACCTGCGGATCAATGACTTCCACCGGATCGCCGCCGGGCAGATTGGCGTAGCTGTTATATTCCTCGATCAGCATGTTGACGTTGCGGGCCAGATAGGTGGTGCCCAGCGTCGAAAGATAGTCAGGTTTGGCCGGGATCAGAATACCGTCACAGGCCACCAGCGCCGTCTTGGTGACGATATTAAAGTTGGGTGGGCAGTCGATCAGCACCACGTCGTAGGCTTCCTGCGACAGCGAGCTCAGGCCTTCCGCCAGGCGGCCATGCACTTCCACGAACTTGCGCTTGGACTGCTGCAGTGTCGTGCCACCCAGGTGCGCTGCCAGGTGCAGGTCCACATTGATCAGACCCAGATGCGAGCACAGCAGATCCACGCGGCCATTGCCGTCCAGCCGGTCATTCACCCGCTGGGGTGAAATGATCAAATTCTGCATCGGCAGTTCGTTGCCGCTCTCGAAAGCGTCGTACCAGGCCTTGATCGTGTAGCGGTCCTTGTACCGCTCGTGCCATTCCTCGGGACGTATCAACGAGAAGGTCAGGCTGGACTGCGGGTCCAGGTCGATCAGCAATACATTGTGCCCGCGCCAGGCCAGTTCGGTCCCGACATTGGCCGTCAGCGTCGTCTTGCCGACGCCGCCTTTGTAATTGATGACTGAGATAACTCTCATGGCCGGACTAATCGTGGATCTCGCGCGGAAACGTTAATGGGCAGTTTACCGTAAATGCGCACTCGTTGCGGCATAGACAATCAAAGGTGCAGTCACGGATGGTAACATCTCGGCGGCAGCTGAGAAAAGTCCTGCATTTTGGGCGGAATTGCCACGAAATAGCATGTGGATAATCTTGTCACAGGCCCCTGGCCAAGGCATCTGCCGCTGTCACCCTGAATTGAATCAGGTGCCCATTTTCTCGCCTTTGGCGATTCAATAATGACGCGCCCACTGCGCCTCCGGGACCGGTTGACCCGGCTGCATGGCTTCGCTAGCCTGCCTGGGTTATGCGACGGATTTACAGCAAACGCCAGCCACTGTGCCTGATTCCGGTGTCCATTCCAGGACTTGGCGGCCTGCTCCTTATTTCCCCGACGTCCTGAGGGACGTCGGGTCGAAGTGGCGCGCGCCGCGCGTCCAGCCGCACATAACCGCTTCCCGCAAGCATAGTTCAGCCGAGACGGTCCCCTTTCAATGCCTGACGACTGCAAGCCTTTTACCTGTACGCCGCACTGCGCGCCGCGCCAAAGGTAACCGGCTGTTAACCATGATCGTTCAGGATTGATCGCAATTTTGGCCACCGTCCCGGTTTATCCAAGGACAACCGACTGATGATGAATGTCAACAAATACAGGGCCTATGACCCGGTCGACCTGCCTGACCGGCAATGGCCGACGAAGATAATCGACAAGGCGCCGATCTGGTGCTCCGTCGACCTGCGCGACGGCAACCAGGCGCTGATCGAGCCCATGGGCGCAGAACGCAAGAAGCGCATGTTCGATCTGCTTTGCCGCCTGGGCTTCAAGGAAATCGAAGTGGGCTTCCCTGCCGCGTCGGACACCGACTTCGACTTTTGCCGGGATATCATCGAAAGCGGAGTGATCCCGGACGATGTCACCATTCAGGTGTTGACCCAGGCACGTGAAGAGCTGATCCGGCGCACCTACGAGGCCATCGACGGCGCCAAGCGCGCCATCGTTCATCTCTATAATTCGACTTCGACCCTGCAGCGGCGGGTGGTTTTCAACGCCGATATGGATGCGATCAAGAAGATCGCCACTGACGGCGCGACGCTGTGCAAGGAGTTGGAATCGACGGTCCCCAATACGGAGGTGGTCTACCAGTATTCGCCGGAGAGCTTCACCGGCACTGAGCTCAGCTATGCCAAAGACGTATGCGAGGCGGTGATGGATGTGTGGCAGCCAACTCCGGCGCGCCCGATCATCTTCAACCTGCCGGCGACCGTGGAAATGTCCACGCCCAACATTTACGCCGACATGATCGAGTGGATGCACCGCAACGTGAAAAACCGCGACAGCTGGATTCTGTCCCTGCATCCGCACAACGACCGGGGCACCGGCGTCGCCGCCGCCGAACAAGGCACCATGGCGGGCGCTGACCGGATCGAGGGCACCCTGTTCGGCAATGGCGAGCGCACTGGCAATGTGGACATCGTCACCCTGGGCCTGAACCTCTACACACAGGGTGTAGACCCGAAACTGGACTTCTCCAATATCAACGAGATCATCCGCACGGTCGAATACTGCAACCGCCTGCCCGTGCACCCGCGCCATCCTTATGGCGGCGAGCTGGTGTTCACGGCCTTCTCCGGCTCTCATCAGGACGCGATCAAGAAGGGCTTTGCCGCCGTCCGCGAAAGCAACGCCGAGACCTGGGAAGTGCCCTATCTCCCCATCGACCCGATGGATCTGGGCCGTAGCTATGAAGCCGTGGTGCGCATCAACAGCCAGTCCGGCAAAGGCGGCGTGGCCTATGTGATGGAAGAGGACTACGGCCTGGCGTTGCCTCGGCGGCTGCAGATCGAATTCTCCGGCGTAGTCCAGGAATTGACCGACGCGGAGGAACGCGAGGTGCCCACCAGCGAATTGTGGGCCATCTTTGATCGCACCTATCTGGAACAGACAGGCCCCTTCAGCCTGATCGGCTATCAGACCGTGCCGGAAGGCGGTACAGACGACTCCCGCCTGATGACTGCGGACATCACCTTCGAGGGCAAGAAGGTCGCCATCGAAGGCCGCGGCAATGGTCCCATCGACGCCTTCGCTCACGCGATCAAGAGCCACTATGGCCTGGACATTCAGGTGGTGGCCTATCATGAGCACGCCGTCGGCTCGGGCTCGGATGCCACTGCCGTCGCTTATATCGAAGTGCAGGACCCGAGCGGTGGTTCGCTCTTCGGCGTTGGCCGCGACCCGAACATCGTCGCCGCTTCCATCCGTGCGGTGATGAGCGCCGCCAACCGGTTGATGCTGCGCCAGCAGGCCGCGGCCTAGGGTCCGAACCCTGGGGGCTTACAAAACACATCCTCTGAACTACCGTAGGGGCGGGCTTCATACCCGCCCCTTCTTTTTTGGAGCACGCCGCCGATGGCCAATATTTTTGAGTTCCAGGGCATCACGCCCGTCGTCGATCCGGACGCCTATGTCCATCCCAATGCCACCCTGATCGGCGACGTAATCATTGGCCCTGGCACCTACATCGCGCCCGCCGCTGTGCTGCGTGGCGACTTCGGCCGGATCATCGTCGAGCGTGGCGCCAACATTCAGGATGGTTGCATCGTCCACGGGTCCTCGATCCTCGACACCACCATCGAGGAGGATGGCCATATCGGACACGGCGCCATTCTGCACACCTGCATCATCCGCCGCGGGGCGCTGGTTGGCATCAACGCCGTGGTGATGGACGAGGCAGAGGTTGGTGAGCTGGCGATCGTGGCGGCTATGGCGTTCGTCAAGGCGGGCGACCGTATTCCGCCGCGCACGCTTGCGGCGGGCATTCCGGCCAAGGTCCGGCGGGAACTGACGGAGAGTGACATGGCCCACAAGGCCGAGGGCACGGCCATGTATCACGAAAACAACCTGCACGCGCGCGCCACCATGAAAGCCACCGAGGCGCTCACGGAAATCGAGCCGGAGCGGCGGCGCACCAAATGGGAAACCGACGCCAAGCCGCTTTACGGCATGAGCAAGGACAAGCAGCAAACGGGCGCCTGAGCCAATGACAGCACCGCCAGTCGCCACGCCACACTATTTCACCTGGCAGAAATTTCCATTTATCCGGCCACCGGAGATGGAAGGCCGCGACCTGACCCATCCTGTCGCCATCATCGGCGCAGGCCCCGTAGGTCTGGCGCTGGCGCTCAACCTGGCGCGCTTCGGCATCGCCTCTGTGATTTTGGAACTGCGCGATACGGTCTCTGACGGCAGCCGCGCGGTGGCCATGAACCGGCGCACCCTGCAAATTCTGGACCGCATCGGCGTTGGCGACCGCGTGATGGAACTGGCCGAGACCTGGGACCGCAACAGCACCTACTACGGCACTGACCTTGTCTATGAGATGTTGATCCCCGACCCGCCCAATGAAAAACACGCCCCGCTGACCAACCTGCAGCAATGCTGGGTGGAGCAGATCATGGTCGACGCGGCGGCAGAGACCGGTCTGATCGACATCCGCTGGCAAAGCCGGGTTACCGGGCTGACCGCCCACGACGACCGGGCCGTCCTTGAGATCGAAACGCCCGAAGGATCCTATACACTGCAGGCGGGCTACGCGGTTGCCTGCGACGGCCCCCGCAGCACGGCGCGGCAGGAGTTGGACCTGCGCTACGAAGGCGCCACCTTTGAGAAGCGCTACATCATCAGCGACTTTCACATGGAGTGTGACCTGCCCATCGGCCGGCGCGCCTGGTTCGACCCGCCTTACAGCCGAGGCGCCACCATCTTGATGCACAAGACGCCCTTCAACGTATGGCGGCTGGACTATCAGTTGCGGGACGACGAGGACCCGGAGGCGGCGCAACAACCGGATGTGGTCCGGCAACGCATTGCGGACCATCTGGCCATGATGGGCGTCGACGACCCCTGGGAACTCATCTGGGTCAGCATGTACCGGGCCCACGCGCTGACCCTTGAGCGGTACGACCATGGCCGCGTGCTGTTTGCCGGCGATGCCGCCCACCAGGTGCCGATCTTTGGCGGCCGTGGCCTGAACCACGGCTATGCAGACAGCCACAATCTGGCCTGGAAGCTGGCCGCAGTGATTGACGGACGGGCGCCTGCCACCTTGCTCGAGACCTACACCCATGAACGGCGCGGCGCCCTTCTCGACACCATCGACGACCTGACGAAGGTGACCATGTACATGACCACGCCCCATGGGGGCGTGGAGTTGATGCGCGATGCGGTGCTGTCCCTGTCGCTGACCACCGACGCGGTCAAGCAGCTGTTCGACCCCTTCCGGGTGACCCCCTGGTGTCATGCGGACAGCCCGCTGAACGGCGCGATGCACCGGGAGGCGGCGTTCAGCACCGGGCCGCCGGCGGGGCTGATGACACCCGATGTGCCACTCGTGCGAAATGGCCGGGCGACGACCCTCTACGACCGCGCCGGCACCGGATTCACGGGCCTCTATTTCTCCGGGGACGGTGGGCCACCGGCGGATCATCTCGCGGCCCTGAAGGACATCGGTGAGGCAGGCATCGATATTGTGATGATCGGCGGGCCAGACGGTTGGCTCGATGTCAGCGCCACCGCACGTGGCCTGTTCGGCGCGGGGGACGGCGCTTTCTATCTGCTCCGCCCCGACGACTATGTGGCGGCGAGGTGGACACGCTTGGACAGGGACGAAACACTCTCCGCGCTGGACCTGGCCCGGGGAAGTGGCCCAGATGGAAGTAGCGTGGGGGAGTAGGCCAATGAGCGATCAGAATATGACGGGCCATGGCCTGGTGATGGATGTGCGCGGCGACATGAGCCATCTGGAAGCTGCGTTCACTGGCGTCAGCACGGCGCTCGATGCCCTGCCGCGGGACCAGTGGCCGCTCTTCCTGGCCAAGCTCTCGCTCCTGCTGGCTGACCGGGTGCGTGACCCGGCCGTGATTACAGAAGCTATCGAAACAGCGCGGGCGCATCTCGAAGGGTAGTGAATTTACCGCCTATGCGGCCTGTTCCAGTTTTTCCTTGAGCCTCGCTAGGTCCTTTCGGTTGGCGCGGCGCATCGCGGCGGCCATGAACGGCGTCACCAGCCTCGAAAACCCTTTGGGCACACCGCGGTTGCGCAGTGTCATCCGGGTTCGGTTTTCGCCCAGCGCCTCCCAGACATAGCTCGTCTCCATAGGAAAGGGGCCGTCGTCCGCGCGCATGACAAGGGTTTCATTTTCCGCCCAGGATTTGACCTCGTAGGTATAGGCCAGCCGCTTGCCCAGAAAGTAAGCGACAAAGGCTACCCGCGAGCCAAGGCGCAGGGGCGGTTCTGTCTGCCACTCCACAGACTTGATGTTCACGTACCAGGTGGGCGCGTTGTCAGGGTCTGCTGAGAAGGACGCAACCAACGCTACTGGCTTTTCAATCTCAACGGTCGTGATGACATCCACAGGCATGACATGCCTCCTGTTGTGTCTCGGCCCCTGATGATCGGAGCCTTTCACAAAGGCAGCGTCGCCACCATAGGAAGATCAGGGAATCACCTTGGCGTCGCGCATTGTCTGGAAGTGGTCGAGGAACATGTCGCCGGTATCCATGGTCTCGCCGAAACCGAAACGATTGGCCTTTTCGACCGAGGAGGCGATGTCCCAGGTGTTGGCGAAGGCATAGTCGCCATAGGCCCAGGAGACGAACTGGTCGAAGGGAATATCTTGCAGGCCGTACTCGGCCACGAGCCCCGCCCAGAGGCCCGCCTTGTCCATCATCAGGTCCTGCAGACTGATCGCCGCCTGTCCCGGCTTTGGCGGCTCATAGTCCATACCAAACCAGCCGGCGATCCGCGGCCACAGATCCGGCCAGCGAAACAGGTCGCCGTTGGTAATGTTGAAGGCGTGATTGGCGCAGGCGGGAGTCGTCGCCATCCACTCGATTGCCCGGCTCAGCAAACCGCTGTCGCTCACCTGATAGAGCGCCTGGGCGTTCTCCCATGATCCGGGGTGGCGCAATGGCTGCCCCAGGGCTTTCAGTACTGACGCATAGACCGCCAGAACATTGTCCAGGTTGAGCGGGTTGCCGAGCGCGAAACCGCAGATGCCATGAGGCCGCGCGGCGCTCCACCCCCAGGCCTTGCAGGCTTGCCGGGCTTCCAGGAAATCCTGCTGGGCGTGATAGAAGACCGGTCCGTCGGGCCGCGGGTCATCTTCCTTCGCCGGCACCGGGAACGGCCCCAGATGACAGCCATACCACTTGGTGCCCTCGATCAGATGTACATGCGCAAGGTTCGGCGAGGCAGGCTCCAGCGCATCCATCAGGTTGGTCAGCAGCGTGAGGTTGGGCGCGATCAGGTCGTCCCAGGTGTCGAGGTTGACGTAGGCCATGTGGAAGACATGGGTGACGCCCAGAACCGCGCCTGCCTCACCGCCCAGCTTTGCCGCGCACGACACTGGATCCATCAGGTCCACGGAAATGTGCCGGTAGCTGCCGGAAATGTCCGGCGCGCGCCGGGACACGGCAATGACCTCCCAACCTGGTTGAGCTTCGAGATGGGCGAGCAGGTTGCGCCCTGCGACGCCTGTGGCGCCGGCGATCACTGCGGTTCGGCGGTCAGCCATGGGCGCGGCGGATCTCATCGCCGTCAATATGGCAGATCAACTGGTAGACCTGGATCGCACCGGCGGCAGGCAAAGCGGCACCTGTCAGCAATTTTGCCAGCAATTCTGAAAGACACTCGTGCGTCGGGTCCGCAGCGATTCCCTCCACCACCAGGGCCGTGCCAATGTTTGTGTCCGTGACGGGCCTCAGCGCAGACTCATCTGTTGCGGCGGTGGCGCCGGTCTCATCTGCCTGCCAGACGCGCACCCGGGCGATTTCCGGCCAACCTTTGAGATTTTCAAGTTCCCGGGAAAGATGCCCGAGGGACTCCACCGAAAGATGTTCGGCGAGAGCAACTGTCGCCGCAAACCCGCCGGACTGATCGCCGCCCACCAGTATCTGCCGGCACACGGTGCGGCTGACATTGCGGAAATGGGGCATCAGCCTTTGGGTCCAGTCGGTGGGTGCGTTAAGGCGCGCCAGATAGTCGCCGCCGGTCAGAACAGCAGCACTGTCGGTTTCGTAAAAAGTGAAATATTTGGGGCTGACACCCTGCGCTGCATAGCGCCGGCCATAGCGGAAGCCCGGTATCGAAACCCGCTCATAAAGGTGCTGGCGCTGATACCAGTGCCCATAGTCCTCCGCCACCGCGTCGTCGATGTCGTTCCAGATGGCAAGAATGCCAGGATGGTCCGCAATTGCCATGAGCGCGCCCAGTCGATGCGACCTACCTGGCCGCATGTACTCCTTCTAGCGGATGCCGAAGGGGATCCGCCACTGGATGAACGCACCCCCGGTCCATCTGTGCTGAAACAAAAGCCGCGTGGGAACCGCGTCGAGCGGAAATTGACCCGGACGACTGTTTTGTACAGACGGCGCTGCAGAGAGATAAGACAGGAACCCGCCAACCTGGATGAACGAACGGCGCAGACGAATTGCCAGTACCATGGTCATCCCCGTCCGGACACCAGTAGCAGACGCGGTCGAATTGAGCGTGTTGGCAGCCGTCCCCGGTGAAGTGCAGATCGCGCCTGCCGTATTGCTGAAACAGTCGGCCGCAAACAGCGTCGCGTTGGCACGATAGACGCCCACATGCGTACCGGTCTGGAACGTGACACGGTCGCTGAGGCGCCAGTTGACCCGAACGCCAACAAGGCCACCGACGGTGTTGCCGTTGATTAGCTGATACAGCCGATAAGGTTGTGACGGTTGGTTCGCGGCGCTTATCAGGTGAGCATTGTATTTGTATCGCGTACGGTTGGCGCCACCAAAGACGCCCAGGCTTGGCGAAATCGTCACCCCCGGCCCGATCCGCCAATCCGACGTCAGGCGGAGAATGAGTTCCCCTTCGCGATGATCGATGTGTAGCCGCTCGAACAAACCGGGGAATGCCGCCTCGCTGGGCAATACGAAGGGCCGGTCTGGCATGAGGCGCCGTTCCGATGACCACTGTCCCCACCACGCTGCGCCGGTGAGGCTGAGACGCGTGTTACTGCCCATCCAGTGCGGGAAGACGTCCTTATTGAAGATATAGCCGGCAGTAACCCCTGGACCGCTGAGCAAAAGTGTGGGTGAAAATGACCCGGCGAGGATGGTTGTCGGGCCAATGCCATTCAGGACATAGGGACTAAGCCATTCCGGCAAATTGCGAACGC
Source organism: Alphaproteobacteria bacterium (assembly GCA_021776685.1). GTDB lineage: Bacteria > Pseudomonadota > Alphaproteobacteria > Bin65 > Bin65 > JAJFFJ01. The sequence goes on from JAJFFJ010000135.1 coordinate 31,068, forward strand.
CAATCATCCCGCCAAGGGTCAGGTACACCTGACCGGCCCGCGTCCCGGTGGGCGGCCCATTGCTGAAGATGACCGCCTGCGACCACGCAGGCTTAGCACCAACCATGGCCATGAGTACAAATGCACCAGCTGCCACGCTGCGAATCCAAGACACGCGCGACTTCCCCCCCCTTAGCCGATTTTCCCGGCGTTTTGAGTACCGTAAACGACATCCGGCGGCGTGTTAACTTTTTGCGGGCATATGGTTAACGCCCTGCGATCTAGGCGCCTCTTGCGTTGCGGGGGCCGCACCGCCTATTCCACCCGCTCATGATCGATTCTCCCTCAACCAACGGACGCCCGCCGCGCGCTGCATTCGTAACCGGTGCGACCGGTTTTCTGGGCCTCAATCTGGTCGAGCAATTGTGCGCGGACGGATGGCAGGTGACGGCACTGCGCCGCCAGTCCAGCAATACGGAAATGCTGGATCGATTTCCTGTGATTCAGGTGACCGGCGACATCCTGGATTTACTGGCGCTGACCGAGGCGACCCCGGATGGCGTGGATGCGGTTTTCCATCTGGCCGCCGACACATCGGTCTGGGCGCGCAACAACAGCCGGCAAATGCGCGTCAACGTGGATGGCACGCGCAATGTGCTGGCAGCGGCCCGGCGCGCATCTGCAAAGAAAGTTATTGTGACCTCAAGCTGGAGCAGCTGGGGGTTTGCCGGCCAACGCCCGCCTGCCGCCGGTCCCCTGGATGAGGCGACGCCGAAGCTGGGCGACCGCAGTTGGGTCAACTACGAACGGACCAAATTTTTCGCCGAGACTGTTGTGGCCGGCGCCGTCCATGACGGACTTGACGTTGTAGTGATGAACCCTTGCCACATCATCGGACGGTATGACCGAAACAACTGGGCCCGAATGATCCTTTTGGCCGTGCGCGGCAAGCTGCCGGGAGTGCCGCCGGGCGGCGGCGAATTTTGCCACGCGGAGGCCGTCGCCCGGGCTCATATTGCCGCCGTCGATCACGGCGTCAGTGGCGCCAACTACCTACTGGGAGGCGTCGAGGCAAGTTTCCGGGAATTTGTCGATACCATCGGAAGCGTATCGGGCCGCCCGATTCGCGCCCGGAATATCCCCCGATGGCTGTTCCGCGCCGCGGCCGGGGTCAAAGGCTGGTGGGGAGATTTGCGGGACCAGGAGCCAACGGTGACGCCCGAGGCCGCGGCCCTGGCGCTGGCCAACCCACAGATCGTTTCGGACCGCGCGCAACGCGAGCTGGGATACCAACCGGCTGATCTCGAAACGATGATTCGCGACTGCTATGACTGGATGGTGCGCGACGACCTGATCTGACCAGCGGCCACAGGACCCACCCCGGTTGACTACGGCCCTAGTTGACCGCGACCTCAGTCTTCGTTTCCGCATCCGTAAGGTCACCCCGCAAGGTGAACACTTCCTGTGGCTCCGACACGCCGCGCAGATAATGCTCGCCCAGGGAGACGATATCGAAGTTTTCACCGGCGATCTTGGCGAATTCCTCCGACATCAATACATGCACGCCCAGGTCGCCACACAATGCCTCCAGCCGCGCCGTCAGGTTGACCGACGGGCCGATCGCGGTGAAGTCGAGCCGGTCGACCGCGCCGATATTGCCCCACATGAGATCCCCAACGTGCAGGGCCAGACGATAGTTCAACGTCGGCTGGTTCTGCTCCGCGCGTCGCTGATTGAGCGCCGCGACGGCGTCCTGCGCCTCGATCGCCGCATGCATGGCCTGCCGGCAGGTGTAGTGCCGGAAGGCGGCGTCACCCAGCGGGAAGATCGCCAATAGCCCGTCGCCAATGAATTTCAGCACCTGACCGCCATGGTCGTGAATCGCATGGGTCATCGCCTCGAACCAGTCGTCCAGGACTGAAATGACCTCCTCCATGGGCCGTGTATCGGACAGCTTGGTAAAATCACGAAGATCCGCATACCAGATGACAGCATGGATGTGCTGGCCCTCGCCGCGCACGACCTCGCCACGCATAATTCGCTCGCCGGCCTCATGGCCCACATAAGTGTCCAGCAGGCGCGCCGCGGTCTGCCGGCTTGATCGAACCTCCAGAAGCAGCATGAGAATCGGCAACATGGTTCTGAGCAGGACGAGATCACCATCAGCAAACCCGCCTTCGGCCCGGGTTGCGAAGCTGAGGGTATTGCGCGTGCCATCGGTGAACGGCAGGGCGAAAATGATATAGTCGGTGTAACCGTCGCCCTGGAGTTCGGCCAGCACCTCAAACTCACTCAGATCAGCGTCACCTTCAAGCTTCCGGCGCAGTTCGGATCCGCCATCATGGATGTGCTTGATCGGCGAATGCTCATAGTCAGGATCGTTGGCCACATCCCGCCGGATTCGGTCAACCTCGAAGACGGCAGCTGCCTGCTTCTTCCAGGCATAGGTATGGGCGACAATTTCCGGATGGATTGTCCGCACCGCCATAAGCATACGCTCGATGGGGACGCCCGCTTCAGCTAGCCAGGCGCACAAGCCCTCCATCAGCAGAGCGGTGCCGGTCGTTTCCGCGCCAGTCCCCAGCAGCCACCGCCGCAGTTCTTCTTCCCTGTCAGGCATATTCGACATCGCCCATCCCGAATCACAGCATTTCGATTGCCCCACTAATATCGGGGGCTTGACCTGCGCCTTCAACCGGCCCAACTGTGCATCAGGACAAATAACCAGATTAAGCGGACCCGCGGAGGATCGCCATGTTCATCCAGACCGAAGAAACCCCGAATCCGGTCACACTTAAATTCCTGCCTGGCCAGGAAGTGCTCGCCTCAGGGACGGCGGATTTTCCAACCGCGGAAGCCGCAGTGGACAAAAGCCCGCTCGCCACAACCCTGTTTCGCATCGATGGAATCGCCGGCGTCTTTTTCGGCAGTGACTTCATCACCGTGACCAAATCCGGCGACGCCGAGTGGCAGACGCTCAAGCCGCAGATCCTCGGCATCATTATGGAGCATTTCGCCGCCGGCAGGCCGGTGATGATGGAGGAAGTCAACAATGCCTCCCAGGCCAGCGACGACGACGATCCGATAGTGAGTCAGATCAAGGAGCTGCTGGATACCCGCGTGCGTCCTGCTGTGGCCATGGACGGCGGCGACATCCAGTTCCACGGCTTTGATCAGGGCGTCGTCTATTTAACCATGCAGGGCGCCTGCGCCGGCTGTCCGAGCTCGGCAATGACGTTGAAGGCCGGCATTGAAAACATGCTGCGCCACTATATTCCGGAGGTGATGGAAGTACGCCCCGTGTACTAAGCCAGCGGGCCGCAACCTACGCGCTTGGTTAATACGGCGGCGGGGTCTTCCTAACTAATTTGAAAGTTTTGTCTGGCATGATCCGCGTTAAGCATGCCTCTCCTCCCAAGGTTGCTTATACTAATTTGGCCGGGCCTCGCGCCCGGCCTTTTTTTGCCCGCTTCCCAATATTGCCTGCCCGGCATGCCTCAGAATGACCAGTGTTAGGCAGGACCATCCGGCGCGCTAGGGGGCATCATCCCCGCCGGCAGATCACTGTCGCGCAGCAGGGGATAGCTGACTGCATCGGGCAATTGATAGTGCCACCAGTCATTCTCGTAGAAGGTCCATCCGGCGCTGACCATAAGGCCAAGCAGCACCAGCCGGTTGCGTTGCGCTTCTGGCGAAATGTCGATCCGGCCATGGTGGGACTGGACGGTAAAATCATCGAATCCAGTTCCCATATCCAGGATATCGCCGGTGGCGCCGTCGGCGAGCGTCAGGTCCACGGCGACGCCGCGTGAATGAGGCGACCCCTTTCGCGGATCGGACAGGAATTCAGGATCCGGCGTATGGGACCACAGCGCCCATTGGGCTTCGCTTGGCCGCGTTGCATCATACACGCGAAGACGGTACCCCTGCTGCGCTGCCAGACTGATTGATCGCTGCAGGCAAGCTGCGGCATCTGTATGCAGGTAGCTGGCTGCCCGGGCATAGACCGGGGCGCCTGTAAAATTGTTCGCCGTGGCATAGCAAATATCGAGATCGATATCGAAAGCCGGCGGTGAAACCTCGATCAGCATATTGTTTCGCAACTTTTTTTCGTTCGCCATGATCCTCGCCTTCGATACCACGACCTCAGCCTGTACGGCAGCTGTTTGCGATGGCGATACTGTCGTGGCCGAGCGCTCAGTAGCCCTGGAGCGCGGGCACGCAGAAATCCTGCTGCCGATGATTGAGGGCGTACTCGCAGACGGATCGATTGGCTATCGCGACCTCACCGGCATTGCGGTAACCCGGGGGCCCGGCGCCTTTACCGGTATCCGCATTGGTCTGGCCGCAGCCCGCGGTCTGGGCCTGGCCACCGGGCTGCCCGTCGCGGGCGTGACCACTCTTGAAGCGCTGGCCCTGACCGCTGCCGGCCACACTGAGCGGCAGCAGATTGCCGCGATCATGGACACCAAACGGCGCGATTTCTTCGTGCAGGTATTCGAACGTGACCCATCAACCGGCGGGGTTCGATCCCTTGGTGAGGCTGCTGTCGTCGCGGGCGATGCTCTTGCGGCGCACCTGGCCGGTGTTGAGGGTCTTAGTTGGGATCACCTTGCGACGGCCGGCGACGGTCTCGCGCAACCGGCCGCGCCTGAATTGCCCGCTGGCTTGGAGGCGTTATCCGAAATTGCGTCTCCTTCGCCCCTGTCCATCTGCATGTTGGCCCGAGCACAACTTGGCAATTCGCCTTCACCGCCCGCCCCCCTGTATCTCAGGCCCCCTGAGGCGCGGCTGCCGGCCACGCGGTCATGACCACCAGCATCCGGGTTTGCGCGGCCGGCCCGGCCCATGCAGCTCTGTTGACCGGCCTGCACAACGAGATGCTGCAAGCCGAGTGGACCGCCGATTCCGTCGCCCGGCTGCTGAACCTGCCCGGCGCATTCGGCGTTGTGGCGGTTACCGATAAAAATGAAAGGCCCCTGGGCTTCGCACTTTGCATACCCGGGGGAGAAGGGCTCGATATTGCCGCCATCGGCGTTGCCGCGGATGTGCGGCGTCAGGGTATTGGCCGGTTGTTGATGGATGAAGTTGTCGCCCGCGCGGAGGCGGCGGGATGCAGAGAACTGGTCCTGGAGGTCGGGGCCGGGAACAACGCCGCGCGCCATTTATATTTGTCGTGCGGCTTTTCCTCGGTTGCCGAGCGGCAGGACTACTATGCACCGCGCGCGGGGAAACCAGGTGAAAGTGCACTTGTGATGAAAAAAACCCTTCCGACTTAAGAACACTCTCTGGGATCAACGGTTTTTCTACGAACACAATAAAATTTTCTTCAAATAGTTAATCATCTCAGATCACATAGATGATTTTCATAGTCATACCCCTTGAAATAAATGAAATTATCAATATAAACTAAAAGAAATTGCTGGTTTCATTCAAATCAGCATGGCTTTTGGATTGGGGTGCGATAAATGGCAGCACAAGATGGCACAATGAGCGCTGATGACATTGCTCTGGCGCAAGACGCGATTGAATTGGCGGAGAAAAACCAGGAACTCCTGGAACAGACCGTCGACATCGTCGCGTCCTTTGTTGCGCATAATACTGTGCCGGTCTCTGATCTACCCAAATTGATCGAAGAAACCTTCAATGCGCTCAAATCCCACAGCACTGTAGAGCCGGAAGAGCCCGAAAAGCCGAAGCCCGCTGTGCCGATCAAGCGTTCGATCACAGAGGACTACATCGTCTGCCTGGAAGATGGCAAAAAGCTGAAAATGCTGAAACGGCACCTGAAAACCGTCTACGACCTGACGCCGGACGAATATCGCGCCCGTTGGGGTCTGGCGTCAGACTATCCGATGGTCGCACCAAGCTATGCCGCCCGCCGCAGTGAGTTGGCCAAACAGATTGGCCTCGGCACCTCGGCCCGTGGACGCCGCCGCAAGGCCTGATCCGCGCCCGCTCCTGCGATCGGCGAATCCAAGTGCGGGTTTGTTCGGGGACCCCGTCAATCCGGGCCGCCTGATAAGAGACTCGTCGCCGGTGCACCTTTTGGTTAATGTTGTCTGGCATGTCCGCCCGCAGCGGCATTGCGTATGGCCGGTTGCGTCCGGCGCGACCATTGTTGAAAAACCCGGCCACCATGCCCGACAAAATCGAGATATTGTGCAGTGAGAAAGGCCTCCGCCTGACCGAGCAGCGACGGGTGATCGCACGGGTCTTGTCGGAAGCTACCGACCATCCGGACGTGGATCAGGTCTATCACCGCGCCGTCAAAGTGGATTCCAACATTAGTATTTCGACCGTCTACCGGACAGTCAAATTGCTGGAAGAAGCGTCGATCCTCGAGCGGCATGAATTCCGGGACGGCAGGTCCCGATACGAAGAGGTGCCGGAAGAGCATCATGACCATCTGATCGACGTACAGTCCGGCGAGGTGATTGAATTCACCAATGCTGAAATTGAGCGCCTGCAAAAAATCGTGGCCCGCGAGTTGGGATACGAATTGATTGATCACCGCCTGGAATTGTACGGGCGGAAGCTTGAGCGCGGTTAGGCCGGACAGAGTGGAATGGCACCGGGGAGGAAATTGGAGATGACGCCGGAAAACACGGCATGTCAGGACCAAATGTGGATGCTGGCCCTTGTGGCGGCTGGCTCACAATGCGTGCGATGACAGGCCTCCAATTCAACGAGATTGGGAATCTGATTTCGTTTCCGGCAAACGCGCCCGAGATCCTGGACGAGCGCACCGGAGCACTTCAGGTTCGCGTCGCCGAAACCTGGGAGGAGGTCGATGCCGCCCTCGCACTCCGCTATCGGGTTTTCTATGAGGAGATGTCAGCCCAACCTTCACCCGAACAGGCGGCGATCAAACGTGACTTTGACGAATTCGATCCCTATTGCGAGCACTTGATTGTCATTGACCATGACATGGGCACAGGACCCGATGCGGTAGTTGGCACCTACCGCATGTTGCGCAGGGCGGGAGCAGAGAAGGTCGGCCGGTTCTATACCTCGGACGAATATAATGTGGACCGGCTGGTTGCGAATGACGGTGACATTCTGGAAATGGGCCGGTCTTGCATCGACGGCGACCATCGCACCCGGGCGGCCATGCAGCTTTTGTGGCGGGGTGTGGCGATTTATGTGACCCGCCAGAATATCGATTTTCTATTTGGCTGTGCCAGTCTGCCGGGAACGGATCCAGACAAGCTTGCACTGCCGCTTTCCTACCTGCACCACAACCATTTGGCGCCTAAGGATTTTCGCCCGACTGCAATCCCGGACCGCTACGTGGACATGAACATTCTTCCGCCGGAAAAAATTGACGCCCGGCGTGCCGTCCGCGATCTGCCGCCGATGATCCGTGGATACCTTCGGCTGGGCGGCCGGTTTGGCGACGGCGCTGTGGTCGACTATGAATTCAACACCACCGATGTTTGTGTGGTGGTTGATATGACCTCGGTCACCGATAAATATCTAAACCACTACCTGCGTGACACGGACCTTGGTGACCAACATCGCTCCCGCATCGCCAAGGATTAACGCCCAGAGGCTTCGTCCGTGACCTATTCATCCTCCATCCAATCTACCTGGCGGCTGGTGGCGTTTATCGTCTGGGCGCTCTCAAGCACCGCGGTTCAGGGCCTGTTTGTGCTGGTCAATTCGCGGTTTCGCCATACCTTCCCATTGGTTGTCCATAGGGGCTGCGGCTGGCTCCTGAACGCAAAGGCCAAAACATCCGGCGAGCCCCGACAGAACGAGACGGTACCGACGATGTTTGTGGCCAATCACACCGGCTATGCCGACATTACCGTGATGGGCACTTTGCTGAAGGCAAATTTTGTGGCCAAGGCAGAGATCAAGAGATGGCCGATCTATGGATGGTGCGCCCGCCTGTCCAACTGCCTGTTTGTAGACCGGCGCCCGCGCTTTGCACTTCAGCAGACCGAAGAAATTCGCGAACGGCTGCGCAACGGCAACAACCTGATCATGTTTCCTGAGGGCACCAGTAGCGACGGCAACCGCGTGTTGCCTTTCTACAGCTCCCTGTTCGCCGCCGCCGACACGGAGCTGGATGGTGAGCAGATTTATGTACAGCCGGTTTCGATTGCTTATACCGAGCTGGATGGCCTGCCGCTGGGGCGGCACCTGCGGCCGCTGGTGGCCTGGTACGGCGACATGGATATCGCCACCCATCTTTGGGAGCTGATTGGCCTGGGCAAGCTGGGTGTCGAGGTGGTCTATCACGACCCTGTGCGCCTCAAGGACTTTGAGTCGCGAAAGGCGCTGGCAGACTATTGCCACGCCGTGATCGCCGCTGGACTGTCAAAATCACTGACGGGCCACGAACAGCCGGTGATCTATCCGCCCGAGCCAGGCCGGAAATCCAAATGGATCCCGCCGATCACCCCCACGCAAACAACGGCGCCAGAAAGCTGACGCCTCGCGCTTCTGCCTGCGACCGCTCCTGTCATCGCCCTTGTCTGCGCCGCTTGACAGCTTATGTCTGCAGGCTAGTGTGCGCCCGCGAACCGGCGCCCCTGACGGGCTGCCGCGGCGAGGAGTGACTTGAGCAAAAAACTCTTCATCAAGACCTACGGCTGCCAGATGAATGTCTATGACTCCGCCCGGATGGCGGATGTTATGGCGCCTCATGGGTATGTGCCTGCGGCGACGGCGGATGACGCCGATATCATCATACTCAACACCTGCCACATCCGGGAAAAGGCCGCCGAGAAAGTGTATTCGGAGCTAGGCCGGATGCGGCAGATCAAGGAGTCGCGCCTGGACAATGGCGACGATGTGCTGATCGCAGTCGCGGGTTGTGTTGCGCAGGCCGAAGGCGAGGAAATTCAGGCGCGCGCGCCATTCGTTGACATGGTGTTCGGCCCCCAGACCTATCATCAGTTGCCGGGCATGGTTGCCCGGGCGACCCAAGGTGAACGCGTTGTCGCGATGGACCTGCCGGTAGAGGAAAAGTTCGACCTGTTGCCGGACGCGACCGGCGCACAAGGACCGACCGCGTTCCTGACCGTCCAGGAAGGTTGCGACAAGTTCTGCGCCTTTTGTGTGGTGCCCTATACGCGCGGCGCGGAATATTCCCGGCCGGTGGCGCAGATCCTTGCGGAAGCGCATCGTTTGGTCGAAGCCGGGGCGCGGGAAATCACGCTGCTCGGCCAGAATGTAAACGCCTATCGGGGCGCGACGGCGGATGGCGGGAGCTGGGGTCTCGGCCGGCTGGTCCAGGCGCTCGCACAAATCGATGGTCTGGCGCGCCTACGCTACACCACCTCCCACCCCCTGGACATGGACGACGACCTGATCGCCGCCCACCGGGATGTGCAAACGTTAATGCCCTATCTGCATCTTCCGGTTCAATCTGGCGCGGACAGGAACCTTGCCGCCATGAATCGGCGCCACACTGCAGACGACTATCGGCGAATTGTTGAACGGTTGCGGGCGGCGCGGCCCGACCTGGCGCTGTCTTCAGACTTTATTGTGGGATTCCCCGGCGAAACCGACGCCGACTTTGAGGCGACATTGCAGCTGGTCCGCGATATCGGCTACGCCCAGGCCTATTCCTTCAAATACAGCGCCCGCCCCGGAACGCCCGCGGCAGACGCCACCCACCAGGTGCCGGAACGGGTTATGTCCGACCGCCTCGGTGAGCTGCAGAAGCTGTTGAATGCCCAGCAGGTTCAGTTCAACCAGGCGATGCTGAATCGAACCATCCCGATTCTGCTTGAGAAGCCTGGACGTCACCCCGGTCAGCTTGTGGGGCGTAGCCCCTGGCTCCAGGCAGTACATGTGCACGCTGCGGGTTATGGCATAGGCGATATTGTCGATGTGCAGATCGACGGCGTCCAGCCCAACAGCCTGTCCGCATCATTGACCGCGGACGACCGCAGGGATGCAGCCGCTTGAGCAACAACCGAGCCTCATCCAATGGTGGTCGCCCAGATGGCGGACCATCAGGGCCTACTCTCCCCGTTTACATGGAATTCGACGACAATCTGCTGCTGTCTGAATTGTGCGGCGCCCATGACGAGCACCTGGCCCGGCTGGAAAAACAACTGGATGTGCGGATTGTCGCCAAGGGCAACCGGGTCAGCATCAGCGGGCCATCGGATGGTTGCGCCGCGACCCGCCACGCACTGGGCTATCTCTATGACCGGCTGAAACGGGGCCGCACGGTCGACCGCGCAGAGGTCGAGGCGGCGGCGCGTCTGGCGCAGGGTGCGCCGGCGGGCGAGACGGGCAGCGATGGCGACAAGGAAATGTCCCGCTTCGGCGGCGATGACCTGACCATCCGCACCCGCAAACGGGTGATCTCGCCCCGGTCCCGGGGCCAGGCCGACTACATCCGGGCCCTCAATGACAAGGAAATGGTCTTCGGGCTTGGGCCCGCCGGCACTGGCAAAACATATCTTGCGGTCGCCAAGGCGGTGGAAATGATGCAAGCCGGCAAGGTGGAGCGGATTATCCTGTCCCGGCCCGCAGTGGAAGCTGGCGAACGGCTTGGCTTTCTGCCCGGCGAACTGCGGGACAAGATGGACCCCTACCTGCGACCGCTCTATGACGCGCTCTATGACATGCTGCCGACAGAACAGGTGGTCAAGCGGTTGGAGGCCGGTGAAATCGAGGTCGCCCCGCTTGCTTTCATGCGTGGGCGTACCTTGGGCAACGCCTTTATCATTCTGGACGAAGCCCAGAACACCACGCCGGTCCAGATGAAGATGTTACTGACGCGCATGGGTGAAAATTCGCGCATGGCCGTGACCGGCGACCTGTCCCAGGTGGATCTGCCACGGGGGACGCTGTCCGGTCTGCGCGATGCGCTCAGGGTGCTGTCGGACATCAAGGATATCCGGGTAGTAAATTTCACCGCAGCGGATGTCATTCGCCACGATATGGTGGCCCGGATCGTAAAAGCCTATGACGCCCGAGACGGGCGGCAAGAGGAACTGAAACTGGGTGACGACCCGAACGATGGCGCAGACTGACCGATTGACCCTAGACGTCATTGTCGATGACCCCGCGTGGAAGACCATGGGCGCCGCCCTCGAAGTCGCTGTGCGACGGGTGGTCGAGGCGGGCCTTGATGGCGCCGGCATGGCGGATCCCGTGGAGCTCTGTGTGCTTCTGACCGGAGACGCGCGCCAACAGGCCCTGAACACGGAACACAGGGGAAAGGACGAGCCGACAAATGTTCTGTCCTTTCCGCAGCATGAGAAAGCGCCACCGGATGCGCCCCGTCATCTGGGAGATATTTCAATCGCCTATGGCGTGGTCGCCGCCGAGGCCGAACGCGACGCCAAGGACCTAACCGATCACACGACCCACCTGGCTCTTCACGGCTTGTTTCATCTTTTAGGCTACGACCATGAAGACGCCGCCGCGGCGATCGAAATGGAAGCCCTTGAAGTGGCGGCATTGGCCCGATTGGGCATTGCCGATCCTTATCAGGTGACGCACAATTCAACCGGCGGCAGTTGCGCCGCCTGCTGAGCGAAATGAACGAAGAAACTCCAGGTCGACCTTCCAGCTCCCCGACTGATCAAAACGCCGGCCGGGACAAGCTGCAATCTGACGAACGGCCCCCGCGCCGTCCGCTTCTCAGTTGGGTGCGAAATCTGGGCCGGCCGCGGAATGGCGAACAGCTTCGCGATACCATTGAAGAATTGATCGAGGTTGGCGCCCGGGATTCGGAGACGCCGATCAATGCGGATGAAGGGCAGCTGATCCGCAACATCCTGCATCTGAACGAGTTGACGGCAGCCGATGTCATGGTGCCTCGCGGCGACATCGTCGCCATTGAGGCGGGCACGTCCCTACAGGGACTAATCAAGCTGTTGGCGAAGGAAACCCATTCGCGCCTGCCGATCTACAAACGCACGTTGGACGACGTGATCGGCATGGTGCACATGAAGGATGTGTTGCCCTACTGGAATTCCCGCAAGGACTTCCGCCTGGAAATGATCAAGCGCGAGGTGCTGTTCGCAGCCCCCTCCATGAAGGTCCTGGATCTTCTGACCGAGATGCGCGCCACCCGGATTCATCTGGCATTGGTGATCGACGAGTTTGGCGGCATTGACGGGTTGGTCACGATTGAGGACCTGGTCGAGGAAATAGTCGGCGAAATTGAAGACGAGCATGACGATCCCGACGAGGTGGAATTCACTGAAACCCGGCCTGGTGTCGCCATCGCTGATGCCCTTCTGCGTATCGAAGATTTTGAATCTGTCTACGGCGAGATCTTGTCCGAAGAGGAACGCGAGTATGTGGACACCCTGGGCGGTCTGGTCTTCTATCTGGCCAGCCGCGTTCCAACCCGCGGCGAGTTGATCCGGCACGGTTCCGGGGTTGAGTTCGAAATCATGGAAGCCGATCCGCGACGCATCTACCGCATGCGCCTGCGCCACCTGCCGCCCCGGCTGGCTGTCGAAGAAGCAGCTGAGTAGGCGGTGGGTCCCGCCGCGGCTGCCCCTCCCGCCGACGCGATCGGCATAGCTGCCCGTGTGGCTGGCCTGAACGGCTGGTGGCGGCGGCTGACGGCGTTGCTGGCAGGCGTCGCTGCGGCGGCGGCGCTACCGCCGGTACATGGCCTGCCTCTGCTGGTCCCCGCATTCTGTCTGCTGGTTTGGATGCTGGCGGGACAGCAAACCCGGCGCGCCGCTTTTTCTCTCGGCTTCTGGTTCGGCTTTGGCCATCACGTGGCCGGACTCTACTGGCTGGCCTGGCCAATGACGCTGGATCTCGCCCGCTTCGGCTGGATGATCCCCTTCGCTGTGTTCGGAATGGCCGCTCTGCTCGGCTTGTTTACCGGCGCGGCCACACTCGCAGCGCATATGACCGGCAGCCGCGGGCTTCGGCAGATCGTCTACCTGGCGGTCGCCTGGGCCGGGCTTGAATGGCTCCGCGGTTTTCTCTTCACCGGCTTTCCCTGGAACCTTCTGGCCAGCGGTTGGGTCGCCTTCGACCTGCCCCTTCAGTCCGCCAGTATTCTCGGCCCTTATGGACTGGGGTTGGTGACCGTGCTGATTGCGGCGCTGCCAGCAACGCTCTGGATGACCCTTCCCGGCCGCCAGCTTGGCGGAATCGTCAGTATTGTCTTGCTGGCCGGCCTGTTTGCCTTTGGCTGGGGCCGGCTGCCATCCGGCGACACGGGCGTCCTCCGAGACGTGCGTCTGCGGTTGGTGCAGGGTCATGTACCCCAGGCCCTGAAATGGGCCCGGGCCGAGCGTGAGCGGTTTTTCAGCCTCTATATCAATCTATCGCGTCGCCCCGGCTTCGAGCGCATCACCCATGTGATCTGGCCGGAAACGGCGGTCCACTATCGCTTCCAGACGGGCATCCGGTCGCTGCGGATCCGGGGCCCACGTCTGGCGCAGCTGCTCGGCGCAGTACCGAAAGGCGGCTATCTGATCGCCGGCACAATCCGGGACGATGGACGACGGGCCTGGAACAGTGTCCAGGCAATCGACGGCAAGGGGAGACTGCACGCCACCTACGACAAGCACCACCTGGTGCCTTTTGGCGAATATGTCCCCCTGCGCAGCGTTTTGAACTGGCTGGGCGTCGAGCGCCTCGCTCACGGCCGATTCGACTTTTCGTCCGGCGCCGGCCCCCGCACGCTCAAAATTCCGGGTGCGCCTGCCTTCAGTCCGCTGGTCTGTTATGAAGCCATTTTTCCCCATCAGGCCGTTGGCGCAAAAAGACCGGGTTGGTTGCTGAACGTCACCAACGACGCCTGGTTCGGAACAACGTCAGGTCCCTACCAGCATCTTGCTGCCGCGAGGCTTCGCGCCGTCGAACAGGGCCTTCCGCTCGTGCGTGTGGCAAATACAGGCATATCGGTTGTGACCGACGCCTATGGCCGGGTGACTGCCCGTCTGGGGTTGGGCAAGCGCGGCATCATCGACGCCTGGCTACCGGTCGCTCTGGGACGGCCGCCTTTCTATGCCTGGCTGGGCGACTGGGTCCTTTTGATCCTGTCTGTGGTGGCCGTACTTTTGGCGCAAATCACCCGTAGAACAGACTCGACTGTCTGACGGCGACTGCACCTGAGAGGTCGAATTCCGCCAACAATTTCCGGTGGTGGGAAATTTAACCTTTCCAGGCGCCTGAAAAATAGTTAACAAATAGTTAACGGGGTGGATCAAAATTTCGTGATTGAGTGAATTACCCCGGAAACCTTGGAATCTTTCTGGTGTCAAAGCCAGCATCAAAGGTCGGAGAAGCACATTGATGTCGACGGATCAAACAGCAGAACCCCCAAAGCGCAGACGGGGGGCGACCCGACAGAAGCTTGAACGGCCGCGGCCTGTGGATGTCCATGTAGGCGGTCGTGTCCGCCTGCGTCGTACCATGCTGGGCATGAGCCAGGAGAAACTGGGCGATGCTATTGGACTCACGTTCCAGCAAGTGCAGAAATATGAGCGTGGCACCAACAGGATTGGCTCCAGTCGCCTTTGGGAACTGAGCAAGGTGCTGGACGTCCCGGTATCATTCTTCTTTGACGACATGGCCACAGACGTGGCGGGCAACACCCCTCCGGCGCTGCCCGGCCTGGCAGAATCCGGCTCTCCGGCCTACGAGCCTGACACCCTGGCGAAGCGCGAGACTCTGGAATTGGTCCGCGCCTACTACAAAATTCGCAATCAGAAGGTGCGGAAACGGGTGTTTGAGCTGGCAAAGGCCCTGGCCAAAGCGGAAGACGCCTGAACAGGAAAATTCCTGGCCTGGTTTCCGCGATTGTTGCGGGTAATCGCCTGCGGCAATGTTCGTTCTATTAAGCTATAGAATCCGCCTTGCCCGGGGGCCCTGCGATGGATATTGTCGCCGCCCATGCGACGGCGCATGCGAGCCCCCAGGCTCCACCTGACACACCGGCGCCAGACCAGTCGATTCAGCCAGCGAGCTTCGGGAGGGGACACGTGTCCAGTCAATCAGGTAATTTTCTTTTCACCAGCGAATCCGTATCCGAGGGCCATCCCGACAAGGTCTGTGACCAGATATCGGACGCGGTACTCGACGCCTTCCTCGCAAATGACCAAAAGCTTGGCATCGCTGATGACACATTGGCGAATTCCCGTGTCGCCTGCGAGACCCTGACGACGACGCAGAAGATTGTTGTCGCCGGTGAAGTGCGCGGCGCCGATCCGTTGATCCAGAGCGGTGTCATCAATCGTGAGATTATCGCCGACATCGCCCGTGGCGTGGTCAAGGACATCGGCTACGAGCAGGACGGCTTCAGCTGGCACGGCGCGGACGTCGAAGTATTGCTGCACGGCCAGTCTGCCGACATCGCCCAGGGCGTCAACGCCAAGAAGGGCAAGGGTAACCAGGGCGACCAGGAAGGCGCCGGCGACCAGGGCCTTATGTTTGGCTATGCCTGCCGGGAAACGGAGGTCTACGAAAAGAACTCCTTCATGCCCGCGCCGATTTATTTCTCGCACCGCATCCTGAGCGACCTGGCGGATGCCCGGCACTCCGGCAAACTCAAGGACCTGCTGCCCGATTCGAAAAGCCAGGTGACGGTGAAATACGAAAATGGCAAGCCTGTCGGCTGCACCAAGGTGGTCGTCTCCACCCAGCACGCTGACAGGAACGGCAAAGGCAAGTCCTACAGCTCCAACATGATCAAGGAGATGATCCGGTCTTGTGTGGAGAAATCACTGCCAAAGGGCTGGATGCCGAAGAAGGCCTCCGACTTCTTGGTCAACCCCACCGGCCGCTTCGTAACCGGTGGGCCGGATGGCGACTGCGGGCTGACCGGCCGCAAGATCATCGTCGATACCTATGGCGGCTACGCACCCCACGGCGGCGGCGCTTTTTCCGGCAAAGACCTGAGCAAAGTGGACCGCTCTGCGGCCTACGCCACACGCTATCTGGCGAAGAACATTGTCGCCGCGGGCCTGGCCGACCGCTGCCTGATTCAGGTGGCCTACGCCATCGGCGTCGCTGATCCCATGTCGGTGCTGATCGACTGCCAGGGCACGGCAAATGTGGACGACAAAAAGCTCGCCAAGATCCTGCCGGACATTTTCAGCCTGCGCCCGACTGCGATCCGCCGTCACCTCGGCCTCAACAAGCCGATTTATCAGCGCACCGCCGCCTATGGCCACTTTGGCCGCAAGCCCCAGCGCGATGGTGGCTTCTCCTGGGAGAAGATCGACCTCGTGCCAGAGCTGAAGAACGCCTTTAACCTGTAAGAGGTTCCCTTCGGCGGCCGGGGCTGGGACCCAGAGCCGGGATTCAGGGCCGAAAATAGATATGACCACCGATCCGGCGGATCAGGCTTCACATCGGCAGCGGCTGTTCGGCCGCCGGCGCGGACGGCCCCTGCGGGCAGGACGGGCGGCGTTGTTTGACAGCCTGTTGCCCCGGATCGTGATCTCAATGCCAGCCCATGGGCGGCTCGACCCCGCCGCGCTGTTTGATCCGCCGCTCAAAGATATCTGGCTGGAAATCGGCTTTGGCGGTGGCGAACATTTGGCCGAGGTGGCGGCCACACATCCGGACGTGGGACTGATTGGCTGCGAATTCTTCGTCGATGGCGTCGCCTCCATGCTCCGTCATGTGGACGAGGGCGGCCTTGGCAACATCAGGATATTCCAGGAGGACGCGCGGGAATTGCTTGGCGCCCTGCCCGACGCTTGCTTGGGGCGCGCGTATCTTCTGCACCCCGATCCATGGCCCAAGCGGCGTCATGCCGGCCGCCGGTTTGTCCAGCCAGAGAGCCTCTCAGAGCTTGCACGGCTGATCCGACCGGGTGGGGAACTGCGCATCGCCACGGACGATCCGGTGTATCTGGAATGGACCCTGCGGCATATGGCCGGGAACACTACTTTCACTTGGTTGGCGCAGTCTGCGGACGATTGGCGGGTACGACCGGCCGATTGGCCGCAAACCCGCTATGAACGCAAGGCATTGAAGGCCGGCCGCCGCTGTACCTACCTGCGCTACCTGCGACCCTGAAGAGCAGCGGTCAGGGTGCGTATCTGCTTGCGTTTCCGGGCTGGTTGGCTATATTTTACCGGAACATATCCCGATGATCTGGTTGATATCAGATCGATCTTGAACGGGGTGGCCCAACGGGCCGCCTTTTTTATTGCCGAAAGGTCAGGTGCCCGGACGCATGGATCCTATGACCGACCGGATCGCAGATCTGATCGGCCCCAGCCTTGAGGCGATGGGCTACGCTCTGGTGCGCGTGCAACTCTCCGGCAGCAAACAGCAACGCCTTCAGGTAATGGCCGAGCGAAAAAGTGATGGCGGCATGACCGTCGAAGACTGTGCGGAGATCAGCCGCATGTTGTCCACCCTGCTGGACGTGGAAGATCCGCTTCCCGGCGAATATTCGCTGGAAGTGAGTTCGCCCGGCATCGACCGGCCGCTCACCCGGCTGGAGGATTTCAACCGGTTTGCTGGCCTGGAAGCCAAGGTGGAAACCCGATTGCCCATCGACGGCCGGAGGCGCTTCAAGGGGCGCCTGGAAGGCACGGAGGGCGATAACATTCGCCTGACCAGCGAGGCCGGACCTGTGACCCTGTCCTTCGCCGATATCGCGAAGGCAAAACTGATCCTGACAGACGAGTTGCTCGCATTGGCGGCGCAACAGCAAGAGGCAGAAGCACAATGAACATGATCCACGCACGCCCGGAGCTGATTCAGGTTGCGGACACGGTAGCGCGAGAGAAGAGCATCGACCGCGAGGAAGTCATCGAGGCGATGGAGCAGGCGATCCAGAAGGCCGGCCGCTCGAAATACGGCCCCGAACTGGATATCCGCGCATCCATCGACCGGAGCAATGGCGAAATCCTGCTCGCCCGCTATCGCCAAGTGGTTGTGGAACTCGAAAATGAGCAGACCGAGCTCACCGAGGCCGAAGGCCAGCGCATCGATCCTGACAAGAAGGTCGGCGATTTCATCATCGACCAGTTGCCGCCCATCGACTTTGGCCGCATCGCCGCGCAGACCGCCAAACAGGTTATCGTCCAGAAAGTGCGCGAGGCCGAGCGCAAGCGTCAGTACGAGGAATACAAGGACCGCAAGGAAGAAGTGGTCCACGGCGTCGTCAAACGTGTGGAGTTCGGCCATGTGATGGTCGATCTGGGCCGGGCCGAGGCTATCCTCCGCCGGGACCAGTTAATCCCGCGCGAAAGCTTCCGCCAGGGCGACCGGGTACGTGCCTATATCGCCGATGTGCGCGAGGAATTGCGGGGGCCGCAGATTTTCCTGTCCCGCACTGCGCCGGAGTTCATGGGCAAGCTGTTCACCCAGGAGGTGCCGGAAATCTACGACGGCATCATCGAGATCATGGCAGTTGCCCGCGACCCAGGCTCCCGCGCCAAGATCGCGGTCCAGTCCCATGACGGCTCAATCGACCCCGTCGGCGCCTGCGTCGGCATGCGCGGCAGCCGCGTACAGGCGGTGGTCGGCGAATTACAGGGCGAGAAGATCGACATCATTCCTTGGTCGCCCGATACGGCCACCTTTGTGGTCAATGCGCTGGCGCCGGCTGAAGTCACGAAGGTCGTACTGGATCAAGACACCCAGACGATCGAGGTCATCGTGCCCGATGATCAGCAGAGCCTGGCGATCGGCCGCCGTGGCCAGAATGTGCGCCTCGCCTCGCAGCTGAGCGGCTGGCACATCGACATCATGACCGAGGCGCTGGAGTCAGAGCGTCGCCAGGAGGAATTCCATCGCCGCTCGCAACGCCTGATCGACGCACTCAATGTGGACGACGTGATCGCGCATCTGCTGGTCACCGAGGGCTTCACGTCAGTCGAAGAAGTGGCCTTTGTGCCGATCGAGGAACTGACGAGCATCGAGGGTTTCGACGAAGATCTTGTGGAAGCCCTGAGGGAACGGGCGCGGGAGTTCCTGGAACACCGCGACACCGAGCTTGACGCGCGTCGCGTGGAACTGGGCGTGGAGGACGCGCTGACCGAAGTGGAAGGTCTCACTTCCACGATGGTGGTTCAGCTGGGCGAGGCCGGAGTCAAGGCCATGGACGACCTTGCCGACCTGACGCCGGAGGAGCTGCGCTTCATCTTGCTGGAGGGCGCATCCAAGCTGCCAGTCGAAGAGTTCAACCACGTCAAGGACGAGCGCCGCGAGAAGCTGTTGGCGGAGGCGGCGATCGAGGAAGGCATCGTCACCATCACACTCGACCTGCTGCCGTATCTGCGTCCGTCGCGGTCGGAAAACCTGGTCAAACATGCGCCGCTCAATGCCGACGACGCAGAGGCGATGATCATGGCGGCCCGCTCATCCTGGTTTGACGATGAAGAGCCGGCGGAGGGCGAAAACGCAGACGAAGGTGAAGCGGCTGCAGAAGGCGACGCAGCCAAACCAGATACCGCCGACCAGAAAGCAGCCGAGTAGGCAGATTTGATGACGGCAGCCACTCTCAAGGCAGACAGGGATTTGGCGCGCGGCGATGACACGCCGCAGCGCCGCTGTCTCATCACGCGCGAATCTGAGCCGCGTGACCGTTTGCTGCGGTTTGTGGTGGGCCCAGACAATACTGTTGTCCCTGATCTGGCCGAACGGCTTCCGGGCCGCGGTTTGTGGCTGACGGCGCAACGGGATATAGTCGCGCAAGCCGCAGCGAAGAATGCGTTTTCCCGCGCTGCCCGCGCGCCAGTGACGGCGCCCGCCGACCTAGCGGACCGGGTTGCCGACCTTCTTGAGCGCAGGTGCATTGACCTGTTGGCCCTCGCCAATCGCGCGGGACTGGCGGTCGCAGGATACGAAAAGGTTCGCGCGACCCTGCGATCCGGCAAGGTTGCGCTGTTGCTGACGGCATCTGATTCCAAGGGGCAGGATGCTGCCGCGTTGCGCCGTAAGGCCGCAGATCGGGCTGGGCCGGCAGTTTTGACCAGCGAGAATCTGGGCCGGGCGCTTGGCCGGGAGGCCGCAGTAAATGTTGCACTTATCGCGGGCGCCCTGACCGGGCAGTTGCTCCGCGAGCTAAAACGGTTGGCCGGATTTCGGCAGGCAGAAGCCTCAACGGGAGCTAATGCCACCGATCGAACCGAGCCGCCAATGCAGGTGAATGGCTGATATGGCAGAGACGAAAAAAGAAAACTCCGACACGGAAAAGAAACCCCTGACGCTAAGTCGTCCGGGAAAGCTTGAGCTGAAGAAGACCGTCGAAAAGGGCGTTGTTCAGCAGAGCTTCTCGCATGGGCGTTCGAAGTCGGTTCAGGTCGAGGTCAAGCGCACAAGAACTTATGCGCGAGGCACCGGCGGCAAGATGGCGGAGGTCACCGATGAGGCGACCCCTGATATCCAGAACGCCAATCTTGACGCCAGCAACCTGAGCGACAATGAGCGCGAGGCGCGGCGGCGCGCCTTGGAAGATGCGACCTTCAAGGCTGCAAAACAGGTCGATGATGCCCCAGAAGAGGTGGATGCGGCGTCCGAAGAGAGTTTGGAGCCGGAAGAAACCGTAGACGCTGTTGCCGAAGTCGAAGCAGAAGCGGAGGTCGAAGCAGAAGCAGAAGCAGAAGCAGAGGTCGAAGCAGAAGCAGAGGTCGTAGTCGAAGCGGAAGCCGAGGCGCCGGCCGAGACCGCAAAAGCAGATCCGAAGACGGAAGCGCGCCAGCGCGAACGCAAAGAAACCGACGCCCTGGCCCGCGAGTTGGCCGGACAGCAAATGAATGTCGGCCTGAAGATCAGCGACAAGAAGGCGCCGGTGCGCGCGACGCCGCCGCGCGCGCCCGAACCGGCCGAAGCCGGCCCTGTTGGCGAAGAGGCAGAAGACTCCCGTGCCCGCCGCGGCAAGGAAGAGGCACGCAAACGCCCGACGCCCACCCGTACCCGCGGTGAACCCAAGCGCCGGGAAGGCCGCCTGACGATTTCCGATGCACTTGCGGAAAATGAAGGCATTTCGCGGGAGCGCCAACGTTCACTGGCCGCGGTGCGCCGTTCAAGGGAGCGCGAGAAGCAACGCCAGCGCCAGGTTGAGCAAGGGCCGATTCAACACCGGCAGATCGTCCGTGAAGTGACGATCCCTGAATCGCTGACAGTCCAGGAACTGAGCAATCGCATGGCCGAGAAGGCCGGCGATGTGGTCAAGACCCTGATGAAGATGGACATCATGACCACTGTCACCCAGATAATCGACGCCGACACCGCAGAACTCGTGGTGGCCGAATTCGGTCACAACGTGAAGCGCGTATCGGAATCAGATGTGGAGATCGGCATCTCAGGCGACGACGACAATGAAGGTGATCTGCATTCCCGGCCGCCGATTGTCACGGTCATGGGTCACGTCGATCACGGCAAGACCTCTTTGCTGGACGCGATTCGCGCGACTGACGTTGCCGGGCGCGAGGCCGGCGGCATCACCCAGCATATTGGCGCTTACCAAGTAGTCACCGCGGCGGGCAACCGGATCTCTTTCATCGACACTCCTGGCCACGCCGCGTTCACAGCAATGCGCGCCCGCGGTGCGAACGTCACGGATATTGTCATCCTGGTGGTTGCCGCAGACGACGGCGTGCAACCGCAGACGATTGAGGCCATTGCCCACGCCAAGGCGGCGGAGGTGCCAATTATCGTTGCCATCAACAAGATGGACGCACCGGGCGCGGACGCAGACCGTGTTCGCACTGAACTGCTGCAGCATGACATCCAGGTAGAGCAGATGGGCGGCGACGTGTTGGCCGTTGATGTCTCCGCCAAGGAAGGCACCGGCCTTGAACAGCTGGAAGAGGCCGTTGTCCTGCAGGCGGAACTTTTGGAGCTGAAGGCCAATCCAGGGCGCGAGGCGCAAGGCATCGTTGTCGAAGCCCGGCTTGAAAAGGGCCGCGGCTCGGTCGCCACGGTACTGATCCAGAAGGGCTCGCTCAGGGCGGGTGATGTTTTTGTCGCCGGCGCCGAGTGGGGCAAGGTACGCGCACTAATCAATGACCGTGGCGAGCCGGTGGACGAAGCCGGACCCGCCATTCCAGTCGAAGTGCTGGGCTCCAACGGCACGCCGGCTGCAGGTGACAATTTCTCCGTCATCATCGACGGCGAAGGCCGGGCACGGGAAATATCCGAATACCGCCAGCGCGAAGTGAAAAGATCCACGGGACCGGCGCGCTCATCGGTCGAGGAGATGTTCTCGCAGATCCAAGCTGGCGAGGCCCAGTCCTTGCCGATAGTCATCAAAGGCGACGTGCAGGGCTCGGTCGAAGCCATCATCGGCATGCTTGAGGATATTTCGACCGACGAGGTCGCAGTCAACGTCCTGCACAGCGGGGTTGGCGGCATCAACGAATCCGACATCACCCTGGCCGGCGCGTCGGGCGGCATGATCATCGCCTTCAACGTGCGCGCCAGCACCCAGGCCCGCGAACTGGCGGCGCAGAACGGCGTCGATATCCGTTACTACTCTGTGATCTACGATATCAACGATGACATGAAGGGCATGCTCTCGGGCATGCTGGCGCCGGAAATCCGCGAAACCTTCCTGGGTTATGCGGAGATCCTGGAAGTGTTCAAGGTCAGCAAGGTGGGCAATGTGGCCGGCTGCCGGGTCACCGACGGTGTGGTGCGGCGCGGCGCCGGCGTGCGCCTGTTGCGCGACAACATCGTCATCCACCAGGGCACCCTGGCGACCCTCAACCGCTTCAAGGATGCGGTCAAGGAGGTCAACGGCGGTATGGAATGCGGCATGTCCTTCGAGAATTATCAGGACATCAAGGTCGGCGACCAGATCGAGTGCTACGAGACCGAGGAGATTGCCCGCCAACTCTAGCGGGCGATACCAGGAACGCTTGATCCGATGGGCAAGACCAGATCATCTGCGCCCAGTCAGCGGCAATTGCGAGTTGGCGAGGAAATCCGCCACGTGCTGTCCGGCATCTTGGCGACGGGCGACCTGCGCGACCCCGACCTGAGCGGCGTATCGATCACGGTGTCGGAGGTTCGTCCAAGCCCGGACCTGCGCAACGCTACTGCTTTCGTCATGCCGCTAGCAGGCCAGAACCAGGATGCGATCATCGCCGCGCTCAATCGCGCTGCAGGGCATCTGCGAGGCCGCTTGGGCCGCTCGGTCCATCTGAAATTCACGCCGTCGCTGAAATTTGTCGCCGATGAAACCTTCGACGAAGCCACTCGCATCCTCAACCTCCTGCGCGATGACAAGGTCGCACAGGACCTGACGAACGCAGAGGACCCGCCGGAAGATGGCGCGTAAGCGGCGCGGCCGGCCGATCCACGGCTGGGTCGTTGTCGACAAACCTGCAGGCGTTACCTCCACCCGCGTGGTCGGGATGGTTCGCCGCGCATTCAACGCGCAGAAGGCTGGCCATGCAGGCACCCTTGATCCTCTTGCCACCGGCCTTCTGCCCATCGCCCTGGGCGAGGCGACCAAGACCGTCCCCTACATTATGGATAGCGACAAGGTATATGCCTTCACGGTTCGCTGGGGCGAGGCGCGCAGCACGGACGACTTGGAAGGCCCGGTGACGGACCGGTCCGACAACCGCCCAACGCTCGCGGAGATCGAGGCCGCGGGAGTTGGCTTCGTTGGCCAAATTGAACAGACCCCGCCGGTTTTTTCCGCCATCAAGATTGGCGGCCAGCGCGCCTATGACCTAGCGAGGGCCGGCGAAGCGGTCGACCTCGCGCCCCGTCAGGTCACGATCCACGGGCTGAGGGTCGTGGAAGAGGTATCAGCAGACATGACTGCCTTCGAGGTCACCTGCGGCAAGGGCACCTATGTGCGCAGCCTGGCACGGGACATGGGGCAGATGCTGGGTTGCTTCGGCCATGTGGCGGACCTGCGCAGGACACGTGTCGGCCCGTTCGCCGAACGCGACGCAATAGCGCTGGCGAATATCGAGGAATTCATGCATAGTTCGCCCCGGCCTGACAGCAATTTGGCGGAGATTTCCGACGATTTGCCGGAGGGCTTGGCAACAAGTTTGCTGCCTCTGGAAACGGCGCTGGACGACATCCCGGCCCTGATCCTCACACGCAGCGAAGCCGAGCGCCTCCGACATGGTCAGCCCGTACCGGTCCTCCGCACCGCCAACCGGGACTGCATCGCGCCATTGGCCGACGGCGACACGCTGTGGGCCGGCGCCGAAGGCAAACCGGTGGCATTGTTGAGGCTGGAAGGCCACATGGTCCATCCGGTGCGGGTTCTGAATACCTGATCGATGACACTAGACTGAGGAACCCAAACGATGTCGATAACCGCAGAGCGGAAATCAGAACTGATCAAGGAATACGCCACAGCTGATGGCGATACCGGATCGCCCGAAGTTCAGGTCGCTATTCTGACTGAACGCATCAATAACCTGACCGGGCACTTCGACGACCACAAAAAGGATAACCATTCCCGCCGTGGTCTGTTGGCTATGGTCGGCCAAAGACGCCGGCTGCTCGACTATCTCAAGCGCAAGAAACAGGGCCGCTACGAGGACCTCATCAAGCGCCTCAACATCCGCCGATAGGATCACTCGACCGAACGCTTCGCGGTCGAAACGGGTACGCATGAACATGTTACGGCCGCGATGGGCGCGGCCCCCGCGAAGCAAATCGGCATACGCCCCGACATTTTAGGACGAACCCGACGCCGGGGCGCGTACGCACGCTAGAAGGTGACAAATGTTTAATATCACGAAACGGGAAATCGACTGGGCCGGCCGCAAGCTGACCCTGGAAACGGGCCGCATCGCGCGGCAGGCCGACGGCGCGGTTCTCGCCTCGCTCGGCGACACGGCAGTGCTTTGCGCAGTCGTTGCCGACAGAAATCCGCGGGCGGGAATCGACTTCTTCCCCCTGACCGTCCACTACCAAGAAAAGACATACGCCGCCGGCAAGATTCCCGGCGGCTTTTTCAAGCGCGAAGGCCGCCCTTCAGAGAAGGAGACGCTGACCTCCCGCCTGATCGACCGGCCGATCCGGCCGCTTTTCGCTGACGGGTTCCGCAACGAAACCCAGGTCATCTGTACGGTGATGAGCCACGATCTGGAGAACGACCCCGACATGGTCGCGATGGTCGCCACGTCAGCCGCACTGACCATCTCCGGCATGCCCTTCATGGGGCCGATCGGCGCGGCCAGGGTCGGCTATTTCGATGGCGAATTCGAGCTCAATCCCGACATCGACAAGATGGACGAATCCGACCTGGAACTGCTGATCGCCGGCACGAAAGACGGCGTATTGATGGTCGAATCGGAAGCGCTGGAGTTGCCGGAAGAGGTCATGCTCGAGGCGGTGGCTTTCGGCCACGACGGCATTCAGC
Source organism: Alphaproteobacteria bacterium (assembly GCA_021776685.1). Classification (GTDB taxonomy): domain Bacteria; phylum Pseudomonadota; class Alphaproteobacteria; order Bin65; family Bin65; genus JAJFFJ01. The sequence continues at coordinate 56,311 of JAJFFJ010000135.1, forward strand.
CGGTGATCGACGCCATCATCAGCATGGCGGAAGAATGCGCCAAAGACCCCTGGGAATTGCCGGAGCCGCCGGCAGAAGTCGCCCAGGTCAGGTCCGACTTCGACGGCAGCGGTGTTGCAGATGATCTGCGCAGCGCCTACGGCATTCGCGTCAAGCAGGACCGGCAGAACGCCATCAGCACGGCCAAGAAAAAGGCGATGGGTCAGTTCGACGCCGAAACTGATGGCGCCAAGCTGGCGGTTGCCGGTGAAGTCTTCAAGAAGATGGAAGCCGACGTTGTTCGGGGTGATATCCTGAAGACCGGCGAGCGGATCGACGGTCGCGATACCAAGACGGTCCGCCCGATTGTGTCAGAGGTTGGCGTGCTGGCCCGGGCCCATGGCTCGGCCCTGTTCACCCGTGGCGAGACTCAGGCGCTGGTGACAGCGACCCTGGGCACCGGACAGGACGAACAGATCATCGACGCGTTGGAAGGCAGCTATCGGGAAAACTTCCTGCTGCACTACAACTTCCCGCCATACTCAGTCGGTGAAGCCCGGCGCTTCGGCCCTCCTGGACGGCGCGAAATTGGCCACGGCAAGCTGGCTTGGCGCGCATTGCATCCGGTGATGCCGACGGAGGAGGAATTCCCCTACACCATCCGGGTGGTTTCCGAGATCACGGAATCAAACGGTTCGTCCTCGATGGCCACGGTCTGCGGTTCCTCCCTTGCGCTTATGGATGCAGGCGTACCCCTGCCGCGGCCGATTGCCGGCATCGCCATGGGCCTGATCAAGGAGGGCGATGACTATGCAGTCCTCTCGGACATCCTCGGCGACGAGGATCATCTGGGCGACATGGACTTCAAGGTCGCCGGCACCGAGAAGGGCATCACCTCGCTTCAGATGGACATCAAGATCACGTCCATCACCAAGGAGATCATGGGTGTTGCGTTGAATCAGGCGAAGGACGGCCGGATTCACATTCTGGGCGAGATGGACAAGGCGATTGGCGGTGCGCGTGACGAAGTCAGCTCCAACGCACCGCGCATTTCCACCACATCCGTGCCAAAGGACAAGATCCGCGACGTGATCGGCACCGGAGGCAAGGTGATCCGCGAGATCACCGAGGAGACCAATACCAAGATCGACATCGAAGAGGATGGCACGATCAAGGTTTTTGCCCAGACCGAAGAAGAGGCCCAGGCGGCGCTGAAGCGGATCAACGACATCGTCGCCGAGCCGGAAGAGGGCAAGATCTACGATGGCAAAGTGGTCAAGGTGGTCGACTTCGGCGCTTTCGTAAACTTCATGGGCGCGAAGGACGGCCTGGTGCATATCTCCGAGCTCAAGAATGAGCGCGTTGGTGCGGTAACCGACGTGATCAACGAGGGCGAAACGGTCAAGGTCAAGCTGATCGGCTTCGACGACCGCGGTAAGGTCAAGCTGTCCATGCGCTTGGTGAATCAGGAAACCGGCGAGGAACTGCCGGACGAACGTCCGCCGCGGGAACCCCGCGGCGACGATGATCGCCCACGCCGCCCCCGTCGCCCCCGTCGCGACGACTAAGGCTGGCATGTACGACACAGTAAAACGCCCTGTTGCCCCGGCAGCGGGGCGTTTTCTTTTGCGCCATTCCGCCCAAGTTGGCCCAGGCCATGAGTGAGTGGCCGGGGCCTGTACCCAAAGTCATCGGCCACCGCGGCGCCGCAGCCGTTGCGCCAGAGAACACGGGCGCCGGTCTACGCGCAGGAGCGGCCGCGGGGGCAGCATGGATTGAGATCGATACGCGTCTGACTGCGGACGGTGTGCCTGTGCTGGTGCACGACGCCACCCTGGACCGCACGACCGATGGTACCGGTCCCGTAGGCGCAGCGGCGGCAGAAGCATTGGCATTGCTGGACGCCGGCTCATGGTTCGGCCCGGACTTCGCCGGCGAAAGAATCCCTACCCTGGCTGATGCCCTTCACCTGGCGCTGATTCTGGGCATTGGCCTGAATGTGGAGTTGAAGGCCGATGTGGACGCGGCGGAGGAAACCGGCGTCGCCGTTGCCCGCACTATACGGTCTCATACAGGTCGGCTCCTGGTTTCCAGCTTTGAAGAGCCTTGCCTGACCGCGTTTCGGCCGGTGGCGCCCGACGTTGCCCTGGCCCTCAACGCCCGTGACATTTCCGGGAACGAACTGAATGCCGCGCGGCAGCTCGGATGCGTGGCCCTCCATGTGGCAGCAGATGCAGCCACGCCTGAGACTCTGGCGGAAATTCACCGTGCCGGCCTGACGGCTGGCGTCTTTACGGTCAATGATGTGGCGGAAGCGCGGCGCTTGCTGGCCGGGGGTGCGGATTATGTCTTTAGCGACGACCCCGCGGGGCTTGCGTCATTTTAGCACCCGGCCCAACTGTAAAGACCCGAAATACCCGAAAACCTGGTGAATGTAGGGTCAGAAGGCGAGAGATTCCCCTGCTCAGACGGAACCATGAAAAATAATTTGGTCTTTTGCCTTTTGCTTTTCCATATCCCAAGAATTGAAACAGTGCGCTTTCGTCGCTTTGGCTATCCGCGGCGCCTGCGCGAATATAAGGAAAACCCAGACAATGGCGCCCTATTCCGACGCCGTCACTGCCAGCAATCCCGGGGAACAGATGGTCGAGTTTGAAGGCCGCAACAGTTTTACGCGCGAGGACCTACTTGCCTGCGGCCATGGACAAATGTTCGGGCCCGGCAATGCGCAGTTGCCATTACCGCCCATGCTGATGTTTGACCGAATCGCCCACATTGCGAGCGACGGTGGCAAATATGGCAAGGGCGAAATCACGGCCGAGTTGGACGTGAACCCGGACCTGTGGTTCTTCCAGTGCCACTTTGAGGGCGATCCGGTTATGCCGGGATGCCTGGGACTGGATGCGCTCTGGCAGCTGGTGGGCTTCCATCTGGCCTGGCTGGGCAATCAGGGCCGTGGCCGCGCGCTGGGCGTTGGCGACGTGAAATTTACCGGCCAGGTGCAGCCAAACGTCACCAAGGTGAGCTATCATATCGATATCCGCCGGGTGATCAGCCGCCAACTGGTCCTGGGCATTGCCGACGGCGTCATGAAGGCCGATGGTGAGCCGATCTACGAGGCTAACAGTCTGCGCGTCGGCCTGTTCATGGACGACGCAGACCAAAACGCAGAGCAATAGGAGTTTCGCCCGTGCGGCGTGCAGTAATTACAGGTATCGGGATCGTTTCCTCGATCGGTAACAACAAAGACGAGGTGCTTGCCTCGCTCCGCGATGGCCGTTCGGGCATTACATTCAGCGAGACCTACAAGGAAATGGGCTTCCGCAGTCAGGTGGAAGGCTCGCTGAAGATGAATCCGGACGAGGCCGTGGACCGCCGTCTTCGCCGCTTCATGGGCGACGGCGCTGTCTACAACTATGTGGCCATGGAAGAGGCGATCGCAGATGCGGGTCTTGAGGAATCCGAGGTTTCCAACAACCGCACCGGACTGATCATGGGTTCGGGCGGGCCGTCCACGTCAAATCAGGTCGCTGCCGCCGATACCCTGCGCGAGAAGGGCTCCACCAAGCGGATTGGCCCATTCATGGTTCCGCGAACCATGTCGAGCACCAATTCTGCGACCCTGGCGACGCCCTTCGGGATCCGCGGCGTCAACTATTCCATCAGTTCCGCCTGCTCCACCAGCGCCCACTGCATCGGTAACGCGCTTGAGCAGATCCAGCTGGACAAGCAGGATATCGTTTTCGCCGGCGGCGGCGAGGAACTGCACTGGTCGCTGTCGATGCTTTTCGACGCCATGCCGGCACTGTCGGCCGGCTACAATGACACGCCGGAACGCGCGTCACGCCCCTTTGACCGCAACCGGGACGGCTTTGTCATCTCTGGCGGTGGCGGCGTCGTCGTGGTTGAGGAACTCGAGCACGCAAAAGCGCGCGGCGCGAAGATCTATGGCGAGATCGTCGGTTATGGCGCGACGTCCGATGGCGTCGATATGGTCCAGCCCTCCGGCGAAGGCGCCGCCCGCTGCATGCAGATGGCAACCCGCGGCCTGACTGCGCCGCTCGACTATATCAACATGCACGCCACCTCGACCCCCGTTGGCGACGAGAAAGAGGTCGAGGCCCTGACCAAGGTGTTCGGCAATGGCGCCGGCAACCAGGTGCCCTACTTCAGCTCCACAAAGTCGCTGACCGGCCATGCGCTGGGCGCCGCTGGCGTGCACGAATCAATCTACACCCTCCTGATGATGAACAACGGCTTCATCTCGGCGACCGCCAACGTGGACGACCCCGACGACATGGTTCAGGGCCTGCCGCTGGTGGCCGAACGCAAGGACGACATCAGGATCGACCGCGCAATGTCGAACAGCTTCGGCTTTGGCGGCACCAACTGCTCGCTTACCTTCGAGCGCCTGGAAAGCTGACGACAGCACCCTAGGCGTCCATGGCCCGGGCCCACACGTCCGGCGCTGGCTTCCTTTTTCCGGTCAGGTATTGGTGCGAATAGCCCATAATGCCGGCTGATGCTGAGACAAGAGACCGACAAAACATGACCACCGGGAACCTAATGGCGGGCAAACGCGGCCTGGTGATGGGCGTCGCCAATGACCGTTCGCTGGCCTGGGGTATCGCCCGGGCCTGCCACGAGCAGGGGGCGGAACTGGCCTTCACCTGGCAGGACGTGGAAGGCATCACCCGCCGGGCCAAGCCGCTTGCCGAGTCGGTCAATGCGCCCATCATGATGACCGCCGACGTCACCGACGGCGAAAGCCTGGACCGGCTGTTCGACAAGATCAGCGATGTCTGGGGCAAGCTCGACTTCGTCGTCCACTCCCTGGCGTTTTCGGACCGGCGGGAGCTGGACGGCCGCTATGTGGACACGACCCTCAAGAATTTCCTGATGACCATGGAAATCAGCGCCTTTTCCTTCACGGAACTGGCCCGCCGGGCCGAACTGCTGATGGACGACGGCGGCTCACTCCTCACATTGACCTATGACGGCGCCCAACGGGTCATGCCGTCCTACAATGTGATGGGCGTGGCCAAAGCGGCCCTGGAGGCGAGCGTCCGCTATATTGCCGCCGATCTTGGCCCCCGCGGCATACGCGCCAACGCGCTGTCAGCCGGCCCCATGCGCACGCTGGCCGGCGCCGGCGTCGGCGATGCCCGCTACGTCTACACCTGGACCCAGAAGAACACCCCGCTCCGCCGCAACCCCAAGCTGGAAGAAGTCGGCAACACCGGTATGTATCTGCTGTCCGATCTGGCTGCCGGCGTCACCGGTGAAGTCCACTATGTGGATTGCGGCTACAACGTCATCGGCATGGGCGTGGTGGATTAGGGGAAACAACCCTATAACGATTCAAATAAGCGTGACATTCGCCTGATATTCAGGCATTCTCGGCCATCAGATTTATGGGCGCCGGGTTGACCTGACGCCAATTGACCCCATATCTGCGCCATGTCAGACAAACACATGACACGATCGACTCCGGAAAAACGGCCCTTTGAGGACGCGGTAAGCCGCCTGCGTGAGGCGGAGCTTCGCCCGACCCGGCAGCGGCTGGCGTTGGCGCGCCTGCTGTTCGAAGGGGGCAACCGGCACCTGACCGCCGAGGAGCTGCATGATGAAGCGCGTCAGGCGGATATCAAGGTGTCGTTGGCAACCATCTACAATACGCTCAACCAGTTCACCAAGGCTGGCCTGCTGCGCGAAGTGACCGTGGAGTCCGGGCGAGCCTGGTTCGATACCAACGTCTCCGACCATCATCACTTCTATGCGCCGGAAACGGGCGAGCTGATCGACATCGATCTGGCCAATATCGCCATCAATGGCCTGCCGGCCGCGCCCGCGGGTCGGGAAGTGGAGCGGGTTGACGTGGTCGTGCGGCTCAAACCCGCCGACTGACTACTCCTAATTTTCCTTCCAGTTCGGAGTCATTCGCATAAATCTGGAATGATTCTAATCTATTGACTCGCCCCATTCCGGGACCCATATTGGACTGGTATCATATTGGGTTGGTTTACCGGGCAGGTTCGCGAAAAGCCGGACTTGCGGGGCCACGGCAGGCCCCATCCAGTTCAAACAACACACAATCGGAGGAGATCACATATGTCACTCGGTGGCAGCAAAACCGAACAGAATCTGAAAGACGCCTTTGCCGGCGAAAGCCAGGCCAACCGCCGTTATCTCTACTTCGCCCAAAAGGCGGACGTGGAAGGCTATAACGACGTGGCCACCGTGTTCCGGTCCACCGCTGAGGGCGAGACCGGCCATGCCCACGGCCACCTGGCCTATCTGGAAGAGGTGGGTGATCCCGCCACCGGTGAGCCAATCGGCCCCACAGCGTTGAACCTGAAAGCCGCCGTTGCCGGCGAGACCCACGAATACACCGACATGTATCCGGGTATGGCGCGCACGGCGCGCGAGGAAGGCTTCGACGAAATCGCGGACTGGTTCGAGACCCTCGCCAAGGCAGAGAAAAGCCATGCGGGTCGCTTCCAGAAAGCGCTCGACGATCTGGACTAGTCGCCAACGCGACATCCACTGAAATGTTGGAGGGCCCGTAGCCGCCGGGCTATCGGGCCCTTCGTGTCTTTGGAATTTGGAGACGACCGCCATGCGCGAAGGCAGCCTTGAAGCGCCTGTCCGCCACCCCATCCCCTGGCAGGACGATGACTGGTATGACGAAGCCAAGCTGGACGAAGAGCTGCGCCGGGTTTTCGACGTCTGCCACGGCTGCCGCCTGTGCTTCAATCTGTGCGACAGCTTCCCCCGCCTGTTCGACCTGATCGACGAGTCCGACTCGGGTGAGCTCGATACCGTAGACAGCGCCGGGTTCAAGGCCGTCGCAGACGCCTGCACGCTCTGCGACATGTGCTTCATGACCAAGTGCCCCTATGTGCCACCGCACGAATTCAACCTGGACTTCCCACACCTGATGCTGCGCTACCGTGCGGTCGAGCAACGTCAGGGCAAGCGCCCCAAATGGGAAGACCGGCTGACTCAGACCGACCGCAACGGCAAGCTCTGCTCGCACATTGCGCCGCTTGCAAATCTTGGCAGCGCCACCTGGAATGCACCGGCGCGGGCAGCGATGCAGGCCGTCACCGGTGTGCACAAAGACGCCCACCTGCCCAAATTCCACATGCGCACGCTCGACCGGCGGACAAAGGGCGACTGGCGTCCGGCGGTCAATGAAGACGCCCCTGCCTTCGGCCGAAAGGCAGTGATCTACGCCACCTGCTTTGGCAACTACAATAACCCGGACATCGGCGTGGCGCTGCGCAACATCCTCGCCCACAACGGCGTCGAGACCGAGGTGGTCTATCCCGGCTGCTGCGGCATGCCGCAGATGGAGCAGGGCGATCTTGCCGCCGTCGCGGAAAGCGCGAAAACCGTTGCCGCCGAGCTGCGGCCGTGGATCGATAAAGGCTACGATGTAATCGGCCTGGTGCCGTCCTGCTCGCTCATGCTCAAGTTCGAGTGGCCGCTGATCGCTGGCGATGACGACAACGTCAAAACCCTCGCCCAGGCCAGCTTTGACGCCGCAGAGTATGTCGTCGACATCTCCAAGAAGGAAGGCGTGGCCGATGGCCTCCAGCCGCTCGATGGCGGCGTCACCCTGCACATCGCCTGCCACGCCCGCGCCCAGAACATGGGCATGAAGGCCGCGGAAATGATGCGTCTGGTGCCAGAAACGAAAATTGACGTCATTCAGCGCTGCTCCGGCCATGGCGGCTCTTGGGGCATCATGGAGGAGAACTTCCCGGTGGCCCTCAAGGTCGGCAAGCCTGTGGCGCGTGACGCCATCAAGCAGGCCAACCGCCATGTGACCTCCGAATGCCCTCTCGCGGGCGCCCATATCCTGCAGACCATGGATACGCTGGACGGCACGCCACCCAAAACAGCCCCCCACCCCATCGAACTCTTTGCCCAGGCCTATGGCCTGCCCACGAACCACTGATGCCTGACGGAACCGCACCCATGAAGACCGAACTCACCCACGCAGATATCATGGACATGGCCGCCTATAGCGAACAGCGCCGTGAGATGCGGCAGGCGCTGACGGAGCGCAAAAAGCACCGGCGCATGGAGGTCGGCCCCTTCGCCACCTTCTATTTCGAGAACTGGGACACCATGTGGCACCAGGTGCATGAGATGCTGTTCATCGAAAAGGGCGGCGAGGCCCAGATCGCCGACGAACTCACCGCCTATAACCCTTTGATTCCGAACGGAGCAGAGTTGATCGCCACGGTCATGTTCGAGATCGACGACCCGATCCGCCGGGCCAATGCCCTCGGCCGCCTCGGCGGTGTCGAGGACACCATGTTCATCAAGGTGGGCGGGATGCAGGTGGATGCGGTGCCGGAGGCGGACGTGGACCGCACCACCGCGGACGGCAAGGCGTCATCCGTCCAGTTCGTGCACTTCCCCTTCACACCCGACCAGATCGCCGCCTTCCGCGATCCCGGCAGCCAGGCGATCCTTGGCATCGGCCACGAAAACTACGCCCACATGGCCGTCATGGCCGACGCCACCCGCGCCGCGCTGGCGGAGGATTTTGCGTAAGACTTCCAAAGTCACACCATCGGGATGCCGTAAGATGAACCGGCGTGGCGTTTCCTGGCTCACCGCATCCGGAAGGCTGCCTTCACCGTCTTCAGCACTTCCTCGCGCGCAATCCTGGTCAGATTTGGATCCGATATGATCTCCACCCGCCGGCCCCGCCATCTCACGGTGCGGCTGCGCCTGACGTCGAACGCGTGGGTTCCGCCCGGCAGCACAAGGGTGCGCACCGGCTTGCCAAGCCTCTGTCCCTCGCGCTGCCGTTGTTCGCACGCAGCGGGTCTCGACAATGTATCCGCACTGCCGACAACAATCAGCAGCGGCGCATCCGGGTCGCCGGATCCAATCCTAATCCGCTCGCAGCCAGGATAGAATGCCACGAAAACCGCCGGCCGGACGTTGCCGGTTTGGGACGGCGAATAGGACCGGGACATGAGTACGATCGAACCGCCCCGCGAAAAGCCCATCACGCCAATTCGGCGTCTGTCGACACCCGGATGGGTCGCGAGAAAGCGGATCGCGCCGGTCACATCCCCGGCGGAGGCCGGGCCGCGCCGGCCGGCACGCCTCAGACCGCGGGTGGTGAAGTAGTCGACCCGCATGGTGACGATGCCGTGCCTGCGAAAGAACCTGGCCCAGCTGTCGCTGCGATAGCCGGGCCCGGCACTACCGTGAAACAGGATCATCGCCGGCCTGGGCTTCCTGCTCCTGCCTCTAGCCCTGACAGGCAGTTCGACGGTCCCGATTAGGTCATGATTGCGGCCCCGCCAACTGCTGTCGGGGGAAGGATACTGGAATGTGCCGCTGCCGCCGCCCGCGAGCGTGACCTTGCGCTCTGCGGCCAAAGCAGCTGTAGCAGCCATGGCGGCCGCACCGGCCACCATCAAAATCCCCAGCAGATTACGCCCCGGCATCTATTCTCTCCCCACACATCCAGTCAGATCGGCAACTATGTAGGATTGTAGAATTAGGGACAACTGAACGCTGGAGTAAGGGTCAGGGCGCTGACAACGATTGGGCAGCCCTCCGCCGAAAATTTTTCGAAGCAACCTTGCGGCATATACCCAGAGGACGGTTGCACCGCCGGTGCTTAGGTCCGCTCTACTGCAATATTTCCTCTGGACTATTGCAGCAATGCCGGCGGCCACGAAGGCAATGCTGGTGCGGAACTTTGCCTAAGGCGTGAACATCCGTCACAATGGCTGGCATGGCCCCTCCAAGACGAAATGGTGCGGAAGCGCGAAAGGTCGCCGCCGAGGCGTACCCCTACAAGTGCTGCGTCATCTGCGGCATACGCCAGGACGCGGTCATTGATGTCTGCCACATGGACCAGGATCCTTCGAACAACTCGCCCAGCAACCTCGTCTATCTGTGTAAGACACACCACCGTATGTTCGACACAGGGTTGTATCCCGCACAGGGTCTAAAGCTTCTTCGATCCCACTGGCAAAAAACCATGGGCGAGCCTGATCATTCCATCTACATGAAAGACGCCGGGGCAAAAGCTGCTACGACCCGCAAACGCCAGGCTGCAGCCCGCCGCGCTGTCGCCACCCGCCGCGCCCGGAGCGGTGAGTCGGGCGCGGGCTAGAACACGCCTACCTGGCGCACCAAAATTCGTATTCGACGAGCATGCCGGGGATGGCGAGGCCCTCGATCACGCGGAGAGTTCCGGCAGCTGGCTTTACATCCACCTCGCCAAAGAATTCCGCAAACAGGCCAAAGATCCCGTCATAGCTTTCCGGTGGCACGCCCTTGGTCATCGTGAATTCGATGCGGATGATGTCGTTTTTCGTGTAGCCGGCCTGTTCCAGATATCCCGGCATGCCATCCAGAATGAACTTGGTCTGCGCAACCGCATCGCCCTGATGCTGGATCTCGCCCGTCGCATCATGGGCGCCGATTCCGGCCATCAAAAAAATCTCGCTGAAATCCGTAAGTTTGACGCCCCAATTGAAGATCGCGCCATAGTCGGGC
>JAJFFJ010000136.1 GCA_021776685.1 Alphaproteobacteria bacterium
ACATCGGCGCCGAAGGCCAGTTCACCATCGGTGCCGTTACCGGTGGCAGCGTGGCGCTCATATTCTATGAAGTCGAGGGCTTCTGGTTACTGCCACTCATGTCCATCGCGGGCATTCTGGGCGGTATGGCATGGGCCGCCATCCCCGCATTCCTGCGCACCCGGTTCAATGCCAATGAAATTCTGGTCAGCCTGATGCTGACCTACGTTGCCATCCTCATACTCAGTGTGCTCACCCACGGCATCCTGCGTGATCCCGATGGTTACAACTTTCCGGAAAGCCGCATTTTTCATGACTCAGCGACCCTGCCCATTCTGATCGAGGGCACCCGCGCCCATGTGGGTTTTGTGGTCGCCCTGCTGGTGGTGGCGACCGCGTGGGTACTGCTGGCCCGCCATATCATCGGGTTTCAGATTAAAGTCATGGGTCAGGCCCCGCACGCGGCCCGGTTTGGTGGATTTCTCGAATCCCGGGTGGTCTGGTTGTGCCTGATGATTTCGGGTGGACTGGCTGGCCTCGCCGGTTTGTTTGAGACCGCCGGTCCGGTTGGTCAACTGGTTCCCGCACTGCCCGTGGGGTATGGTTTTACCGCCATCATCGTCGCCTTTCTCGGACGGCTGAACCCCATCGGTATTCTGATCAGTGGCTTTGTCATGGCATTGACCTATATCGGTGGCGAGTCGGCGCAAATTCAACTGAACCTGCCCAGCGCCATTACGGGCGTATTTCAGGGCATGTTGTTGTTTTTCCTGCTCGGCATCGATGTCCTGGCCAAGTACCGGATCAAATGGGCGCGGCAGTATGCCGGCGCGACAAAAGGATAGGATGATATCATGGACCTCGTAATCCTCATTCTTCAGGGCGTTATCGTTGCCGCCACACCATTGCTGTTTGCCGCCATCGGTGAACTGGTCGTCGAGCGTTCCGGCGTGCTCAATCTGGGCGTCGAAGGCATGATGATCATGGGTGCCATAGCCGGATTTGCGATCACGCTGGAGACCGGATCACACACGCTCGGCATTATTGCCGCCATGATCGGCGGCATGGTGTTTGCCTGTCTGTTCGGGTTCCTGACCCAGGTTCTCATGTCCAATCAGGTCGCCACGGGTTTGTCCCTGACCATCTTCGGTCTCGGCATTGCCGCACTGTGGGGTCAGGCCTATTCCGGCATGACCACCGAAACCCTCGCCAAACTCGACATACCGGGAATTTCATCCATTCCGATTATTGGCCCACTTCTGTTCAGTCACGATGTGCTGGTCTATATGTCCTTTGCGCTGGTGTTCGCGGTCGCGTGGTTCCTGAACAAAACCCGGCCCGGTTTGATATTGCGGGCTGTGGGTGAAAACCACGATGCGGCCCACGCTATCGGTTACAACGTGGTCGGTGTGCGCATGCTGGCGATCATGTTCGGTGGTGCCTGTGCCGGACTGGGTGGTGCCTATCTTTCCATGGTCCAGACGCCGCTCTGGGTCGAGAACATGACCGCAGGCCGAGGCTGGATCGCGCTGGCCATCGTTGTGTTTGCAGCGTGGAAGCCCTACCGGGTCGTATTGGGAGCCTACCTGTTTGGTGGCGTGACTGTGCTGCAACTCCATGCCCAGGGATTTGGCGTGGATATTGATGCACAATATCTGTCCATGTTGCCGTATATTGTGACCATCATCGTTCTGGTCATCATCTCGCGTGACAAGACCAAAGCCAATCTCAACGCGCCAGCCTGTCTGGCAAAATCATTCTACGCTTCGTCATAAACAACAAAGTTCGAACCCTGAGGAGGACATGATGTCTGGAATTTTAAGAACAATACTGAGCAGCCTTGCCGTTGTGGCACTGGTGATGACGGCAGGCCTGGCGTCTGCTGCCGATCCGACCAAGGTCGGTTTTATCTATGTGGGACCCATTGGTGATCACGGCTGGAGCTACGAGCATGATCAGGGTCGCCGGGCCATTGACGCGGCTTTTGGTGACAGTGTGGAAACCACCTATGTGGAAAACGTCTCGGAAGGCCCGGATGCCGAACGCGTCATTCAGCAACTGGCACGCAGTGGCACGGACATTATCTTTACCACGTCGTTCGGGTTCATGAACCCGACGCTGAAGGTTGCCAAACGCTTCCCGCAGGTCAAGTTTGAGCACGCCACCGGTTTCAAGCGGGCAAAAAATGTTTCCACCTACTCTGCCCGATTTTATGAAGGCCGCCATGTCATTGGCCTGATTGCCGGCAGCATGACCAAAACCAACACCATCGGCTACATTGCCTCGTTCCCCATCCCGGAAGTTGTTCGCGGTATCAACGCCGCCTACCTGGCCGCCAAGAGCGTTAATCCCGATGTAAAACTGAAAGTCATCTGGGTCAGCACATGGTTCGATCCCGGCAAGGAAGCCGACGCGGCCAAGGCGCTGATCGATCAGGGTGCGGATATTCTCATGCAGCACACGGACTCTCCCGCCGCCATGAAGATCGCCGAAGAACAGGGCATTTTTGCCTTCGGTCAGGCATCCGACAT
>JAJFFJ010000137.1 GCA_021776685.1 Alphaproteobacteria bacterium
TGGGTGACCCTGAACCAGGCCGCGACCGACCGGTTCGGCGAGGTTACCGGCGACAATCACTGGATTCACACCGACCCGGAGCGCGCCGCCCGCGAGCTGCCCGGCGGCAAGACCATCGTCCACGGCTATCACAGCTTGTCGCTGCTGACCGGATTGATCGGCGAGATTGTGAAGATCGAGTTCGACCACGCGCTCAACTACGGCCTCGACCGGGTGCGCTTCCTCGCGCCGGTGCAGGTGGGTGCGCGCCTGCGCCTGACCGCGGAACTCGCCGCCGCCGCGCCGATCCACAAGAATGGCATGAAGACGGAGATCGACTGCACGCTCGAGATCGAAGGCAGCGACAAGCCGGCTCTCGCTGCCCGCTCCATCTCGATCTTCTATCCGTAGCAACACCACTGACGCGGCGGTTAACGCGCGGCGTCCGATTTCAAATTCGCCACCCCTTGCTCTGTTGGCCGCTCAGGCCGGGACGGTATTTGCCGGCCATGGAATCGCCGATGCCTCCTTGCGCCAGGCGTCCTGACTGTCCCCAGGCCCTGGCTGACGCATTGGGCGCGCGGAAACAGAAGCTGTGGCAGGGCGAATAGGCGGCTGGCTCTACGCCACACTCGACAGCTGTTTTCCGACAGTTCTTGCCAGGAATGAAATGTTGGGCTCCTGGAAGAATTGCCCATGCTCGCCCGGTATGAAATCCACCGAAGACTCACCGTTGTAGCGAGAGGGGCAAATAGGGTCTTTTTCCAGAGCGCCTATGAAAGGATTGAGCTCGCTGTCCCTACCAAAAATGAAGGAGACCGGCCCCGCGTATTCGGGGAAGGTCGGGTCCTCCATGAGGATGAGCTTCGCAATATCCCGCCCCTGATCTTCAAGGCGCCTGGCAATCTCGAGCGCAATTGTCGCCCCCTGGCAGTTGCCGCCGACCACATAGGGGCCTTCTGGTTGAATGGCGATGATCTCTGACGCATAGCGGTCGGCAAGCGCCCTCACGGTCTCAGGCGTGTAGTCCATGACCAGGTGACCCGAGCGCATGCCGGTCACCGGTTGGTCGTCACCAAGATATCGGGCCATCGATTGGAGTTCCTCAAATCCCTGGAAACACCAGAACAGATGACGCTTCGTGCCATGGGAATTGAGTGTATAGAGAACCGAGTCCCGTGAGATTTGCGCGCCCCGCCAACTCGACAGGAACAGCCGTTGCTTTTCCAACAGATGATTGATTGATGCGCCGCCGTTTTCTTCCGCCGGGGCCGCCCAGCTTGTTTCCGCCCCAATCTGCCCCGCCGTTGTCGCGCCTTCGATCATGTGGGCAAGCCCGGCTGGCGTTGGGCACTCATAAACATTTTGGACGTCAATCCTGTGCCCGGCCCGCTCTTCCAGAAGCATCACAAAATCCATCGCCGCAAATGAATCGCCCTTCCGGTCGAGGAAGAAATGGTCGTGAACGCCGATTGGTGCATCGCCCAAGACTTCCTGCCAAGCCTCGACAATAAGCTCTTCAAGGGCCGTGGACGGGGCCTGATAGATCGTGTCCGTCTTCAACACGCCGCCGCCTGATTGGGCGACCGAATTTCGGTCTATCTTCCCGTTGGCTCCCATCGGCATCCTGTCCAGCCGAACAAAGGCCGAGGGGACCATATAGCGGGGCACTTCCGTCATCATGAAGTCCCGCAGGTCGCGTGCGGCTGGCAATTCAGCGCCGGCGCTGGTGGTAAAATAAGCAACCAGATGGGCGTCCGGTCCAGCGGCGGTGTGAGCGTGCACGACCACGTTCTGAATCAGCGGATGTTGCATAAGAGCCAGTTCGATTTCAGACGGTTCGATGCGGTTTCCGGCTATCTTGATCTGGTGGTCGATGCGGCCAAAAAACTCGAAGACGCCGTCAGCGCGGACTCTGGCGCGGTCGCCTGTTCGGTACAGCATCTCGCCTTCTATCTCGGGGAAAGGCGCGGAAATGAAACTGCGAGCAGTGGCCGCCTCATCGTTCAGATAGCCGAGGCCGACGCAGGCGCCGCCCAGATAAAGTTCGCCAATCACGCCAGTCGGCACCAGCCTTCGATACCGATCAAGAACCAGCGCGCGAACATTTGGAAGCGGGCGTCCGATCGGCACCGGATCCGCACAGTCGGGCGGCACATCATAAAACAACGACCCGATTGACGCCTCCGTCGGCCCGTAGGTGTTGAAGATTTTGACGCCGGGGAAAAGCGCCTTGAACCGGCGAATCGCGCCGGCCCACAACGCTTCGCCACCGATCAAAATTGCCCTGAGGTTTTTGACGTAAGGCCGCGCCAGTTCATGGCTCTGCAGATAGTCTACGAACGGCTGGAATCTGGTTGGTGTGAAATCTGTGACGGTCACTGCATTTCTGGCACAGAGTTCGGCAACCACACGCGGGTCGAGAAGCTGCTCTTGCGGCGCAATTACAGTCTGACCACCGCAAATGAGGGGCCAGAAATATTGCCAGGTCTGAGAATCGGTTGTCGCAGGGGCCGTTACCAGAACGGTGTCGTTGGCCGCGCTGCCCAGCAGGTCGGTCATGGCGCAGAGCCGGTTCACGATGCCCCGGTGGGCGTTGACCGCTCCTTTGGGCTCTCCGGATGAGCCAGATGTAAATATGCAATAGATTGGATCGTCTGGCCCGGCGACGTTGACGGGATCAGATACAGAACCACACGTTGCGATATCGGGTGTCTCGACGGCCCGGACATTCAGATCGTATTTCAGTTGTTCATCCGGAAGGCACACCACGACCGGGTTTGGGCCGAAGTTGCCCAGAATCACATTGATGCGTTTTTGCGGCCAATCCGGATCGATCGGCACGAAAGCCGCGCCTGTCTTCATGACGGCAAGCTGGGCGATGAGAAGCGGGGCTGAGGAATGCATCAGCAGTGGGACAAAACTCCCCGGACCGATGCCCTCAGCGCGCAAGTCCAGGGCGAGGGAATTGGCCGCCCCATTCACCTGTCGATAGGTGTACTGATCCTCCAGCGTCGTGATCGCCACCTTGTCCGGCGTTCTGCTCACCTGGTCCTCGACCAATGCGCTGAGCGTCTGCGAGAGCGGAAAGGTCTTTCGCTTTAAGCTCACATCCCCGAGAAGCTGCCTCCTGTCAGCGGAAGAGACGATCTCAATATCGCTCAGGGGCTTGTCGGGATTGTCCAGAGCCTGGCCAAGGAAATGCTGGAACTGTCGGGCGTGCCGCTGAATTGACTGTTTCTCGAAAAGCGATGTGCGATAGAGCCAGAAGAGTCCGAAGCCAGCGCCATCACTCTGGAAATAGACCGATAGTTCCCGGTCCGCGACCGGCAGGAATATCCTGTCCGTCTCCACGGACAATTCCCCGCCAGATCGCCGGGAGGTTGGGAGTTTCGTGAATGACGCCGGGGAAAAAGGGAATTTGCCCGGGTCGTACTCGTATGCCGAATCCCGGGAGACTAGAGATTCCGGGTACTCCTGGTGCGTTGCCGCGTCATCGATGGCCGCGTTGGCCTGAAGGGCGAGATCGCGAAAGGTCATCGACCCGTCGGTCGCCATGTGCACCGGGAGCGCATTCGCAAAGAACCCGATGGTGGCCTGAATATCGGCCGTGTTGCGCCCGGTCAGCGTCGTGACGACAACCAGTCTGTCCAATCCTGTCAGCGATCCGAGATAGGCTGAGAAAGCGGCGAATGCCAGTCGGAAGGCGCTGATATTCCAGGCCGTCGCAGTTGATTTCAGTCGCGCAGCCAGGTCATCGGGAAGGCTCGTGTTGAAACAGGCGCCCGCATGGTCGGGCGCTGATATCCGCGGAAAATCTGCGGGAATGTCCCAGTGCGTGGAAGATTGGCCTGTCTGCCCGCGCCAATAGTCCTCCAGCGGCCGCCATGCGCCACTGGCGAACCGTTGATGCTGCCGGTGACAGAAATCGAGATACAGCGTCTGAGGTTCCGGGACCGGTTGTCCTTCCAGATGTTGGAAGACGCCGTCTGCAAATATTTCCCAGGACGTTCCATCAATGACGAGATGATGAAAGCCGCACAGGAGGAGATGCTCCTCCTTGCCAATCGCAAGCAGCCTGAAGCGGAAAAGCGGCCCCTTCGCGAGATCAAAACGGAGAGAGCCGAAGTTTATGGCGATCTGCTCGATGTCGCCGTCTGACATCGGATCAAGTTTTTTCAGATGAAGCTGGACAGGATGCGAAGGCAGGATGCGCTGAACCAGCTTTGACCCGGACTGTACGAATGTCGCGCGCAACGCAGGGTGTTGCTCAATCACTGCGCTGATCGAATTGCTCAAGGCGGTTGCATCGAGCGCGCCCGTGAACCTGATCGACCATAGAAGGTTATGAATGGGCAGTTCCGGGCGGAGCTTGCCTGCGAGCCAGAGCGCTTTCTGGCCTATGGAAGCCTCACCGCCTGGCGCTGAAACCTTGTTGCTGTCCCGGTCCATATTCCCGTCATTCAAAAAGAAATGCGCCCGCCCGAGGTGACTCTGCAAAGAGTTTTATTGGACCAGGTGGCTCACGTCGAGATTTGGTGGTTTCTCGCGAACTTCGCCACGAAAAACGTCAATCGACGGCCTTGGTGGGAAATTTGGACAGGTGCTTTGCGCCTCTGCGCATTCGCCCCCGTCCCGGCGCTATTTCTTGCCCTCGTGGCCGCCCAAGCCGGATCGGTATTTGCCGGACATGAAGTCGCCAATGCCTTCCTTGCGCCAGGCGTCATTCTGCAGGAACTGCACCTCCGCCTCCTTTGCTGAGGCGAAGGTGATTGCGGCGTCCGATGTCATCTCGAGCGAGAAGCGGTAGGCTTCCCTCCGCTTTTTTGAACATAGTGCCGATGCGAGAGACCGCTCCAATTCTCTGGTTGTCGGATGAAAAAATGCTGTTCTCTACTTCAGATGCAATTCGCTCAGGGCCGTGTCCTGCCACAGGCTGCCGGGATAAACGGAGAGAATGGTGATTTTCACCCAGGTCAGGCTTTTGGGTGACGGCAGCTTGTAACTTTGCAGGCCCTGCACGTCCTGCAGACGCAATTTAAGGCGTGTGCCGTCGGACATCTCGAGCCGCACGAATTGGAGCCGCGCGTTGCCCTTGAATCGTCTTTCGTCGTGGGGAAAGCCATTCCGGAAGACGATGCGGCTGACCTGTTTTGCACCGTTCACGAACTGAACTTTGATCCATTCGCCAATGCCAAAGCCCTTGGCGCCTTCAATCCACGCCGTTTTGCCGGAATTATCCGCCATCAGTCGCGGATTGTAACGGGTGCGTGAATTGTTCGGCAGCTTGGAACTAACGCAATACCAGGCGTCGCCCAGTCCGGTGGAGACGCGGTCGCAGATGCCGGACGGTATCCGGCCTGTTGTGGTGGTTGTTGCAGTTTTGGTCGTTGCAGTCTTGGTTGTTGCCGTTGCCGCATTTTTGGGTTTTTTCGCGGGCGGGGATTTTGATGACGGAAAACTACAATTAGGTCTTCTTCGAAATTTACGTTGCAGGTCTGCCACCCATTCAATTTTCTTGGTTATCTCACTATGCCAATGGCGACAATTACCTCTACCTTTTCTCAGCAACGTCCTGTTTTGGGTGCAACGATATACCGCGAACCCAAAATGACTTCTGCAACGTTTGGCATTGATTGCGACTAATCTCGCCAGATCACCCATCTTATCCAGCGCCCTCCTCAGGCCAGGGCAATCCTTCCGGTCGATCGTGTCGTTGTAGCGTCGGCCCCACCGTTCATATTTTTTAAGATACGACTGGGTCCTTTTGTAATACCTGACTGCGGTTATTTTTCGAGAATGACAAAGGTCGCTGTTTTGTGCGCGTGTGACCGACGTCAGCGTTGACGCCAAGACCACAACCGCAACAAGGCTGGATAAAATGATTTTCATGGGACCCCTCTAGCAATTTTTTGAGCTTATACGAAACGGCTCCGGCGTCGGCAATAAGGGCGAATTGCGATGTCTGCCTCTGGCAGGGGCTGCTGAAAAAGCCGGCTTTGAGGCCGCGCCAGAACTACCCTGATTTGAACGCGCAAGGCAGGGTTGGCGCCTCCGCCGGACCCTTCTTGTCAGCGATGGGCAACACCACTCAGCGAGCAAGAAATTTCGTGCTGCGCGCCTAATCCGAGCTCTCACCGTCGCCTTCATGCCCGCCCAGGCCGGGGCGGTATTTGCCGGCCATGAAGTCGCCGATGCCTTCCTTGCGCCAGGCGTCGTTCTGCAAGAGCTGCACCTCCGCCTCCTTGGCCGAGGCGAAGGCGATGGCTGCGTCCGATGTCATTTCGAGGGAGAAGCGGTAGGCCTCCTTGGCGGCTTTCAGCGCAATCGGGTCTTTTGCGGCCAGTTCCTTGGCGATCGCCATGGTTTCCGCTTCCAGGTCGGCCAAGGGGAAGGACATGTTGATGAAGCCCATCTCCGCTGCGGCCTGGCCGCCGAAATTGCGTCCGGTCATGCCATAGAAAAGCGCATCCCGCGGCCGGAACAGGTTGGCCATGGATTTTGAGACGCTGCCGCCGGGGAACATCTTGAAGTTGATTTCCGAGAGCCCGAAGGTGGCTTCATCCGCGGCAAAGGCCAGGTCCGCACCTTCGACAATCGAGAAAGCGCCGCCGAAGCAGTAGCCGTTGATCATGCAGATGGTCGGCTTTGGATAGTAGCGCAGGGTGCGCAGGCGCCACTCCGTCGCGATGCGGAAAATGCGGTTATAGGCGTCCGTGTCTTCTTTCAGCTCCATGAAGAACTGTTTCAGATCCATGCCCGAGCAGAAGCTTGTCCCCGCGCCGGTCAGCACCAGCACCCGCGCGGTGTTGTCATAGCGCAGGTCCTCCAGCAGGTCGGCCATCTCCACATGCATGGCCGGGCTCATGGCGTTGCGCTTTTCCGGCCGGTTGAGCGTGATGACGGCGATGCCGTCGGATATGTCGAGCTTCAGGGTTTCGTAGGTGGTTTTGGCGGTCATGGCGTTACTCCCCCGGGGGCTGGTTTCCTAGTTCACGTTGCGTGTCTGGCCACCCCAGAAGGCGGCGCGGAGCTGTTTCTTGTTGATTTTCGTGTTGGGCAGCCGTGGCAGAGCGTCGATGAAGTCGACACTCTTGGGCTTTTTGTAGCTGGCGATATGCGCCCGGCAATGCTCGATGATCTCGTCCTCGGTGGCGCTGGCCCCGGGCTGCAGGGCGACGAAGGCTTTCACCGCCTCGCCCCAGCGGTCGTCGGGCACGCCGACCACGGCCACTTCCATCACCGCGGCGTGGGCATAGATCGCCTCCTCCACCTCGCGCGGATAGATGTTCTCGCCGCCGGAAATGATCATGTCCTTCTTGCGGTCGAAGACATAGAGAAAGCTGTCCTCATCCATCAGGCCGATATCACCGGAACGCATCCAGCCATCGTCCAGCGCCTCGAGGGTGGCGGGGTGGTTGTTCCAGTAGCCGCGCATGACGCCCGGGCCCTTGATCAGGATCTCGCCGAGCTCCTCCACATCGCAGTCGCTGTCGTCCTCGCGCACCACGCGGATCTGGTAGTCCGTGGCCACCTGCCCGGCGGATGCGAGGCGGCGTTGGTCTTTCTCCGTGCCGTCCAGCACATGCTGGTAGTCGTGCAGCACGGTGGCCGAGCCGGTCTCGGTCATGCCGTAGACCTGGGAAAATATTGGCCCGTAGGCAGCCACCGCCCGGCTGAGCGGCGCGACGGCCATGGGGCCGGAGGCATATTGCACCAGCTTCAGGGTTGAATGGTCGTAGCGATCCCGGTCCGGCAGGTCGACCAGGTCCTGCACCATGATCGGCGCCAGATGGGCGGTGGTGACCTTGTCCTGCTCGATCGATCGGGCGACACCCTCCACGTCATAGGCGCGGTGCAGCACGATGGCCGCGCCCATCAGGGAATTGCTCAGCTGATTGCACTTTGCGCCGATATGATAGAAGGGCATCACCAGCAGGATACGGTCCGTGGGCCGGACGCCGAAATCCACGGCCAACTGACGGGCAAAACTCATCTGCCCCTGATGGTCCAGCATCGCGCCTTTGGGGTGCCCGGTGGTGCCGCTGGTATAGATGATATAGGCGATGTCTTCCGGCCGGCTGCGGCTGGGCGGCGGCCCGTCCGACGCTGCGGCCAGTACCGCCTCATAGTCCTCGGCCCAATCGGGCGCCGGGGGCAGTCCTTCGCCATCGATGCAGATGAAGTTCGTCAGATCCGGCAGCTCACCCCGCAACCCGTCCACCACATCGGCATATTCGGCATCGAAGATCAGCAGGTCGGGCGCGGCGTCCTTGAGGATGTAGAGGATTTCCGGCGCCGCCAGCCGATAGTTGATGGCAACAGTGATGAAGCCAGCCACCTCGCCTGCCGCATAGGTCTCGACATAGGCGTTGGAATTCTGCGCCAGGATCGCCACGCGCTTCTGCCGCCGGACGCCGCGGTCGTACAGCCCATTGCCAAGGCGAAATACACGCCGCCCGAAGTCGCCATAGGTGAAGGTCTGACCCGCATAGATCAGCGCCGTGCGCCCCGCATGGTTCGCCATGTTGCGCTCGACAATCTCGCCGAGCGTCGCCGTTCCCAACACATCGCTCATGCCGTCGGCTCCGCCCTACCGTTGCGTCATACGCGGCACGCCGCCCGGACTAACCAGGTTTCTTCGCCAGGAAGGCATAGCCGAACACCTCGAAGACGCGGGCATTTGGCTCGCCGCTGGCGCCACCGAAGGTGTCTACGGCCGGGCCGATCTGAATGTCAGTGAAACCGCTGTCTGCAATCATCTGCCGCCAGCCTTCGCACGGAAGGCCACCGGCAATTCAGGCAGTCCACAGGTCGATGTTCTGAACCGCCGACTCAGGCACCGGCGCGCCGTTTGCGATGTCGGCAAACTGCAGGGTACCGCCTGGACGCAGCACCCGGAAGGCCTCGGCAAACACCTGCTGTTTGTCAGGGCACAGGTTGATGACCCCGTTGGAGATGACCACGTCGGCCCAGCCGTCTTCGATGGGCATGGCCTCAACCAGTCCCTCGCGGAAGTCCACGTGGCTGAGGCCCATGTCGGTTGCGGTCTGGCGCGACTTGACGAGCATCTCCTCGGTCATGTCGATGCCGACAACCGCGCCGCTGTCGCCCACCTGCGCGGCGGCGATGAAACAGTCGAAGCCGCCACCTGAACCGATGTCGACGACCTTCTCGCCTGCCTCGAGCGTGCGCAGGGAGAACGGGTTGCCCACGCCGGCGAAGGATTCCACCGCCGCGTCAGGCAGCGGATCGACCACCGAATCGTCATAGACCAGCCGCTTGGCCAGCGGCCGGCCGGTGTGAAAATGAAACTCACCGGCGGGGTCGATCGCGACCTCCCGGTATTTGTCTTTCACTTCCTCCCGAAGCGCGTCGGCATCAACCGGCAGAGCCTCTTGAGGGGTTTGTCCGTCCATCTACCCACCTCCTGTGGTGTTCGGAAACTGGCCGAAAGCCTAGCACACATCTGTGCAGCGGGATATGTGCCCGGCGTCAGCGGTTTTCGCGCTTGACCGTGACCGCGGTGCCTTTGCGCTCGACAAAAAGCGCTCTGGTCTTGCCCGCAGGTACCACCACCCTGGCAATGCGGATCACCGGATCGGTGCGAATCACCACCGTATAGTGGCCGGTTCTGAGCCGGACGCGGGCATTGCCTACGGTCCCGCTGGCGACCACCTTGCCGCCGGCGTCGAGCACATCGAAGGGCGCCGCCAGCGCGGTCCGGATGGCGCGGTCGAGCTCTGTTTTGTCCCGCGCGTCGATGTAACGGCCGCCGCCGGCCTGGGCGATGTCCTTGAGGAAGGCGCGCGAGGTTTCCCGGCCGATATCGAGTCCCACCACATTGAGCCGAAAACGCACGCCGGAGGCCTTGATCCGGGCGATCATGCGTCTGGGGTTGTACCGGCTCCCGGACTTGGCATCGCAGGTTTCGATACCGTCGCTCACCAGCAGCACCAGCTTGGACCCTTTGCGGCCGCGGAAATCGCCTTCAAGCCGTGCCAGGGAATATCCGATGGGTGTCTGACCCCGCGGTCGCAGGCGCGAGACGGCCAGCTTCATCGCCGCCCGGTCGAGCCGGCCGAAGGGCACCAACAGCTCTGAATCCCGGCAACTGCGTGCTTTGGGCCGGGGCTTGTGGCGGTGGCCATAGACACGCAAACCCACCCGGATACTGTCGGGGAGCTTGTTGATCACGGAGACCAAGACCCGCTTGGCCACATCGATGCGGCGCTTGCCGTCCTGCATCTTGGCGCGCATGGAGCCGGACGCATCGAGGATGAGTAAAACCTGCGCCGCGCCGGCAATCCGCGCATCGCTGGCCGCAACGCTGAGATGGCCGAAAGACGGTGGGGTCGGGGGTGCGGGCGCACTGGCCGCGACAGAGCCGATCGCACCGACGGCGTTTATGTCTGCGCCGGGCCAGGTTGAGCCACAGCTGGTTGCCAGGTCCGTCAGCCGCACGTAATGGAAGCGTTCGCCCGGTCTTGAGACGCGCCCGATGTCAACCGCCGCAGTCGCGCCTTTGATCCGGCCAACGTCAATCCAGGTCTTGCCGTCCTTGGAGATCCATAGATGGCTGGGTTCGACCGCCGGGCCGATCTCGAACACGTACAAATCCGGACCCGGCACATCCACCAGCGCATTGTCATCAAAGCGCAGCACAAGTGTGCCGCCGCAGCCGAGGCTCACGTAGGTCGGCTGCTTGCGTTTGTGCTTCCGCCCAGCGTCGGGTGGGCCCAGCGCCTGCCGTGGGTCGGCGTACTTTTTCGCCGCCCGTGGCTTGCCTGGCGTGAAAGACACCACTTTGTCGGCGAAGGAAATGTCGCCTTTGGGGAAGCAGATTTTCTTACCCCGGTCGGCGAAGCATTTGGGCTGGGCGGTGGCGCCGGTTGGCGCGAGCAGCGCCGTCGCCAGCATACCGGCGGTGGTGGCGGACAAGTTCACACGCATCATTCTACCCTTTCCGCAGATGAACCGACTGCTTGCAGGCTCCCACAGTCTGCGCTCGAGCACGGAGTGCGCCAAGCTCTATTTGTTGTAAAATGGTAAAATATTCCTATATCCGATGCTCCACATCTCACTCAGGAACGCATTCATGTCCATACATTCCCAGCCTGTTTCACGCCACTCCGACCCAGAACTCGACCCGGAACTCGACCCAGAATTCAGGGGGGACGGCTCCCTATCCAACGGACCTGATCGTGGAGATTTCAACTGGGGCGATGACGCTGACCTGGCCGACGCCGCCTTTTTTAGCTCTCTCGACGGCGTGGCGGTGCGGCCGGAAGGCGAATATCATTTCAACGGCGCGCAGGGCCGCTATGCCCTGACCTGGCGGCAGGAGGCCTTCGCCCGCCACTACGCTACCTGCGGCAATGGCGCGGAGGCGGCCCGCCGGGCCGGCTATTCGGTGCAGAGCGCCCGTTTCATCGCCCACGAGAATCTGCAGAACAGCAAGATCCGCTGGCGCATCCGCGCGATTGCCGAGAAAGCCGAAGCCCGGTCCCGGGACGAGACGGAATACCTGATTCGTATGTTGAATGCGGCCATGGAGATGGCCCTGGCACAGGGGCATCCCAATGCGATGATCCGTGCCTTGACCCAGATGGCGCGCCTCGCCGGGCTCGACCGCCCGCCCACCAAGTTGCCCGCCACGTCGCCTACCGTGCGGCCTGTTCACGCGGCCGGGGAAGAGGATGAAGATCTGGCCCTGGACGCAGAAGCCACACTGGCGCTGGCGCCGTCGCCGCAGGGTGGCCTGTTGCAGCAGGCGGTGTTGGGGGATGGTCCCTCCCTTCCAGATGCGATCCCCGACCCGGTCCTCAACCCGAAACCCGACCCGGCCCCCGAACCCGGCCCGCCATTTGAAGCGGTTATCGCCGGACACGACCGCCTCCCCAACATTCCCCTACATTCCCCAACACAGGGCGAAAATTCCAGCAGCGCGGGAAAATCGGCGCAATTGGCAGGTCCGGGGCTGACAGGTAGGTTGATGCAAAGCATGCCAAGCAATTCCAGCGACATATCCGAGGGAGGACGACCATGGTCAAGCTGACCGACGCGGACATCAAAACCAAAGAGGTTCAGGACTGGAAGGGACTGCATGTCTTCCACTTCCCCTTCTCCTCCTGCTCCCAGAAAACCCGCATCTTCCTCAATCTCAAAGGCCTGGAGTGGGAAGGCCATCTGATCGACCTGATGGGTAACGAGAATGTCTCCGAGCGCTATCTGGGTATCAATCCACGCGGCCTGGTACCGACCCTGGTGCATGACGGCGACGTTCATATCGAGAGCAATGACATCCTCACCTACCTGGAAGAGACCTTTCCGGAGCCGAAACTGATTCCGGAAGGCACGGAAGAAGAGACTCAGGTGCTGCTGGATCTGGAAGACGACCTGCATTTGGACCTGCGCGCCATCAGCTTTCGCTTCGTCTTCGCGCCGCCGGTGCCGCCGAAGTCAGCCGATGTGCTGGAGCAGTATGGCAAGACCGGCTCCGGCACGGTCGGAGGCCAGAAGGATGACTGGGTCGGCGTTGAAATCGACTTCTGGGACCGATTGAACAACGAAGGCATTACCGACGAGGTGGCGCGCGCCGCGGCCGGCAAGTTCAAGCAGGCGTTCGGCGATATCGACAGCCGGCTGGCAGGGCGGCCTTACATTCTGGGCGACACGCTCAGCGCCCTGGACATTGCCTGGTTCATCTACGCCCACCGGATGATGCTGGCGGACTATCCCCTGCACCGGCTGCACCCGAACATGGGCGCCTGGTATGACCGGCTGGCCGAGTTGCCCGCCTTCGCGCAGGAAATCGCCCTTCCGCCGGAGATCGACGCAGCATTCGCCGCCACCCGAGCTGCCAACGCGGCGGCCGGGACCTCGCTGGAAGTGGTCGGCGGACTGTAGGAGCATACCCATGACCTTCGACTTCGCCACCCGCCTGCGCCCCAACCTGCCGCCCGGCGCCGCCCGCTGGGGCGGGTTCCCGCCCTTCAATTTTATCGGCGGCCACAATGATGCTGAAAATCTGCCGGCAGAAGCGCTGCGTGCAGCGGCGGACCGGGTGCTGGCCCGCGAAGGCACGACCCTCGCCACCTATCAGCTGGAAAGCGGTCCCATGGGATACCGTCCGCTTCGGCACTTCATTTCCGAGAAGCTCGCGCGCCGGGCCGGCATGACCGTCGACCCGGAGGACATTCTGGTCACTACCGGTTCCCTGCAGGGGCTCGATCTCGTGAACGGGGCGTTCCTTGAGCCCGGCGACACGGTGATCGTCGAGGAAGCGACATATGGCGGTACGCTCACCCGGCTGCAGCGGCTGGGGGTCAACCATGTGGGCGTGCCGGTGGATCAGGACGGCATCATCATGGACGCCCTGGCTGACATGCTGAATGAAATGGCCGGCCGCGGGGTCAAGCCGAAGTTCATTTACACCGTGCCGACCGTGCAGAACCCCACAGGCGGGGTCATGACAGAAGCCCGCCGCCGCACCCTTCTGGAGCGGGCTGGCCAAAATGACCTGATGATCTTCGAGGATGACTGCTACGCGGATCTGTTGTGGGAGGGCCAGCGCCCGCCCGCGATCCATGCCCTCGATACGGACGGGCGGGTGATCTATTGCGGCTCTTTCTCGAAATCTATCGCGCCAGCGCTGCGCGTCGGTTACCTGATTGCGCCGTGGGAGGCGATGTCGCGCATGCTGCCTCTGAAGACCGACGCGGGCAGTGGTGCGCTGGAACAGATGGTGCTGGCGGAATATGCGCCCGACGCCTTTCACAGCCATGTGGAAACACTGTGCGTGGCGCTGAAGGCAAAGGCCGACGCCACCGTGGCCGCGCTCGAGGAACAGTTTGGCACGACGGCGGAATTCGACCCGCCGCGGGGTGGCATCTTCCTCTGGGTGACCTTCCCGGAGGCGGTGGACACGACCCGTCTCGCCGAGATCGCCGGCGCGGAAGGTGTTGCCATCAACCCCGGCGCGGAATGGGTGGCCGATCCGGCCACCGGGCGCAACAAGATGCGCATCTGTTTCGCGAACCCGTCGCCTGAAGTGCTGCGGGAGGGCATCGCCAAACTGGCCGATATCTGCCACCGGGAATTCGGTGTGCCCGAGCGCAGCGCCAACGTGGCGCGATGATGGGCAAGCATTCGAGCGTGGGTCCCTTCACACCACCCCGGACGCCACAGGGGGATCCGGGGACCAGGTCGGCGAGCGGTGGCTGGATGACATGGGTTCCGACCCGCACCTCAGTTGAGGAGCGGGCCGCCCAGCCAGAGTAACGTAGCCGGCCTACTCCACCTTGCCGCCGCTCCAGTTGCGGCCCGGCGTGTGCATCATTTTGCTTTCGATCTGACCGCCGTCGGCGGTCAGGTTGGTGGCCGTGACATAGCTGGCCCGGTCAGACAGGAGAAAGACGCAGCATTGCGCGATCTCCTCGGGCTCACCCACCCGGCCCATGGGCACCACCGCTGCGCGGCCTGCAGCGATCTCCGGGTCGGCGAACATGGGTGCGGTCATGGGCGTCGGGATCTGGCCCGGTGACACCGCATTGGCGCGGACACCGCGGTCGGCCCACTCCACGCCGAACAGGCGCGCGAGCATGATCGTGCCGGCCTTGCAGACGCTGTAGGCGCCCGCCAGCGGATAAGTCTGCCAGCCGGCGATGGAGGCGAGGAAAACCATCGAGCCGTGGCCCTGGTCGAGCATCCTGCGGCCGGCGGCCTGGGCGGTGAGGAAGTAGCCCTTGAGGCCGATGTCCATGACCGTGTCCCAGGCATCCTCGGTCAGGTCCTCCAGGCGGCCCGGCACAAGGCGGATGGCGCCGCAGACCAGACCGTCGATGCGGCCGAAGGCGGCCTCGGTCTCGGCCGCCATGCGCTCGGCATCAGCGGCGCGCGACGTGTCCATCTCGATGACCAGCGCCCGGCGGCCTTCGGCGCGCACCATTTCGGCGGTCTCCTCGGCGGCCGTCCTGTCAATGTCGGCCACGGCCAAATCGGCGCCTTCGCGGGCCGCCAGCACTGCCGTGGCCCGGCCAATGCCATTACCACCACCGGTGACGATGATGCACTTGTCGTTCAGCAACATGATTCTCTCCCCCAATATTTGGTGCCAGCAGAATAGCGCCTGCGACCAGACGGCTCAGCCGAAATCCACTCCACCGCCCCGGCCCGGTGACCCGCGTCACTGCCGTCGCCGCGCGGCCCTGCAATGATCGGGCATCGATGACGAGGGCGGCCACCAGCCAATTCCGTGGGGCCGCCTTCGTCATGTCTACCCCATCCGGGCGCGCACGGCGGGCCCATCAAGGAGAGAAAACATGACCAACGTGACACCAACTGTCGACAACGGTGTGAACGTCGAAGCCCTGGTGGGCGCCCGCGAGGCGCTGACCGAGATGCCGGCGGCGGCTCAGTTCACCTGGCGCGCCACTTGCAACTGGGTGAATGGCACGCACAGCCAGACCTCGATCAATGGCTTCTTCGGCCTCGGCGAAGAGCAGAGTCGTGAAACCACCTTCACCATCGATGCCGACCACCCGGAAGTATTCGCGTCTGAAGACAAAGGTGCGACGCCGGTGGAACTGGTGCTGACCGGCCTGGCCAGCTGCCTGACGGCAGGCGTTGCGTCGGTCGCTCAGTATCGCGGTATTCAGCTGCGGTCCGTCAAAGCGATCCTGGAAGGCGAGATGGACCTGCAGGGCATCCTGGGCATTGAGAGCGATGCGCGGAACGGCTTTGACGCCATCCGCGTGACCTTCGAGATCGATGCTGACGCCAGCGAGGAGGATCTCAAAGCCCTCGTCGCCCAGTCGCAAAAGCGCTCGGCGGTGTTCGACATCATCACGAACCCGACGAACGTCTTCGTGGAAGTGAAGTAATCCATTCGACTTGCCTGTGGCCGGGCTGCCGCGTCTGGCGCCCGGCCGTATGGCTGGTTTGGAGAAAGACCATGTTGCACTCAACCAAGATCCATCCGGGCCATGGGCCTCGGGTCACTTTCGACAGCGCCCAACAAGCCACAGCCGTAGCCGCAGTCGGCCGCGCTCCGGCCCGGCTCGGCCTGGTCGCGCACGTCATCAATTTGGTTCGACATGGCGTCGCGCATATCGTCGAAGCCATTGAATACCGCAAGACCGTTGGTGCCCTTTCACGACTGGACGAGCGGACCCTCGCCGATATTGGAATCGACCGTCTGGCCATCCGCGAGCGCGCTCGTAATGCGGTTCGCGACGGCCGAAGCCGCTAACCCAGGAGTGAGGGCGATGAAGAAAACAACGACTGTCATCATCGGTGCGGGTCAAGCAGGACTGGCCATGAGCCGCTGCCTGACCCGGCGTTCGATCGACCATGTGGTGCTTGAGCGCGGCGAGGTGGCCAACTCATGGCGGACGGAACGCTGGGATTCACTCCGCCTCCTGACCCCCAACTGGCAGAGTCGTCTGCCGGACTACACCTACGAGGGCGACGATCCCGATGGCTATATGAACATGGCCGAAGTGGTGCGCTTCCTCGACCGCTACGCACAGGTGACGGCAGCGCCGGTACAGGCTAAAACGCGGGTCCTGAATGTGACGCCGGTGGACGATGGCCGGAGCGGTTATCAGGTCGTGACCGACCAGGGGACCTGGCGTTGCCGCACGTTGGTGATCGCCACGGGGGCCTGCAACATCGCGTCGGTGCCCCGTATCGCGGGCAATCTGACGGGCCACGTCCAGAGCCTCACACCGATGCAGTACCGCAATCCCGGTCAGCTGGAAGAAGGCGGCGTCCTCGTCGTTGGCGCATCGGCAACCGGTGTCCAGCTCGCCAAAGAAATTCACGAATCCGGCCGGCCGGTGACACTTGCCGTGGGTGAACATGTCCGCGCACCGCGGACGTACCGGGGTCGGGACATCAAATGGTGGATGGATGCTGCCGGCATTCTCGACTTGAGCTGGCGGGAAGTGGATGACATCGGCCGTGCGCGCAATGTGCCATCTCTTCAACTGGTCGGTAGCGCGGAGCGCGCTACCCTGGATTTGAACGCGCTCGGTGATCTGGGTGTCAGGCTCGCCGGTCGTCTGGCCGGTATACATGAAGGGAAAGCGCAGTTTTCCGGTTCATTGGGGAATGTTTGCGCCCTGGCTGATCTCAAAATGAACCGTCTACTTGAATCCATTGACCAATGGGCCGCTGAGGCGGGATTCGACGATGTGCCCGATGTATCGCCGACGCCGATCCGTTTTGACGCCACCCGCGTGCCCGAGCGGCCGGATCTTGGGCTTGATCTCAAGGACAACATCCGGACCGTTCTCTGGGCGACCGGCTATCGGCCGGACTATTCCTGGCTGAACGTTCCGGTGCTGGACCGCCGAGGTCGGCTGCGCCATGACGCAGGCGTTGTCGACGCGCCGGGCATGTATGTGCTCGGTCTACCGTTCTTGCGGCGGCGGAAGTCGTCGCTGATTGATGGCGCCGGAGATGACGCGCGGGACCTGTCCGATCACTTGGCGGGCTATCTTTCGGATTGGCGGATGGCCGCCTAGGCGGTTTCCGCGCCGTAATAGAGCGCCACCATGTGCTTCGCCTCGGCGAAGAACAGCCAGCGCTCGATTGTGACGCCCAATTGCACTGCTGCCGCCGCGGCCAGGCCGAGGATCAGCGCGGTGGTTCCCTGGAGCGTCATCGCCGACGCCATCAGCATGGCCGGGACCGCGAGGCCGCCGATCACGGCGATCAGGCGCAGCTTCAGGGCGTGCTTGCGGCCGATCCGCCAAGCCATCTCGCGCAGCAGCCAGGTCTCCTGGGTGTGGGGCGGGATCAGTTCACGCACATAGCCGCCCGGTCCCGTCAGCGCGTCCAGACCGGTGGCCGTCCCAGGTGTGGTCGTGGAGGGCGCGTCGGCCAGGTGCATCCACTGCATCACCTTCACGGCCCAGGCCAACGCAAGAAGGCAGATGGCCACGATGGCGAGCGACGTCGCTGCGGTGGGTCCCGCCCAGGGTGCGATCGCCGGGAAGGCCCAGGCTGCTCCGCTGGCCAGGCCAAAGAGCACATAGAGTGGCGCCGTCAGCGGATGGTGCCAGGCGCGCACCGGTTTGAGGCAGGCGTAGATCATGCCAGTGCAGAAGAGCGTCGCGATCGCCAGCAATGCCGTCAGCAGGCCGAGGACAGCCCACAGTCCGCCGGCCTCGCCGGCAACGCCCCAACCCCAGGCAAAGGGCAGGCCGGGGACAAAAACCAGGAGCGCCAATACGGCTTCGCGGGACAGCCAGGATGAGCGCCACTGGCTGAAGCCGCGCCAGGCGCGCATGGGATGCTGGAGGTGAAGGGTGGAGCAGGCCAACCCTGCGCCAATCAGGCCGAAGGCCGCGAGCAGCGCAGTGTAGCGTATTCCGGAATCCGAAGGCGTCAGGCCCAGGACGGGGCCCAGCAATCCGAAGAGCGCCAGCAGGCCGTAGCCGGCGCCGGATAAGGTCGTGAAGAAAATGATCGACGGGGCTGGATGCACGGTGTCAGCCTCCGAGCATCCGGTCGACCCAGCCGAGGAAGCCGCCCGGCGCCTCTACATCGGCCAACTCTCTGGCCGGCGCTGTTTGGACGGGTCGGGCCCGGGGCGGCAGGTATTTGTTGGTGGGCTTGTAGCCCAGCTCCGGCATCAGGTCATAGCCGCCACGGTCGGCAACCAGACGCGAGACGTCGGACTCCGGGTCGGCCAGATCGCCGAAATGACGGGCACTGGACGGGCAGGTGTTGACGCAAGCGGGCTGACGCTGTTCCTCGTCGATGGTGTCGTTGTAGATGCGATCGATGCAGAGGGTGCATTTCTTCATGGTGCCACTGCCGCCTTTGGCGACATCTAGCTCGCGCGCGCCATAGGGGCAGGCCCAGGCGCACAGGCCGCAGCCGAAGCACTTGTCCTCGTCCACCAGAACGATCCCGTCTTCGGACCGTTTGTAGGACGCGCCAGTGGGACAGACCGTGACGCAGGGCGCAGTCTCGCAATGCAGGCAGGAGCGGGGGAAGTGCACCGTGCGGCTGTTGCCGTCCTCATCCACCGCTTCATAGGTGTGGACGCGGTTGAGCCAGGCGCCGGATGGATCGGCGCCATAGGGGTCCTCGTCAGTCAGCGGTCCCGGCAGGCCGCCATGGTTCCACTCTTTACAGTGGACCGCGCAGGCATGGCAGCCGACACAGGTATCCAGATCGATGACCAGGCCCAGCCGTTTGGCGGGAGGCGTTTTGGGCAGGGACGTCATTTGGCGGCCCCACGGACAAAGGACTTCTGGGCCTCCCGGCGGGGCGAGACCTCGTGGGGCTCGGCCGCATGGGCCTTCTCGATGCGAACCCGCAGGTCGTACCAGGCAGCCTGACCGGTGACCGGATCGCAGTTGCCATAGCGGTAGCAGCCAGGCTGCTCGGGAAGCAGCTCGTCGATCAGACCGTTGAGCAGGAAGCCTTGCCGCGTTTCGGGCGCGCCCGGATCCAGGCCCCAGGCGCCAGCGCGCTTGCCGATGGCGTTCCAGGTCCAGACCGTGTGCGGGTTCTGCCCGTCCATCACCTTGACGGGAACGCGGATGCGCCCGGTGCGGCTGGTCAGCCAGGCCCAGTCACCGTCGCGAAGGTCATGCTGCTCGGCAACGGCCCGGCCGATGAAAAGAGGATTGGAGGTGTGTAACTGGCGCAGCCAGGCGTTTTGCGAACCCCACGAATGGTACATGGCCATGGGCCGCTGAGTGACGGCGAAGAGCGGGTATTCGCGATCGTTGTTCTCCGCATGCTCGAAGGGCGGGTAGGCCATCGGCAGTGGGTCAAAATAGGTGCGCACCCGGGCGCGGTGCGCCTCTGGCGGTTGGATGTCGCCATGGCCTTCGGCGGCAAGGCGGAATTGCTGTAGGGGCTCGCTATAGAGCTGCAGGATCACCGGTGCGGCGGCACCGATCAGGCCCAGCTCCGTGGCGTATTCGAGATACCCCTGGTTGACATGCTTGTAGTAGCGGCTGTCCGCCGGGATTTCATCCCGCCAGAAGCAGCCGTTTGCGATATAGGCGTCGAGCTGGTTTGGATTGACGTCGCCTTTGCCCTTGGCAGTGCCGTCGGCCCCGCGCCAGCCTGCCAGCGACCCTTGCCCCGGTGCGCGTTCGTGGTTGACCAGATAGTCCGAATATCCACCAGGGTATTTGGGGTTGCCATCGTCGTTGGTCAGGCCTGGCAGGCCCAGGCGTGCACCCAGGTCGATCAAGACATCCTGAAAGGGGCGCACATCCCGGTCGGGCGTCAGCACCGGCTGACGTATGGCATCCGCAGGTCCGTCTGCGTCACAGATGGGCCGGTCGAGGAGCGAGACACAGTCCCAGCGCTCCAGATAGGTGGTGTCCGGCAGGATCAGATCTGCGTAGGCGACCATCTCCGAGGCGAAGGCGTCGGAATAGATGATGTGCGGGATGCGGTAGTCACCAGCCTCGTCCTTGGCCGTCAGCATGGCCGCGGTTGCGTCCACGTTCATGGCCGAGTTCCACGCCATGTTGGCCATATACAGAAAGAGGGTATCCACCGGATACGGATCGCCATTGTGGGCGTTGGTGATGACCATATGCATCATGCCGTGGGCGCTGAGCGGCGCGTCCCAGCTGAAGGCCTTGTCGATGCGCAGCGGCTGGCCGTCGCCGTCGATGATCAGGTCTTCCGGGCCCTGGGGAAAGCCGAGCGGCGGGCCGGCAAGCGGTGTATTTGGTTCCACCTGCCCCTGACGGCCGGCGGGCTTCTGCGGCGGCGGCGCGGGCCGCGGAAACGGCGGCTTGTAGCGCCAGCCGCCGGGCGTGTCGATGCTGCCGATCAGGATCTGCAGGATGTGCAGCGCCCGGCAGGTATGGAAGCCATTGGAGTGGGCGGAGATCCCGCGCATCGCGTGCATCGAGACAGGGCGGCCCACCATGCGCTCGTGGCGCCGGCCAAAGGCGTCGGTCCAGGGCTGCTCGATGACCACTTCCTGCTCGAACGCGGTTTCGGCAATCTCCGCTGCCAGCTGTTTGATGGTCGACGCAGGCACGCCGATCTCGCGGGCAACAGCGTCCGGCGCGTAGCGCTCGTCCAGATAGCGTTCCGCCAACAGATGAAAAACAGGATGGGTGCGCCGGCCATTGACCACATGGCCGTCCTTGAGGGAGGGCGCCAAATCCGGGTCGTCATAAGGGACAGCCTGTTCCCGTTTTCGGTCCCAGCACAGCGGCTTGCCATCGTCATCGCGCAGGAACAGGCCGTCATCCGCCTCCCCCGGGTCGGCGATCACCAGCCAGGGTGCATTGGTGTAGCGGGCGAGGTATTCCGCATCGACCTTACCAGCGCGCAGCAGTTCATGAATCAGGGAGAGGATGAACAGGCCGTCATTGCCAGGTGTCACGCCGATCCACTGGTCCGAAATCGCGGAATAGCCGGTCTGAACCGGGTTGATCGACACCACCTTCGCGCCGCGGCCTTTCAGTTTGCCGAGGCCGGCTTTGAGCGGGTTGCTGTCATGATCCTCGGCGACGCCGAACATCAGCAACAGCTTGGTATGATCCCAGTCAGGCTCGCCAAACTCCCAGAAAGAGCCGCCGATAGTGTAAAGACCGGCCGCCGCCATATTGACCGAGCAAAAGCCGCCATGGGCGGCGTGGTTGGGGGTGCCGAACTGGCTGGCCCACCAGCCGGTCAGGGCCTGGCTTTGGTCGCGGCCGGTGAAGAAGGCCAGCTTTCGAGGGTCGGTGTTGCGAATATCACTCAGCCACATGGTGGCGAGCCTGAGCGCCTCCTCCCACTCGATTTCCTTGAAATCGCCTGCACCCCGTTCGCCCACACGCAGCAGCGGCTTGGTCAGCTTCGCCGGCGACTTCTGGTGCATGATGCCGGCGGAGCCCTTGGCGCAGAGCACACCCTTGTTCACCGGATGGTCGGGATTGCCTTCGATATAGCGAAGTTCACCGTCTTTCAGGTGGACTTTGATCCCGCACCGGCAGGCGCACATGTAGCATGTGGTTGTTTTGACCTCGTCGCCGATGGGCTGGCTGAGATCAATATTAGGCTCGTCGGTCATGGGGCGGATGCTATCGCTTGCGCGGCGCTTGGGATGAAACAACGGTGGCGATCAGATTGGCGCCCAGGTCGGCTGCCGCATCATCGTCCAGCCGCGAACCGGTCTGCATGAAGGTCTTGACGGCGCAGAGCGCAGCGCGATCCCGGTCCGCCAGTTTGTCGAGTAGGCGCTTCAGGGCGCGGTCCAACTCGCCAGCTTCCACCAGCTCGCTGATGATGCCCAGCTGGAAGGCGCGCTCGGCGGAATATTCGTCCCGGGTGTAGACCATCCAGGAAACTGCCTTGGCCGGCATTCGGTTCAAAACGCCAGACATGGCGAGCGTCGGCGGCAGGTGGAAGCCCATCTCCGGCATGGAGAAGCGCGCGGTCGTGTCTGCCAGCGTGATGTCGCCATGGCCTGCGAGCGAGCAGCCGAAGCCGCGCGCCTGACCCTGCACCACGACGACCACCGGAACCGGAGTCGCACGGATGGCGGAAAGCACGCTGAGCATAGGGGCGGCAACATCGTCCCGGATCCCTTTTGCGTGGGGCGCCAGGGGACCCGTAG
Organism: Alphaproteobacteria bacterium; assembly: GCA_021776685.1. GTDB lineage: Bacteria > Pseudomonadota > Alphaproteobacteria > Bin65 > Bin65 > JAJFFJ01. The sequence goes on from JAJFFJ010000137.1 coordinate 22,583, forward strand.
GCGGGGTGCGTCCGAGGCAGAAGTCATCGCCTTCGCCTGAGAGGACCACAACCTTTACGTCTTCCCGTTGGCCCGCCGCCAGAAGCGCCTCGCCATAGGCCTTGGCCATGGGCGAATCGAACCTGTTGCCGTCTTTAGGCGCACACAGGGTTACCCGTGCAATGCCCTTTCGCACAGAGACTTTAAAGCGCTCGCGCTTTGCCATGAATTCCTCCCGTTTGGCGGCGGCTTACGCCAGCTCGCCCACCTCTTCCTGCCATCTTTCCCGGAGCCTGTCGCGGACGATCTTTCCCCGGTCGCTCTTTGGTAGTTCATCGATCACATAAAACGCTTTGGGCATCTTGAAGGCGGGCAGATCGCCAGTGCAGTGCTCCGCGATGGCGCCAAGGTCGAGCGCCTGTCCGGGCTTGGGCACCACGTAACAGACCACTTCTTCGCCGTAGATCTTGTGGGGCACGCCGACGGCTGCGGCCTCTTGCACGGACTCGTGGCGCATGACGACTCCGTCGATCTCCAGCGGTGAGATGTTGGCGCCTCCGCGAATGATGATGTCCTTGATGCGGCCGGTCACGCGGACGAAGCCGTCATCGTCCATCACGGCGAGGTCACCCGTTCGGGTGCGTTTGCCAGTCCAGTCCTCGAAGTCACCTTCCGGAGAGATGTTGCCCCAGCAGACCTGCGGCCCGCCGATGGTAACCAACCCCTCCGTGCCGGCAGGCACCGGGTTGTCGTCCTCGCCGACGATCTGGAATTGTTGATACTTTGCGGGCTTGCCCACGGTGCCCATGCGTCGCTCGTAATGACGGTTGCCGCAGATCCAGCCGGCCTCAGACATGCCGTAGAGCTGCAGCAGAGTGACGCCATACATGTCCTCGAACTGCTGCCATTGCTCCGGGGTTAGAGGCGCCGTCGAGCAGGTCATTAGGCGCAGCGACGGCACGTCGTCCGCCGTGATGCCCGTGGGTTCGTTCAGCAGCATGTTGACGACGGTGGGCACGCCGGCGGCGAAGGTAATTCCGTGATCCCGGATCCAGTCGAAAAAGCGGCGATTCGAAAAGCGCCGGGCGATGTGCATGGTGTGGCCACGTTGCAGCCACGGCATCAAGCTGAGGATCTGTGCGGAATTCCAACCGAAGGACCGGTATTCCAGGGTGCGGTCGTCTTCGGTCAGGCCCAGGAAGTCGAGCGTCGAAAGCCCGGACAGCCAAAGGCCGATATGCTTATGGATGATCAGCTTCGGCCGCGAGGTGGTACCTGATGTGCAGAAGATCGCCGAGAGATCGTCTTCCGACTCATTGAGGTCCGGCGCGCTCGCAGTGTCCATGCCGGCGACCATCGGAAACAGACTGTCTGCACCGCCGGATGCGCCCTGGTCCGTGCCCCAGGCATCAACTCTGATATCCACCGTGTCGACGCCCTCGGTCAGGTCCGGGCCATCCATTTCGTGATGCCACAGCACCAGCTTGGGTTCGATGTGGCGCAGCATGTCGCCGATGTAGGCTGCGTTTAGTTCCACATTCAGCGGGCAGACGCAGGCGCCCGCGCGCCAGACGCCCAACCAGCACACGAGCTTCTCGACTGTTTCGTCCGCCAAGAGACCGACCTTGTCACCAATACCGATGCCACGGGCGGCGAGGAAAACAGCAATGCGGTTGGCCGCCGCGTCCAGCTCTCCCCAGGTCGCTTCCATGTCCTGGTCCAAATCAACCAGCGCGATCTTGTCCGGATCCCGTGCTGCATAGCGCGGCAACAGGGTGCTGACCGGCTCGAACGGCAAGTCAAGGTCCGGGAACGGCTCGCCGACCATCACCATGGCGCAACCCTCGGCGTGCGGACTACCAGCCGGTCTTCGACAGCGAGACCACCCAACCTTTCATTCGGTCGCGGGCATTCTTGATCTGACCTTCGTCGAAGAAGTCTTGCGGCTTGACCTTGTCGATCGGGTATTGCGGCCGCAGGAAGTCGTTCTCGAAACCGTAAGGCACTGTCGCATCAATGCAGAGGCCGCCTTCGAAACGGGTGTTCGACGCCTTCCACTCCTTGTCGCCTGCGGTCATGCGTTCTGACGGCATGAAAGTCTGGCCGCGCCCGCCGGGGACAGGATGAAAAATGTCAGTGTGCGGGTTCACGCGGGTGGTGATGTTCCACATGACATCGTCCATGTCATACGGGTCGGTATCTTCGCTGAGCGCAATCGCGACGCGCAGGCCTTGCGACGTTGAGCAGAGTGCTGCGAGGAAGTTGCGCTGCCAGCCTTCGTCCACCTTGTTGTTTTTCCTCACCTGGATCATCGCCCCGCCCCAATCGGTCATGGCGTAGGGGATGACGACGTCCTGGATGATGCCCGGCTGGATACGGTTGCACAGCTCGAACATCGCGCCTTCGCGGATGGTCGTATCGATGTTGTGCTCATCCATCGTATGCGGGCTGAGCGCAAAGATGATCGGCTTCTTGTCCGGCTTCCGCATTGTGACGGCCGTGACATGGAAGGTTGCCGCCTTGTAGGACTTGCCCATGTAGCCCGCCCATTCCGGATGGAAGTGGTAGCGGCCCTGGGTGTCGTGCTCTTCCGCTTCGGCGGTTTCATACCGGCGGTCGCGCGGGTCGATATAGCCTTCGAAGACGATCTCCGCATCGGCCATGGCCATGGCGTTCACCGTGCGCGCCTTGGTCAGGCGGATCGGGCTGCCCTGGATCGCGCCAGCGACACCCAATTCATCACAGCCATGGGGCAGGATCACATAGTCATAGGCGGCGCCCGCCAGCAGGGTACAGGCGGCCGGCGTGCCGAAGCACATGGTGATCGGCACCTTCTCGCCGCTGTCGTAATGCTTTTGCAGCACCTGCCACATGTGCGAGCCCGGGGCGACCTGGAAGGTGCCCACATTGCCCCAACGGAAATTCATCCGGTTGTAGCCGGTGTCGGTGCCACCGCCGAAATGGTCCCCGGACACGCAGCGGATGCCGGAGCCGAGGGTGAGTTCGGGCTCGTGATCCGTATGGCGGATCGGCACCACATACTCGTTCACATCGGTCGGATTTTCGATGACGATTTCCTGACAGGGGGCCTCGTCCTGGCTGATCTCCACCGGCTTCAAGGGATTGGTGAGCGCGCGGGCGATCTGGTGCGTCCTGGTGCGGTCGTCCGGCCAGCCGAACATCTTGTTCATCACGTTCGTGTCAGCAAACAGGTTGGTGACCACCCGGTTATCCGGTTTGCCCTTCACGTTGTTGAAGAGCAGTGGGCAGGAGCCATCGAAATGCTTCTGCAGGCCAATGATTTCCAGGTCCGGATCGACCTCTTTGTCGGAGACGATTAGATCGCCTTCCGCTTCAAGCCAATCCAACGTCGCGCGCAGGTCGCGGATATGGTCAGTGGGCGCGGTCGAAATCGGGGTTGCCGCGTCAGGTTTGATCGCTTCATTCATGGCAAGTGTCCTCAGGTCTTAGGTCGTGGCGTTACGCCCAGCACTTGGCGAGAATTTCCTCGCCTTGGCCGATGGTCGTGGTGCCAAGATTGAACGTCGGGATTTGGGTGTCACGGTTCGGATTGTCTGCCATATAGCCTTCGCCATAGAGGCCGCGGCCGGCGTCGAGCGCGAGCGAGGGTATCTGGTCTGCGGCGATGTGGGCCGGATCGAAATGTTTCGGGAAGCCGATCTCCTCGAACATCGCATAGGCGGCGTCCTCCACCCGGTCCGCCACGGCATCGGTCGAGCCAGTGGCGTCCAGGCCCCAGGCGGTCGCTACCTTGGGAACCATGTCCGGGCTGAACTGGGCGCTGTAGCGGAACACCCGCGGCATCAGCACGCCGACACCGATGCCATGGGTCATGTCGTGGCCCGACTCCATCGGCAGGGACAGGGTGTGCGACAGGCCCAACTTGGCGTTGCCACATGACATGTTCGCCATGGACGACGCCAGCAGATGGTCTGCCATCGCCTGCGGTTCCTTGTCGAAGATCGACGCCTGAATGCCCCCCACAAGCACGTTGAGGGATTCCAGCGCCATCGATTCGGTGAGCGGCGTGGTCGTTCTGTTGAACAGCGAATCCATTGCATGGGTAATGGCATCGACAGTCGCCACCGCATTGACGAACTGTGGGCAGGTCTCAAGCACGATCGGGTCGAGGATCGCCACTTCCGGGAAGGAGAGCGGTCCGCCGCCCAGGAATTTCTTGTGGCCGACATCGTCCTTGACCAGCGTGACCTGCGACACCTCTGAGCCCGAGCCGGCGGTTGTCGGCACCATGATCATCGGATAGGCGCGTTTCTTGAAATTGCCGAAGCCAGCATAGTCGGCAAAGCTGCCGCCGCCCTGCCCGGCGACGATCGCCATGGCCTTGCCCGCGCACATGACAGAACCACCGCCAATCGAGATGACGCCGTCCAGGCCGTCATCCAGAATGTGCTGGGCTTCCTGGTCCACATGGCGGAGCCGCGCATCGATCTCGCACTCGTCGAACACCGCGTAGGGAACGCCCGCTGCTTCCAGCAGGGATTTGACTTTGCCGAATACCGGCGCGCCGGCAATCGCCTGGTCCGTCACCAGCAACACTTTGGACATGCCGAGGCCTTTGGCGAGATCGCCGATCTGGCTCAGGGAGTCGATGCCGTGCACCAGTTTGGTGGGCATGAAATAGAGGTCGGTCATAGGAGGGCTCTGGGTCAGAAATTGAAAAAATCGGGGCCGGGTTTGTCGCCCGGCCCCGGTAATAGATGTCAGCCTGTGGCTATTTCTTCATCATCTTCATGGGTTTGTCGGAGGCCTTCGCCACCGCGGCCTTCAGCAGTCCGTACATCTTGGCTGTTTTCGGATTTCCGCCGAGGAACGTGTCACCAAGCGGCTTCAACTTCGCGTTGACCGCGGCTTGATCAGCCGGCGACAGACGGATCACTTCGGCGCCATTCTTTTTCCAAAGCGCTTCTGCCCGCTGATTGTAGCCGTAGGCCATGTGTCCGGCCCAGGATTCCAGGTCCTTGCCAGTCTTGATGATCATGACCTGCAGGTTCTTTGGCAGCTTGGCCAACCAGCGTTTGGAGATCCAAAGGGCACTTGGGATATTGCCTGACTCGATCAGCGTGATCGACTTGGTGACGCTGAAGAACTTCAGCGCGCCCATGACCACGATCGAGCTACGGCAGCCGTCAAGCGTCTTGCGCTGCAGGGCAGGCAACACCTCGGAGAAAGGCATCGGAACACCGGTCATGCCGAGCGTGTCAGCCAGCTTGGATTCCATCTTGGTCGCCAGCACGCGGACCTTCAGGCCCTTCATGTCGCTCAATTTGCGGATCGGCTTCTGTGACGCAATCGACGTCGGGCCATAGCTGAAGATCGTAACGCCGATGATCCCTTTGCTGTCCGCCAGCATCAGATAGGGATTGCGGAAGGACGGTGTCGTGAATGCGTTATGGGCATGCCAGTAATTCTTGTAGATGCCTGGCGCATCAGGCGCGGCGAAGGCCGGGTTCAGACCTGCCAGAAAGCCGGGAGGAGAAATGAAACCCTCCTGGGTGCCGAGACGCAGTGCCTCGATCTGGCGCGGGATTTTGCCAAGCTGTGCAACCGGAAAGAGCTTGACGCTGATCTTGCCTTTGGATGCGGCTTCGATCCGTTTCTTGAACTCTTTGCCAAGCGCATGCTGGGGATCGTTGATGGTGACGAACCCGATTTTCATTGTGTATTGCGCACTGGCAGCACCGGCGGTGAGTGCGATGCCGGCGGCCGCGGCGCCGGCGAGTAGTGTACGGCTAACCTGTCTGATCATTGGTACTCCTCCCTACAGTTCGCATGGCATTTCAGACGCCATACCTACGATGGAAACTTAGTCAGTTTTTTTATGCAACGAAAGAAAGAATCGGCGTTTGCTGCAATTTTCAAAGCCTCAGCGCCCCAAAAACGGGACCAGGAACAAGGACAGGTCCGACCAGTAGGTGATCACCGCAAGGCCAATCAGATTGACGAAGATAAAGGGCACCAGGCCCGGGTAGAGCTTGCTGAGCGGTACCTTGAACAACGCCTGGGTGACGAAAATATTCAGCCCGAAGGGCGGCGTGAACATGCCGATGGACAGGTTCACGGTCATGATGATGCCCAGGTGCACCAGGTCGATTCCCGCCGCATTGGCAATCGGCACCAGCAAGGGCGTCAGGACCAGGATCGCAGATGCCGGATCCAACAGGCAGCCGACAATCAGCAGGAAGATGTTGATCAACAGCAGCACCTGAAATTGCGACGCTTCCAGCGACTGCAGCATGCTGGTTAGGCTTTGCGGGATCTGGTTGATGGTCAAAAGGTAGGAGAAGACCCCGGATGCGGCGACGATGATTAGAACCTGGGCAGTCAGATAGACCGACTCCACCGACACATGCCACAGCTGCTTCCAGGTCAGTTCCCGATAGATAAAGACGGCGACCAGAGCGCCCCATATACAGGCGACGCCCGCGGATTCCAGCGGCGTAACAATGCCGCCGTAGATGCCACCCAGAATAATCGCGGGCGTGCCGAGCGCGGGCAGACCTGACAGAGTTGTTCTGCCGATCCGGCGAAGATCGAAGGAGCCGTGTTCGCGGATGCCATTGCGGCGCGCGTAGATGTAGATGTAGCCCGCCATCAGGCCAGCAATAAGGATCCCCGGCAAAATACCTGCAGAGAACAGCTGGGTGACGTCTTGTTCCGCCGAGGCGGCATACAGGATCATCGCGATGGACGGCGGGATGATCGAAGCGATCGCGCCCGAGGAGGCAATCAGGCCGCTGGAGAATTTTTCGTCATAGCCCTTCTCACGAAGGGACGGATACATCATGCCGCCGACTGCTGCTACGGTCGCGGGGCTGGATCCTGATATGGCGCCAAATACCGTGCAAGTACCGACGGTGGTCAGCGCCATGCTGCCGCGCGCCGGACCAATCAGCGACAAAATCCAATCCACAAGCCGCCGGGATATCCCGCCCTGGGACATGATCGCGCCCGCGAAAATAAAGAAGGGCACGGCGAATAGCGGCTGCGAGCCCACTGCGTTGAACATCTGGTTGTGCAGCAGCGAAGGTTCGATATCCATGATCAGGGTGATCATGGCGATGGATGCCATCAGGAGAATTGTGAAGATCGGAAAGCCCAGCAACAGCAGGACAATCGGCAGGACGACGAGAACCCAGATCATGCCTGTTTGCCCTCGTCCTCAGCTTTTGGCATCACAGCCGGCTGGTCGGTTACCGACGGAAGACTTTCCAACTCGGCGTTGGACGTGCCCCGTATGTGACTGCCCATTCGCAACAGCAAAGCGAGAGCTATCAGGCCCAGCCCGATGGGGAGGATACTGTGCGGAACGATCATGGGAATGTCCGCGATCAGGCTGTTGCCGTCGCCCAGATCATCCGCGGCGCCAACCGAGTACCAGAACGCATAGCCGACCGCGAACAGGAACCCGGCGATGGCGATGGCATTTACCACCGTGCGTCCGGTTCGTCCCAGGGCCGAGGAAATCAGATCCATCTTCAGGTGCCGGTCATCCCAAGTGACCAGCACCGCGCCAAAGAAGACCAATGCCGTCAGCGCGTAGCGGAGATATTCAGCCTGTGCTCTCACCGGAGCGTCGAAAAAATATCGGCCGGCCGCGGAAGCCACGATCAGCAGCACGCTGCCAATCAACAGCACGCTGACAAAGATCTTGATGATGAACAGGACCGCGTTGGCGGCCTGATCAATCGCTCGGGCAACAGCTTTCACGACCTACGTTCACTCCCCCTCGGCTGCATTTGCGGTAAGTTTCGCTATGCAACCAACATGGCGGCCACACTGTCCATCGGCTCCATTCTTGTCAAGCGGGCCGCCGTGCCCCCTGAGACCAAATAGCCATTCGACGCCGGGGCAAGGCTCCGTAGGCTGTGGCGAACCACCCAATGCCGGAGATGTCCATGCCCTTCGTCCTGCCAGAGCCCAACGACATTGCCAACGTGACGATGCACGACGGCGCGGTCATACGCCTGCGCCGCCATGGCAATCCGGATGGCCCACGGCTGGTGCTGTGCCACGGCAACGGATTCGCCATCGACGCCTACTATCCCTTCTGGCGAAATTTCCTCACGGAGTTCGATGTCATCGTCTATGACCAGCGCAATCACGGCTGGAACCCGCTGTTTGGCAGCCACGGCCACAATCTGGATGGCTTCGCGCGCGACATGGAAACGCTCAAGTCCGCGATCCCCGAGACCTTTGGCGCCAAACCCATGGCCGGCCTGTTCCACTCCGTCTCCTCACTCGCGTCTTTGGCCAACCTGATGGACTACGGCCTTGGCTGGGAGGCGCTGGTGCTGTTCGACCCACCCTTCATCCCGACCCCCGGCCACGAATTGCACGAGCTGTGCTTCGGCTACGAGATCTTCCTGGCCAACTGGTCGATGACCCGGCCCACCGATTTTGAGGGGCCGGAGGATCTGGCCGCCGGCTTCAAGAAGGCCAGGGGGCTGGCCTTGTGGGTCGACGGCGCCCACGACCTGATGGCCCAGGCGGTTACCCGCCAGGACGACGCCACCGGGCGCTTCACGCTGGCCTGCCCGCGGGAACTTGAAGCAGCCACCTATGTCTCCAACGCCTATTCACGCCTGTGGTCCCGCCTGGGCGAACTCGGCCAATACCGCGATCACATTCTGGTCTGCGCCAGCGACCCGGAACTGGAGGGCCAGAAGTCGCCTGCCTTCATCAATCAGGCGGCGGCCCAACAGATCGGCTGGCGGCACATTCCGGTCGAGAACACCACCCACCTGCTGCAGATCGAGCGGCCCGACCACATCGCCGGGCTTGCGGTGGACTTCCTGAAGGAAAAGGGCTTCGCGTAGGCGATTTTTTCAAATGTTGCGAAATGTTGCCTTTCGTTGCGGTTTGTTGCCCTTGGGAACGCAGAATATCCCCGGATGTGGGTTTATGTGGGGGAATGTTGGGGCGGCAACACTGAAAGGGTTGCCGCTGCGCCGTTCGAGCGCGCGCGGCGATCCACGTGCCGACGGAGGGGAACTGCTGCTGTTTTCACCTGTCAAAGAGCAATATAGGATATAAGTCCTGTGACGTTTCTTTCAAGGCGCGCTACCGGGCTGTATCGACCGTCTTTCGTCCTTCTATTGAAGGAAGACCCTCAGAAAGTCCTGATCTGCACGCGATTTGCTCGACCGGCTGGTGTCGGCTGATGTCAGCTCGGGAGGGGCCGAGCGGGCACCGGCGAGCGCCAACCTAGAGGTCCGCTATTAGCCAGATGCGGACCCAGATGCGGACCCAGACGCGCACAATGGCCCGAAGCATGGCGCGCGCCGCGGCCCCAGGTTATGATTGTACATCGACGGCTGGAGGGAAACGGCCATGGCGGCACTGACGTGGGAAAATCCGGTGT
>JAJFFJ010000138.1 GCA_021776685.1 Alphaproteobacteria bacterium
GGGTTTGGGGGTCATGCTCGGGCCGGTCATTGGACCGACCCTGGGCGGTTATCTGACGGATAACTACGGTTGGCCGTGGATCTATTACATCAACGTGCCTATCGGGATTGCCGCAGCGGTGGCAGCTATTGCCGGCATGCCTCGGGACACGCCCGGCAAGATCGTCCGGTTTGACTGGACCGGTTTCGGGTTTCTCGCGGTGGCGGTCACCTGCTTTCAGCTGATCCTCGACCGGGGGGAACGGCAGGACTGGTTCGATTCCACCGAAATCATTGTCGAGGCTGTGGTTGCGGTTCTCGCGCTCTACCTCTTCCTGGTCCAGATTACCACGGCGCGGCAGCCTTTCCTGAGTCGCGATCTGTTCCGGGATCGCAACTATGTGGTCGGCGCATTGCTCATTTTCTTGTTCGGATTTGTGCTGTTGCCGCCCCTGGTGTTGATTCCCCTCTTCCTGCAGGAGTTGAAGGACTATCCAGTTTTGACCGTCGGCTGGGTGCTGTCACCGCGCAGTCTGGGCGTGATGATTGGGATGCTGATCGGCGGCCGTTTGATTGATCGTATCGACCCGCGCTGGATCTTTACCGTCGGGTTGGTGCTGGTTGCGATGTCCGGGTGGGACATGTCGCACTGGACCCTGGATGTCAGTCGCAACCACGTAATTGTTTCCGGCTCGTTGCAGGGCGTTGGCATGGGGCTGACTTATGGTCCGCTCTTTTTCCTGGCGTTTTTGACCATCCCGGACAGATTGCGCGGCGAGGCGACAGGTCTGTTTCAGCTGCTGCGCAATATTGGCAGTTCCGTCGCCATTGCAATTTTTGTGTTCATGCTCTTTCGCAACACCACGATCAACCGGGCGGAGCTGATCGAGCTGATTACGCCCTACAACCCGAACCTGTCCGGCAGCGGCGCCCGCTGGAACATCGATACGCTGGCAGGAATACGGGCGCTGGATCACGAAATATCGCGACAGGCCGCGATGATTGCTTACAACAACGATTATCTGATCCTGACGGTCGTGTCGCTCGCGATGATCCCGGTGGCCTTCCTGTTTCGCGTCCGCCCCCCTGACGACGAGCCAGGCTAGCCATCAGCCCAAAAAAGGAACCGGCCGCTAAGGGGGAGCGCGGCCGGTTCAAACGCGGATACGAGAGAGAGGAGAGCTCCTTACCGGACCGCGTTAATGGTCCAGTCGTATCCGTCGTCATTTATGCGGCTGATCTTTTCCAGCTGGGCGCGAAGCGCCGGCCGGGCATAGCGTTTCAGGTGGGCAACGATGCTGGGATCGGAGCTGCCGAAATCTTCCTTGAACCAGCGGTAGATACTGGATACCCGCAGTTCCCCGTCGCTGACCTGAACGGCCCGCGGATGGTTCACATACTCGAAGGCGGCCCGGTCCAGCAGCATATGAAGGTTGGCGCGGGTGAAGGCCACGGGCTGCAGGTTGGGGCAGCTGAGTGCGGCACAGTTGACCGCATAGTGGATGCGCGGGTCACGCCAGATCGGCCGAAGGATGCGATGTTCGACGTCGTCGAGCGACAGCGGGACACCCTCGACGGTGATAAGCTTCTTGCCCCACGGACCGCGGCTGAACAGACCGGGCGAGATACTGATCTGGCGGATGGTTTTCACAGGCCATCGGCTGAGAACTACGTTCACCGTAACGGCGTTGTAGATATTGACCCAGAAGGCCATCTGCTCCGTCCGGTTGTGGCGGCTGATTTTGACCGCCGCCATGCGGCGGAGATAGGCCTTCAGACTGGCTTTGTCAGCAGGCGTGACGGCGCCATAGGCGACACGGTTGATACCGTCCCGGCTGCGGCGGACATATTTGGCGAGGAAAGTGCTCCATACCTTGTGATCGATGGTTGCGGTCGACGTGGCGTCATGTTGCGCCCAGCGCGGCCAAACCTTGGCTGCCGGTGCGGCAGCAGCGCCCGGGATGTTCAGCAGCGCAATGGCCATCAGCACCAGCGCGATGCCGGCGGCAATCGGACGGGCGGACCGGTATTGAAGGGATCTCATCATCATGTCCCAGCTCCCCTGTTGGACAGAGCATCTTCTGTGTGAAGAAGATGTTGGCGCTCACCCGCCCTGGAACAATGCACATTCCGATCAAACCCGCTCACAACCATTTGAGGGGCCGGTGCGCGGCTTTGGCGCCGCCAACCAGGCAAAGACCCGCAGGTTGCGATTGATTTCACTGATGAGAGGGTGGGATGAGGGCGTGAACACTGAAATTTCAGGACTCAGGGCGCCAGTGTTCAGCCGGCGCTAGAGCGCCGACGGCCCATCCGCCGGAAACTTTTCTGAAAGACCGTGCCTAGTGGTGGAGCGCGGCGGAATTTTCCGCAACGCGCGACCGCCTGTATGCCAGACGGCGATTGGCGTTGACGCACCAGGCGTGATTGTCGGTGCTCTCCGCCATTTCGGCGATGATCCTGGCCGCGTCTTCATAGCGTGAACGGTCCAGCGCATCTTCGAACCGGCGGCGCAGAGTATAGCCGACAAATGCCTCCGGCCCTGAGCGCACTGCACCGACAATGCCGGATTCACCCAGAGTGGCAACCAACGGGTCCATGAAGTAGCGCGGCCGGACGGCCAAAGGCGATCCACCGGGGCTGGCATTTGCTGCGGCCAGGGTGGAGTTGAGCATGCGTTGGGACGGCCCGAATGGGACCGTCGCCGGCTCCAGCCAGTTCAGGCCGCTGGAGACGGTTTCAACAGAACCATGATCCCGGTCTTCGATTCGCTTACCGATCATGACGATCAGCGCACCTAGAGGGATCAGGCCGAAGATCAACCCAAGGGCAACCAGCGGGCCCAATTCAATCAATGCGAAGAACACGGCGCCACCTGCCAGGAATGTCAGAAGACGACCGCCTCCCGCATGGATCAGGTTCGACATCCGGAGCCGGCGAAAGGAAAAGCGGCGATAGCGAAAGTCTTGGCTCATTCGAGATAACCTCCCGCCATGATGCCGATGCCGTCCAGACGGCGCGCAAGTTCACCTGCTTCGGCAATCGCTTCGTCGACGGAATTCTTGTCGGCGACCAGTACAGCCTGATTTGCGCCCGGATCTTCGATCAGGCGGCAGATGCCGTCGAACCGGGTGCGCAGCACCTCATCAACGTTGGTGGCGATCGTGCGCACAACGTCGGCCCAGGAGTCACGCATCGGGCTGCGCTCACTGGTGTCAATTTTCTGGATCTGCTCCTGAACGCGGTCCAGCGCGTCGCGCACGGACCGGCCCGGGCTGAAGATCACGGCTTCGATAATGCCACCTGCGAGGAAGCCACCGATGGACGCGCCAATAATAAGCGCACCGATGGGGTTCAGGCTCAAAACAGGCGCCAGCAGCGCGACGCCACCGCCGGCGGTCACCTTGCCCGCCAGGAAGGATGCGCTACCGACCGTTCCGGCCTTGAACAAATTCTCCGTCATGTTCGGGCCCATCTTGCCGAGCTGGACCTGAAGCAGGGACTCCGGCGTGATGACCATTTCATTTTCGAGCGTGTCGCGCAGTATCGGCAGACGCTTGTAGACAATGTCCAGCGACTGGTTGGCGTGGCCCGAGAAATACTGCAGGACATCGTCCAGAAGTTCGATCTGCCGGTCTTCCACCTGCCGCATCAATTCAGCGGCCAGACGCTCCAGATGCTGGCGCAGGGTCTCTGCGTCCTTTTCGTTCAGCTTGCTGGTCATGGCGCTGAGGCGCCCACGGATGTCATGGATGCTGTCCAGAAGACGATCGCGCAAACGGTCGATGGAGGTCTTCAGGGGCCCCCAGGTCTGGTCGGCAATCGAATCGGTGACATTTTCCCGATAGACTTTGCCCCAGTGTTCGCCCGCTTCCTGGCGCGCCCGGTCGAAGGTGGCCATGAATGCATGGCCGGCCGGAGCGCCGTCCTCGATCAGGCTTGTGAGCACCTTCTGGCGTGTCGTCATTACCGACATTAGCGCGGAAATCGCCCGGTCCGCTGCACCGGCGGCATCCAGGATCACGCTGTCAACGCCATTGGCCTGCACATAGCTCCACATCGTAGACATGAATGCGTCTGCTTCCGCCACATGGACCGGCGTATCGACCTGGGGCTTCCCACCCTCCTGCACCGCGCGCAGGGATGGCAGGTGAAGCACATGGATATCTTCTGCGGAAACCAGCCCGGGGCCGTCTTCCGGCTGCAGCAGTTGAGCTGCGAGTTGTTTCTGTTCGGCGATGAAGGCGGCCATTTCGTCATCTTCACGGCCGACCCATGCATCCAGGGACCAGTTGAGCAGCAGGCCCTGCAACTGCAGATCCTCGCCGTTGAAATTCTTGAGAATTCGCGCCAGCGCGCCATAGCCACGGTCGCGCACCACGCCCACCACAGCGTGGGCGAAGCTCTGGATGAATCGCTGGGCTTCGATGGCGATCACCGGCGACAGACCCTCGACGCCGGGCATGTCCACCAGGCGAAGGCCCTTGGCCAGGATCGGGTGATCTACGGTGACGCGGCCCCAGACGACCTGCTTGTGGTTGTCCTGATTGTCTTTCTGCAGAAGATAGGAGCGGAACTCATCAGCATCCCGGCAGCGCACCGGCTCACTTTCGCCGCGCTGGAGGACAGTGAACACATGCTCCGTATCTGAAGACCAATCGAGAAACACCGGTGCGACCGTGCCCGGGTACATCTGTTCCTGGGGCGACAGCTCGGTGCCGGCAATGGCGTTGATCAGCGTCGATTTACCGACGCCTTCAGAACCGACGATGACAAGGTTCAGACGCGACTCACGCACCTGGCGGTGGGCGGCAGCGATATGCGGCTCTACCTGTTCGGCAAGCGGGCCCACGGTCTGCGCAAGTTTGTGCGCAGCCGACAGGGTCTCGATCACTTCTTCACGGAGTTCGTTGAAGCGGTCGAGGACATTGCTTGAAAGGGCTGTAGCCTGAGCCTCCTGAGAGGGGGCCTCCATCAGCATCCGCATTCCCCTTGAATATTCAGCTGAATTCTAGAAGGGGATAGTTACCGGTCAGGCCTTAAAGATCAGTTTACCGCACACGTTAATCTTGGTGCGGCGTGGTAACGAATTTGGAACCAATATTTGTGAATCGCGGCCTTCTGCGGCGAAATCAGACGCCTGGTTTCGGGTAGGCGCCAGCGCCGATGACATATCCGCCTTCGCGTTTGAAGAAGGCGACCTTGCGCTCCACCCGGCCGGAACAGGGGCTGTACCAGCGATATTCCACCCATCCGGCGCCCTTGAAACGCGCCCGTGCGAGGACTGCGACGCCCAGACTGCCAGGCCCGCGGCCCATGGTGCTGCCCACATATTGCGGATAGCGGCCATTCGCGACCATCTGCCCCTTCATGTCTATGACCCAGACATAGAGGTCTCCGGCCATGAAGCCGGCGGATGGATTCATAAAGTCGCGGAATGCGGCGTGAGGCCCGCGAAGCCTGAGATGGGCGGCAGCCTTGAGCACAAGCGCCTTGGCTGCAGGCTTTGTTGCCACTGCACAGGCCAGTGCCTGACGTGCAGGTGTTCCAGCGGCTACCAGAGCAACAACGATAATCAGGCTCAGTCTCAGGCGTGTCATGACCGTTTGCGCTCCACCAGGCGACGCCCCTCAATGATCTGCCATGATATCAGGCCAGGCACGCCGAGCAAAATCTCACGCACACGCTTGCCGAGGGAGATCGCCAGGGACTCTGGCGCCGAGATACCGAACAGGCTGCCGAATATGATGGCGGCGCCTTCCTGCACGCCAATGGCGCCCGGCACCAGAAAAGCGGCCGAACGAATACCGGTAATAAAGGCTTCCAGCACCAGTGCTTCGCCGATGCTGATCGGTTTGCCGAGAAAATACATGATCAGCCAGATTTCGCCCGCGCCCAGCAGCCAGCCGACCAGGCGCACGGCCGACGCGCGCCAGATGCGCGGGCTCCGGTAGACGGCGCGAATCGTCAGATCCACATCATCGGCACCTGCGGCGAGCTGTTTCCGGGCATCGTCATTCATCAGATTACCGGCGATCCTGGCGCCAAAGCGCATCATGCCGTGCTGCTGGAAGGCGAAGAATCCCAGAATGCACATCAGAAAGATGCCCATCCCCGCCAGCACACTCCAGACCACAGCCAGGACATTCGGCTCGGTGGAATAGGAGACCAGGATGATCAGGCCAATGACCACAAACACCATCTGGGTCAGCAGACCAACGGTCAGGTCCACAACCACGCTACCCAAGGCAGAGGCGCCGGAAACGCCGCGCAGGTGTACCAGGCGCGCGCCGACAAGCTCGCCGCCCACTTGTCCCACCGGCAGCAAATTGTTGACGCTTTCCCGAATCCAGCGGATCAGCACCAACACGGGCAGCGCGGGCCGGCCTGCAGACTCCAGCATTTCCCGCCAGGACAGGGTACTGATGACCAGCGGAATCGCGTGAAAGGCGGTTATCGGTAACAGGCCCCAACCGATCAACGCCATGGCCTCGCCCACGGCGCCAGCGCCAGCGTCCACAATCAGCCAGGTAAGCAGCGCCAGACCAGCCAGGCCGGTAATGTAGATAATAACTTTGATATCGGCCTCTCAGCAGGAACGCCGCACCCGTGCGGCGCCGCTGGCAGCGGTTATCCCTGATCGATATGGTGCGGTCAAATCCGCTAACCGCCCCATGCCGCCATCCTGCACTTATGGCCGAAACGCCAGACCATCTGCTGATTGACCTTCGGGAGGCCGCGGCGCCGGCTGCGATCTGGTCGCGATCCGTGCTTGGACTGCCGGTCGCCGCGCGGGCTGTTATGGCGGCACGCCGCGCCGGCATTGGCCAAGTGTCGATCCTGGCGGATCAAGGCGCCGTATTGCCAGCAGGCTTGGCGGAAGTTTCGCGGGTCGGCGTGGCGGATCTGGCGAATGGGTTCCCTGAGGCGGTAATCTATACGCGCGGGGATGTGCTGGCGGAAACAGGGTGGCTCGCGCATGCCAGCACGCAGAGCATATCCTCAGGAACGGTCCTGGGCTTTGGGCCGGGTGTGGCGCTGTCCAGTGCGGGCATCAGGCTCGAAACCGTGGCCGCAGCGGCGGCGGACGCGCAGGGCGAGCGGACAATGCTGCTGACGGACGATGTCTGGCTGGCCGCGGAGCGGCGGTTGATGGGCTCGCTCGTCAAATCTACCGACGGCTTTATGGCGCGGGTTTTCGCCCGGCCTATCTCGCTCTGGCTGTCCCGCCGGCTGGCGAAAACCGCCATCACGCCCAATGGCATGACCATCATCAGCCTGCTGATCGGTCTTGCCGCGGCACCTTTCTTCCTGACCGGGACGCCCTGGCTGCAGGCCATCGGCGGGCTGTTGTTTGTCGCGCATTCGGTGATCGATGGCTGCGATGGCGAACTGGCGCGCCTCAAGTTCATCGAAAGCCGCCTTGGCGGTCTGCTCGATTTCTGGAGCGACAACATCGTCCACGTGGCTGTGTTCAGCTGTATGGGCATTGGCTGGTCACTGGCGCAGGACGCGCTGTGGCCGCTGTTGATTGCTGTGCCGGCCGTGGTCGGTACGGGTGGATCGGCGATCACGGTCTACTGGCTCACCATGCGGGGGAAGACGGCGGCAGGGCCGGTCTATACCTCCGTGTCTTCCGGCCCTGCCAACAGCCTGACCCGGCTGCTGGATGGGTTGTCCAGGCGAGATTTTATTTACCTGGTCTTCGCCCTGTCGCTATTTGGCGAGGCAGCATGGTTCCTGGTGCCGACGGCGATTGGCGCACCGGTTTTTCTGGCGCTGGTCTTGCTGGCCGCGCGGCGGGCGGGCAGGGCGTAGCTGACGGCGCCTACGCGGCTCGACCGACCAGCTTCGCCTCGGCGAGCGCCATCGCTTCCGGCGTATCCACGTCCAGCCACCAGTTGCCGCTGACATCGACGGTGCCGGCAAGCCCCTTTTCCGAAAGCCGGGCGAGCCCATCGGACAGACCATAGCGGCCGTCCTTCGCAGCTTCGCGGAGCGCGTCGAACAGACCGGCGGTGCAGTGCATGACGCCCGTATCGCTGCCGTCCCAATCTTCCAGGGACTTTGAAATCGCAGTGATGAGACCGGCATCCACTTTGACCTTGGTCACGTCATCGACGTCAAAGACATCCTCTGTCTCGAAATCGACGGCCAACAGCATGCCGCCGGCGTCCGGCGGGGTTGCGGCCAGCACGGCAGCAAGATCGCTGTCATACAGGTGGTCACACATGGACAGCAGGAATGGCGCGTCGCCGATTGCGTCCGCAGCCGCGAGGGCGCTGGCGCCGTTGCCGTCCCGCCAGTTCTCCGCTTCCACAAATCGCACCTGGACGCCCGTGCGCCGGGCGATTGACCTGAACTGGCTTCCCACCAGTTCTGCCTCATGTCCGAGAGAGACCACGAAATCCTCGATGCCGACCGCTTCCCGCAGGGTGGTCATCACCCATTCAGCCATGGTCTGGCCGCCCACGGGCGCAAGTGGCTTGGGTAATCCGCCATTGGGATACAAGCGCGAGCCTGTGCCGGCCGCCAGGATCAGCGCGGTCTGCGGCGTGCTGGAGCGCGTCCGCCGGCGGCTTGTGGGAAGTGCTGTGACACTCTCGTCGCTGGCGGCAATGAAGCCGTCCAGCAGGTCCCGGGCCACGGAGTCGCGCATCTGCACCGGCGGGCTCTTCATGAAATAGGCCGATGGCGCCTCGACCGGGCCACCCTGACCGCGGTCCAGTGCCAGCTTTGCACAGCGCAGGGCATCGATCACCACGCCGGCGCTATTGGGCGAATCCTGTACCGAGAGGCGCAGTTCAAGCTCCAGCGGCACGTCGCCAAAGCCGCGGCCTTCCATGCGGATGAAGGCCACCTTGTTGTCATCCTGCCAGGGCACATAGTCGGACGGGCCGATATGGATGTTGCCGTCGGGCAGGCGGGTATCCAGCTGCGATTGTACGGATTCCGTCTTGGACTTCTTTTTCGACTTCAGCCGCGAGTGTTGCAGCATGTTGAGGAAGTCGGTGTTGCCGCCGGTGTTGAGCTGATAGGTCCGGTCCAGGCTGACGCCTCGGTCATTGAACAGCCGCGTCAGGCTCCGGTGGACGATGGTGGCGCCCACCTGGCTCTTGATGTCGTCGCCGACGATCGGCACGCCCGCGTCGCGGAACCGCGCCGCCCAGGCCGGGTCGGATGCGATGAACACCGGCACGCAATTCACCATGCCGACGCCGGCGTCGAGGCAGGCTTCCGCATAATGCTTGACCGCCTGCTCCGAGCCGACGGGCAGGTAGCACAGCAGCACTTCGGCGCCGGTATCCTTCAGCACCTGTGTCACATCAACCGGCCCAGCCTCAGCCAGCCGGAATGCCTCGTCGTCGCTATAGTCGTCCATATGGTCGGCGATGCCGTCCAGCACCGGCGCCATTTGCACAATCACGCCGGATTCGGGCAGCTCGGCCTGGAACACCTTTGTGCAGTTCGGCCGGGCGAAGATCGCCTCTTCCACCGGGCGGCCGACCTTGCGCGCATCCACATCGAAGGCGGCGACAATGTCGATATCCGTGGCGCGCCAACCGCCGATTTCCGGCCGCATCAGGCCGATGATCTCGTCTTCGTTGCGAAGCCGGTAATATTCGAGGCCCTGCACCAGCGAACTGGCGCAGTTGCCGACACCTGCAATGGCGATCCTGATTCGTGACACGTCTTGTCTCCTCAGCGGCGCGCCTGGAAGGCGGCGCCCGGCGATTGAGCTGTGTTGGGTGGCAGATGACCGCCCCCGGCAATCGCGGAAGGCGGGCGTACTCCCATGTTGGGGCGGGTTTTAGCAGAAGTGGTATCGCGTTGGAAAAAAACTAGCCCGTCGGGCAATTTGACCCTGCCAGCTTTGAGCCGGTTTTCGTGCTCAAACGGCCTGCCTGGCCATCACTTTGCCGTTACTCCGTCGTCACTCCACCGTCACGCTTTTCGCCAGGTTGCGGGGCTGGTCCACATCCGTGCCCTTCAGGACCGCCGTGTGATAGGCGAGAAGCTGGATCGGGATGGAATAGAGGATCGGCGCAACGAACGGATCGACGGTGGGGAGTTCGACTGTCGCCATGGCCAGATCGCCGACTTTCTCGATGCCGGCGCGGTCTGACAGGAAGATCACCTTGCCGCCGCGGGCGACCACCTCTTGCGTGTTCGATGCAGTCTTCTCGAACAGATCATCCGACGGTGCGATCACAACAATCGGCACATTTTCGTCGATCAGCGCGATCGGCCCGTGCTTCATCTCGCCGGCGGCATAGCCCTCGGCGTGGATGTAGGAGATTTCCTTGAGTTTGAGCGCGCCTTCCATGGCGATGGGGTAGGCGGTGCCGCGGCCGAGATAGAGCACGTCCCGGGCGTCTGCGATCTGGTGAGCGATCTCTGCCAGACGATCATCGTTCAGCAGTACTTCGGCGGCGCGGGCCGGCACCTGCTCGATGGCGTGGGTGAGTGAATCCTCGCGCACGTGGTCAATCGTGCCCCGGGCAATGCCGGTGGCGATGGCAAAGCAGGCGAGTGTGGTGAGCTGGGTGGTGAAGGCCTTGGTCGAGGCGACGCCGATCTCCGGCCCCGCCTTGGTGGGCAGTACAAGATCGGATTCCCGGGCAATGGTGCTCTCCGGCACATTGACGACGGAGACGATTTTCTGGCCCTGCTCCCGGGCGTAGCGCATGGCCGCCAGAGTGTCTGCCGTCTCGCCGGACTGGGAGACCACAATCATCACGCCGCCTTCCGGCATGGGCGCCTGGCGGTAGCGCAGCTCCGAGGCCACATCCGCCTCCACCGGCACGCGCGCAACCTGCTCCAGCCAGTATTTCGCCACCATGCCGGCATAAAAGGCAGTGCCGCAGGCGGTAATCGTGAAACGGCTGACGCTGGCGAGGTCGAACGGCAGCTCGGGCATGTTGACCGTGCGCTGTGCCGCGTTGAAGAAGCTGAGCAGGGTGTCGCCAATCACGGCGGGTTGCTCGTAAATCTCCTTCAGCATGAAATGGCGGTATTCGCCCTTGCCGACGAGTGCGCCAGACGCGGTGGTTTCCTTGACCTCGCGCTCGACGGCGTTGCCGGCCTCGTCATAGACCTGCGCCGAGTCGCGGGACATGACCACCCAGTCACCCTCTTCCAGATAGCTGATCATCTTGGTCAGCGGCGCGAGGGCGTGCGCGTCCGAGCCGAGGAACATCTCGCCGTCGCCATAGCCCACCGCCAGCGGGCTGCCCTTGCGTGCGCCGACCATCAGCTCCTCATCGCCGGAAAAGACGATGGCGAGCGAAAAGGCGCCCTCGATCCGCTTCAGGGTCTCGAACACCGCATCCTTGGGCGTCATCTGCAGGTCGAGATATTTGGTGATCAGATGGGCGACCACCTCTGTATCGGTCTCGCTCTCGAACTTGCTGCCCTCGGCCGCCAGCTCGTCTTTCAGTTCCTGGAAGTTTTCGATGATGCCGTTATGGACGATGGCCACCCGGTCGGTCACATGGGGGTGGGCGTTGATCTCATTGGGAATGCCGTGGGTGGCCCAGCGGGTGTGGCCGATGCCGGTGGTGCCTTCCAGCGGCCGGTCAACCAGCTTTTCCGCCAGCCGGTCGAGCTTGCCCTGGGCGCGGCGGCGGCGGATGCGCGGCCCGTTGATTGTGGCGACGCCGGCCGAGTCATAGCCCCGATATTCCAGCCGCCGGAGCCCGTCCACCAGGAGGGGGACGACCGGTTGCTTGCCGATAATGCCAATGATGCCGCACATGATCTCTGTCCCGGGCTGATCGCCCTTATTTGCTCTGGTTCTTTTTCATTGCCGCGCGGTGTTCGCGGAAGCGTTTGGCGGCGCCGGGGATCTCTTCCTGGTCCGCGCGGGTCACGCCCAGCGCATCGGGCTCCACGTCCCTGGTGATCGTGCTGCCGGCGCCCACAATGGCGCCGTCGCCCACGGTGATGGGGGCCACCAGCGCGCTGTTGGAGCCGATGAAGGCGCCCGCGCCGATTTTCGTGCGCCACTTGAGATAGCCGTCATAATTACAGGTGATGGTGCCCGCGCCGATATTCGCGCCGGCGCCTACATCCGCGTCGCCGATATAGCTTAGGTGGTTGGCCTTGGCGCCTTCCCCCAGCACGGCGTTCTTGATCTCGACAAAGTTGCCCACCCGCGACCCGGCCTCGAGCACCGCGCCGGGGCGGAGGCGGGCATAGGGGCCCACCTGTGCGCTGGATTTGACGTGCGCGCCCTCCAGGTGGCTGTAGGCGCGGATCTCCGCAGTGTCGTCGACCGTCACGCCGGGGCCGAAGAAGACGTGCGGGCCGACAATCACATCCTGGCCGAGCCGGGTGTCCCAGCTGAAAAAAACGGTTTCCGGCGCGGTGAGGGTCGCGCCCCCGGCCATGGCCGCCTCGCGCAGCCAGCCCTGCAGCACGCTTTCCGCCACCGCCAGGTCGGCGCGGCTGTTGACGCCGAGCAGCTCCGCTTCCTCGGCCTCGATATAGGCGCCGCGCATCTGGCGGGATCGCGCGATCTCGACAATGTCGGTCAGGTAATATTCGCCCTTGGCGTTGTCGTTGCCGACGGCGTCCAGCAGGTCGAACATCGCGGCGCCGTCAATTGCCATGACGCCGGAGTTGCAGAGGTCGATCTCCAGCTGTTCCGGCGTCGCCTCCTTGGCCTCCACAATGGCGTCCAGCGACCCGTCGGGTGCGGTCACCAGCCGGCCATAGCCACCGGGTTCGTCAGGCCGGAATCCCAACACCACCACCGCGGCGCCCGTCTCGGCGCGCTTGGCGATCATTGCGCGCAGGGTCTCCGTCCGGATCAGCGGCGTGTCGCCATAGAGCACAAGCACCGTCCCCGTAAATCCCGCCAGCAGGCTGCGCGCCGCCAGCACCGCGTCGCCGGTGCCCAGCTGATTTTCCTGCACTGCCGTGTCCCAGGGGGCGACGGCGCCGGCCACGTCCGCCATGTCCGGGCCCACCACCACCACCTGCTTCTCCGCATCCAGGGCTGCGGCGGTGGCCAGCACATGCTGCACCATCGGCCGGCCGCCGATGGCGTGCATCACCTTCGGCAACGCAGACTTCATCCGCGTGCCCTTGCCGGCGGCGAGAATCACGGTGGCGACAGCGTCAGTGCTCATGGTCAGTGCTCATGGTCAGTATTCATGGCCCGTGCTCATGGTGTCGCCTCATCTGCGTGTGTGCCCAATTGGGCCTGTCGGGGCGGGCGCAACGCCTGTCCCGGATGGAAAACCCTTAGAACACGCAAACCTTGCCACACCCCGGCGCGCCGGGCCAATTCAAGTTTTGTGTCGGGATGTTACGGCCACGCTGCCCGCGGACGGCCTATTTCGCTTTGAAATCGCACCGCCTGCGGTCGGCCAGGTCCATTCCGGCCGTCAGCAACGCCGGCTTTGGCGACCAGCGCCGCCCCAGCTCGCGCCTGATCTTGTTATGCAGCACGTGCTTCATGAGGGACCGGTTGGTGCGGCCGTCTGGGCGAAAGAAGGGCAGGGGTTGGTCGGCAGTAACCTTCCGGCCCTTCGACCTGAGGTAGGCGACCATATTGCTAATCGCCGTGTTCGGGCAGTTGCACGCAGCGCACTGACCCGGGCGGGGCCGGCCGTTGGGGGGCCGGGCGCAGACCTTTTCGCCCCGCTTCCAGGCCGCAACATCGCCGTTGGACCCAAATCTCTTGCAGCTTTTCCGCCATCCCCGCCGGGTGGCGCGAGAACCGATGGTGTCGCACCAGGGCTGATAGGTGGAAACCAGCCGCGCGATGCTGAGCGGTCCCTGCTTCCGGTAGTGGCAGATGTTCACCACCACAGCGCGGATGCCCCATCGCCCATCCCGGAAGATAGCGTGATTGCGGGCGTCCCGGCCGACGGAACCATTCCATGTGTCGTTGGTTGGCTGTTTCAGGCACCCATAATTGACCAACCGCAGACATAGGGGCGTTTTCCCCGGCGCCAGGTCCGAAAGCCGAATTGGCTGGCCGCGCAGCCGCAGGTGGGCAATCGCCTGGGTTTGCCAGTTTTTTTGCGCCGGCGTCTTGGTGATCCCCGTGGACGGGCCGCGCTGGTGATCGCCGCAACCGGCACCGGCCAGCACAAGGGCGGCAAGAAGGGGCACTCTCATCGGACATCTCCCGTGCGCCAACGCATATCGGAAGTATACGCCCGCACAGGTGTCTGGAAGAACCATGGCGTGTGGCGTGGCCAGGGGCCGATAGGTGCGGCGTCGCGCAGCCCCCGCCATGGTTGACACCCGCCGCACTGCGCCCCTATATCCAACGCCTTCCGGACGCCCGCGGCTTTCGCCGCCCTGCCAGGTTCATCCAACCCGGCGCCGTGTCCGCGAGACACCCCGATCACGGGCATTGGGGGCGCGTAGCTCAGCGGGAGAGCACTGTCTTCACACGGCAGGGGTCGCTGGTTCAATCCCAGCCGCGCCCACCATTTTT
>JAJFFJ010000139.1 GCA_021776685.1 Alphaproteobacteria bacterium
CGAGCAGTTCGCGCCCGAGTTTCTCAAGATCAGCCCGAACAACCGCATCCCGGCGATCGTGGACCGGGAGAACGGCCTGTCGCTGATGGAGTCAGGCGCGATCCTGATCTATCTGGCGGAGAAGACCGGCCAGTTCCTGTCGACCGACTTCATGAAGCGGCAGAAGACGCTGGAATGGCTGATGTGGCAGATGGGTGGCCTCGGCCCGATGCTCGGCCAGGTGCACCACTTCGTGAAGTTCAATCCGGGGAAGGCGCCCTATGCGGAGGAGCGCTATTCCAAGGAGGCCCACCGGCTTTACGGCGTGCTCAACAAGCAACTGGATGGCCGCGAATATATCGCCGACGACTACTCCATCGCCGACATGGCCTGCTGGCCCTGGGTCAGCCGTTACGAATTCCAGCAGATGGACCTGAACGAGTATCCGAACGTGCTGCGCTGGTACAAGGCGATCGCTGCCCGTCCCGGCACCATCGCCGGCTATGACGTCCCCAAACACGTAACGCCCATTCCGATCCCTGAATAAGCGGCAGCGGGGTCAGCCGCGACAGCAAGGAGAATCGATCATGGGCAAAGCCACAAAGGCATTCATCGCCAGCATTCTTGGCGGGGCGTTGTTGGTGGGGAGCGTAGTCTCTGCGGCGGCGGCAGACATGCGCTGGCCGGCGGGGAGCTGCAAGCCGTGGGCCTACACCAAGGCCGGTGGGTTCAGGGAGAACGAGCCGGAAGCCTGGGTGAGTTGCAAAGCGGGCAAGGGCGAACAGGTCAGGCTCTCGCTGATCTGTCATGGATCAGCGCTCAGCATCCGCTACACCCGCGTCCTCAAGGGCAAGATGCTCGGGCCAACTGCGGTTCGGCAGAAGATCACCTACCGGTTCGTCGCGCGGACCTATGTTGACTATGCCCGGTACGAAGGCGCGCTGACCGACTGGGTGATCTATCGAGCCCGGTTTGACCACGACCATCCGATGTTCAAGGACTTCGCGTCGTCCCCGCCTTCGTCGTCGGTGGCGGTCAAGCTAGAGAAGCTCGCCGTCACGGACCTTGTGCCGCTGACCAACGCTGCTGCTGCGATCAAGCCCGTTCTGAAGGCCTGCCGTCCGTAGTGACCCGCCCGGCCGTCTTGGACTGACGTGGGCCGTCGTCTGCTGCCGCGCGCAGAAAACGACCCTTGCCGTTGCTCCCAATACCTGCCCGTCAGTGCCCGCCGGACTGGGCGTCGCGGCCGAGCCGCCACCAGTCCTTGGGTGCGCGGCGGCTGCCCTGTTTGCTGCGCAGGTTGAGCTTCAGCATGAGCTTGCGCAGGCGCGTGCCCATCAGCCGCCGGATGATCCGCGACATGAGCTTCGAATAGTCCATGTTGTAGGGGCACACGCGCATGCAGATGGCGCAGTCCGCCCGTAGCTTGGTCCAGTAGCCGAAGCACTTTTCGCAGTTCGCCGACCATTTCTTGACGCCCTTGATGGTCGAGCGGTTCTGCGGCACGTCGCTCGGCGGGCCATAGGGCAAGGCCTTTGGCGGGCAGGCGTCGGCGCATTTCTGGCAGATGTTGCAGAATTCCGTGACGCCATGCTTGCGGGGTTGGTCGTGCACCAGCTCCAGCTCGGTGATCACTTTCGAAAAGCGCACCCGCGGGCCGAACTCTGGCGTGATCACCATCTGGTTGCGGCCATACTCTCCCATGCCGGCCTTGATGGCGTAGGGGATCGTCAATGTGGTGTCATTGGAAGTGGCGATCGCTTCGTAGCCGAGAGAGCGGATGAAGCTGGCGAGCGAGGAGACAATCGCCGCCTCCCGCGAATACTCCCGCCCTGTGGCGGCTGCGGCCATGGCGGACGGGTAGCTCTCCACCAACCGATGATCCATGCCATGGGCGAGGACGATCACGGTTTTCATGCCATCCGGCACCACATTCGGCTTCTCGTCGCGGACCTTGTCGATGTGGCAGGAGGCTGTGTAGGTCCAGCGCTCGTCGTACTCGGTGACGCCCACCAGGTCCGCGCCCAGGAAGCGGGCCACCTGTTTGACACGCTCGGTGGCCTCGGCGATATCAGGCATCTCGGCCTTGTCGGGCGAGAGCGGCATGAAGGGTTTGAAGGAATCGAGGAAGCCCTCGCGGACGCCGTCCTTGTACCCGCGGGCGGCATAGTCCCGGGCCACTGACCAGGCGGAATTCAACAGCGCGAAGTCCCACTGCGTGAAGCCGTCGCCGCGGCGGGGGTCTGGTTTTTGATGGGCGGCGTAGAAGGCGACCACGTCGTCCGTATGGACGGTCTGGTCCCACCAGGCGCGGTTGAAGACATCGTCGCGCTGGCTGAAGCGTTCGAAATCCTCGCCGATGACAAAGCCCGCGGCGGCATCGGAATCGCGAAAGCGTTCCCATGCCTGAGGGTCATCAGGCGGTCGATTGGCGGGCCAGGCATCCGGGCTTGCCGCGTCGGTATTCTCAGGGGGCGATGTCATGGCAGCAGTTTAACCGAGGCGTTCCCGCCGCCGCCACGCCGATGTGAGGCGCTCCCCGGGTGGCTGTCAGCTAGTGACCACCTGTTTGGGCGTCTTTGCCGAGCTTCCACCAGTCCTTAGGCGGGCGCCGGTCGCCCTGTTTGCCGCGCAGGTTGAGCTTCAACATGAGTTTCCGCAGGCGCGTGCCCATGAGCCGCCGGATGATCCGCGACCTGAGCTTTGAATAGTCCATGTTATAGGGGCAGACGCGCATGCAGATGGCGCAATCGGAACGCATCTTCGTCCAGTATTTGAAGCATTTCTCACAGTTCGCCGACCATTTCTTGACACCCTTGATGGTCGACCGGTTCTGGGGCACGTCGGTCGGCGGGCCATAAGGCAGGGCCTTCGGCGGGCAGGCATCCGCGCATTTCTGGCAGATGTTGCAGAACTCCGTGACGCCATGCTTGCGCGGCTGGTCGTAGGTGAGCGGCAGGCTGGTAATCACCTTTGAGAAGCGTACCCGTGGGCCGAACTCCGGCGTAATCACCATCTGGTTGCGGCCGTATTCGCCCATGCCGGCCTTGATGGCGTAGGGAATGGTCAGCGCCGTATCGTTGGAAGAGCCCACAGCCTCGAAGCCGAGGGAGCGGATAAAGCTCGCAAGCGACGAGACAATCGCCGCCTCCCGCGAATATTCCCGGCCCGTGGCGCTGGCGGCGAGCGCCGCGGGATAGCTTTTGACCAGCTCGTGATCCATGCCGTGTGCGAGCACGATGACACTGGCCATCCCGTCCGGAATCTCGTTGGGTTTCTCGTCCTTGGTTGGAGAATTGACGTCGCCGGCAGCGGTATAGACCCAGCGCGGGTCAAACTCGGCAATCCCCACCAGGTCCGCGCCCAGGAAGCGCGCCACCTGCTTGATGCGCGCAGTGGTCTCGTCGATCCCCGGCATTTCTGCCTCGGTCTCCGCCAGCGGCATGAACGGCGTGAAGGGGTCGAGAAAGCCCGGACGCCGGCCATCCACATGGCCGCGATTGGCATAGTCCCGCGCCACCGACCAGGAGGAGTTCAGCAGCGCGTAATCCCA
>JAJFFJ010000140.1 GCA_021776685.1 Alphaproteobacteria bacterium
GCGCACGCGCTGGCGGTCGGGGTTTGCGCCCGCGGCATAGATCGCCGGCCGCCACCAGGCGCCTGCTGACATCATCTGTGCGCCGGCCTCCAGATGCCGGTGATGCATCGGGGTTAGTCGCTCGGGCTGAAAGCGTTCGCCTGCCAACGTGTCGAAGCGGATACCGGCGGCAGGCGGCCGAAAGGTCATGGCGCCAACCGTCGCCGCGTCCTGGTTGCGGGCCCGGGCGGAGATCAGCGCACCCGCCAGCAGCGCATGCTTGCCCTGGGACGGGCCCATGCCGAGGGTGGAATAGCGCTTCAATAGCTGCGCGTGGTCAAAACCCTGGGCCACCGCATCTTCCAGATCGTGGACAGTCAGATCTTCGTCCATGTCGACAAAATCGAAGCCCTTTGGATGGCGCACGATAGGGAGATCGACGGCTTTCTGTGGCGCGATCGGCGGTGCCGGGCCAGGTGCTGAGCCGAACCCGGCGGCGGCCGCGGCGCTGGCGCCGGCATGTGCGCCGTCGGCGGAGGCTTCTTCCTCGGTGGCAGCCCCACGAACGGACCCTGCGGCATGCCACCCGTCGGGCGCGTCCTGCAGAATCAGGCTGCGCCAGGCGGGATCGTAGACCATATGACTGCCGGCCTGGCACCAGAGCGACCCGGCAGGGATTGACCCGGTGGCCATCACCAGCAGGTCACAATCCACCTGCCGGCCGCGTCGGGTATCATCTGCCTGGGTGATCCAGACACCGGTCAGTTCCCGCTGCCCGAGCGCTTCAGCCACCACCTCTCCTTCGCGCGCGTCTACTAGTGCCGCAATTTCCATGCCCGCGGCTGTCAGTTCTGCAGCCAGGGTCGCACCGTCATCGCTGGTGGTGAAAACCACAGCACGCTGGCCCGGGCACACGGCATAGCGATTGATCAGCCGACGCGCCGCGCCGGCCAGCATGACGCCGGGCAGATCGTTGTTGCGGAAAACTGCAGTCTGGCCGAGTCGTCCGGTTGCAAGCACCACCTGATTGGCGCGGAGCTTGATCAGCGCGCCGTCCTGGTCCACCGCCAGCCAGTTGTCCGGGTAGACACCGACGCAGCGGGCGCCGGCCAATCCGTCGAGATCAGTGTCCGCATCAGAGTTGCCGCCCACCAGGATCACCCGGGCGCCTGCTGCACGGGCCGCGCGGGCGGCAGCCTGGCCCGCAGGGCCGGCGCCGATCACCGCCACATCGGCAAAGGCATAGCGTTTCGACGGTGCGTTGGTGGCAGCGTCCGGCGTGATCGCGCCAAGGCCGGCGCGGCCACGGATCAACCGCTCCCAGAAGGGCCACAGGAAGGCCGGGCGGTGAAACGCCCAGTAATAGAATCCCACCGGCAGAAAGCGCCGCCAGCGCGCGGTGCCGGCCCACCGGTCCCGGTCGAGCGCGCCTTTGTAGTTTTGCGCGCGCACCACCATGCCGTCGTGCGCCGGGGTCGACTCCGCGGGCACATTGGGCGCGCCGTCCGCCGTTACCAGCAGGTTGCCGTCGCCACCGTCCAGGCTCAGCACGCCGCGGGGGCGGTGATATTTGAAGGAGCGCCCGATCAGCCGCACGCCATTGGCCAGCAGCGCGCTGGCGATGGTGTCGCCGGCAAAGCCTACGATCCGCCGCCCCTCAAAGGTGAAGGCCAGGGGCTGGCTGCGGTCGAGTGCGTTGCCAAAGGGGGGCGGAAGGCGGGTCAAGACGCGGCTCCGCCAACCAGCCGGTCAGCCGGATAGGTGTCGAGGATTTCTTCGGTCAGCGTGTCCCGTTCGACAATGAACCAGTAGGAACTGGGTAAGTGACACCACCACTCGCGCACCCGACCTGCAGGGTTGTCCTCCAGAAATAGATAGTCAGCCCAATCCCTGTCCGGTGCGTCCGGCGGTGGCGCGGCCTTCACCGGGCCGCCGCAGATAAACTCGCTTGCGTTGCGCGGTCCATTGAGGGGGCAGGTGATCAGCTTCATTTCTTGGAACCACTTGGCTGTGCCAGCCCACTCCCCCACCCGGCCACCCATATAGGATAATTCCGTTGGGTGGCCGGGTGGGGGAGTGGGCCGGGGCCGGAGAACAACATCAATGCCCGACCGACGCGGCGGCCTTTTCGCCCACCTGCCGGAGATTCGAGAAACGGTCGAGACCGAAAGGACGGATCACCTCCGGCGTGCGCCCGGTGGCCACCAGTTCCGCCATGGTCAGTCCGGCCGCGGGGGAAGCCTTGAACCCCCAGGTGCCCCAGCCAGCATCGAGATAATAGCCTTCCACCGGCGTCGGACCCATGACCGGGCTGAAATCGGGTGTCATGTCGGCGATACCGGCCCATTGGCGCATCATGCGGACGCTACCCAGAAACGGGAACAGTTCAAGGATGTCCGCCACCAGCCGTTCCATGAAATCGAGGGAGGAACGCTGCTTGTAAAGCGGGTAGGGATCGACCGCTCCGCCCATCACCAGCTCGCCGCGGCTGCTTTGCGAGACGTAGGCATGGAGGCTGCTGGAAACGATGATCGGATCGAGGAACGGTTTCAACGGCTGGGAGACGCAGGCTTGCAGCGGGATCGTCTTGATCGGCAATTTGAATCCGGCCAGTGCGGCGACCCGGCTGCTGGACCCGGCGACCGCCTGGATGACGGCGTCACAGCCGATGCGCCCGCGGCTGGTCTTCACGCCCTGAACCTTGCCGCCGGCGACATCAATTCCGGTGACTTCCGTCCCCTGGTGGATTTCCACGCCCGCGCGGGCCGCGCCGTGGGCATAGCCCCAGGCCACAGCATCATGCCGGGCGATGGCGCCGGGCGGGTGATAGAGCGCGCCCATGATTGGCAGGTGCGGCCGGTCTGACAGATCGAGCTGCGGGCACAGCCGCGCGATCTCGTCCGGATAGACCAGACGCGAATCCACGCCCATATGCTGGTTCACTTCGGCGCGCCACCGCGCTGTCCGCAAGGCGGCATCGGTGTGCGCCAGGGTCAGGTGGCCGCGCTCCGTATACATGAGGTTGATGCCCGTTTCCCGGGCGAGACCGCGGTAGAGCTTCACCGACAGGTCGTAGAATTCCACGCCCTCTGGCGTCAGGTAGTTGGAACGGATGATGGCGGTGTTGCGCGCCGTGTTGCCGCCGCCCAGCCAGCCGCGCTCGATCACGGCGATATCTTTGACGCCGTGGCGGGTCGCCAGATAATAGGCCGCCGCAAGGCCATGGGCGCCACCGCCGATAATCACCACATCATAGCGGCGCTTCAGCGCTGGCGTATCCGGCAGCCAGCGGCGGCGGTTGATCCCGGGACGCAGACCGCGCCAGAGCAGGTTCAGGGGCATGGTGGTGGACGGCCGGCGGGCCGCTGCTCATCTTGTTTTATACACGACGTATATTAAGCTAGGATGGCGTCCGGAGATAGCCGGTATCATTGCTGGCGTGATGTTTTTTGCCACCGAGGCAGGCGCGACCATGGCTGCGAAATCAACCCCGGACCCAAACCCGGACCCAACACCCGACCGGGAGGCCACCCGGCCCGTCGGACGGCCAAAGGGCACCAGCACCCAGCGGGTCTATGATGGCCTGCGCGAGAAGATCCTGCGACTCGACCTGGCGCCCGGCACGGATATCGAAGAAGCGGCACTGGAGCGGGAGTTCGGGGTATCGCGGACGCCCGTGCGGGAGGCCCTGATCCGACTCGCATCTGAAGGGTTGATCACGCTCCTGCCCAACCGCGGTGCGAGGGTCACCGCCATCGATATTTCGGAACTGCCGCAGCTTTTCGAGGCGCTGGAAATCACCCAACGGCTGGTGCTGCGCTGGGCGGCGGCACGGAGGGGCGCGGACGACAAGGTGGCGCTGGGTGCATTGGCGGCCCGGTTCGAGGCAGCGGCACGCGAGGGTGATTTTGCCGGCATGGGCGAGGCCAATCGCGACTTCCACCAGGCCATCAGCCGCCTGTGCGGCAACCGCTATATCTCCGAGACCTACGAGGAACTCCTGGGCGCCACCATGCGGCTGGCGCGCTCCGCCTTCGGCAGCGCGCTCAGCACCGACGCGGACTATCAAAGCTATTACGACGAAGTAGTGCGCCATCACAACGAGATGGTGGTGGCCATTGCCGCCGGCGATGCAGAGGCGGCAGACAGACTGGCGGTCGAACACGCGGCCCTCTTCCGCAGCCGCATTACCCGCCATCTGGAAAGCAGTCTGGCCCGCGAAGTGGTGCTTTAGATGAGAATCACAAACCGTTTTCTAGAATGCTAAAGGTCGACTGAGATATTCACTTTTTCGGCGGGTATCCCAAACGCATTTGCTACCAAGTATTTGGCTTGCTGGATCGCATCACTTGGAGACAGATCCGAGGATCCCTCTGATGACAGTGCAACCACCGGATCCGGATCAGCTGACAACATGTAGTCAGCCCAATCTTCATCTACGCGCTGCTCTGGGTAGCCTTTTCCATCGAAACGCAAAACTCTTAAGTCTGTTGGATCAAGTGTGCCGCTGGTTTGCAGTTCCATATGCGTTTTTGTCATGCGGTCCCGATAAATTGCGCCATCTACGGCATAGACCCTTATGGCATCCTTGGGGCCATCTCGAACGCTAATGACTACAAGGTCCGCGTCCTCAACCCCAGTATATCGGGCGTCAGCCCCCGTTCCGTGGGTGCGCTGCATCACCTGACCTTTGCTGCCGGTCTTGATAATGGCGCGCCGACCGTCGAAAAGAACTGCCGCGTGCTGATTATTTTTGTGGAAGATTTCTAGTTCGCCGAACTTGGATTGGAGGGAGTGTATGGCTGTTTTCACGAGCTCATTCGGTTCCATTTTAATGGTCCATTCATTTATTGTCGTGGTGTATTGAATGTACATTGATACACACGAATAAGCTTGTCAAGTCAGACAAGGATCTTGACGTGCGCGGGCGATAATTGGACGGCACGTCCCTCTTCCGCAGCCGCATTACCCGCCACCTGGAAAGCAGTCTGGCCCGCGAAGTGGCGCTTTAATTCTGGAATGACGGCGCGGGTCAGTCTCTGGTGTCAACGCGCCGGGCGGCGGCCCGGCTGGGTCAGCATCCGGTCGAGCCACGCTTCGCGCGGGTTGCGAAACTCCGGGATGCCGATGGACATGCCCTCGTGACCATCCACCGGCTGGGCGCAGTAGGTGCCGAACATCCGGTCCCACCACGGCACGTTGAAGCCAAAGTTGCTGTCGGTCTCGTCCCGCCGCACGGAATGATGCACCCGGTGCATGTCCGGCGTCACCAGCAGCCAACGAACCACGCGGTCGGCCCCGCGCGGCAGGCGCACATTGGCGTGGTTGAAGAGCGCCGTGGCGTTTAGCAGAATCTCGAAGATCAGCACGGCCACCGGCGGCGCGCCGAGGGCGGCGATGACGACGAATTTGATGCCCATGGAAAGCAGGATTTCCACCGGGTGAAAGCGCAGACCCGTTGTGACGTCGAATTCCGTATCCGCATGGTGCATGCGGTGCAGTCGCCACAAGACCGGCACGGCGTGGAACAGCGCATGCTGGCCATAGATGGCCAGATCGAGCAGCAGCACTGAGGCGATGATGGCGAGCCAAACGGGCGCGTCCACCAGATTGAAAAAGCCCCAGTTCTCAGCGGCTGCCCACCAGGCAAAGCCGACGGCGGCGGCGGGGAACAGGATCCGCACCAGCAGCGCATTGAGGAATGCCACACCCAGATTGTTCGGCCAGCGCACCAGCCGCCCCAG
>JAJFFJ010000015.1 GCA_021776685.1 Alphaproteobacteria bacterium
GGCGCTTCCCGTCCGGAGAAAAAACGCCGAACGCAAAAGACCATCGGCTGGCGCGAATGGGTGACGTTGCCGGAACTTGGCATCGACTGGATCAAAGCCAAGATCGATACCGGTGCGCGTACATCAGCGCTCCACGCCTACCGGATCGACCCCTTTGATCGGGATGGGGAGCGTTGGGTGCGCTTCTTCGTTCATCCCCGCCAGCGCCGGCGTACCCCCGAGGTCGAATGCGAGGCCTTGGTGGTGGACGAGCGAACAATCACCAGTTCCAACGGGCGGCCGGAAAAACGCTATGTGATCCGGACGGCCCTCAAGGTAGGCGCCCGCAGATGGTCAATTGAGATCACACTCACCAACCGGGACGAGATGAGCTTTCGTATGCTCCTCGGTAGGCAGGCGATCAGGAGACGCCTGAAAGTTGATCCAGGAAAGTCCTATATGATGACCAGCAAAGCCTCTGCCCGGGAAACACCCCGAGTGGCAAAAAGAAAGACGAAATCATGAAAATTGCGATGCTTGCGCGAAACCCGAACCTCTACTCGCACAAGCGACTTGTTGAGGCGGCGGAGGAACGGGGCCACGAGATCGATATCATCGACACACTGAAGGTCTATATCAACGTCGCGGCCCATCGGCCGGAGCTGCGCTACCGCGGCGAGAAACTGGAGGGTTATGACGCGGTGATCCCGCGTATTGGCGCGTCGGTCACTTTCTTCGGCACCGCGGTATTGCGGCAGTTTGAGGTCATGGGCATCTATCCATTGAACGAGTCGGTCGCCATCAGCCGCTCCCGGGACAAGCTGCGCAGTCTGCAGCTGTTGGCGCGGCGCGGCATCGGCCTGCCAGTTACGGTATTTGCCCATTCAACGGGACAGGCGGACGATATCCTGGACATGCTGGGCGGCGCGCCGGTGGTGATCAAACTGCTGGAAGGCACCCAGGGGATTGGCGTTGTACTGGGTGAGACGAATTCCGCGGCAAGCAGCATGATCCAGGCCTTCGGTGGCCTGAAGGCCAATATTCTGGTGCAGGAATTCATCAAGGAGGCCGGCAATCAGGACATCCGGTGCCTGGTTGTGGGAGATCGGGTGGTGGCATCGATGATGCGGAAAGGCGCCGATGGCGACTTTCGGTCGAACCTGCACCGGGGCGGCAGCGCCAGCAGCATCAAGATCACACCGGAAGAGCGCTCCACGGCCGTGCGGGCAGCGCAGGTCATGGGCCTGAACGTATGTGGCGTCGACCTGTTGCGGGCGAATCACGGGCCCGTGGTGATGGAAGTAAATTCCTCACCGGGGCTGGAGGGCCTTGAAAAGACGACGGAGATCGATGTTGCCAGCAAGATCATTCTGTTCCTGGAAAAGAACGCGAAGCCCGGCAAGACCCGCACCCGCGGCAAAGGTTGAGGGTGCGCGACCCAATCGAGATCGCCGGGATTGCGGTGGCGCCCGGCGAGCGCCGCACCATAGAGGTGCCGATCACGGACCTGTCCACCCACACGCCGATCAACATGCCCGTGCACGTGATTCATGGCCGCCGTGACGGCCCTGTGCTGTTTGTGTGCGGGGCAATCCATGGGGACGAGATCAATGGCGTCGAGATCATCAGACGCCTGATGAAACTCGGCGGATTGAAACGCCTGCGGGGGACGCTGATCGCGGTGCCCATTGTCAACATCTTGGGCTTTCTCAACAATTCCCGCTATCTGCCGGATAGACGTGATCTGAATCGCAGTTTCCCCGGCCGCTCCAGCGGCTCGCTGGCCGCCCGGCTGGCGGACCTGTTCATGCGCGAGATCGTGTCAAAGGCAACCCATGGGATCGACCTGCACACAGCGGCCATCCATCGGGACAACTATCCGCAAGTTCGCGCCGATCTGGACAATCCCGAACTGGAAAGACTGGCGCGCGCCTTCGGTGCGCCGCTGACCATCAATGCTGATCTCCGCGAGGGCAGCCTTCGCGCCGCTGCGGCCAGCATTGGCGTGCCCGTGTTTGTTTACGAGGGCGGCGAGGCGTTGCGGTTTGATGAACTGCCTATCCGCAGCGGCGTTAACGGGGTTGTCCGCTGTATGCGCGAACTAGGCATGTTGCGCGAGGGCAAGGCGCGCAAGGCCACACGCCAGCCCGCGTTGATCCGGTCAAGCGTCTGGGTGCGGGCGCCGCAAAGCGGCGTGGTGCGGGCGGTGGTGCCGCTGGGCCGGCCGGTAAATGCCGACGCGGTATTGGGCAGGGTGACCGATCCCTTTGGCAGCAATGAAGTTGAGATTCGGGCACCGGCGGACGGGATCGTCATTGGATGCTCCTACCTGCCGCTGGCGCACGAAGGCGACGCCCTGTTTCATATCGGCCGACTGGAAGGCACAAAGGCCCATGCCATGTCGCTCGAGCCGTCGGAACTGTCCGCGGAATATGACATTGGGCTTACGGCGGGAATCGATGCGGCCGAAATCGCGGGAAAGCCCGCGCCCTGAATAAGCTCAATGATGCTGGCCATCGAGTTCGAACATTTCTGGTTCCACTGGTTTGATCTCGTCTGTCATGGCGCTTCCCAAGTTTCTTCCAACTCTGCCGGGTCCTGCGCATCGATAATGCGGCGCGCCAAATTCCAGATGAACCCTGCCCGACCCATGGAGGCCAGTTCCTTCTCCCGCCGCGCCTCACGCCCCTCCGGACGGCCCCAGGGGCCCAACCGCCGGCGGCGGGCATATGCGCAGGCGGCGTCAAATTCCGGATCGGCCGACGAATCCCCCAGAGACTCCAGCGCAGCGTCAATGTCGGCGGGGTCGAGTCCTTTCGCGAACAGCTGGGCCCGGATGCGACGGGCGCCAAGACCCCGTCGATGCAGGCTGGCGGCTCTCGCGGCCGCATATTGACGGTCATCCAACAGCGCGCTGCTGACGAAGCGGGCCACCAGTTCATCGACCATCTCGGTCGCCGCCGCCACATCGTCGCCGTGATGGGCACAGCTTTTATTCACCCTCCGCATCAGCACCCGCTTCAGGTTGGCGGCACTGCTGGCGTAGCGCCCGAGATACCAAAGCGCCACATTGTTCAGGTATTTGGGCGTGATTTTCTTGGGCGGGCGCTTTTCGGGCCGGCCCTTCTGCCGTGACTCTTGATGCTGACGGGCGGCAGGCTGGATCATGCCGGCGCTTATGCCATGCCACGGGGGGTTGGGCCAGAGCCCGCTTTGGCCTACATCTCACGTCATGAACGAGTTACCGCCCTCCCAGCCGAACGCCCCCGGCGTCAAGCTTGCGCCCGATGATGCCCGCGCGCGGGCCGCAGCTACCCTGACCCCCCGCCATATCGGGCTGATCAACGGCCGTGGCCTCTGGACTCTCTATCTCAAGGAGATCCACCGCTTTCTCAAGGTCTGGATGCAGGCGCTGGCTGCACCATTGATCACCACTTTGCTTTTCCTGGCCATCTTTACCCTGGCCCTTGGCGACCGGGTGTCCGGCGTCGACTCCCTGCCTTTTGACCAGTTTCTGGCGCCGGGGCTGGTGATGATGTCCATGGTTCAGGGCGCCTTCGCCAACAACTCATCGTCCCTGCTGATCTCGAAGGTGCAGAACAATATCTTCGACGTAATGATGCCGCCGCTGTCCTCTCACGAACTGACATTCGCTTTCACCATGGCCGGGGTCACCCGTGGCCTGATGGTGGGACTCTCAACCTGTTTCGGCATGTGGCTGTTCGTCGATATGTCGATCCACAATCTGGGCGTCATCCTCTATTTCGCCGTTATGGCGTCGCTGTTCCTGTCCCTGCTTGGATTACTGGCGGGCATTTGGGCGGACAAGTTCGATCACGTTGCCGCCATAACCAACTTCATCATAACGCCGCTCGCGTTCCTCTCCGGGACTTTCTATTCCATCGAACGGCTGCCCGGCATCTGGAATGACTTGGCCCATCTGAATCCGTTCTTCTACATGATCGACGGCTTCCGCTCGGGCTTCATCGGCCACTCCGACGCGCCGATCTGGCTGGGCATGCTCGTCCTCTTCGTCCTCAACGCAGCGCTCTGGTGGTTCTGTCACCATCTGTTCGTGAAGGGCTACAAGCTGAAGACCTGAGGCAGGCGCGACCCCTCCCCCGCGTTGACTTCACGGCCGTGCATCCCGATACTGCGCGCCTTTCCGCGCCGCACAAATCTTTGAACGCTGGCGGGCTTATCCAGCCGCGCGGACCTATATATTGGGATGCGACCGCCGCTCCAGATAAGGCATCAGGAAATGAACGACGCCATCTTTCCGGCAATTCTGCCGACGTATAACAGAACCCAAATCGCCTTCGACAAGGGCGAGGGCGCCTATCTGTTTGCGACCGACGGGCGACGATATCTGGACTTCGCGAGCGGCATCGCGGTCACCTGCCTGGGCCACGGCCACCCGCATCTGGTCAAGGCGCTGACCGAGCAGGGCAGCAAGCTGTGGCACTGCTCCAACATCTTCGAGATTCCAGACCAGCAGCGGTTGGCCGAGCGCATGACCGCCAACAGCTTCGCGGACAGCGTCTTCTTCTGCAATTCGGGCGCAGAAGCGGTGGAAACCGGCATCAAGATGATCCGCCACTATCACCATGTGAACGGCAACCCGGAGAAATATCGGGTGATCTGCGCTGAGGGCGCGTTCCACGGCCGGACGCTGACCACCATCTTCGCCGGCGGCCAGGCCAAGCATACCGAGGGCTTCGGCCCCGAAGTGCAGGGCTTTGATCATGTGGCCTTCGGCAACCTGAACGAGACGCGGGCGGCCATCACGCCAGAGACCGGCGCAATTCTGGTGGAACCCGTGCAGGGCGAAGGCGGCTACAAACCGGCTGACCCGGACTTCATCAAAGGCCTGCGCGAGGTCTGCGACGAGTTCGGCCTGCTGCTCATGTTTGACGAGGTGCAGTGCGGCAATGGCCGAACCGGCAAATATTTCGCCCACGAATGGTTCGACACCATCCCGGACATCATGGCCACGGCAAAGGGCATGGGCGGTGGCTTTCCGATGGGCGCCTGCCTCGCAACCGCCGAGGCGGCCAAAGGCATGGTCGCGGGCACCCACGGCTCCACATATGGCGGCAACCCGTTGGCGATGGCCGTGGGCAATGCGGTGCTGGACGTGATGCTGGAGCCCGGCTTCCTCGACCACGTCACCGCCATGGGCAAGGTCATCCGCACCGGGCTGGAAGATCTGGTGCGCGACTTTCCCGATATCTTCGTCGAGGCGCGGGGCATGGGCCTGATGGTCGGCATCAAATGCGCAGACGGCGTCGTCAACGGCGACATGGTGGAAGCACTGCGCCAGGCCGGCCTGCTGTGCGTCGGTGCCGGCGAGAATGTGGTGCGCATGGCGCCACCGCTGATCGTCGAGGAAAGCCATATTGCGGAGGCGCTGGATATCCTGCGTCAGACGGCAGCGACCTGGGGCGACGGGGGTGGCAATGCCTGACGCATCAGCCACCGGTGTGCGCCACTTCCTGGACCTAGACAAGCTGACCGCCGCACAGCTGCGGCGCATTCTTGACGTGGCCGGCCAATACAAGGCTGGCAACCCGCCAGATGGTGAGGCGCAGCCCTTGAAGGGCAAGGCCCTGGCGATGATCTTCGAGAAGCCGTCAACCCGGACGCGCGTCTCATTCGAGCGCGCCATCCGCCAGCTGGGCGGCGACCCTGTGGTGCTGGAACGTGAGAGCAGTCAGCTGGGCCGCGGTGAGACCGTGGCCGACACCGCCAGGGTGCTCAGCCGGTATGTGGACGGCATCATGCTGCGCACCACCCGCGAGGACAAACTGTTCGAGTTGGCCCAGCATGCCACGGTGCCAGTGATCAATGGCCTGACCGACCGCACCCACCCCTGCCAGTTGATGGCGGACGTGATGACCTTCGAGGAGCATCGCGGGCCGATCGCCGGCAAGGTAGTAGCATGGTGCGGCGACGGCAACAATATGGCGACCTCCTTCATCCACGCCGCGGTGCAGTTTGACTTTGAACTGCGCCTGGCCGTGCCCGCCCATCTGCCTCCGCCGGCGCAAGTGCTCGGCTGGGCGAAAGCCAATGGCGGCAAGATCGTCGTCACCGAAAGCGTGAAGGAAGCAGCCACGGGTGCGGACTGTGTGGTCACCGATGTGTGGGTTTCCATGGGTGACGATGCCTCTATTTCCCATCGGGAGGCCCTGGCCGACTATCAGGTCAACCGCGCGGTCATGGGGCTGGCAAATCCCGATGCCATTTTCATGCACTGCCTGCCGGCGCACCGGGGCGAAGAAGTGACGGCCGCGGTCATCGACGGTCCGCAGTCGGTGGTGTGGGACGAGGCGGAAAACCGGCTGCATGCCCAGAAAGGCATCCTCGCCTGGGCGATGGCGGGTGTGGGGGCTCTGTGACGACCACGGCCTCGGGCGGGCGGGTGCTGCCCTTCCAGCTTGAAACATCCAACCTGCGGGGCCGCCTTGTGGAACTGGGGGGCGTGGTGGACGACATCGTCTCACGTCACGACTATCCCTATCCTGTGGCCAGCCTGCTGGCGGAATGCCTGGCGTTGACCGCCGCGCTGTCCGCCGTCCTGAAGTATGAGGGCATTTTCAGCCTGCAGACCAAGGGTGATGGACCAATCAGCCTGCTGGTCGCGGACGTGACATCCGATGGCGACATCCGCGGCTATGCCGAAGTGGCGGAAGGCCGCGAGAGCGAGATTCCGGACATCGCCGTGGACCGCCCGGTGGAAACGCTGTTAGGCAAAGGCCGACTCGCCTTTACCGTCGATCAGGGCAGCCATACCAACCGCTATCAGGGCATTGTCGAGATGACCGGCACCACCCTGGCTGAATGCGCGCAGCACTATTTTCGCCAGTCCGAACAACTGCCGACCCGGCTGTCTCTGGCGGCGGGCCGCGATGATGACGGTGCCTGGCGGGCCGCAG
Source organism: Alphaproteobacteria bacterium (assembly GCA_021776685.1). GTDB lineage: Bacteria > Pseudomonadota > Alphaproteobacteria > Bin65 > Bin65 > JAJFFJ01. The sequence goes on from JAJFFJ010000015.1 coordinate 6,918, forward strand.
CCCTGATGCTACAGCAGATCCCGCGGGACGATACTGACTATGACACCCGCTGGGATGTCTCCGGCATTGACGACGAAGACGCCGCCGAAGAATGGCGACGCGCCGGACTGTTGATGGACACGCTTCAGCCTGGTGAATTTCTAGATCGGGATCTGGGCGGCGAGGCGATCCTCTACCGCCTGTTCAACGAAGACGGCGTGCGGGTTTTTCAGGACCGACCCCTTCAGGCCGGATGCCGCTGCACCGCCGAGCGGGTGGAAAACGTCCTGCGCGGCATGCCGCCCGACGAGTTGGAGCCCCTGAAAGTGGACGGCAACATCGTCGTCACCTGCCAGTTCTGCAAGCAGGACTATGTCTACGACGCGGTTGACCTCGCCGCCCTTAGCAGCCCCGGTTCGGGAACCGCCTGACGCCGCAGGCAGGCAAAGACAATCATCAAGCAGGCGCGTTTTCGGCCGCCCAGTCCTTGAGCTTGCGGAGAAGCGCCTCGCCGGCATCCAGCTGGACAATGTCGATATATTCATTCGGCTGATGCGCCTGGACGATGCTGCCCGGACCGCAAACCACCGCGGACATGCCAGCGTCCTGGAACAAACCGGCCTCCGTCGCGAAGGAAACCGTGCCGGTCTGATTGGCGCCGGTCAGACGGCGGATCAGTTCTTCGGCGGCGCCATTGGGCTCCGGCGTCAGCGGCGGCGCGCTGGCCATGGGCGTCGTGATGATTGCCGCGTCGGGATATATTTCGCGCATCGGCGGCAGAAGCTCGCGCGCCACAAATTCATCTACCTCCGCCCGGATGGCCTCCTCGCGCACGCCGGGCACCGGACGGAATTCCCAGACAAATCGGCATTCCTTGGCGGTGATGTTGACCGCTGTGCCGCCATCGATTTCCCCGATGTTGAAGGTGGTATAGGGCGGCTCGAATTCTTCCAGCACCGGGTCATGGCGGTAGCGCTCCGCGATTTCGAGAATTTGGCTGATCATGCGCACGGCATATTCGATCGCGTTGACGGAGATGTGCTTGAGGCTGGAATGGGCCTCGAGCCCGGTGATCACCGTCCGGAGCGCTGTAATGCCTTTGTGAGCATTGACCACACGCATCTCCGTCGGCTCGCCGATGAGCGCCAGTCGCGGCTGCGGCAGCTCTTGCGCAATCTTGGTCAGGAGCTTGGGCACCCCCGCACAGCCGATTTCCTCGTCGAAAGAGAATGCATAGTGGATCGGCGTCTTCAGCCCGGCGGCCTGGAACTCCGGCGCCATGGCGAGTGCGAGCGCAATGAACCCCTTCATGTCACAGGCGCCCCGGCCATAGAGGCGTCCGTCCCGCTCGGTCATGTCAAAGGGGTCGCTATCCCAGGCCTGGCCATCCACCGGCACCACATCCGTATGGCCGGACAGCACAATGCCGCCGTCGCCTGCCGGCCCAATGGTCGCGAAGAGATTGGCCTTGTCGCCATCGTCGTTGGGGGCGAGCGTACAATCGACGCCCAGCCCTGCCAGGTAGTCTCGCACCCAGTCGATCAACGCCATGTTGGAGTTGCGCGAGGTGGTATCGAACCCGATCAGGCGGCCGAGGATATCGCGCGCGCGCGTGGCCGTATCGGTGACGGTTTCAGTCAAAATCAACCTCGCCAGAATGCCGGGGAGAACAGAATCAGGATCGAGAAGATTTCCAGCCGGCCGACCAGCATACCGGCGGTCATGATCCACTTGGCGGCCTCGGGCATATTCTGGAAGGTGGTCGACGGGCCGACCATGTCGCCGAGCCCCGGCCCCACATTGGCGATGGCCGACGCCGCCGCCGAAAGGCTGGTAATGGGATCAAGGCCCAACAGCGAGAAGCCAAGCGCCATCACCGCAAAGCACGTCACGAACAGGAAGAAGAAGCCCATCACCGACGTCGCCACCTCATCCGGGATTGGACGCCGATTGTAGTAGGGAATAAAGACGCCATGGGGCTGCATCAGCCGCTGCATCTGGGTCCGGCCAATGGCGTAGGCCACCTGGAAGCGGAAAATCTTGATGGCGCAGGTGGTCGACCCTGCGCAGCCGCCCACAAACATCAGCACCAGCAACATCACGAATGGCAGATGACCCCATCGGTCGAAGGCGTCCGTCGCATAGCCCGTGCCGGTGAGGATCGAGATGGTATTGAAGGCCGCCTTGGTCAGTGCTTCGCCGCCTGACGCGATCCCGGTTGACCAGAGCCAGAGCCACACAACGGCCACGGAAATCAGCACCACGGCCAGGAATACCCGTATTTGGCTGTCCTGCGTCAGTGGCTTGAAGTTCATACGTACCGCGTCGATGTAGATGACGAAAGGCAGGCTGCCGGCCAGCATGCAAATGATGATGATCCAGTGGATCGCGGAACTGTCCCAGGCGCCGAGTGAGAGATCGCGGGTGGAAAATCCGCCGGTCGCGATAGATGTCATCGCATGGCAGATGGCGTCGAAAACCGGCATGCCGGCAATCGCCAGCGCCAGCGCCGCCACGGCGGTCATGCCCAGATAAATCCAGCCAATGGTAATCGCCAACTGCTTGGCGCGCGGCAGCACTTTTTCCGGGGTATCAAACGCCTCGGTGCGGAACAGCTGCATGCCGCCGACCCGCAGGATCGGTAAAACCGACATGGCGAAGACGACGATGCCGATGCCACCCAGCCATTGCAGCATCGACCGCCACAACAAAAGCCCTCGTGGCGCGGAATCCAGCCCTGTCATCACGGTGGCGCCGGTTGTGGTGATGCCGGACATGGACTCGAACAGCGAATCCGTCACGTTCATACCAAGGGGCGAGAACAGGAACGGTAAAGCCGCGAAGACCGCGATAAACACCCAGGTCAGGGTGGTGAAGGCGAAAGCCTGGCGCAGGTTCATGGACAGGGTTTTCGCCTGGTTGCCCAGTATTAGCGCGACCCCCACAAACGCGGTGACGCCCGCCGCCTCCAGGAAGGCCGGCCAGCTCTTGTCACCGCCGGCGGCATCGACAATAGCCGGCAGAATCATCAACCCGGCCAGGGCGCAAAGCAGCCAGCCAGAGATGAAAAAGACAGGGCGGAAATCCAGCACGTCAGGCCTCTATCGAGCGGGCCGACCGGACCACAGGGTCCGTCCCCTACCCGTGACGGATCATGGACAGGAATTCGCGGCGCGTCGACGGATCGTCGCGGAAAGCACCCAGCATGCGACTGGTCACCAGGTTCGCCTGTTCCTTGTGAATGCCCCGCATGGTCATGCAATGATGTGCGGCCTCGATCACCACAGCGACCCCCCGCGGTTCGAGCACCTGGTCAATTGTATTGGCAATCTGGGCGGTCAACTTTTCCTGAATCTGCAGCCGCTTGGCATAGACCTCGACCACCCGGGCAAGTTTGCTGATACCGACGACCCGGCGGCGGGGCAGATAGGCCACATGGGCCTTGCCAATCACCGGCACCATATGGTGCTCGCAATGGGATTCGACGCGAATGTCCCGCAGGATGATGATCTCGTCATAGCCCTCGGTTTCGGAAAAGGTCCGCTTCAGGAGGTCTTCCGGATCATCCTTGTAACCGGCAAAGAATTCGTCGTAGGCCCGAACCACGCGATTGGGCGTATCGAGCAGTCCTTCCCGGTCAGGGTTTTCGCCCAGCCAGCGCAACAGCGTGCGCACGGCCGCTTCGGCCTCGTCCTGGGACGGTCGGCCGACGGCGCCAGCGGGGGCCGCGGAGGTGGAATCAGACATGAGTTTAGACCGTTTCCAAGGGGTCGAAAGGACGGCAAACCGCGACGCGGTTCACCGGACTAGTGAATCTGGGTCGCAGCATGGGGACTGTCCAGCGAGAACAGGGGAATGCCCACGTCAATCTCGTCGCCTGCCTCGGTTACCAGCCGGTAGGACCCGACCATGAAACCGGAAGACGTCTCCAGCGGACAGCCGCTGGCATATTCATAGGCGTCGCCCGGCGGGATCACCGGTTGTTCGCCGACCACGCCGTCGCCCCGCACTTCCTGCACCTTGCCGTTGGCATCGGTGATTTTCCAGTAGCGCGTGAGCAGTTGCACCGTGTCATCGCCCTGATTTTCGATTCGGATATGATAGGCCCACAGGAATCGGCTTTCGTCTGGCTCAGACTGGTCATCCAGATAAACCGGCTTCACCGATATGGTGATATCATGGGTGGTCTCGGCGTACATACGGGGCCCGCGGGTTGCGAAAAGGCGTGCTAAAGCCCGTAGTTAGGCCCTAAACCCCGCCGCGTCCACCCTTTGGGCGCGGACCCGGCCGGTGCTGTTAGCGGATGACGATTACCGCGCGGCGGTTCTGGCGATTGCGCACCCCGTCCTTGGTCTTCACGGCCGGCTGGGATTCGCCGACATGCAACGTGCGGATCCGGTCGGCGCGAATGCCGAGTTTCCGAAGCATCTTGGCCACCCGCTCGGCCCGTCGGAAGGACAGGCGTAGATTGTAGCCATCCTTGCCTGAGCGATCCGCATGACCGACCACCTGAATCAGTTTGGCGTTGCGGCCCAGCGCATATTTGGCGGCTTCCTGCACGATCTTGCGCTGGCTGCGGCGGAGGCTGCTGCGGTCAAAGCGGAAATAGACCGTGAAACTACGGGCTTCCGGCTTCTTTTCTTCGACTACCGCAAGCTGGCGCATGTAACCAAGGAATTCCGTGCGGCATTTCTGGATGTGGGCGCTGTCGTTCCGTTCGGATGTGCGCTCCACCCAGCAGTCGAAACGCACCTGCGCCAGTGCCGCAATGCGCGCCTTGGGCGAGGTGCGATGGACGGCAAGTGCATCCACCAGCTTTTCACGCCATTCAACAAAGGTGGGCACTTCCTTGGTGGACAACAGGTTCCACCGGGCCAGCACTTCCGGCTCCGTCACCTTGACGGATTTGCCGTTGGCGGCAGTCAGGCCTTTGGCGGCGAAGTGGCGGGAGTCGATGAAATCTTTCTGATCCTTTGCCTCGAAGTCGGCATAGGCGAGATATTCCCGGGCCAGCGTCTTGTTGAAGACTGACGCCGCCTTGATCGGCAGCACGGCATCTTCAAGTTCATCCACCCGATCGAAGAATGCATAGCGGCACTCGTCGATCGCTTCCTGGGAATAGCGGGCCGAGGCGCGGCTGATCCAGCAGTCGTAGGACACCTGCGCTTTCGCGGCCACTGCAGGCACCTTTTCCCGGGCGCCGGCGCCATAGGTCCGCATCAGGCGGCCACGGCCCTCACGCAGCGCCACACCGGAGGCGCCACTGATGCGCCAAAATCCCGGGTTGTCCGGCTCGACTTTCTTGCCCGCCGCGGCAGCACGGGACTTGCGCTCGAAATGCCGGCGCCAGAAATCCCACGTATATCGCTCGCGTTCGGCGCGAATGTAGCTGTTGTATTCCTTGACCAGGGCGTTGGCGAAAGTGACACCACCGCTCTCGGTGCTCTTGACCTTGACCACCTGGCCTTTCTGGTTTTTCGCCTGGGCTTGCTGCTTCTGGGCAGCGGTCTTTTGCTCCGGCCCGGTTTGGGCGCCAGCCACAGGTACCTGGGCCAGCCAAGCGGCAGCCACGACAGCGCCAACCGTACCGGTGGCGCGCCAGAAATGTGATCGCGTTCGACGAATCCTAGTCAACGTCCATTCCCCATATTCCGACCCGTCCCGTGCCTGCCAGCCGTTCTCCGGCCTTATGGTGCTGCGCGGTTCAGATCGAGGTCACTCACAAAGGACGCCGCCATATCCCCCAATAGTCGGCTTGCGTTATTGCACCTCATTGGAGGTGGCGTGACCGCGTGAGCGAGTAAAAAACTCCAACAGTCAAACAAAACGCAAAAAACCGTAAACCAAATATTAATTTACGGCAATTGTGACCATTGCGCACGGAAAATATTCACGCTCCTGACAGGGCCTGGTCCAGATCCGCCTTCAGGTCCTCTACGTTTTCCAGCCCGACTGACAGCCGGATCAGGGCATCGGTAATGCCCAACTGTGCGCGCTCCTCCACTGGCAGGCGCTGGTGGGTGGTGGTCGCAGGATGGGTCACAAGGCTCTTGGAATCGCCGAGATTGTTGGAAATATCGACTATTTTCAGGCGGTTCAGCACCTGGAAGGCAGCGGCCTTGGCATCGCCTTGACCGTTGTTGATTTCGAAGGACACCACACTCCCGCCGGCGCGCATCTGCTGCCGGGCCAGTTCCTGTTGGGGGTGGCTGAGCAGTTCCGGGAATAAAACCCGCTTAACCAGCGGGTGATCCTCCAGATACCGGGCAATCGCGCGGGTGTTGGAGAGATGCCGATCAAGCCTGAGCGGCAGCGTCTCGAGCCCCTTGAGCAGCGTCCAGGCATTGAAAGGGCTCAGCGCCGGGCCGGTGTGGCGCAGGAACATCTGCAGCGGGCCGTCGATATACTCCGACCGGCCCAGGATACCGCCACCCAGGCAGCGTCCCTGCCCGTCGATATGCTTTGTGGCGGAATAGACCACGATGTCGGCGCCCAGCTCAAGTGGCTTTTGCAGGATCGGCGTGGCGAAGACATTATCGACAATGACCTGGGCGCCCGCCGCATGGGCAAGCGCCGAGACCGCCGGCACGTCGATGATTTCAAGGGTTGGATTGGACGGTGTTTCCAGGAAGACGACGGCGGCAGGGCGGCTCAGCGCCGCCTCCCAGGAGGCCAGGTCCGTGCCATCGACGAATTCGGTTTCGATGCCATAGCCGGGCAGCAGCTCGCCGACGATATAGTGGATAGAGCCGAACAGCGCGCGTGACGCGACCACCCGGTCGCCGGCCTTCACCTGCGCCATGATCGACGCGAACACCGCGGCCATGCCGCTGGCCGTGGTGCGGCAGGCTTCGGCGCCTTCCAGCAGCCGCAACCGCTCCTCGAGCATCGCCACCGTTGGATTGGCGTAGCGTGAATAGATGAAACGGTCATTCTCGCCTTTGAAGGCGGCCTCGGCGTCCTCCGCGCGCGGATAGACAAAACCGGAATTCAGGAACAGCGCTTCGCTGGTTTCGCCAAAGGCCGAGCGCATGGTCCCGCCGCGCACAAGCAGTGTCTCTTCGTGCCACTCCCCTTCGGGCAACGCAGAGGTGATCGGTGGTACGGCCAGCGGCGGCTCGGTCAGAAGTTCGGTCATCAGGGACCCCGGAAAGCAAAAAACCCAACCGGCCTGCCTGCAGCCAATTGGGTTCGGGGCTCTCCGAAAGTCCACGATTGTGGGATTTCCGGCGCCGACTCCTCTTTAGCTGCTTGTTTTACGTGGCCGCAATCCGGTCGACAAATCGCCACGAACTGACGGGGACATAAGCCCTCCGCCAGAAATTGTCAAATGTCCCCGGGTTCAGCCGTCGGCCTGGGGCGCGACGCAGCTGCCACCGCCCAGGACGCAGAAGCGTGCGCAGTGGGGATGGTTGAGCGCCACACTGTCGGTCGCGTCTGCGAGGGTTTCACCCATTTCAAATTCGGCGTCGTAGGGCAGCAGCGTACAGGGCGTCACCACCGGGGCCGCAGCCCCCTTGCGCTTCACCACCATGCGTGAGGTGGCGCACATCATCTCGGCGGGATCGACGTCGAGGATGCCCCAACAGGATGTAGTGATCTCGGGCACGTCCTGATCCGCATCCATCTCCGGCAGCAGATGCAGCCGCGCCGGGTCGTCAGCATCCAGGCGAATGCCGTGGGCGGCAAACATGCGGCGGTACCCATCGCGGAGTTGCGCCACGCTTTCCTGCCAGCAGGTGCGGCCGGCCACGGACAGATTGATGCCCTCGTCCGCCAGCCACATCAGCCCCGCCACCATAGGCTCCCAACTGCGCGCGCCGCGTTCCAGCTCGTGCAGGGTTTCGGAATAATGGTCGACGGAAACACGGACCGACAGCTGCGCGCCATAACGGCGATTGAGGTCGGCCAACGCCGGCTGGTGCAACGCCATCGGCTTCATGGCATTGGACAACACCAGAACGCGGTGGCCGCGGCGGAGCGCGTCTTCCAGCATGGCGATGATCTCAGGCGCCATAAAGGGTTCACCGCCGGTGAAGCCGATCTCGCCCACCGGCCAGCCAAGGGCGTCGATTTCGTCCAGATAGACGGCCACTTCCGCTGCGCTCAACCAGATCAGTTGGTCATTGGTGGGCGACGATTCGATATAGCAGTGACCGCAGGCCAGATTGCAGAGCGTGCCCGTGTTGAACCACAGGGTTTCCATTCTCCGGAAGTCCACAGCCGCGCGCGGCTGTCCGTCTGCGGTCACCTGGGGATCGCGAAACTTGGCGGTATCAAGCTCGGGTGCGTCGGCCTTCAGCGCGTCGGCGGGATGCATCATGTTTGGTGTCTGCCCAAGTTGCGTAGCGGACTGATTTGCGGCGGGCCGCCGCGACCGTCTCTCGTTGCCGTCCCGCGCCCTGTCTGGTGTCACCAATTGGGACAGATGCTGGCTGCTGGCCAGTCACGATTGTGTGACAGGTTTGCCGACAAGGTAGCCGCCTGCAACGGGTTTTCAATGCAGGGACACGGCTGCGTGGGAGGCCAGTGGATAAGCCTGATGGGCCGCCGGCATTCAGGGCAGCCACTCGGGTTCATCCAGAAAGGCCCTGATCTCGGCCACTTCGAACTCGCGTAGGCCGTCCCGGGCTGCAGATCGCCAGCGGCGCATCACCAACACCAGTTCCCGCCGGTCCACCTGAACTGCACCCAGATCGACCGCCGCCCGCCGGCGTGGCTGGGACAGGTCGTAATGCGGGAAGCTCTTCGCCTGAAACCAGATCTGCAGCATGCCAATCTCGCCCGCCATTGCGTGCAGCTCATCCAAACTGTCCGCCACCATGTGACACATCTCCATGTCGCGAAACGGGATGCGGGCAAAGTCCACATAGACGGCCAAGAAGATCTCCCTGGAAGAAGTGCGGTCACGCGGTGATTGCGTGGTGATTGCGTGGTGATTGCGCGGTGACTGCGGGCAACCGGCAGAGCCTAGCGGCACCGGCAGCGTTTTCAACGCCCGATATCGGGGTCACCCGCCCACAATGCGAATTCCTTGGTCGCCTTGCCCCTCGCCCCTATAATCAGCGCAGTATTCGCGGGTGTAGCTCAGTTGGTAGAGCGTCAGCTTCCCAAGCTGAATGTCGCCGGTTCGAGTCCGGTCGCCCGCTCCATCCATTGGCCAAGGAGGTCCGCCCATGCGCGCGCTATCTAATTTCACCGCCGTGATTGTCGCCGCCGTCTCGCTGTTTGCATTCGCCAGCCTCGCTCAGGCGGCCGACGCAGTTGTCGGCAAATGGCTGACCAAGGGCGGTAAGAGCCATGTTGAGATTACCAACTGCGGCGCCAGCCTGTGCGGCAAGATCGTCTGGCTGAAGGAGCCCAACAACAAGGCGGGCAAGCCCAAACTGGACATCCGCAACAAGAAAACGGCCATGCGCGGCCGACCGCTGATGGGCCTGGCAATGCTGCAGGGCTTCAAAAAGGCTGACGACAAGGGCGCCCGCTGGACCGGCGGCACCATTTACAACGCTGAAGATGGCAAGACCTACAATTGCTACATCCAGCTTCAATCGGACGGCCGGCTGAAAGTGCGCGGCTATGTGGCGATCAAGCTGCTGGGCAAGACCCAGTACTGGACGCGGGTGAAATAGCGCGCGACGGTCCGCGGCCCGGGCCTCACAAAGAATTCATGCCGTTGTGTGCTGCTTTGGCCCAATCTAGGGCCAAAGGGCGCCCACGCGCGCGCAGCCAAAAATCATCAGGGGCCCAGACATGTCCGATACTTTGAAAGTAGATCTGTGCGTCATCGGTGGCGGCTCGGGCGGCCTGTCCGTGGCCGCCGGCGCGGTGCAGATGGGCGCGAGCGTGGCGCTGGTGGAACGGCACAAGATGGGCGGCGACTGCCTGAACTATGGCTGCGTGCCATCAAAGGCGCTGATTGCCTCCGCCCATGAGGCCGCAAGCCACCGCAGCAGCGGCGATTTTGGCATCGACCAGCACGAGCCGGGCGTCGATTTCAGCAAGGTTCACACCCACGTCCATGGTGTCATCGGCGCCATCGCCCCGCATGACTCGGTGGAACGGTTCGAGGATATGGGCGTCACCGTGCTGCAGGGCGCCGCGCAATTTACCGGCAAGCGCGAGATCGAGGTGAACGGCCAGAAAGTGCGCGCCAAATGGTTCGTCATCTCCACCGGCTCCCGCGCCACCGCGCCGCCAATTCCGGGCCTCGACGCCACGCCTTTTCTAACCAATGAAACCGTCTTCGACCTGAAAGCCGCACCTGCACATCTGATCGTCATCGGCGGCGGGCCCATCGGCATCGAAATGGCCCAGGCGCACCGACGGCTCGGCTGCAAAGTCACCGTGCTGGAGATGTTCGGCATCATGGGTAAGGACGATCCCGACCTGGTCCAGGTCGTGCGCAAGCGCCTGCTGGAAGAAGGCGTCGATATTCGCGAAGCCATCAAGATCAACCAGGTGGCCGGCAGCGACGGCAAGATTACCGTCACCATCGAGGCAGACGACAAGACGGAGCAGGTCGAAGGCAGCCACCTTCTGATCGCCGCAGGCCGTGCGCCGGTGACGGACGGGCTGGAATTGGACGCCGCCGGGATCGCCTATGACAAGAAGGGCATCACAGTCGACAAGGGCCTGCGCACCAGTAACAAGCGCGTCTTTGCCATTGGCGATGTGGCCGGCGGGCCTCAGTTCACCCATGTGGCGGGATACCACGCGGGCGTCATCATCCGTCGCGTCCTGTTCCGCATGTTCTGGGCCAAGACCGACTATCGCGCGCTGCCCTGGGTCACCTACACGGACCCTGAGCTGGCCCATGTGGGCCTGACCGAGAAGGACGCGCGGGAGAAATACAGCGACGTGCGCACGGTCTCCTGGTCCTTCGACGAGAACGACCGCGCCCAGGCGGAACGGCGGACCGAAGGATTGATCAAGGTCGTCGCGCGCAAAAAGGGCCGCATCCTGGGCGCGTCGATCGTGGCGCCCCATGCCGGTGAACTGATCCTCCCCTGGGTTCTGGCCATCCAGAACAAGATGAAGATCGGCGCCATGACCGGCATCATCGCTCCCTACCCAACCCTGGGCGAAGTTTCAAAGCGGGTGGCCGGCGCCTGGTACACGCCCAGTCTCTTCAGCGAGAAAACCCGCCGCGTCGTCCGCTTTCTGATGCGCTTCGCCTGATCGGCGGCGGCTATTGCCGGGTCCGCAGCCGCGACCGCTGGACCAGGAGCACGGTCACCAGCGGCGTCAGCAGGCCGATCACCAGAACCGCAATCAGCAGAACCCCGACATCGTCATAGTCGGCGGCCACCTTGATCTGACCGCTGGGCTTGTCCCGAACCTCGCGCTGGATGACGAAAATCTGGTTCAGGTATTTCGTGCTCAACTGCGACAGGGACAGCGCCAGGTTGGTGAAGGACGCGAAGACGGCGAAGAACGTCGCCTTCAGGCCGGCCGGCGCGTTCTGGGCGATCCAGGCCAGCATCGGCACCATCGCGATCTGGTAGAGCGGCGATTCGAGCGCTGTATCCGCGATCGCGATGAAGCGCGCATCGACCACGCCGCCAGTGCGTGCGGCCGTCCATTCGTGAAGCCCATAAAACATACCCACATTCGGCAATGCCATAAAGGCGACCAGCACGGTCAACATGATGACAATGTCGGCGATGCTGCGGCTGGCCATATAGCGGCGCAGCACCAGCATGCCCACCAAGGTGAAACCGCTGGCGATAAGGGTCAGGATCGACAGGAATTGCTGGTCGAAGCCGAGCACGTCGATTTCCCACCAGGTCACGCCCGGCCCCGGGGTCGGCATGGCGCGGAAAACAAAGATGATGATGGCGGTGCCGGTCAGCATCAACCGATGGGCCGGCTCCAGCGCCCGCATCAGCCGGGCGATCAGGAAGATCACAATGGCCAACGCACCTGCGAAGGTGATCTCCTGTGCGAAAGGCAGGTCGGCCAGGCCGATGGTGATCATGAATATGACAAAGGCCAGGCTCCCTCCCAGGATCGTCCAATCGGGCTCGGCCGTTTCTTCCTGGGCCGCCACCAATGACTGCACCTCTGTATCGGACAGCCCGGCGGCGCGCAGCTGAGCCGCATGCCGCCGCTGAACGGCGATGCCAGCGATGACCCCAGCAACCGAGATCACCGGAATGCCCAGCGCGATGAGGTAGATGTCCGCATAGATCTGGGCCTGCGCGGCGGGCGGCTTGGCCTGGATGCCGGAGAACATATAAATATTCAGAAGGGCGACCAGAGCGCCGCCGCCAATGATTGCGACCCGACCCAGCATCTGCATGGTGGTGTGCATCGCCTTCAGCTCAGCCTCGTCGAAAGGCGCGCCGTCCGGCCCGACCCGGGGCACCGCCTCCACCGTCATCGCATCTGCGACCACGTCCTGAATGACATAGCCGACCGGCGCCAGGAGAAAGCTCGTGACGAACCAGACCTCCACCGGCAGCACCGCACGCAGCGCCTCGGTGTGGGCGATCAGGCCATACATGATCGTCAGCGACGCGCCGATCAGCAGCGCGCCCAGAAAGACCAGCAGACCCTTGAAACGCCACATCAGGTCAACCAGATGGCCGAGCGGCATCTTCAGAACCCAGGGGATGCCGGCCCAGAAGCCCAGCCCCGCCAGGAAGGCGGCAGACAGGCCGAGATAGTCCTTGATGAAAAAGACGCCGACAATTGCGGTCAGACCGGAGATACCGGCGGCCACATAGACCATCAGCGGCGGCAGGTAGGACAGACGGAATTCCCGAACCAGGCCCAGAACCACCGCGTCGATCCAGCTGACCGCGCGGCCAAGACCGCCCATCTGCGAACTCATGCCTGGAGCGCGGTCACCACCGCAATCACCAGCAGCGCAACACACAGCGCTGCCGCCATTGGCGGCAGGATGCGCGGCATACGCAGGATCCCGGCAGCGCTCGCAGCAGCGGCATCAAGCGGCTCTCGCCGCTGCAACCGCCATAACGACAGATTCACGATCGCAAAAACCACCAGCAGAATTCCGCTGGTCGCCTTGACCAGCCATTCGAAGGGGATGCCCAGTATCAGCACCATAATTGCGGCGCCGGCCAGAACGGTGCCCCGCACCGGCACCTTGGTCCTGACGTTGACCACACCAAGCCAGGGTGGCAGCAGGCCCCGGCGCGCCATGCCATAGAGCAGCCGCGCAACCAGCATGATCTCGACAAGAATGCCGTTGCTGAGCGCAATCAGGGCCAGGATGGCAAACCCCTGCCCACATTCCATGCCGCCGCGCTCAACCACCAGGCACAACGGCGCGTCGGACTGGGCGAGCCGTTCAGGGCCGACCGCCAACACCGCCACAAGGGAGACCACACCATACAGGAGCGCTGATATGACGACGGCGATGATGATCGCCCACGCAACGGTGCGTCCGGGATTTCGGGTTTCCTCCGCCATGTTGGCCAGATTCTCGAAGCCCAGATAGGCAAAGAAGGCGACAAAGGCCCCGGCCATGACCCCCACCAGGCCTGCAGGTTCGAGGGACAGAATTTTGCCGGCGTGGACCGGCAGATCGGCGAACGCATCCGCACCTATGGCGATGATAAAAATCAGGCCGCCTATCTCGATCAGACTGAGGCCGGCCGCCAGAAAAGCGCCCGCGCGCACGCCGGTGCAGGCGATCACCGTGAAGATCACCACCAGGACAGCGCCGGATGTAAAGCCAGGCAAGACTTTGGCGCCCGGCACTACCGCGTGGAAATACCCTGTGGTTCCCACAGCGATCGAGGCAGCGGCCGCCACCGCGACGACCACGATGGCGAGGCCCACAGCGGTGGAAAGCCATGTGCTGCCGAAAGCCCGCTGGGCGTAGGCGACCTCGCCCGCAGCCTCCGGCAGCCGTCCGACCAGCTCGGCATAGGCAAGCCCGGTGATGGATGCGAGCAGCGCGGAGAGGAGAAACGCGATGGGCGCACCCCAGCCAGCAGCACCCGCCACCTCGCCCACCAGCACATAGATTCCGGCGCCGATGATCATGCCGAGCCCGTAGAACACCAGCACCCACAAGCCGAGCGCCCGGCGCAGTGGGGTGCCATATTTCGTCGGCCCCGGGGGGTCTGTCATAGCGTTCCTTTTTCAGGCATCTGGCCGCCTACTCCCGGCGTCGCCGGAGCAGTCGGACGAGCGCGTGCCCGCCGCGCCGCAAAGCCAGGGGCACCCAAACGAAAACAATCAACGGGCTAGCCCGCCGGCGCACCGCGAGCAAAACGCTGGCCAACAGCAGCAAACCGAGGACGCCAGCGCCGATCCACAGCCAGATGCTGGTCGTCGCCACCGCAGTCACCACCCGGCAACGTCCCCCGGACGAAACAATCGGGACCCCCAGCTCCTTCAGCTTGCCGACCAGCACCGAGACGTGAGAGGCGTAGAAGACTCCCTGGATCGTGTCGGTCATCATTGGCAACCCGTTGGGCAGCAGGATGTAGGCAATCTCTCGCCCGGTGTTGACACCGACCACCTGACCACACGCGTTCACAATCGGACCGCCGCTGTTTCCGGGGTTGCTGGGCGCCGTATGCTGGATGATCGGAAATTTGGGTCCCGCCGGTTTCCATCCGCCGGTTGGCCGCCGGCTGACGATGCCGCCAGTGATGCTGGTTTCAAGTCCTCCGGCAACGCGCTGGCCGGCGGAGGGAAAACCCAGTGCATATACCTGGGCGCCTTTTTCAGGACGTGAGACGTCATCCCGGCTCAGCCGCACCGGCCGCACACCTTTCGCGTCGATTTTGAGGACTGCGAGATCCAGCTTCGGGTAGCTTTTGACCAGGGTAGCGGGCCTGCGTTTTTTTGCCGGATCTCCCGGAAGCCAGACGGTCAGTGTCGCCTTCACCGACACGTGCGGTTCAATGACGTGATAGTTGGTCACCACATGGCCGGTTCGGCTGACGAAAAAACCACTGCCGGTTCGATACTGCTGGCCCAGCCGGACTTCGATCTGAACCATGGCTGGCTCAAGCTGACGGGCAACACGTGCTGGGTCCGCGAGGGCGGTGGTGGGCGCAAGTAGCGCAACAACAAATATCAGCACGCGGCGTTTCAAAGCGTCGGCCCACGGCGGTGATCCATGATCAAACTCGATCCGAACAGGCGCCGTCGGACGTGTCAATAGACCGAAAAGGCTGTTAGCCGCCAAGCTCATTCCTGTTGGCGCCCTACTTCCGTCGCCAACGGACTGCGCCGCCATTGGCATTATCAGTGATGTCGCTGGCGGCCGCACGACCCGCCGCCCTGCGTCAGAATCCACATCTGCCCCTCAGCGGTCCGGCGACATAGAGTCTGCACACCAGTCAAAGGCCCTCTGGAAAGGCCCATCCATGTCCGCCAAAGACGCCATCCGCCACCGCGCCCAAACCTTTTGTGACGCCTATGGCCTGCGCACGCCGATTTTGCTCGCGCCCATGGCCGGCGCCTGCCCGCCGTCGCTTTCCATTGCCGTCGGCAATGGTGGCGGCCTGGGGGCCTGCGGCGCGCTGTTTTTCACGCCGGATGAAATTGTCGAATGGGCCGCCGCCGTGCGGGCGGAAACCAACGGTGCTTTTCAACTGAACCTGTTCTTGCCCGGGCCTGAACCGACGCGGGACCCTCAGCACGAAGCCGTTGTTCGGGACTTCCTCGGCCAGTGGGGCCCAGAAGTGCCAAAGACCGCCGGCGACAGCCCGCTGCAGGATTTCGACGCCCAGTGCGACGCCGTCCTGGAAGCAGGACCCGCGATAATCTCCTCTGTCATGGGGCTTTTCGATCCTGGCTACGTGAACCGGATCAAGGCGCAGGGAATTAAATGGTTCGCCACGATCACGACCGTCGCAGAAGCGCGGGCTGCAGAGGCCGCCGGCGCCGATGTTGTCATCGCCCAGGGCGCCGAAGCTGGCGGCCATCGCGGCGCCTTTGAGCCCGAAAAGGCGGAGGCACAGGCGATTGGCCTGTTCTCTTTGCTGCCCGCGGTTGTCGACGCGGTGGATCTGCCCGTGGTCGCTGCGGGTGGCATCGCCGATGGGCGAGGGATTGCGGCGGCGCTGATCCTGGGGGCATCTGCCGTCCAGATTGGCACGGGATTCATGCGCTGCCCGGAATCGGGGTTGGCATCTGCCTGGACCGATGCGATTGCCGCCGCCCAGCCTGAGGATACCATGCTGACCCGGGCCTATTCCGGCAGGGCGGGACGTGGCATCGCGACTGACTATGCGCGCGCCGCCGTGCTGGCAGATGCACCGGCTCCCGCACCCTATCCGGTTCAACGGGGGTTCACTGCAGGCATGCGCGCGCAGGCAACGAAGAACAATGACATCTCCCGAATGCAGGCCTGGGCCGGCCAGTCCGCCCGGCTGGCGCAGGATGTACCGGCGGCGGAACTGCTGACCACGCTCTGGGACGAGGCGCAGGAGATGCTGGGATAGACACCGGTTTCGCAGCCAGGCACCCTGCCGCCGCCGGCCTCGCATGAACCAGTCCAACACACGGAGAGCACCATGACAGCACATCACGGCGGCTGCCTCTGTGGCGGCCTGCGCTACACAACCACGGCCGATGCCTTGCGCATTACATTTTGCCATTGCCGGTTTTGCCAGCGTGCCTCAGGCGGCGCCTATCTGGTGGAACCGATTTTCGATAGTGCGGCGTTCTATGTCACCGACGGCACAGCGGCCCAGTATGAACATACCTCAGAAGGCAGCGGCAAACAGGTGACGATCAATTTCTGCGCCACTTGCGGCACCAAACTGTTTCTGGCATTCGAGCGTTGGCCGGACATCATCGGCGTTTACGGCGGCACGTTCGATGACCCGAACTGGTTCCCGCACACCGGCGACGGCGTCAAGCACATCTTCCTGGATGTGGCCCGGCACGGCACGGTGGTGCCAGCGGGCATCGACACTTTCGGTCAGCACGCGACGGAAGCCGACGGCACGCCGATTACCCCGACTGTTTTGTCGGCGCCCCAAACAATTGGTGACTAAGCGCCGGCCTCAGCCATTCCAGTCGCGGATTTTCACCAGCTGCTTGCCGAAATTCTTAGACGTGAACAGGCGGACCAGCGCGCGGGGCGCGTGCTCCAGGCCATCGATCACATCCTCCCGATAGACCAGCTTGCCGTCGCGAAGCCAGCCCGCCATCTCCTCGATGGCCGCCGGCCACTGGTCGTAGAAATTGCTCACGATAAACCCCTGCACCCGGGCGCTGTTGACCAGCAGATGACGGGTAATGCGCGGGGCCAGTTCGATCTCCATCTGGTTATATTCCGAGATCATGCCGCAGATCGCGATACGCGCGCCAAAGGCGAGATTGGGATAGATCGCGTCCGATATCCAGCCGCCTACATTGTCGAAATAGACATCGATGCTATCAGGACAGGCCTGGGCGAGAGCGGCCTGCAGCGCCGCTGTGTCGTTGCCAAATTCGCGATAGTCGAGACAGTCGTCAAAGCCGAGCTCGCTTTTGACGTAGCCGCATTTTTCCGCGCCACCGGCGATGCCGACAACGCGCTTGCAGCCGATGATCTTGCCGATCTGACCCACCAGCGCGCCTACCGCGCCGGACGCAGCGGAGACAACCAGCGTGTCGCCGGCCTTCGCTTCCGCCACCTTGAGGGTCCCGAAATAGGCGGTCATGCCCGGCATGCCGAGGACGCCCAAAGACGTTGAGATGGGCCCATGGTCCGGATTGACCTTGCGAATCGCGCGGTGATTGACGGCGGCATAGTCCTGCCAGCCGAGGCGACCCTCGACCAGGTCGCCGGCGGTGAAGTCCGGGTGATTGCTTTCCAGCACCTCGCCAACCGCGCCGCCTTCCATGACGCCGTCGACCTCCACAGGCTTGGCGTAGCTTTTGCCCGCACGCATGCGACCGCGCATATAAGGGTCGACGGACATATAAATATTGTGCACCAGCACCTCGTCCTCGTCCGGCGACGGAATCTCGGTTTCAGCCAAGCGGAAAGCGCTCTCGTCGAAGTCACCGTCCGGGCGGAATGCCAGCAGCCATTGTCGGTTCAGGTCAGCCATTTTTCTGCTCTCTTTCCCGGTGAGCGCCCACCGCCGTTGTGGCGGCGCGGTGCAGCATTGTCATCTCGCTGCCGGCAGCGAGCATGTCATAGCCCATGTCGAATATTTCGTCGGCCCCGCGGCCAGCGTGGGGGGTGACCGCCACCGGCTTGCCCGTGGCCTTGGCTGCCTGGAAGGCCCGGTCCACGTTGGCAACGCTCTCGTCCGTATGGGCAACAGGACTGTAACCGGAGGTGACGGTCAGGTCGTTGGGGCCAATGAACAGAATGTCGACTCCCGGTGTCGCAGCAATCGCAGCGGCGTTTTCGACGCCCTTGGGCGTCTCGAGTTGCAGCATGACCAGGGTCTCCTGGTTGACCACATCCCAATACTGGGGTGCGAATTCGCCAAAGTTGGCCGCGCGGATCGCCGTGAAGGCGCAGCCTCGGGTGCCTTCCGGCGGATAGCGGCAGGCATCAGCGGCCTGCTTCGCCTCTTCCGCGGTCTCAACATAGGGGACCATGATGCCCTCGGCGCCCGAATCCAGCACCCGCTTGATATAGACGGGATCGTTCCAGGGCACGCGGACGAAGGTAGCGGGCGCGGCCTCGCCACCCCCGGCGGCGATGGCCTGTAACTGGCCCACAAGGCCCATCAGGTCACCGGGGCCGTGCTCGTGGTCGATGATGACAAAGTCATATCCGGCGCGGGCGACGACCTCCGCCGCCATCGGGCTGTTCGAAACGAGCCAGCAGCCCAAGTTCTTCTTGCCGGCCGCCAGCCGGGCTTTCAGAGGATTGGCGCGGCGCATGGTCCTGCCCTTGGTTGTTTAACCGGTTTGGATGGGGTGATTGCTTTGTCTCAGGCAACGATGGGACAATACCGGTGTTCGATACATCCGTATCTAACGAGGGGCCACTGATTGAACAATGTTCAAACCCGTTGAGGAGTAGGCCATGACCAAATTTCTGACAGCAGTTATTATGAGTGCCGGCCTGGCGCTGGCAGGGTGCGGCGACGATTCCGGCGGCGGCGGCGATGCCAGCGGCGGCATGGCGCAATGCGTCAAGAGCATGAATGAAACGTTCAAGGGCAAGGGCGCTCAAATCTGCAAATGCGCGTCGGACGCCGTTAAGGCGTCGAAGATCAAAGACGACGACAAGAAAAAGCTGCTCGCCAGTTTCACCACCCAGGGCGTTTCGCCGGAATCACGCAGCGCCTATCTCAAGCTGGTGGGCAACTGCGCGAACAAAGCGAAATAAGCGCAGAGACAGGATGCGAGGCGCCGCCATACCCTTTTTGCCAGTGGGGTGCCTCGCCCCGGGGTCGACAGAGAACCAAACATGACCGACGTGACTGACGTATCTCCGGAATGACTTCGATCCTCGACATCATCGCCATCCTGCTGGGGCTGACCGCCCTGTTCGGCTGGCTGAACCATCGCTTTATCGGACTGCCGATGACCATCGGCATGGTCGTCTTCGGGCTCGTCTCTGCATTGTTGATATTGGCGGCGGATGCGTTGATCCCGGGCGTCACTATTGACGACGACCTGATCAAGTTTCTCAAAGGGGTCGATTTCTACGACACCCTGATGAAAGGCATGCTCGGCTTCCTGCTGTTCGCCGGGGCCCTGCACGTGGATCTGAACGCCATGATCCGGCGGCGCTATGCCATCACGCTGATGGCGACCTTTGGCGTATTGCTGTCGACGGCGTTGGTAGGGGCCGGTGCCTGGCTGGTCTTCCAGGCGCTGGGCCTGGACGTCCCCTTCATGGTCTGCCTGGTGTTGGGCGCACTGATCTCGCCGACGGACCCGGTGGCGGTGATGGGCGTGCTAAAAATCGTCAAGGTGCCGCCGAGCCTGGAAGCAAAAATTGCAGGCGAGTCGCTGTTCAACGACGGCGTCGGCGTCGTGGTCTTCGCAATTGTCGTCGCTTTGGCCTTCCATACCGGAGCCAAACCGCTTGACGCCGCAGACGTCGCGATCCTGTTCATCAAGGAAGCTGCAGGCGGCGCAATTCTGGGCATCGTCACTGGCGGCATCGTTCACTACATGATGCGCGGCATCGACGAATATGTAACCGAGATCATGCTGACCCTGGCGCTGGTCACGGTCACTTACGCGGTCGCCCTCCAATTGCACCTGTCGCCGTTGATTGCGGTTGTCTGCGCCGGCCTTCTGATCGGCAACATCGGCTCGGAAAAATCCATGAGCGAGACGACCCGGGAGCATCTGCACAGCTTCTGGACCCTGATCGACGAGATATTGAACGCGATCCTGTTCCTGCTGATCGGGCTTGAGGTGGTCTTGTTGCAATTCGATCTGGCGCCGTTTGTCGCCGGCCTGATTGCCATTCCCCTGGTCCTGCTGGCAAGGTTCCTTAGCGTCGGCGCGTCGGTTGTGATGCTCCGGCCATTCAGCCGCTTCTCGGAGGGTGCGATCTGGGTGCTGACCTGGGGCGGCCTGCGGGGCGGCATTTCTATCGCGCTGGCCCTTTCATTGCCCGAATCAGGGGACAAGGCGACGCTTCTGACGGTTACCTTTGTGGTCGTGGTATTCTCTGTGGTGGTGCAGGGTCTGACGATTGCGCGGGTGATCCGCCGGGTTGTGCCGCGCAGCACCGAAGAGCCTGGTGGCACGTAGGCAAAGCCGGGCATCGATGGGAGGTCACATGGCCACAGGCAGCATCCCAATCCGGCTGGTGGCTCTCGCCGGCGCCCTGGCGATCCTTGCGCCCGGCGTGACGTCAGGCCAAACCCGTTTTCTGGCGCGGTGCGGCCTTTATGCCGGTTCCCAGACCACCCTCCAGGCACGGCCACATGCCAAGGCGATTTGCCAGTGCTATGCGGACCGAATCCGCGCCGCCCGCGACATTCCGGCAGCCGATAAAAGGCGGCTTTTGCAGGTGCGGCCGGGGCCCAAGGGCCGTATATCAATTGCCACCATACAGGCTATGGAGCGCATCAACCGCCAGTGCTGGCAGCAGGTGCGGCGCAAACGGGGATAACCTCGGTGTAAGGAAGGCTTAACACTGACAGCCCCTTTGCCTTGCGCCCACTGGACCGCACCGGTATGCCTGTAAAGGCAGATTCTTCCCCACGAGACTTTCGGAGACCACAATGAGCATCAAATTCGTGATCGCGGCCGTCGCGGCCAGCTTCCTCGTCGCCAGTTGCGGCGATGACTCTGGTTCCGGCGGTGGCGGCGGCGGCACCGCGAGCGGCGGTTCCGGCATGCAGGCCTTTGTCAAAACCTGCCAGGGCCAGATGGAAAAGCAGATGGGTTCAGCCAAAAACCTGGAAAAGCTGCCCAAAGATCTGAAAGACAAGGTTATGGGCGCTGCGCGGGACATGTGCGGCTGTATCGGCAAGGAAGTAGAGGCTTCCAAGGGCATTTCCGCGGCCGACAAGGCCAAGGTATTCGCCATGAAGGATTTCAAGGCCTCTGCCAAGCCGGACATCTCTGACGCCTCCAAGAAGGCCTTCCAGGATGTCGGCAAGAAGTGCGCCGGCAAGATGATGGGTGTCATGATGCAGGTCATGAAAAAGGCCCAGGAGCAGATGAAGAACAAGTAACCCGGCCTACACCCGGGAGTGAAAGGGCGGCCCGATGTGGCCGCCCTTTCCATTTGGGGGAGGATTTCCCTTGCACCCGGCCGCTATCTAGCCTAGCGACAGGGCCACGCAGCATCGCTGACCACTGATACCTGAGTGGTGTGATGCACCGCCCCCGGGGCGCCCCCAAGGCCGTCCAGGGAGCGCCACCAACGCCAGACCACTGGACGCCCGCCAAACCGACCATGTCGCTGGATCTCGACCGGTTCTTCCAATCAGAGTTGCAGGAGCACCTGGAGACCGCCGCCGCCACCCGCGACGGCCTGGCCGCTCCCTTTGCGCGGCTGGTCGACCTGTGTGCGGCCGCTCTCAGAAACGATGGCAAGCTCATGTTTTTCGGCAATGGCGGCAGCGCCGCGGACGCCCAGCATCTGGCTACCGAGCTGACCGTCCGCTACCGCAAGGACCGCGCACCTATCGCCGCCATCGCGCTGACCACCGACACCTCGGCGCTCACCGCAATCGGAAATGATCTGGGCTTCGATCAACTGTTCGCCCGGCAGATCGCCGCGCTCGGCCGTCCAAGTGACGTGGCCATCGCTATCAGCACATCCGGCAATAGCCCGAATGTGCTGGCGGGTATCGATCAGGCCACATCGATGGGTATGGCCGCGGCCGGACTAACGGGCGGTGCGGGTGGCAAGATGACAGACAAGGTGGATCCCCTGCTGATTGTGCCGTCCGCCACAACTGCCCGGATCCAGGAGATGCATATCATGCTCGGACAAATGCTGTGCGGGGCGCTCGAACTGGAACTGGACCTGGTGACCGAATGAGCGATCGCGCCACACTCGCCTCCCGCCTGGACCGCCTGCGCGGCGCAACCGTGCTGTGCATCGGCGACGCGATGCTGGACCGCTTTGTCTATGGCGACGCCTCGCGCATTTCGCCGGAGGCGCCGGTGCCGGTCCTGCGGGTTGACCGCGAGGCAACCATGCTTGGCGGCGCCGGCAACGTAGCCCGCAACATCGCCGCCATGGGCGGCCGCGCCCACTTTATCACCCTGGTGGGCACCGATCCGATCGGACAGGAATTCAAGCGCCTGGCCGGTCAGATCAACAATGTACGCCCGGCGCTGGTGACGGATGCATCCCGCCCGACGCCGCTGAAAACCCGGTTTATCGCCGGCACCCAGCAGTTGCTGCGCGCCGATCAGGAGCTTGCCCTGCCCGTCAGCGGCAATGTTGAAGAGCAGATTATCGAAGCGGCGCTGGTCGCTATTCCCGCCTGCCAGGCGATTGTGCTCTCCGACTACGGCAAGGGGGTGCTTTCGGCGCGGGTGCTGGAGCAGGTCATTGCCGGCGCGCACAAGGCCGGCATTCCCACCCTTGTGGACCCCAAGGGCAAGGATTACGCGCGCTATCGGGGCGCAGACCTGGTCACACCGAACCGCAAGGAACTCGCAGAAGCAACCGGCCTGCCGACCGGCGACGACGACCAGGTGACCTCTGCCGGCCGGCGGGTCATCAATGTCTGTGGCATCGGCGGCGTTCTCGCCACCCGTGGACCGGACGGCATGACCCTGGTCACCGGCAGCCGCGATCCACACCATTTTCGGGCGGAGACCCGGGAGGTGTTTGATGTCTCCGGCGCCGGCGATACGGTCATCGCTGCCATGTCACTGGGCCTGGCAGCCGGATTTGCCGAAAGCGAGGCCGTGCCGCTCGCCAACGTGGCCGCAGGCATCGTGGTCGGCAAGGTAGGGACCGCGGTCGCGCGGATCGAGGAGGTGACGGCTGCCCTGCACCACCACGACACCCCGGAGCATGACGCTAAGCTGGTGACCTGGGACCGGGCCGCGGAAACGGTCGAGCTCTGGCGAACCCAGGGATTGAAAGTTGGCCTGACCAACGGCTGCTTTGACCTGCTGCACCCGGGCCACGTGAGACTCATGAAGGAAGCGCGCGCCGCCTGCGACCGGCTGATAGTAGCAATCAATGGCGATGCATCAGTCACGCGCCTGAAAGGCGCGGGCCGGCCAGTGCAGACGGAAAGCGCCCGGGCCGCGGTGCTGGCAGGCATGGCCAGCGTCGATCTTGTGGTGGTCTTCGGCCAGGACACGCCGGTGGAGTTGCTTGAGCGCCTTCAGCCCGACCTGCTGGTCAAAGGATCGGAATATACGGTCGACCAGGTTGTTGGCGGCGACATCGTCCAGGCCTATGGCGGGCGTATCCTGCTGGTGGACCTGGTGCCCGGCTTCAGCACCACCGACACCATCGCGCGCATGACCTGAGGCGCGCCCGCGGTGGAACAGGTTCTCTATCACCTGGCATTCGCCGCAGCCTGGGCCAGCTTCGGCATCATCCATTCGCTCCTGGCTGCGGACTGGGTCAAGGCGCGGGCGGTGGACGACTTCAAGCCGTTCTACCGGATCAGCTACAATGTGTGGGCGGGCTTCCATTTAGGCGCCATCCTGCTGCTGGAGTGGGATGGCTTCCCGGGAAAGACCGTGTTCGGCTGGCCGGATTGGCTGGCCTGGACGTTGTATGGCGGCCAGGGGCTGGGCTGGCTGCTGGTCCTGGTGGCGATCTCGGGCTACGACCTCGGGCGCTTCACCGGCATCAGCGAGGCGGCAGATGAAATCCGCGTTCGCGATGCCGCCGGCAAGCCCGCACCTGCCCCAAGCCCCGATCCCCTGATCCCGCCCCGTCCAGAGATAGAGCCGTTGAGGGTCGACGGATTAAACGCCTACATGCGGCACCCGCTCTATACGGGACTGCTCGTGGTCCTCTGGAGCCGCGTGTTTGATGAATTCCAGCTGGCCACCGCGCTGTGGGGTACGGCCTACCTCATTGTCGGCGCAAGGTTCGAGGAGCGGAAGCTCTGCCGCCTTTATGGCGCTGACTATGAAACCTACCGTCAGCAGGTGCCGGTCTTCTTCCCCTGGCGTGGCCGTTACCGTCCCGACCGTTGAGTGGGCGCGCGTCGGGAGCCCTTCGATCGGCTACCGCCTGCAGCCGGCCTGAGACGGCTGGGCAGTGCCTCGACTTTGACCACACCCAGAGGCACCACGATGGTCGATCCTTTGCGAAGGTCTCTCACGACCAGACGCCCGCCGGAGATCACCACCTTTCCCGACCCCACCTTGCGCGCGGCATGGGCGAGGACTGCCGCCGGG
Organism: Alphaproteobacteria bacterium; assembly: GCA_021776685.1. Taxonomy (GTDB): domain Bacteria; phylum Pseudomonadota; class Alphaproteobacteria; order Bin65; family Bin65; genus JAJFFJ01. The sequence goes on from JAJFFJ010000015.1 coordinate 31,650, forward strand.
CCCCGGGCACCGCCCCAGTTCAGTTTTCCGTCGCGTCCCCGTTCCACCAGGATGTCGGGCCTTAGAAACACGGTTTGCGTGACTGTCCGCCCGCCCACTACCAGGTGATAAGGATTCAGATCTGCCACCACCCGTTTGACCCGCAGCATGGGCCGGCGGCTCCCGCCTGCGCGATTGGCGATACGCAGATCCGTGATTACCACCTGCGGCGGCCAGGAAAAGCTCACTTCGACCGACCCGACAGACACGGCCCGGCCCGTCACGCGGCCCAGTGCGTCCCGCAGTACGCTGCGAAATTCATCACCATCCACCGACTTGGTCTGCAGCCACAGCACGCCAAAAAACAGGATCGACACAAAGGCCAGAAACTGGAGCGGGAAAAGCAGCAGTTTGGACACGAAACGGATCATGTGAGACGGCGCCTGGCCAGGACAGTGATCTACATTTGTCTACGCGCGGCAGCGTAGCAGCCTCCGCGGACCCAGGCGACGGATTAAGGCCTCAACATCGGGCGGGTGTATCAATCGCGCCCTGACCCGGGCCCCTCCGCTAGATGGCAGGCGTCATGGATTGGGTTGCAACGAACAGGCGCTGGCTGGCAGTTCGGGCAAACCTGCGGGTCTGGTGCTGACGCCGCGCGCCGTTCATCGGCCGCACTTCCGCCTCGCGCGCCACCACGGCCAGGTGGTTGTCCGCAATCATCAGACCCTCGGACTCTGGCAGCACCTCGCGGGGAAAATCCTCCGGCACTGCAAAAAAGAACCGGTCGCAGAAATCCAGATACTCCTGCCACTTCCCGTCAGAGCGGAAGTCGGCGAGGCTGGTTTTGATCTCGACGATGACGAACTCCCCGTCGCGGCCAAGGCCTGCCACATCCACCCGCCGCCCGGTCTTGAGGGTGAATTCCGTCAACGTGGCGAACCCCCAGTCGATCAGGGTCCGGCTGACCCCCCGAGCCAGCCCGACCGCACGTTCCGACGGCGCAGGCTGCGACGGATCAAGAGGCTCGATGTCTGTGGAATCTGGCATGCCCTATAAAAGCGCATCACGCCCAGGAACACAATCGGAACAAACTACCTGGTGCGGGGCGTGAGCGTCACGCGCAGGGGGCGATGCCGGGGCAGATGGGCCCACGCGCCGTTCTCCATCGAGATCACCGACGAACCCTCCAGCGTTTCGATCCTGTCGAGGAACATGTGGGCGAAGTCGCCGACCCGCATGAACAGATGATGCCGCTGTTCGGCGGGCAGCCCGCCCACATGGGGATCGTAGATGCCCTGGGCCACCGGCGGCTCGGCCGCCATCAGGCCGTCGACCATGCCGGCGGAAAGCAGGGCGGACCAGGCAGCCGGCTCGCGTTCCGGCCAAATGGGGGGCGTGCCGAGAAGCAGAGTCGGATAGGGAATGTCAGGGTCCATCACAGTGGAAACGATTTCCTGGATCTGCTGGCGAAGGCGCCGTGTGGCCTTGGGTTCGTCAGCCGCCCGGCGCGGAATTGTGCCGGTCTCCATGATCGCAAGCCTTACCCGGCCAAGGGCACCTGCATCCTGGGTCGTCAGAAGGATGCCTGGATCAGGGCCGCGGTGATGGCGCGGCAGAACAGGTTCCAGCGGATGGAAGCGGGTGTCGACAAACCGGTGCCGGGAGAGAACCGCGATGCCGCCACCAGGGCCGCCACCGCCGCCGCTGGCGCGATAGGCGATGTTGGGAAAGCTGGGCAGAAGGTGTTCTGCCAGTTCCCCCGCCCAGGCCGAATCCGATACGCCGAACATCACGACCATGTCCGGGTCCAGAAAGCGCATCATGTCCTGAATTTGCGCCAAACGCTCCTCTGGCGTTGGCACCTTGCTGCGCTTGAACCGCGCCGTGTCGCGCGGGGTCAGCCCAACATCCATCGCAGCCATGATCAGGCGTCGGTCGCGCGGCACATAGTTGGCGCCCGGGGTGACACCCGGCATCATCGCCAGATTGGCCTGTCCGGCAAACGGGACGGAGTCAGGGGCCAGCAGCGTAATGGGTGAGACGGCACTCTGATCGGCACTCGAATCGGCTGTCGAATCGCCGGTCGAATCGCCGGTCGAATCCCCACGTCCGCGCGCCGCCGGGGGAGCATCCCCGACGTCCGCAAAAATGTCCTGTCGAAACCCTGCCGTGGCCGTCATTTCCGTGTCCAATGGGTGAGCGCGTGCGGGCAATTCGCAACCCCAACATGATAGGCCCGCGGCCCCGACAGTGCAAAATCAACCGGCGGCGATGGTTAATGCCGCGGGCTGGCCGCAGGGCGGCTGTGCGGCGAATTCAGAACAGGCAGCAGTCGATCCATCTATGCTGCCCCATGATCACCCTGACAACCCCCGTCCGGTTCGGACTTTGGATGACGGTGTCCTGCGCCTGTTTCGCGGTGCTGGTCAGCATCGTGCGCCACGTCAATCAGGTCTATGGGCTGGACGTCTTTGTGATCTCCTTCTGGCGCAGTCTGTTTTCGATCGTGGTGTTTCTGCCCTGGTTCATGCAGGTGGGCAGGGGGGCCTTCAAATCGGATCACCACGGCAAACTGTTCCTCCGCGGCGCGCTGATGGTCACCTCGGCAACGTCGATTTTCTTTGCCGCCGCCCTGATGCCGATTGCCGAGGCGACGGCAATCTCGTTCACGACGCCGCTCTTCAGCGTCCTTCTCGCGGTGCTGATCCTTCGGGAACGCATTGGCATTCACCGCTCGGTCGCGCTTGCCGTGGGGATGCTGGGGATGCTCATCATCCTGCGCCCCGGCGTCGCCGTCTTCGACTGGGTGGCGATCCTCCCGATCCTCTCGGCGCTCGGGTTCGGGGGTGTGGTCGTCATAGGCCGGATCCTGGCGCCTTTAGAGTCTCCGCAGAAAATTGCCGCTTTCATTGGGCTCTGGGCGATACCAATTTCCTTGATCCCGGCGCTTTTTGTGTGGGAGTGGCCGGAGGGCACCGCCTTTCTCTGGCTCCTCGGGATGGGCGTCGCGGCATCGCTCAACATGTATGCGATCTCCCGTGCCCTGCGCATCGGCACGGCCTCCCAGACCGCCCCGCTAGACTTTTTGCGCCTGCCATTCGTCGAAATACTGGCCTACTTCTGGTTCGGCCAAGTGTCGGAAATCTGGACATGGCTGGGCGCAGCGGTAATTTTCGGCAGCGTTATCTATGTGACATGGCGCGAGACGCGGCAGGCGCGTCTGGCACGCCGGCGCAATGGACCGGACTAACCGGCCGGACTAACTGGGCGGACTAATGCGGCGGGCTAATGGGCCGAACTAGCGGAGCGGAGTGACATGGATTTGGGACTGGGCGGCGAACGCGCGTTGATCCTTGCCGGAACCAAAGGGTTGGGATTGTCGGCAGCAACGGCGCTGGCGGCAGAAGGTGCGAGCATCGCGGTCGTTGGCCGGGATGCGGTCGCCGGCGAGGCGGCGGCATCCAGCACGGGCGGCGTCTTCATTGAGGGTGACCTGGGCGACGAAACCTTCCGCACCGGTTTGCCCGCGACAGCGGAATCGACATTGGGTGGCCCGATCTCCATTCTGATAACCAACGGCGGCGGCCCACCCACAGGCGAGTTCCACGAAACCAGTTTGGAAACCTGGCGCCGGGCGTTCGAGCTCAGTCTCTTCGGGCACGTGCAAATGGCCCAGATGCTGGTGCCCGGCATGGCGGCCCGCGGCTTCGGACGCATCATCAACATCACGTCATTCGTGGCAAAGGAGCCCTATCCCAACATGTCCCTGTCAAACAGCGTGCGCGTGGCCCTGCATGGCGCGATGGCGTCCCTTGCGAAGGAAGTCGCGGGCAA
>JAJFFJ010000141.1 GCA_021776685.1 Alphaproteobacteria bacterium
CCTGACAACGTCGGCCATGACGCCCGCAATCTCCGCCCCCCGCAGATAGGCGCGCATGGACTGGGTGCCGGAGATCCAGTCGTCGCCAGACGCTCCCTCCATGGTGTCAAAGCCCTGGTCGATGAGCATGACCACGGCATATTTATGATAGGGCTCGATGGGCTCACCGTCCGGCTTGTGCGAATACCAGGTATAGTCCTTCGCCTCGCAGATACCGGTGATGTCAGCGCCCAGAAAATAGCTCAGCGCCTTGATCGCCCGGCTGTTCGCCGCCGGGTCGGTATAGCGGCTGGTATCCGCGTCGGCATTCGGCTCGCCCCCCTGGAAAGGCACCAGCGAGCGGATAACACCCAGCAGGCCCCAGGAAGTTGGATGTTTGAAGGAAAAGCGCGAGCGCTCCTTCTGGCTTTTGGCGCCGAGATCGCCCTGCAACGCCCGCTCAAAAAAGGCCGCCCGCTTCGGCACCCGGGGCACTTCGTCTTCAAGGATCAGGGTCGTGGTCTTGTCCGCACGTTTGACTGTTTCCATGGGATAGCGGCTGAGATCCGAACGGCGCTTGGCCCGGCGGCGACGTTCCCGGCCCGAGGTGGCGCCGTTGCGGCCCCACCAGTAGCGGAAGCCGCCTGCCTTGGCGCCGGCAGCCAACGGGGTATCGGTCTCCAGAGGGTAGTCCGTGGAAATCACGGCAAGGGAGAATTCGCGACCGATGTAGGGATTCGAAAGGGTATCGCCATCCCGGACTGCCAACCCGGCCAGTACCGCCAGGCGCGTGTGGTCCAGCTTCTCATGGCCGACGATATCGGCGCGCGCCGCAAATCCCATCATGCGCACGTGGCGGGCAAGAACGACGGATATCTCCGCCGCACGCATCTCCGCCGGCTCTCGGACGGCCGGCGCGACCCACGAATGGGCCAGGTTTTCGGGTTCCGGCACCCGGCCATGTTCGACCATCAGGACGATGGCGTGACTATGCGCGTCGGGTGACGCGCCCTCCAGCCAGGCGCTTTCCGGAATCTCGCAGATCCCAACCATCGCCGCGTCCATGAAGTATCCAAATCCCTTTACGTCCTGGGCGCGGCGGGCCAAGTCATCCGGCAAGGGCGCGTGGGCGGCTGCGGGCTCCTCTTCGGCATTCTTGGCAAAGATATCCCGATAATCGCGGGCCACCCGGGCCAGCAACGCGTCATTCGCGATCGCCGCCGGCCGCACTGCCCGCGGTCGCGCCGCCTCTGCCGCCCCCAGAGAGGGATCCCGGGCCAACACCTCCAGGGGGTATGGCCCCCAGTGAAATGGCCGGTCGCTGTTGCGGATGAGACGCATGGCTTTCTCCCGTGAAGTCAGCGGCGATCATACTGCAATTCCCGAAAGGGGAAACAGCGCCTGATCGTGAACTGCGAACATCAACCCGTCTATCCTGTACCGCTGCTTTGCTGAACCAGCCGTCATGTGTGACGGCCATCACTGTGTGTCTCTGATCACCCTGCTAGGGTTAGATGATCAAGCGGCCGGCAACAGACCGGTCCAAAAAGCGGGTGGCACCGACAGCGCGGCCACCCTCACGCACTGAAAATCCCGCCCCCCGCGGCCACGTCCCGCGACCATGAATAACCCCTTTTGGGGCGGCATCACCCTTCAGCAAGAGAGAGCATCATGTCCAAAACCCGATTGACCGGCCTTTTGGCCGCGTCGGCGCTTGTCGTATCCCCAGCGCTGATGCCCACAACCGCAACCGCGGCCCTTAAACCCGGCACCGTCAAATATTTCAACGGCGGTCTGCACAGGCCCGGCGGCACGGGGCGACCGACCCTGCCGCGGATCATCATCCGCAACACCGGCAACGGCTGGCGGGCGTCGACGGTAAAGGCGACGTTCCTGCTCGACCTGTATGTTGAGGCAGGCTTTCTGTCCGACATCCACACTGTCTGGGGCACGGTCCAGGGCGCACCCCGCTACCTTAAGGTACTGTTCTCAAAGCCAGGGGCAGGCAAGGCCAAGCGGGTGCGGATCACCGGCGGTCGGTTCATGGTGCACGCCAACGGTCTCGGCGGATTTAGCCGGACGGCAGAGACCTTGTGCGGCACCTTCGGACCCTCGAGCGCGGGCAGCCGCACCCTGGTGCGCAAGGTCGCTCTCGATATCCGCGTCTCCAGCTATCGCAGCACGGCGCAGGTCTACCGCTACTATCCGAAGGTGGATGTGGCAATCGTTTGCGAACGCCTGCCGTCCCGGGCGCCGTCGGCCAGCAATCCGCACCGTGACCGCCCCCACTTTCGCATCACCAGCGCCCATCTGCGCTTCACCAAGGAACGCAAACGCATTTGCCCGAAATCGGTGAGTATGCAGGTACGCCTGTATGGCACCACAGCTGGCAAGGCACATTTCCGGGTAATTCGCTCCGACGGCAGGCTTGTGAAGGCCGGCGTGATCGAGGTCCGCCGGATTGGCGCCCGCTATACGGGCAGCTATGTAAAGCTGGACACAATCCGCCAGGCGCAGAACTACCGCTATCGGGTAGTCATCGCCGGCGGTCGGCGCGTGACATCCCCCTGGGTCCGGCTGCGGGCCCGCTGCGGCACCGGCGGCGGTACTTACTCCAACTAGCCTGTAATTCCTGAGGGATGCCCCCGGGGCGCGGTTGCAGTCAACCGCCCTCGGGGGCAATGCCTTTTCGGCTCACACATTCAATCCCGTTGCCGCTTTTTGCGCTCTCGCAGATCAATCACGCCGGCTAGCTTCCGGGGATCGACCCCATCGCCGAAGATCCGCTGTTTCTGAACCTTCTGCGTGCCGGTGGTTGGCAATTCGTCCACGAATAACCACCAGCCCGGCGCCTTGTAATAGGCCAGCTTTTCCAGGCAATGCGCCATCAGGGCGTCGGCCAGCGCCGCATCCCCTGCGACGCCCTCCACGGGCACGATGCAGGTCATCACTTCTTCATCGCGCATTTCATCGACAACGGCCAGGCAGGCCACTGTCGCCACCCGGTCGTCGCCCACCAGGCAGGCTTCCACCTCGGCCGCCGCAATATTCTCGCCCGAACGGCGGATGATGTTCTTGGAGCGGTCGACGAAGACAAACATATCGTCATCGCGCTGCATCACCGTGTCGCCGGTATGAAACCAGCCGCCGCGCCAGGCCTCTTCCGTCGCGGCCTCGTTCTTGAGATAGCCGGAGAAGAATCCATCCCGCGGGTCATCGCCGGGATTTTCAACAGGTGTGCGCACAACGAAATGACCGGGCGTGCCTCTGGGCAGCTCAACATCGTCGTCATCGACGATCTTGCCCTCCATGAACTGGTTGGGGCGGCCGAAAGCGCGGATTTCCACGTGGCGTGGCTCAGCCACGGCGGCGAACTGACGGCCGGTTTCCGTCATCGCCCAGCCCTCGATCAGGGTGAGGCCAAAGCGTTCCTCGAACGGGGCGTGCAGGGAGGGCTCGATGCCGCCGCCGAGGCTCCAGCGCACAGAATGTTGCGTCTCTTCCGGGCACGGCGGCAACGCCATCAGGGCGGGCGGCATGATGCCAAGGTGATGCATCACCGTCGCTCGGGTGGCGACCATATCCGGCCACCAGGTACGGGCGTGGAACCGGTCCGGAATGATCTGGCAGTTGCCGGTGAGGATCACCACCGTGGGGATCAGCAGGCCGGCATTCATGTGGTAGAGCGGCAGCGGGTTGTAGAAGCGCTCGGCCGTGTCCTCAAGGGCGACGCAGCCGCCGCGCACGGTCTCCACGTAGCCGACCGCGGTCATCAGGAAAGCATGGTTGGTCAGAATGCAGCCCTTTGGCCGCCCGGTAGTGCCGGATGTATAGAGCAACGCCAGTTCCGTATCCCGACCTGGCTCCGCCACTGCCGGTGCAGGCGGTATTGGCAGAGCTCCTGGCAAATCCTCGCCATCGATCACTGGCAGTGTCTTTTCCGGGCGCAGAGCGGCCACCGCCTCCAATTCCGCCATGCGGTGCGGCAGGGCCACAGCCAGATCTGCATCGGAGTGGTCCATCTGGTAGAGCATCTCGTCCCGGGTATAGTCCGGGTTGACCGGCACGATGCTGAACCCGAGCGCCGATGCGGCCAGCAAGTGCATCACGTGCGCCGGCCGGTTCTCCAGCAAGAGCGCAACCCGATGCCCGGGGCCATAGCCTGCGGCGCGGTAGAGCGCGATCAACCGGTCTACTTCCGCGGCCGCCGCCGCATAAGAAATCTCCGCCCCCCCTTCCAGATAGCCCCGCCCTGCCCGCGCCGGCACCGCGATAAAAGACAAGTCCGGCCAATCGGCGACGGCCGAGAGGAAGGCGTCATGCAAGGTGGCGAAGCCGCTTATGTCTTTGATAGTGGACATTGAGGTCGGTACGCGTCGGCTAGGCCGCACAGGTCGGCATGACCATGGTGATCTTCGCCAACCGCAACTCACTGGAAAAGGGAAAGTCTCCGCGCCCGGTGGTCTCCCCGACATCTGTGCGATCCGACCGGCGGTCGGGCTGGCGCAGCATACAGCGCAGGGCATCGTGACTCATTCTGCGGCACTCCCTAATATCTGGACCTTCATCGAAACCGATATCTCCAGCGGTGGCAACCCCGCGGATCTTCGTCGGCACTCTTGATATGTCTTCAGCGGCCTGAGGTAGCCAGCCTTCAGGATCGCAGCGAAAACGAGGGTTTGAGGAACATGACCCAGGCGGGCACAGCAGCAACACTGGAGCAGTGGACGACCCGGTACGAGGACGCACGCGGGCGGATGATTGAGCGCCTGCGGACAACGATCGCCGCGCCGATGGAGGGCTGGCCAGACCATGCCGACCCAAAAACCGGGCGCTGGAACACAAAGGCCGACGGCGACTGCACCGGCGGCTTCTTCGCCGGCTGGCTCTGGCTTGCGGCCCGGGAAGATTCTGGCCTTTTGCCCGCCGCCAGGCAGTGGGGCTATGGCCTACGCATCAGGCTCAAATCGAAAACCCACTATCGCGGCATGCTGTTCTATCCAGGGGTTCTGCTGGGCCGCCTGCTGCACGGCGAGGAGGAAGCACGAGACCTGACCATCGCCGTCGCCCGCGGGCTGGCGGACGACTTCAATCCAGCCGCCGGCGTCATCGGCCTGGGTGAAGAAGGGGAAGAAACCTCGAACCTCGGCCCCGGCGAAACCACGGTGGACGCCATCGGTATGATCGTCGGATGCCTCACCTATGCGGCACAGGAAACCGGCGACGCGCAGCTGCGCGAGTTGGCCAAGAGCCATGCACTGAAGCACATCGACTGGTGCGTGCGAGCCGACGGGTCCGTGTGCCAGTCGGCCTCTTTCGATATTGAAACCGGAGAACTCACCCGCCGCTACACGCACAAAGGCTTTTCACCTGACAGCACGTGGGGCCGGGCCCAGGCCTGGTCCATGTTGGGCTACGCGATTGCGGCCATCTGGCAACCGGAGGAACCGCGTTTTCTGGAAACCGCCCAGCGCATTGCCGACTGGTGGATCGACAATGTGCCTGACGACGGCATTTCATATTGGGACTTCGGCGACCCGCGGATTCCCGACACCTGGCGCGACACCTCAGCGCCCGCAATGACGTCGGCAGCGCTCCTGAAGATCGCGGGTCTGACGACGGATTCGCTGCAATCCGAGCGCTACCGCCAGGCCGCCGAGCATGGCGTCCGCACCATGATCACAGAGTGGCTAACACCGCTGGAACCAGCGGAATCACGCCCCGCGGGGATGCTGATTGGCGCCTGTTACCACCCTACCGTCGGCCATGCCGTCGACTGCGAAGCTGTCTGGCCCGACTACTACCTCTTCGAGGCGCTGGAAGTGCTGACCGGCAGACTGGGCGAGGCCGAGATCTGACCGGTGCCTACTCCGCCGCCGCAGGCATGTTGCGCGCGGCTTTCTCCTGGGTCCACTCGTCCAGTTCGCTGCGGGCGTTGGACTTCTTCTCCGCGATATAGTCCGCGTGTTCGGCCGCCATCTCGTGGGTCAGTTCCAGGCGATAGCCGTTGGGGTCAAAGAAGTAGATCGACTGGATGAACTTGTGGTCCGTCACGCCCAGTACATCGACGCCATTGGCTTCCAGCCGCGCCTTGGCCTGCTCCACTTCCTCCACGCTGTCCATGTGAAGGGCGATGTGGTTGACCCACGCGGGCGTGTTGGGTGAGGGATCCGGCGCCTGATCGTCCCCCAGATCAAAGAAGGCCATATAGCTGCCGTCCTTCATCTGGAAGAAGATGTGCACATAGGGACAAAACTCACCGGTGCTGGGCACATTGTCGAGCTTGATCACATGTGCCAGCGGCAGGCCGAGAATATCCTCATAGAAATGACGGGTTTCCTCGGCATCGCGGCAACGTATCGCCCAATGGTGTAGGCGCTGGACATCGGGCATATCAGGCATATTGGATTGGGTCATGGCGTCCTCCGTTGTACCTATTATAGGACGGACAGCGGTCGCGCGCTATCGGGGTGCACTATTGGGGGCGCGCTGTCTGGGTACGCATTTTGCCCACGCCAAACAGTCATGGTAGCGTTGGGAAAGAATCGTGTTTCAGAAGAGGCCCGTGCCATGAACAAGAAATCGCTGCGGGAGATCACCGACGACGAGGTCGATGCCTTCGAGCAGGACGGCGTCATGAAGCTGTCCGGCGTGCTCGACGACGACTGGGTCGATGTTCTGCGCGACGCGATCGAGCGGGACATCGCCAGCCCTGGTCCTGGTTTCCATGGCTACGAGACCGAAGACGGCAAAGGCCGGTTCCACGGCAATTTCGATGTACGCCTGAGCGACGAAGGGTTCCGCAAATATTGCGAAGAATCGCCCCTGCCGGCGCTCGCCGCGCGGCTGATGGGAGCCTCCAAGGTCAACCTGTTCTACGACCAGCTGTTCGTGAAGGAACCGGGCACGAACGCCCCTACCCCCTGGCACAATGACCAACCCTACTGGCCGGTGCGGGGCAGTCAGGTCATGTCCTTCTGGCTGGCGCTCGACCCGGTGACCCTGGAGTCCGGCGCTGTGGAATTCGTCCGTGGTTCTCACAGATGGGACCGTTGGTTTCAGCCGGAGAGCTTTTCAAAGAAAAGTGCATTCCAGTACGAGAAGAACCCCGACTACGAACCGATGATCGATGTGGAGAAGAGCCGGGCAGAGCACGACATCGTCTATTTCGACATGGCGCCAGGCGACCTGTTGGCCTTCCATGCGATGACCCTGCACGGATCGGGCGGAAATACCCGAAGTGACCGGCGGCGGCGCGGCTTTGCCGTGCGATATACCGGTGACGATGCCGTCTATGACCCGCGCGCCGGAACCAACCCCGGCGTGCACAACCCGGATCTGACGGCCGGCGACCCCATGGACAGCGCCCAATACCCCCTGGTGTGGCATGGCGCCTGACCGGCCCCCCCGGGAATCGGGTCGCCGGTAATGGCAAAGAGCAAGCGCGTGGTGAAGCCTGCGGATGCACCACCATCAGTAGACGGCGGCACCGGAAGCACCGGCGAGTTCGATCTCCAGGATTTTCTCCCCTACAGCATCACCGTGCTAGCCGCGCAGATGAGCGACCGCTTCGGTGAGCTCTACCGCAAGCGGTTTGATATCTCGGTGGCAGAGTGGCGCATCCTCGCCCACGTGGCCGTCACCGATGAACTGTCTGTCAGGGAAATCGCCGAGGGGGTTGTTCTGGACAAGGCCAAGGTCAGCCGCGCGATTGCCCGGCTGGAAGCCGCCGGCCATATCCGCAAACGGACGGGCAAGACCGATGGCCGCCTGATCCGCGTCTCCATGACGCCGAAGGGACGCCGGCTATTCGAGCGCATCGCACCGCTGGCAAATGATTTTCAGTACTGGTTGCTGGATGCCCTTGCCCCCGGGGAGCGTGACCGACTTCAGGCGTCTATTGCGCAGCTACGCGCACGTCTCAACCAACCAACAGAAATGTAAACCGCACACTGTTGTTCCTGCATGTCAGCTGCAGATGCTGCTTGAGGCTCTTTCGAATAAATCATTTCATTTGAAATGAAATGAATTTCTGAATAGTATGTCCTTCCTGTTTTCTGGAGAACTCAAACGATGGCTTCACCCGACCCGCTCTCACCCGAATTAATTGACGCCTACCAGCTGGATGGCGCTGTCTGCGTCCGAAACGTATTTGATGCGGACGACGTTGGCCGCGTTGCCGGATTTATCGATTCCTGGATGGCCCGTCCGGGTGACCATTTTCGCGACTTTGGCGGCGATGGCGACAGCCCGTTCTTCTCGGATGTCTTCGGCTGGGCGCGTGACCCCGACTATGGTGCCTGGCTCAAGGGCGCAAAGCTTGGCCAGATCGCGGCGAGCTTGATGCAG
>JAJFFJ010000142.1 GCA_021776685.1 Alphaproteobacteria bacterium
CTCGGCCCCGCCACCATCGAGAAAACCACGACAAACCGCCTGGAGCGTATCGCCCTCCACATCTGGACCACCGCACCCATGGCCCGCGCCGGCACCCGTCTGGAATACCGGATTGTGTGGCGGACGAAGCAGACGGGGAGAGGCGTGCGGGGGATACTGGTCAGGACGCTGGCGGATGGAGAGGCGTGGGTGCGGAAATATCAGAGGCGGCGTTAGACCGACAGGTCAGAGTTGGCGCTCATGGGGCAATGCAAGACCTGACTCCGATATTCCGCCTAGATTCCGGTAAGCGGGCAGTTCTCCGGGCTTATTCCTCGCCAAAATCCCACAATCGTATTGTCACCTTATTTAGCAAAGCTCCCTCCACATCTTTGTGGCGTCCGCTTAATTCCTGGCCACCCCATTCGGGTGTCATCCAGTGTTGATGGTCTGGCAGACTAGAGGTTTCCGATAGGCGGGTGAGTTCGTCGATCGCCCACCTTAATCCTGCACGGCTAAAATGAACCTCGAGCTCATCCCCATCTTTGGACAGCTCAAATGTCACTACACGTTGTTGCGTCATGGAAGATCCTATTTGGGGGGATTCCATTCAGGAAGGTAACCAGGATTCATTTAGCCACGCATAACGGCAACATGGGCAGTGTCAGAGAAACTTGCAAAATAACGGGGGCGGGGTGCGCCAACACTCCGAATCCGGCACCCGCCTGGAATACCGCATCGTTTGGCGGACGAAACGGACGGGGAATGGTGAGCGCGGGATCTTGGTCCGGACCCTGGTGGATGGGGAATGGTGGCTGCGGCAATATCTGGGACGGCGTTAGACCGACAGGTCAGAGTTGGCGCTCATGGGGCTATGCACGACCTGAGACCATTCTCATGAAGTCTACGCGTGGGGGACAACTTCATGGTCATCGGGATGTACGAATTTTGCGAAATCACTATGAAGGATGATTTCGTAGCCCAATTCCTCAGCCGCTTCCTCCGCAAACCCGACGAAACCACCAACCATCCACAGATCGACAAGCTGCGTAAATAATCCGCAGTCGATGTCTTCTCCGTCAAAAGCTGAGTCCATCATCCTGCGGACCCTAATGGTTGCTTTATCGCTTCGAAATCGGACGACAAAGCTCCTCCGGTTTTTTAAGCAAATATCGGTTCTTAGACTAAATAATTCTGATGGGTATTGGATGGTGTTCATCGCGAAGCGCCCATTAAGACGAGTCTGAATGACCTTCTTCGGAATCGGTTAATTTTTTCTTTTTTTTGGGCTAGCTGATGTGCCTTCTCGCGTGGCCAGTTTTCAAATTTGGGTCAGGTCTTGCATTGCCAAATTCTAGATGTGCGCGCCCGGCCAACACCGGTTCTTGAAATGCAGGAAAAATAACCTATTTTGTTGGCTGGCAAACGACAAAACGGAGCTAACGGTCATGTCCCGATATCCAAATTTTGAGGCTTTGCCCGAACGATTTAGCGTAACGGTGTATCACGATCCGGAAACGGAACACGGATCCTACGAACTGGAGTATGACGGCTGCCTTTTGGCCGTCGTCACGCCTGATGGAGCAAACGGAACCGACCTGTCGATTTATTCAGTGCCCAATTCAATCGCCTTCAAGGACCATAGGAAAAAAGTTTGGAAAATGGACTGGGACGAGTTTCTCAAGGCGATTCAGTGCATCAAGACTGAGGTCGCGGAACGCGTCGATGGTGCCTAGCTGCTGCGGATGGAGACATAGGAAAACCGGGGTCAGGTCTTGCATTGCCACATACCCACATGATGAGCAGTTGAATTATAGGAAAAATAACCTATATCTCGATTGCGGGTCATAGAGGAACGATAGCGGGAATTGCCGCCCGTGCCCACACCCAACAGTCCTTTGCGCCATCCCGGCCGGTCATTCCCGGGCCGCAGCGACCGTTTCACCGCCAACGCTAACCAATGTTGACCCATGCTAACGATTGCTAACCCGTCAGGGCTGGGTAATGGCGCGGCCCCCACAAACCACCACATAAACCTACATCTGGGGAAATTCCCGTGGTGGGATCGCAACGTCACCGCAACGTCACCGCAACATGGCCCGGAAAACAGCAACACGGAGGCGCTGGATCGCAACAAACAGCAACATATCGCAACGTTTGAAAAAACGCGGTGCTCGACGGGTCAACCTCAGATGTCATCCCCGCGGAGGCGGGGATCCAGAGGGGCGCCGAGACTGGATTCCCGCCTTTGCGGGAATGACGTCTTGTTGGTGGCAGTCGTCAGTACCAGCGGTCAAGGCTGGCCTTTTTGCGGGCCGTCACTCCGCCCCAGTCACGTACCCCAGATACGGCAAACACCGGTATTTCTCCGCATAGTCGATGCCGTAGCCGACGACGAAGACGTCGTCGATAGCGAATCCCACATAATCCGCCTCGATGGGCGCGGCGCGGCGGGCGGGTTTGTCGAGCAGCACGCAGGTCTGCACCTCGGCGACGCCTTCGCTTTCGAGCATCATTTTGGCGGTCAGAAGGGTGCGGCCACTGTCGAGGATGTCGTCGATGAGAAGCACCTGGGAACCCTTGAGGCCATCGGGCAGTTCACCCTTGAGGCGCACGGAGCCACTGCTCTCTGTGCCGACGCCATAGCTCTTGAAGGTGGCGAACTCGATCCGCGGGCGCGGGCCGTTCTGGCTGATGGCGCGGGCCAGATCCGCCGAGAACATGAACGCGCCGTTGAGCACGCAGAGGAGCACGAAGTCGTCGCCCAGATTGACTTCGATTTCGCGCGCCATGGCCTGTACCCGCTCGCCGATGGTGGCGGCGGGATAGAGTTCGTGCACGGTTTCCATGCCTGCTCCTGGATGAAGGGTGGGTGTGGGCTACTCCGCGGCGGCGGCCCCGGATGCGGTCCCGGCATCATCCCACTGGAAATCCTCGAATTGACGGCGGAGCGTCAGCTTCTGGAACTTGCCGGTGGAGGTCTTCGGCACTTCGTCGATGAACACCAGGGAATCGGGCAGCTGCCATTTGGCGAATTCGGCGGAGAGATGTTCGTCCAGCTCTTCCTTGGTCAGGCTGGCGCCTTCCATCAGCACCACGCAGGCGAGTGGCCGCTCGTCCCATTTGGGATGGGGCAGGGCGATCACGGCCGCCTCGCTCACCGACGGGTGCCCCATGATGGCGTTCTCCAGATCGACCGAGCTGATCCACTCGCCGCCGGACTTGATCACGTCCTTGGAGCGGTCGGTGATCTGCACATAGCCCTCGTCGTCGATGGTGACGATGTCGCCGGTTTTGAACCAGCCGTCGTCCGACCACCGGTCCTGGGCATCGGGGTTGTTGTAATAGCTGGACGCGACCCACGGGCCGCGGACTTCCAGTTCGCCCATGGCCTCACCGTCCCAGGGCTGTTGCTCGCCCAGGTCGTCCACATGACGCAGATCGACGAAGGGCGCCTGGTAACCCTGGCTGAACTTGTATTTCTCGTAGATCTCGCGCCCGCCCGCCTGCAGGTGTGGTTTGACGGCGGCGACGGTGCCCAGCGGCGACATTTCGGTCATGCCCCAGGCGTGCAGCACGTCGATATCGAATTTCTCGAACCGCTTGATCATGGACGGCGGCGCGGCAGAGCCACCCACCACGGTGCGCATACCTTTGACCAGGTCCCAGCGTTCGGGTTCCTTTTCCAGCGCCTGGATGATCGCCATCCACACCGTGGGGACGCCGCCCGAGAAGGTCACCTGTTCGCTTTCGAACAGGTCCAGCAGGCTCTCCGCGTCCATGAATGGCCCAGGGAAGACGATCTTTGCGCCGACCATGGTGCCGCCATAGGGAATGCCCCAGGCGTTGGCGTGGAACATGGGCACCACCGGCAGGATCACGTCGTGTTGGCTGAAACCGAGCATGTCCGGCGTCGCGCCGACCAGGGAGTGCAGCACCATGCTTCGGTGCGCATAGATCACACCCTTGGGGTTCCCCGTGGTGCCGGACGTGTAGCACATGGCGCAGCCGTCCATTTCATCCAGGTCGGGATACTCGAAGTCGTTGCTGCCGGTGAGCAAAAAGTCCTCGTAGCTTTCCATGCCCTCCGGGATCTCGCCCGCGAACGGAAAGACGATGACCCGATGTTCGCCGAGGTCGTCCTTGAATTGATCGTAAAGCGGCAGCAGCACGTCATCGACGATGATGATCTTGTCGTCGGCATGATTGGCGATATAGGCGATATCCGTCGGGCCAAGGCGCAGGTTGAGCGTGTGCATGACCGCGCCTACCGCCGGGATGCCATAGTAGCATTCCAGATGGGCCCAGTGATTCCAGCTGAGTGTCGCCACTCGCTCGCCGTGCTGGATGCCGGCCTTCTGCAGCGCCGAGGCCAGCAGCCGCGCCCGGTGATAGGTCTCCGCATAGGTGGTGCGGTGAAGGGACCGGTCAGGCCGGCGGGTGACGATTTCCCGCTTCGGAAAAACGGTGTTCATCCGCTCCAGCAGGTGGTTGAGCGTGAGCGGGTAATTCATGATCGTTGAAACCATGAGTGCCTCCCGGAATGTTTGTTTTTGATTGCGGTCTGAATACACCAGTGCCACGGCGGATGGCCAGTGCTTCGGCGCCCGGTGCGCCCTAAAATCCCGCCTTCATGAGACGCTTGGAAATCCGCCTGATGGCGCTGTGGGCCCGTCCCGGTGCGAGCCGCGCGGCGGCCGCAAGCAAGGTTGCCTGGCCCCCGACGGTGCGGTGCAGGCGATAACGCCGGGTCGCGTCCCAGACGGCGGCGGCAACCCGGTCAGCGTCGATGAATTTTACGCCAGCATTGGCCAGGGTCGCGCCGAGCTTGGTCCGCCGGTCTTCGCCGGCGAAAAATCCGGTGGACACAAATCCCGGGAGGAGGTCGGAAACTCGGATGCCGTCGTACCGCAGTTCGTGCGCGAGTCCTTCGGTCAGGTTGCGCACCGCAGCCTTGGTTGCCGAATAGACGGCGCCGCGCCCTGCGCCGCTGAGCGCCAGGAAAGAAGCAATGTTGACGATCTGCGCGCCCTTGGTGGCGGCAAGCAGGGAATGAGCAGCGCGGACCCCGTGGATTACGCCCATGAGATTGACATCGACCATCCGCCGGACGTCGTTTTCGTCCATGTCCCGGAGCGCGCCGGCCGTGAAGACACCGGCATTGTTGACAAGCAGGTCAAGGCGGCCACCGTTCTGCTGGCCGAATTCTTCCATGGCGCGGTCCCATTGGTCCCGGTGGCGCACATCCAGCGTCAGTGGCACACAGCGGGCAGGGCCGAGCGTATCGGCCTGCCGGGCAATGCCTGCTTCATCTACGTCGGCAAGGCCCACCAGCCAGCCCTGTGCGGCGAAGCGTTTCGCCGTCGCAGCGCCGATGCCGGAGGCGGCGCCGGTGATGACCACAGACTTTCCTGCTTGATTCATACGCGCGGTGTAGCTAGGGCCGAGCGGAAATACAATTCACCTGTCACAACCGGAGGCAGGCGGCGGACGGAGCCATGGCCACAAAACCAGCCAGTATCCTGATAACGGGCGCCTCCAGTGGCATCGGCCGCGCGCTGGCGCTCGCCTATGCGTCGCCGGGGATCACCCTGTCGCTGACGGGCAGGGATCCAGACCGCTTGGGCGCCGTGGTCGCAGAATGCGCTGCGGCGGGCGCAACAGTTCTGCACCGGCCCCTGGACGTCACCGATGCGGCGGCGGTGGCGGCCTGGGTCGAAGAGGTCGATGACGCAGCAGCCCTTGATCTGGTGATAGCCAATGCCGGCTTCATCAGCGTCCTGTCGGCGGACGAGGCAATTGAGCCAAC
This sequence comes from Alphaproteobacteria bacterium, assembly GCA_021776685.1. GTDB lineage: Bacteria > Pseudomonadota > Alphaproteobacteria > Bin65 > Bin65 > JAJFFJ01. Next base: position 5,789 of record JAJFFJ010000142.1, read on the forward strand.
GGACCTGGCCAATCAGGTGATGGCCACGA
>JAJFFJ010000143.1 GCA_021776685.1 Alphaproteobacteria bacterium
ATTCGACGGCGCTATCCGGGGTCAGCCGTGGCTTGCAGTTGTGTGCGAACAGCGGCAGTTCGGTCCTGAGGTTGCTGCCCACCCCCAGCACATCGAAACAGTAGCCGTCCGACGGCCGGTCCAGCCGGTCGATCAGGCGCAGATGCTTTGGCGCTGCGGCGTGGGCGCTGGCCAGCAGGACAGTGATTGCTATCAATGTACCAGTGAGCAAACACAAGCCCCATTTTGCCCTAGCTAAAGCTGTGACCCGCAAGACTAGTGTCCAAACACAGGTTCATTCGTTCAATCGGAACTTGGTCGTGTCGAAAGGCGGCTCCGGCCCTAAATATTCGGCACCATATTAGGAAGAAAAATCGCGGTAGTGTTGCCGGCAGCATTTATGAATTTCTCTTAGTATGGAGCTCGAATGTATTGGGTACCCCTAGGATATCTGCAAATTTACTTATAGATAACTTCTTAGTTCTCGACCGGACCCAGCGTTCATATTCAAACACCATATCTGCAATTTTCTTATCGACAATGCGAAATTCGCCTGTATCCGTGCAGAATTTGAACGCCTTTTGCCAGCCAAAGACTTTGCGCCCGACCCTCTGTACGACTGCGCTTTGAGAGGCCGTTGTCTTCAAAGGTTTTCCACTGTCGATCGCAATCGCAATCAAGCGCTTCGACTTTGAAATCTCCTTCCTAATTTCATTCATCAATCTCTGAATCGCATTTTTACTAGGGACGCATCTGTTCGGTTGAAGGGTACAACCGAGAAACTTGAATGAATTCTCGCACTTACCCGAGGCAGCCTTATCTGAGCCTTTCGATGGCTCGTATAGGCTAAACCCAAATCCACCGAGGCGATTCTTGCTAAAGCTAATCGCTTTATCGAGTAATGGTCTTGATTCAGCTACGATCACCAGATCATCGATGTATCGAATCGCCGTAACTTCCAAATCGTTTAGTTGATGATCAAAATCATATAGCAACACATTTCCAGCAAATGCTGACAATGATGACCCTTGAGCTACACCGATACCACCTGATGGAAATAGGTTGGAGTATTTAATAATCTCCTTTTTATTGGACAAATGTACCTCGAGACCTTTTGAAAATAAATCTGTCAGATTATCATCTTTTGTTTGTTCTCTAATTTTGTTGATAACGGGTTTTGTAGGGATTTTTGTAAAGAATGACTTAATATCTGATTGATAATAGTATAGTGCGCCATTCGACATTGCCTCCAATATTTTAGAAATTGCCGGCTCTACACCACCATATGGCTTTAGAAGTCCCCCTACACCAAATTTAGAGCGATTGACTTGGTTAAGGCGCCCCAAATTAGGATCATCGACTGGTGTATATCTTGAGTCGATATTTTTTTCGTCAACTATATTCCGTGGCTGAAGAATTTGTAATATTGCTCTTTGGACTACCCTATTTTTTATTGTGCCAATAGCAATTGGCCTGGGGTCTTTTCCCAAATTTGCTCTTTTTTTCTTATCTTTTAGTACGCCTTTATACGGATCAAACTCAAAGCGATGCTCGCGTAGCTGATCAATTATTCGTCGGATATGTCTTTGGTGTTGATGCTCAAATTCCGCGGCGAATCCTTTGATCTCATCATCTGCGGAGTTCAGCGCACTTCGTCGGACGTGCCGCCAAGCCGCAAACAGATTTGCTTCTGATCGAACCTTCTGCTCTAGAGAAGCCATTTCATCTCCGCTCGGGTCCCCTCGCAAATACAAGCCCGACCGTTGGCTGTGAACCATCCACTGCGCACGGCCTTGCCGCGACGACAGACACCTCGGCTGCTATTGCAACCTTGGCGAGATTACCTCGGATGTCGATCCGCATAGAAAATTGTAGCGCCACGAAGCAAGCCGAGACAATCATGAATGCTGCAACGAGAGCGCAAGCGCCCTCGATGGTTATTTGGCGCAGACGCGCCAGTTTTTGGAGCAGGTCTCACACATTTCCACACCTCCCATCATAGACGGTTTTTGGCAAGGTCAAGCGTAATCTGCCCCGGACCAGCCCGGCGCGAAGAATGCCGATTAGCTGCCTTAGGGTCACCTTGCGGCGATGTATTCACAGCCGACACGACATTTGCCGAGTTTGAACCATCCACTGCGCACGGCCTTCCCGCGACGACAGACACCTCGGCTGCTATTGCAACCTTGGCGAGATTACCTCGGATGTCGATCCGCATAGAAACCTCCAGCGTCACGAAGCAACCCGAGACAATCATGGACACCAGAACACTTAGTGAATAGGAGCAGCGATTCAAGCGCCTGATGCTCGGATATCCACAGGAATTTTTGACATACAATAGTTCTTGTGCGCGCGTTTGTGAAATTGAATGTACGGAATTTTTACCTATATTGATATTGGTGCTGCGTTTCACCAGCATCGCGGACCACCAGCAAACCGCAACAAAAGGCAACATATGGCAACAGTTTGAAAAATCCGCGCTGGCCTTGACCTTCATTGACCAAACCTGACCGCTTGGCGGCGACGCGGAGCTGGTACGCCATCGCGTTCGGCGCTGACGCCCCTACATTCCCCCACATCCGGGAGAATTATTTGAACTGGATGGCTATACCGTCATTCCCGCGAAGGCGGGAATCCAGACCACGGTATTTCTGGACCAACGCCTTCGCTGGGGTGACGAATAAGGAGCGGTGGGTGCAGGTGCGGCTAGGCCACGTCGGCCGTAATCCGCTCGTAGGCCGGCAGGGTGAGGAACTCCTGGAATTCGTCGGAGACGGTCATTTCCCAGAAGAGCTCGGCGGCCTCGTCGAACTTGCCGTTCGCCCAAGCGTCGTCGCCCACTTCGCCCTGGATCTTCTCGAGCTCTTCGCCCCAGAAGCCCTCGAGCAGGGCGTCGTCGATGACCGGGCCGTCGGTGATGCTCGCGCCGTGCTTGCGCCACTGCCAGAGCTGGGAGCGGGAGATCTCCGCGGTCGCCGCGTCTTCCATCAGGTTGTAGATCGGCACGCAGCCGTTGCCGCGCAGCCAGGCCTCCGTGTACTGGATGCCGACCGAGATGTTGCCGCGCACGCCGGCCTCGGTGATCGTGCCCTCCGGCACTTTCAGGAGATCGGCGGCGGTGACATTGACGTCCTGGCGGGCGCGGGCGAGCTGGTTGGGGTTCGGCATCATGCGGTCGAACACTTCCATGGCCACCGGCACCAGGCCCGGGTGGGCGACCCAGGTGCCGTCATGGCCGTTGCCGGCCTCGCGCTCCTTGTCGTCGCGCACTTTGGCGATGGCGGCATCGTTGGCGTCGGGATCGCCCTTGATCGGGATTTGGGCCGCCATGCCGCCCATGGCGAAGGCGCCGCGGCGGTGGCAGGTACGGATCAGCTCCTGGCTGTATGTGTTGAGGAAATGCACGGTCATGGTGACCTGGCTGCGGTCCGGCAGGGTGAAGTCGGGCCGGTTCCGGAAGCGCTTGATGTAGCTGAAGATGTAGTCCCAGCGGCCGCAGTTGAGCCCGGCCATGTGGTCGCGCAGCTCGTAGATGATCTCGTCCATCTCGAAGACCGCCATGATGGTCTCGATCAGGACGGTGGCCTTGATGGTGCCGACGGGCAGGCCGAGCGTGTTCTGGGCGTGGACGAAGACCTCGTTCCAGAGCCGCGCCTCCAGATGGTTCTCCATCTTGGGCAGGTAGTAGTAGGGGCCGGTGCCGCGCTCGACCAACGCGCGGGCGTTGTGGAAGAAGTGCAGGCCGAAATCGAGCAGGCCACCGATCATCGGCTGGCCGTCGATACGGACGAAATTATCCGGCAGGTGCCAGCCGCGGGGGCGGACGATCAGGACGGCGGGTGTGTCGCCGAGCTCGTAATGCTTGCCGGAATTTGGGTCGTCGAATGTGATGTCGCCGCGGGCCGCGTCGCGCATGTTGACGTGGCCGCCCATGTTGTTGTCCCAGGTGGGGGCGTTCGAATCCTCGAAGTCCGCCATGAACACCTTGGCGCCGGAGTTGAGCGCGTTGATGACCATTTTGCGTTCCACAGGGCCGGTGATCTCAACGCGGCGGTCCTGCAGGTCGGCGGGGATAGGGGCGACCTTCCAGTCGCCGTCGCGGACGTGTTTGGTCTCTTCCAGAAAGTCCGGCAGCCAGCCGCTGTCGAGCTTCTCCTGGATCTCCTCGCGCCGCGCCATCAACTCGTCGCGGCGGGCGCGGAAGGTGCGCTCCAGCTCGGCGACAAAGGCGAGCGCGTCGGTGGTGAGGATCTCGTCGTAGCCGGGCTTGAGTTCGCCGCGGACTTCCATGCCTTCAGGCAGGGTCAATTCGGCCATGTGGGCCTCCCGGGGATCGGTGTTTTTTTGTGGTTTTGAGTCGCCGGGGCTTATAAGCGCTATCGCGGCGTCGCTCAACCGCATAACCGCGGGCAGAACGCCGCAAACCGCATGCAACAGGACAGTGCTGATGATCGATCTCTACACCTGGCCCACCCCCAACGGCATGAAAGTGCAGATCATGCTGGAGGAAACCGGGCTGCCCTATGCCGTCAAACCGGTGAACATCATCGCCGGCGACCAGTTTGATCCGGCCTACCTGGCGCTCAATCCCAACAACAAGGTGCCGACCATCACCGATCCTGACGGCCCGGACGGCGCGCCGATCACGCTGATGGAGACGGGCGCGATCCTGCTCTATTTGGCTCAGAAGACAGGCCGGTTCCTGCCGGAAGGAGACGCCGGATACTGGGACGCCATGCAATGGCTGATGTGGCAGATGGGCGGCCTGGGACCGATGTTCGGACAGGCGCAGCATTTTCATTCCTATGCGACCGAAGAGGTGCCCTACGCCAAGGCCCGCTATCTGAACGAGGCCAAACGCCTGTTGGCTGTGCTCGAGACGCGGCTGACCGGGCGGGATTGTATCTGCGGCGACTACAGCATTGTCGACATGGCCAGTTTTCCTTGGGTGAGGGTCAATAAGATGTGCGGGCTGAGCCTCAAGGACTGGCCAGAGGTGTCGCGCTGGTATGGCGCCATCCGCGCACGGCCGGCAGTGGAGACCGGCATCAATGTGCTGATGGAGCGCTACATCGCCATTGCCAATTCCGACGAGGGCAAGGAGACGCTGTTCGGCCAGACCCAGTATGAAGGAGGCTCATAATCTGCCATCTCCGCCTTTGCCAAGACGGCGCGGTCCCAGATCTGTCCCGACTCTGGCGCCGACTCTGGATTCCCGCATGGGCAGGAATGACGTATAAGGGACCGCGAACTGACAATATGGAAACTGCCGCATGAAGCGTTTGCCCCTGATTTGCATCGCCCTTTTGCTCTCCGGCATCGGGCACACTGCCAGTGCCGCCGAGGCCGTACCGGCGCGGGCCTTCAGCTGTTTCAAGAACAGCCTGAAAGAGACCCTGGTACTGCGGCTGCAATGGCCTGACAAACGCTTTGCGATCTTTGCTTGGCCGGCGGGGAAGACTCTGCGGGTGCATGTGGGCGCCACCGGCGAAGTGCGCTGGTGTTGGGGCCGGAAGGTGGCCGACGTGAGCGGCGCCTGTCCGGACAAGAAGCTCAGCTGGGTGGTCCGCAACAACTGCAGCTAGTTTGGATATTTTTTGGAGGCTCAGCCCCGCGGCTGTAGCCCCTTCTGCTTGAGCCGCCAGACCACCATGTCGATGCGGTCTTGGCCAAAGAAAGGCTCGCCGTCCACGGCAAGCACCGGCACGCCCCAGTGGCCGGTTGCGTCGAGCGCCGCTTCGTTGTCGGCGATTAGGGCCTCGTTGGCGGCATTGTCGGTTTCGATCGCATGGTCCATCTCCGCCAGGTCGAGACCCGCGCGCCCGGCAGCGGCGGCCAGGTGGTCACCTTTGTGCCAGTTCTCGGTGCCGCCGAAGATCAGGTGTGAAACCTCCTGATAGAAGGGCAGTCCGCGCCCGCGCCGCGCGGCCTCTGCGCCCAGATATGTCAGGCGGTGGATATAGGGCTGGTCGTCGGCGATCTTCATTGTCTCCAGGTCCTGGACAATCGGATCCGGCCGCGGCCAGGCAAATGGAATGTCCAGATACTCTGCGGTGCGCGCGCAATCGCGGAAAATATAGGGGCCGGCCTTAGAATTGGAGAACAGCCCCGGATTGCGCACCGCCGCCGGGAAGACCGGGCGGAAGTTGACGCTCAGGTCCCAGTCGACCTCCAGGGCCACGACCCGGCTGCAGGACAGGTACGAAAACGGGCTGCGGAAGGAGATGAAATAGTCGACGGAAAGGGTCACGTGACTGCGGCCTTTTCATGAAACTGCGCCGCGTCCCACGCGCCGGTCTGCATGATGTCTTTGAGTGCGGCCACGCCATCCCATACGTCCGTATATCGGGTGTAGAGCGGCGTAAAGCCGAAGCGCAGCAGGTCGGGTGCGCGGAAGTCGCCGATGACGCCGCGGTCGATCAACGCCTGCATGATCGGATAGCCGTCGGCATGGGCAAAGCTCACCTGGCTGCCGCGCCGGTCTGCCGCCGGCGTCACGCAGGTGAAGCCCCAATCGCCATCTGGGCCGCCGCATTCCTGCGCCATCAGGTCGATGAACAGGTCGGTCAGGGCCAAAGACTTCGCGCGTAAAGCGGTCATGTCCGCGTCCATGAAGACATCGAGCGCCGCGTCGAGCGCTGACATAGCGATGACGCTGGGCGTGCCGCACAGGTTGCGGGTAATGCCCTCGGCAGGGCGGTAGTCGGTATCGAACAGGAATGGCGCCTCGTGCCCCATCCAGCCGGACAAGGGCGGGCGGATGTCGTCCTGCAGCCGGTTGGCCACATAAAGGAAGGCGGGGGCGCCCGGGCCGCCGTTCAGATATTTGTAGCCACAGCCCACGGCCAGGTCGGCATTCGCGCCATTCAGATCCACGGGCACTGCACCGGCGCTGTGGGCCAGATCCCAGAGCATCAGCGCGCCTGCGTCGTGGGCCGCCGCTGTGGTCGCAGCCATGTCGTGCATCCACCCGGTCCTGTAATTCACGTGGGTGATCATGGCGCAGGCCAGGTCGTCACCAGCTTCCGCGATGGCGTCGATGACGTTGGCCCCGTCCTCAATAAGGCGGAGTTCATGCTCGCCTCCCAACAGCCTGTTGAGGCCTTGGGCGATGTAGAGGTCGGTCGGGAAATTATCGGTCTCGGAAAGGATGATCCGGCGGCCGGGCCGCAGCGTCAAAGCCGCAGCGAGCAACTTGAAGAGGTTGACTGAAGTGGAGTCCGCCGCCACCACCTCGCCCGGGGACGCGCCGACGATGGTTGCGATCTTGTCACCGCAGCGGCGGGGCAGGTTGAACCAGTCATGCACGTTCCAGGACTTGATCAGGTCTGCCGCCCATTCTTTGCGTACCACGTCGCGAACCCGCATTGCGGCATCCACGGGCATGGCGCCCAGTGAGTTGCCGTCCAGATAGATGATGCCTTCTGGTAATTCGAACCGTTCGCGGAGCGGCGCAAGCGGATCATCGGCATCTCGGGCTTCGAGGTCTGTACGGTTCACGGCGGTCATGTCAGGGCATCATTTGCAAGGGAATCGAGTCTAGCCCAGCATAAGCACCGGCGGCCAAAAGGGAACTGCCAGTCGTCTCAAATTCACTGTTTCGGGCGTCTATGTGTGCCGGATGGTGACGCCATAAATCAGGTCGGTGGTTGTTCCGTCGGTGGTGCCCGGCAGCATCAGCGATGTCAGTTTGATATATCTCTTGCTCACCCAGCCGGCATCGAACGATGCCAATACCGCGAGATCCTGCTCAGCCACCATCTTCAACCGGTGTCTCAGGAACTCGTTGTGGCCCGGAGGGTAATAGACATCCGACATGCGCTTGCCGGTCAGGTCACGCGCCAGCATTTCCGTCAATCCCGTACCAATCAGCCGGTATTGGTAGTCAAGGGGATCTCGTTTCACATTGATGATGAACAGCCAGGGTAGAATCTGTGGCGGCAGGTTCAGAGGATCCATGGATGTGCGGTGAACCGGCACTCCGCCATCGCAGGCGTCGGTCCAAAAGTCATAAAACGGCAACAATTCGGATGGGAGATTGGTCCGTTCGGGGAACACCTGAATCGGGTTCCCCTCGAACACCTCGCGCCGGGTGGTGTGTTTTTGCGGAGAAACGGTCACAGGTGATCGACAACGAGAGCTTTGAAGGTTGCGGCGATGACGACGGTACCGTCCGGATCGGTGACAGTGCCCTCGAGGCTTACAATATCACCCCCGAGTTTTGCGTTGGGAGCGACGGCGGTAACCCGCCAGGATATGTCCAATAACGTGTCCGGATAGGCGGGGGCAAGCAGCTTGAATTCGGACTCCAGACCGACCATCGCCGTGCCTGAAGAAAAGTGGCTGGCGATGGCTGAGAAGAAGTGGCCAATGACCTGCGGCCCTGAAACGATGATGCCCCCGAACCGGGTTGCGCCGGCATATTCTGCGTCATAGTGCAGGGGGTTGTGATCGCCAACATCGGCAGCAAATCGAGCGACTTCGGCGGCCGAAAATGACACCTGTCTGGAAATGATGTCGCCGACTTCTGCAAACGCCATAACCGGCCCCGCCCGTCAGGCGCGATTGTCCTGAAAGCGGGGCGCCTTGACCGCGCCTTCAAATTCCTGCGCCAGGCTGCCGAGGTCGAGCTGCACCAGTTCAGGGGTCACTTCGAAGGTGTTTTTGATGCGGGTGCTCAGATCAGCACTCACCGCGGCGGCGTCTGCATCCCGTTTCAGTTCCACCGAAACTTTCAGATTTTCAAGATCGTTCGACCCCGTGACGATCTCGCATTTGAAATCCTGGATGGACGGATCCGTGAACATGAAGTCTTCGAACTCAGAGTGATTGATGTTGATCCCGCGCACTTTGAAGAACCCAGCGGTACGATGGGTATGTTTTACGCGCGGGAAGATGCCATATCCATCGCTGTCGCCGCCCGCCCGCCAGGTCACCAGATCGCCTGAATTCCAGCGCACGAACGGTGTGGCGTTGATATTCCAAAGGGCGGTCGTGACCAGGAGGCCTTCCTCGCCTTCTGCCACCGGCTCCATGGTCTCCGGGTTGAGCACTTCCAAATAAAACATGTCGGACCACATGCGGAAGCCGTCATGCAGGTCGTCCTCGTAGCCCATCATGCACATCTCGGTCATGCCAAAGCCGTCATAGACTTCCGCTCCCCACAGGCGGGAGATCTTGTCCCGTTTCGGCTGGGAAAGGGGCTCAGCAGAAACCATCACCTTTTTGACCGATGACGCGGCAAGATCGAATCCCTGTGCTTCGGCGAGATTGGCGAGATGCAGGGCATAGCTGGACATGCCGGTCCAGATGGTTGGTTGCATCTGGTCGATGAGTTGCACTTGCATGGCCGATGGCGTGTTGGCGCCGGACCCGGCCCAGTTAACGCCCACGCCCATCTGCTGAAGCACCCGCGCGTTCATGTGGCCGACGGGATGGATGCCGAGCGGGTAGGAGAGGTGCGCGGTGTCGCCAGCCTTTACCCCGGAGCACTCCAGGCCGCGGCGAAAGCCCAGATACATGTATTCCATGTCCTTGAAGGTGCGCGGATAGAACAAGGGCTGGCCCGTGGAGCCGCCGGAGCGCCAATATTCCTGTACGTCCTGACGGGGTGCCAGGTTGAAATCGTCCATAAATTGACGGGGCGTCAGCTGACGCAGCTCTTCCTTGTCCAGGACCGGGATTTTTCGCCACTCGTCCGGGTCAGCAGCCTTGGCAGGGTCGATTCCTGCCAACCGCTTGGCATGAAAAGGCGATCGCAAGGCCTGGGCGACCACAATCGGCAGCCGTTCCTGAACCAGACGATCGATCTCATCCTGGGATTTCGGCAAAGGCAAAGGCATGAGCGCGGCTCGCTGCTAGGGGGCCTGAAGGGAAGGTATACCCCGCCACCGGCGGCGGCGGAATGGTGCTAGCCGTGATACCCCAGTTTGCCGATCCAGCGATCATGCTGGGTGTAGGCATTTGGCAGGTCGCCGCCCTGTTCGGATTTCAGCATATCCGCCAGCCGGAGCGTTTTTTCGTCGGTCGCCTCCGGGATTTCGTCGAGCGCGTCTTTCAACATGGTCTCGTAGTCGTCGCCGACGGGGCAGACATCCTGACAACGGCGGCAGCCGGTGACGACGCCTGAGCCACGCAGGATCGACTGCCAGATGTTGAAACCATCCTCCGACCGCAGCATCTCCTGCTTCTTCATATTGTCGGGTTCACCGATGATGCCCTCGATAAACTCGGTCAATTGCGGGAAGCCATGGGGGCTGCGGTAGCGGTCACAGGCGGACCAGTCGCGGTCCCAGTGCTGGATCACATCGCCGGGGCAGGCGGAGAGGCATCGGCCGCATTCCGGGCCCAGGCAGAGCGCATCTTCACGCCGGGCATCGGCGGCGACATCAACCGAACTGAGGACGCCTGCCAGCATGACCCGAGGGCCATATTCGGGCGTCAGCAATTGTCGGTTCAGACCGAGCGTGCCGAGACCTGCTTCCACTGCCGCATGATCGAGGGACAGAAGCGGCTTCATGTGTTCGTCGGGATTCCCCTGATAGCGCCAAGGGTCCACATGGCTGGGCGGGACAATCAAGGCCGGATAGCCTTTATCCTCTAGCCAAAAAACGGTTTCGAGGGCGATTTCCTCGAGTGTCGTTGTGGTCAGTTCATCGTTGTAATATTTGTGCCGCTCGTCCCAGCGATTGATCCGGGTGGTCCCGGTATTGAGCCGCTTGGCGATGACAATGACCCGGCCTGCGTCATAGTCGGAAATGTCGGACGGTCGGCGGGGATCAGCCGGATCCGGCGGATTATCATTCATGATCTGGCCGTCGGCAATGCCCACCAGATTGGCGCCCAACTCTCGGACCTTGTTCTTGACGTCGTCCGCGCTCAGCGGCTCCTTGAAAACGGCGACCATGACTTCCCCTGTAATTTCTGATGCGTGGCGACCTAGGCGTCCTGTTCGGAGCCCTCTGATGCCGCTTCGCGTTCTTTCTGCTGTTTTTTGAATTCCTGCAGCTGTCGGGCGACCATGCCCTGATAGCCATCCGGGCCGACCCAACGGCGATTCCAGTCGTTGAGGCCCGGAATGTCCTCGCCGTCTTTGCGCCGCTGCTTGAAGGATTTCGCCTTTGCAACCTTCTCCGGCGTCTTTTCCGGGATCACCTTTTGGGCGTCGGAGAGGTAGGCGTGGTAGTCGTTGCCCACAGGGCAAACGGCCAGGCAGCGCGGGCAGTCACCGAACGACCCGACCACCCGCAACAGGCCCTGCCAGAATCCGAAGACATCGCGGCCCTTGAACATCTCGGCGCGTTCTTCCGGTTTGGCGGCGATGACCTTGCGCATATAGCCGGTGATCTGGCCGAAGCCGAATTCCTGCGCCTCGGTCGAGCATTCGCGCTTCAGGATGTTGAAGTGGCCAACTGCATCGGACGGGCAGGAATAGAGGCACCGGGAACAGCTTTCACCAATACAGACCTGCTCCGTGATCGGACTGTCGGCCTCCAACTCAAGTTCGGTGAGGATGCCGGTCAGATAGACACGCGGGCCGAACTCCGGTGTCAGAATGTTGACTTCAAGTCCGAAGGTGCCCATGCCCGCTTCGATACCAAGATGGCGGGTCGACAGGCGGCCATAGCTGGCGCGCTTGTAGCTCCAGTCGGTCTCCTGGGCGGCAGTGACGAAGCTCGGATGGCCGGCGTCTTCCAGGATCTCACCCAGCTTGAAGCTGATCTTGTCCATCCGCCGCAGCACCAGCATGTCGATATACTGGACCGGAATGTTGGTCTTGCACCGGAAGGCCGCCACCGGGATTCGCGAAGCGATGACAATGACGCTTTTGCAGTATTCGGAGATACGCTCGGGCGTCTGAGGGTGCAAAGGGTCGGGCGGAAAGGCGTTCAGAACATCTGCGCTGGCAATGCCAACGAGGTCAGCGCCCAGCTCCTTGCCGAGGGCCTTGATATCTTCGGCTGTAAAGGTCTTTTTCGCGGTCGCCATCACAGATCCTCGAAATTCAATAGCTCAATCGAAAATGCACGGATTGCCGGATTTAGGCAAGGGAGCAGGTCAAAGGCAGCCTGGATTTGCTAGACTGATTTGCCTTCGGCCGCCGCCTCGGCGTGGAAATCGCCGCGTTCTTCTGCCGCCTTGGCCGCTTTCTCGCGCAGGAAATCCATCCAGCCTTTGTAGCGCCAGTCGAAGTCGTCCATGATTTCCTTGAACGGCATGTCGTTGTAGGTGCCGTGGTCCTTCAGGTAGTCCATGTGCTTGTTGCCGTTCTTGTCGAAGGGCTGCAGCAGGGCATCGTTTTCGCCATCGAAATCCTGGGCCAACACGCCGAATTTATCGCAGAGTTCTACATTGAAGACCGGCGTTGCCTTCACCCACTTGCCGTCGAGAAACATCTCGCAATAGCCGTGATAGCTGAAGATGTCCGTGCCCATCATCTCGCGCACTTTCGGCGTGCACAGATGGTTCTGCACGTCGGCGTAGCCGGGTCGGGCGGAGATGCCCGCAGCGCGGCAAAGCGCGGTCATAAGAATGCCTTTGGGGACGCACCAGGCGACACCGTCTTTCAGCGTCTCGCTGGCTTTGTAGCCGGCGGCGTCAAGCTTGGTGGTGTAGGGGTCGTAGCGGATGCCGTCGCGCACCGAATAGAACAGCGCAATCGCCTTTTCCTTGTCGGTGCTCAGGCCCTCGGTGACTTTTTCGGCATGCGCCTTCACCGTGGAGTTGTCGCTGTCGATATAGTAGGTCGCGCCGAGGAAATCGGCCGGGTCGTTGCTTGTGGTAGGCTTGCCTTCCGGCGCCTCGGTGGCGAGGTCTGCGTCCATGAAAATCTCCTGTGCGTTGTCAGGAAGGTACGGCATAGCTTCGCTTCGGCAACCCGGTTAATCGGTCACAGGCCACGCGCCGCCTGCAATGCAACGGCTTCTATTGAGTTGGTTTTGCGGGCCTGACGGGGGGCTGGACGTGCAGATGGTCCGCGTCGGTGTTGCCGCCAATATCCACCAGGATCTCGGCAATCGTGGTGTCGCGGTATTTTTCACCCCGATAGACACTGCGGATGGTCAGGCGCAGCCAGGCGATAGCGCCGCTGCCTGGGACCGGCACAAACTGGGGAGTTTGGCTGTCCTTCAGGGTGAAGCGCCCGCTTTTCCCCGCAGACGTGGTGACGGACACGGCGCGCACCCGGCTGTTCCATTTGAAAATGTCGTCATTCTTGGGGTAGCCGTTAGTGATCTGAAGGCCACGGACCGGCAACGGCTTGTCGAAATAGATCTGCACATACTGGCCCACGCCGTCGCCATCGACCCCCTCGGTCCAGGCGGTGTCCGTCTTGCGGTCGAACATCAGTTCCGGGCCATAGGTGATGCCCCGTACAGGGGGCCTTACGCTGCTGACGCAGACCTTTGCTTCCCCTGCCTTGGGCAGGTCGACGATGGCGCACTCTTCCGCCAGCCCTGGAGACGGCATCATCAGTGCAATCGCGGTAATTAATGCTGTGATCCGGACCATCTCGGCGGCGGCCTCTCTTCAGCCAGTCAGGTTGCCGCAACCGGGTTGCGCGGCATCGGTTCCCTGTGTCACCCCTGATATCTCTTTCGGGCGCGGGCCCGCAAGCGTCCCTCATCTGCCCAGACAAGCGCCGGTCTACAGGACTGCCCACTGACATGACCCAGCAACGTCCCCCCGGCCAAGGCCTGCCCACGCCCGATCGGTTGATCGATATCGTCACGAACGGCGTCCTGCGCGACGCGGGCCTGCCGGCGGTGACAGAAAACGATGACATCACCATTTCCTATGGCGAATTGGCGGTAGCGGTGGATTCGGCCCAGGACATGCTGCGCGGGCTGGGGGTTTTGCCTGGTGACCGTGTTGTTGTGGTGAATGAAAATTCGATTGCGGTCGTCGCGCTGCTTTTTGCAATCAGCGGCCTGGACGCATGGCCGATTCCGGTCAACGCCCGGCTTTCCGAACGGGAAGTCGACGCCATTTGCAGTCATGCCCTGCCGCGAGTGGTCCTGTTCACCACAGGGGTGTCGCCGGAGGCGGTTGACCACGGGGCGCGGTATGGCGCGTCGCGGGTGGAGATCGCCGGCGCCAGCGCGGTGACTGCTGCATCCTATCCGAATGCAGGCGCGCCAGAGCCGGTCACAGGTGACCGCGCCAGGGACGTTGCGGTGCTGATCTATACATCCGGCACCACGGGTGACCCCAAAGGGGTTATGCTCAGCCATCAGGCGGCGCTGTTCGTCGCCTCCGGCCCTGGATCCCAAAGTCCCACGCGCCCCGGCGACCTCGCTTACTGCGCGTTGCCGATCTCGCACATTTATGGCCTCACCTCGACGACCCTTCGGGTCCTCTATGGCGGTGCGCATCTCTGGATGACGTCGCGCTTTTCCGCCGAGCACGCGACGGAAGCGCTGGCCACGGGGGGCGTAACCCTGATGCAGGGTGTACCGCAGATGTACGCGCGCCTTCTGGAACATACGGAGACGGCAGGCCAGTCCCTCGGCGCGCCAAACCTGCGCTACGCCACAATTGGCGGCGCCTATGTGGAACCGGAGCTGAAGGCCAACGCGGAGGCGGCGCTCGGCTGCCGGCTGGCAGTCGGCTATGGCATGACGGAGTTTGCGTCCACGGTGACCCGCAGCGTTGAGGAACATGTGGGGCGCGACAACACCTGCGGCCCGCCGTTGCCGGGAATCGAGACGAAAGTGGTCGATGGTGATGGGCGCGACCTGCCGGCAGGCGAGGTTGGCGAGCTGTGTCTCAAAGGCCCCAACTGCATGCTCGGCTATTACAAAAATCCGGAGGCGACCGCCGCCGTACTGAGCGCTGACGGCTGGTACCGTACCGGCGATGTCGGGCGGATCGACGAAAAGGGTTACATTCACTTCGTCGAGCGCGAGCGGGAAGTCATCATCCGCTCAGGCTTCAACGTCTACCCGGTGGAAGTCGAGCAGGTGCTGACCAGCCATCCCGATGTGATGCTTGCCGCCGTGGTTGGCCGGCAGGTTGACGGCAACGAGGAAGTGGTCGCCTACGTTCAGCCGGTGACGGGCCGTACGGTCGATACAGCTGAGCTTTCCGTCTGGGCCGCCGAGCGTCTGGGCGCCTACAAACGACCGCAGGATATTGTTCTGATGGACCATCTACCTGCTGCGCCCACAGGCAAGATTCTCAAGAAGGCGCTTCGGGATCTTGCTGCTAGCTAGGCTTGCTGCGCCAATCTTCCCGTTGCCTGACGGCGGCGCTTCACGGCACCATATGCGCAACGCATAAGACCAACAGATCATTGGGAGAAGTGACTGTGCTTTATGAGCCGACCCCCCGTGTTGTGGAGTTGAAGGAAACCCTGGTCCGTTTCATGGACGAGCATGTCTATGCGGCCGAGGACGCCTATCACATGCA
>JAJFFJ010000144.1 GCA_021776685.1 Alphaproteobacteria bacterium
AAAGACCGGCGACGCACAGCTCCCGGCCTATGTGCTGACCATGCAGGACAGCAAGTGGAAGCTGCTCGACAGCCATCCCTCTGCACCCT
Organism: Alphaproteobacteria bacterium; assembly: GCA_021776685.1. Lineage (GTDB taxonomy): Bacteria > Pseudomonadota > Alphaproteobacteria > Bin65 > Bin65 > JAJFFJ01. Next base: position 90 of record JAJFFJ010000144.1, read on the forward strand.
GTAAGAAATAACCTGACCGCAAGCTTGGTACGTGAGAGCGGCGGGGCCAAAAGGCTCCGCCGTTTTTCTTTTGAGTGCTGGTTGGCGGGGGCGGGCCGCTCCTTTGGGTACGTACAACCCCCTATTTATGGTTGTATTTTGCATTTTATTTCAATCAATGTGCTGATGCATTTGATCGAGAGAAAGCGAAATGGATAAACCAACGGGAGCAAAGCTCCGCGCCCTGGCGGCACTTGCCGTGGTGGCGCTGGCCTCCGGCGCCTGCGGCGACCGCCTGGTAGAGCCGTTGGTCAATAATGTCTATCGCGGGAAGAATGGACCTGACCGGCAGACGGTCAAATCCTACGCAGAATTCCACAAATCACTCCTCATCATTGATCTGCACGCAGATTCCCTGCTTTGGAACCGGAGCCTGCTGTTTCACTCAAAGGCTGGCCATGTTGATCTGCCGCGGCTCGTAGCCGGCAACGTGGCGGTCCAAGTGTTTGCGGTCGCAACAAAGACGCCAAGCGCAACGAATGCGCCCGTTGGCGCGCGGCTGCCCCATCACAATCCGAAAAAACAGCGCAAATGCAGGCGCGCAGATACCCTCAATCCGACCGGTCTTCTGAACGCGGTACAATTCCGGCCCTTCCCTACATGGTCTGATCTGGAAGAGCGCGCGCTCAATCAGGCCCGCCGGCTCCGCCGACTTGCGAAACAGTCCAAATTGGACTTCAAGGCAGGTCGGGCAACCGCCTACCTGAAAGTAATAGAGACCTTTAAGGACCTCGAATCTGTACTCCGCAAGCGGCGCGCCGGGATCAAAGTTGTGGGGGCACTTCTGGCGGTCGAAGGCGTGCATTGGATACCAAAGGACGCCACGACAGCGCAGGTAAAGGCCGCAGTTGGGCGCTTGTATACAGCCGGATTTCGAATGGTCGCGCCAACGCACCGGTTTCAGAACAGTCTTGGCGCGTCCAGTGAGGGATGCGATCAGGTGGCCGGCCTGACGTCCTTGGGCGTTGAATTTCTGCGCGCTGCTGAGGCTGGCAACATGATCGTCGATCTCGCCCACGGATCAGACAAGACGATCAAAGATGGGGCCTTACCGCGGACCGGACCGGCGGTTTTTTCCCATACCGGCATCCGCGATTGGTGCGCGATAGGCAAAGACCGGTGCAGCATCGAGCGAAATCCATCCAACGCGGCCATTCAAGCCGTCGTAGGCACTGGCGGCGTGGTCGGCGTCGGCTATTGGCCGGACGCGGTCGGTCGGCACTGGGACAATATCGTTGGCGCGTTCGCCCACCTCCACGGCATCCTCAGCCGACCCGCCTTCAAAAAGAAGATGCAGCGGCTCAAGGGGAAGGGCGTCTATGATCCCTTCGATCACATAGCTCTGGGATCGGACTTCGATGGCACTGTCCGCGTGCCCGTCGACACCTCCCGCCTGATCGAATTGATAGCGGCGCTCGCGACCTATAAGGGCGGCGACAGTGGGCTAAAATTCAGCAAAACGGCTATCCGTAAAATCGCGGGCCTCAACGCTTGCAGGGTCCTTGCATCACGCCTCCCAAGAGGAAGCCCACAAAAAGCCAAAGAACTCTGCACGCCTTAGGACGGTATCCTCATGTAAAAAATGGGTCTGGTTTAGCCCCTCCGGCACTTGCCAATGCGCTGCAGGAGCGACAACCGCTGCACCCGACTGTTGCACCCGCGGGCATCGGCCCAAAAACAGTGACGCAATCCCAGCCTTCAAGAGCAGCATAGTCCTCGAGGTGGGTACAAAGACAGGCAGTCGATCAGATCTTCTGATCAGATTGGTTGGAATGAAGAATCTAATCGGCCTATTGTGGGGACCATGGAGGATATTGGTCGCCAAAACCGCGCTGAAGCCTATCAGGCCGCCGTTGCCCTACGGCAATTCATCGAACAACAGATCGCTATCAAAACGTGGCTGCCCGGTGCCCGGTTGCCCACGGAGAGAGATTTGGCGCGCCAGTTCAATATCGGGCGCAATACGGTGCGGCGGGCGTTGTCAGAATTGGAAATCTCCGGCCTAATCCTGCGCCACGTTGGGCGCGGAACATTTGTTCGCGAACAGGAGCCGAACGACAGAAGCAGTGGCGACGAAAGCCGATCTCTCAATCCTGCCGATGTCATGGAGGTGCGCCTCCTGATTGAACCTGCCATGGCTGACCTCATCGTAGCCCGGGCATCGCAGGTTGAACTCGAAGAACTGCAGGAAATCGTAGAGAAAGGTGGGATGGCCCGAAATATGGCTGACTTCGAATTGTGGGATACCAAACTCCACAATGCCTTGGTTCGGGCGAGCAAGAATGACTACCTGGCTGGTATTCTGACCGACATACATGCCATTCGACAGAAGGCGGCCTGGGGCCAGCTCAAGCGTCGGGGCATGAATGAAGAGCGGCGCGCAGCCTATCAGCTTGAGCATCAGGCCATCGTTACAGCTCTTCTCGACCGCGATGCAGACACTGCGCGCGAGGCGATTAAGGCCCACCTCAGGCACGTGCGCTACAACCTGACCGGCATCTAGATCGGTCGCACGCTGAGTTTCTGTGCGGGGTCTCTTTCGGTTTGACTCTCTCAGGAAGAGTCCGGAGTATTGGTCGCTAATTATAACCAATTGTCATCATTGGTTGGAATTGGTTGAAAAATACCCCTTGGGGGGTAACGTCGAATTGAGGGCGGGATCAACAACTTCACAACGCGACCAGAAATCATTGGGACGTTCGGCGCAGTCGCGTCGACCCACTGGATTGCCTGCCAGGTCGCGATGCAATCCCTGGAGGCAGGCGGCAACGCCTTTGACGCGGCGGCGGCTGGCGCCCTTACCATGCAGGTTGTCGAACCGCACCTGAATGGCCCCGCAGGTGACGTCTCGATCATGCTTTATGACGCGAGCAAGCGCCAAACCAGGGTGCTCTGCGGTCAGGGACCAATTCCCGCGGCCGCGACTTCCGAAGCATTTCTCGACCTTGGTTTGGACATTGTGCCTGGCACAGGTCTGACCGCTGCGGTTGTCCCGGGAGCGTTTGACGCCTGGATGCTCCTGTTGCGCGACCATGGTACCCGCACAGTTGATGACGTTCTTGGGCCAGCGATCGGTTACGCCGAAGATGGCTTTCCCGTTTTGCCGCGCATGGCGTCCACGATCGAGGCGGCAAAGCCGATATTCGAGCAATATTGGCCATCCTCCGCCGCAGTCTACCTGCCGGGAGGGGAATCGCCTGCTGCTGGTTCGCTATTTGCCAATCCTGGGCTTGCGGAGACATGGCGGCGCATCATCAAGGCTGGTGGCGGGGGCGATCGGGAATCCCAAATTGAGGCGGCGCGCAAGATCTGGTCCCAGGGCTTTATCGCCGAGGCGATCGACGCCTTCTGCAGACGCGAACGGGTTATTGATATCAGTGGCCAGCGTAATGGCGCTTTCTTGCGGGGCGATGATTTGGCTGGCTGGGAAGCGAGCTTCGAAAACCCCGTCACCTTCGATTATAACGGCTACCGCATTTCGAAAAGCGGGCCGTGGAGCCAGGGGCCTGTTCTGCTCCAGGCCCTTGCTCTGCTTAAAGGCAGTGGCGTTGACCGGTTGCCACCAAACGGGGCGGAATTTGTACATCTGATCGTTGAGGCCATGAAGCTCGCATATGCAGATCGCGAGCTATATTACGGCGATCCGACCTATGTGGATGTGCCTCTCAAGACGCTCCTGTCCGGCGACTATAATGACCTGCGGCGCCCGGCAATCACCGATGCCGCTTCGCTGGAGTGGCGGCCGGGAGACATAGGCCGCCCCCTTGCGAAGTTTGACTACGCCGCGGCTGCCGCACGAAAGCGCGATGCCGGCCTATTGGCGGCCTATGGGGGTGGCGAGCCTACATTTGCTGACACCCCGACAGAACGGTATTTGGCCGCCGCAGTCGGTGACACGTCCCATATTGATGTGGTCGACCGCCATGGCAACATGGTGTCGGCAACACCCTCCGGGGGGTGGCTCCAGTCATCGCCCACGATCCCAGATTTGGGCTTTGCACTTGGCACACGGGCCCAAATGAGTTGGTTGCAGCCGTCAGACATGCCCTCGGCATTGGCCCCGGGCCATCGCCCGCGCACCACCCTGACCCCCACCATTGTGTCGAGGGACGACGACACGGGGTATATCGCCTGCGGCACGCCGGGCGGCGACCAACAGGATCAGTGGCAACTAACGTTCCTTCTCAGATGCCTGGATCACGGGATGGGCATGCAAGAAGCGATCGAGGCTCCCGCCTTCCATTCCGAGCATTGGCCGAATTCCTTTTACCCGCGGCAGGCTTCTCCCGGGAAACTGGTGGTGGAAGCCAGGTTTTCGGATGATACGGTGCGTGACCTGCAACGCCGCGGGCACCAGGTAACAGTCGGCGGAGATTGGTCGGAGGGGCGCCTTTCGGCTGTAGCACGGGCATCGGACAAGACGGTGCGCGCCGCCGCAAGCCCTAGAGGTATGCATAGCTATGCCGTCGGCCGGTAACCGCACTGCATCTGACCCGGCGGAGGCCACTGGGTCCGCCCTCACTGGCGATTTGGCGCTGGAGGAGGAACGTCCGGCGGCCGATGGCCTTCTGGGGAAAGCGCTGCGTTACCTCGAGAATGTTATCGCGAGCGCTGCGACACTGGCGCTGATCGCCCTGATTGGTATCGTCTTTGCCAATGTTGTCGGCCGCTACATCTTCAACAGCTCCCTGACCTGGGCAGCGGAAGCTGCCCAATGGCTGTTCGTCGCCATCATATTTCTGGCAATACCGCTCGCGCATCAGGCGCGCCTGCATCTCTCGATCACATTCTTGGTCGACAAGCTTCCGCCCAATTTGAGAGCGGCCACTATTGTCGTCGGGGATGTCGTTGTCGCTTACACGACGATCATGCTGCTGTTCGGCGGGCAGGAGCTGATGGAGGCCATCGGCGGCACCAACCACGTGCTGGGCCTGCCGGTATGGGTCAAGTTCCTCGTCATCCCATTCTCGTGCGTTTGCGCATTGATCTTTTTGGGATTTGGAACGTTCCAACGCGAAGGCAACCGATGGCGGGGCGTCAGCGCAATTGCTGCCGCGTCGATTCTCTATCTCGTCGTCAATACCTATGGGCTGGTGTCGATCAGTGGAGGGGATCCGGCGCTGGTCATGTTCGGCGCATTCCTACTCGCCATGGCGATGGGTATTCCGGTTTCATTTGCCATGTTGTTTGGGGCCTTCCTCGCGAACCAGTCGAGCGGATTGCTGCCTGACCCGGCGATCGTCCAAAATATGGTCAACGGCGCCGGGAAGTTTTTGCTCCTGGCGATTCCGTTTTTCATCACCGCAGGCGCCTTGATGAACGCCGGGGGCCTGTCACGCCGGCTGATGGATTTTGCCTTTACGCTGGTTGGACATTTGCGGGGCGGTTTTGCCCAGGTGAATGTGGTGTCGAGCATGCTCTATGGCGGCATCTCAGGTTCAAGTTATTCCGACGCTGCGCTTGGCTCGAAAATCCTTGTGCCGCAAATGGTGCGTCACGGTTATAGCCCGCAACTTTCCTGCGCTGTTACGGCGTCGTCGGCGGTCATGCCGAATATCATTCCGCCATCCATTGCGTTGCTGATATTGGCGGCAGTCGGCAACCTTTCTGTCGGTGCATTGTGGTTGGCCGGGGTTCTGCCAGGCTTGCTGATCGCGTGCGGCCTGATGATGGTGGTCTATTTCATTGCGCGGGCGCAGGGGCTCGGCGAAGCAACGGCGCGGGCAAACGCACGCGAGCGGAGCAGTGCGCTCTTCCATGCCCTGCCGGTGCTGTTGCTGGCAGTAGTAATATTGGGCGGCATCAGATTTGGCGTCGTAACACCCACCGAAGCCGGCGTACTCGCTGTGATCTATGCCTGGTTCCTCGGGATGATCGGCTACCGGGCCTATGGCGTGCGCGGTCTATGGCGGACATTACGCACATCCGCCACCGAAGCCGCGATGATCGGCCTTCTTATTGGCGTGGCGGCCCCATTTGCATTTGTCCTTGTCACTGAACAGGTTCCGCAATCAGTCACGGCTTTTGTGACCGGCCTTTCCAGTGATCCGCTTGTTGTTCTGCTCATCGCCAACTTGGTGCTCCTGCTCTTTGGCATGATTTTGGACATTGGCGCGGCGATCCTGATTCTCACGCCGTTACTATTGCCGTTGGCAACCAGCCTGGGCATTGACCCGATTCATTTTGGTTTGGTGATTGTCATCAACCTGATGCTGGGGGGATTGACGCCTCCCGTTGGTATGCTCGTTTTCGTAACGGCGACGATATCCCGAACTCCGGCGCATTTGATTTTCAAATCAATGCTTCCGTTTTTCGCGGTTCTGATCGTGGTGTTGTTGATGGTCACCTACATTCCGGCAATTTCATTGTCGCTGGGGTGGCTGATTGGCGGTCCATGATGAATTCACCCAACCAAAAACAGATATCAAACTAAGGAGGACGACTATGTTGAAGTTGTTGGGAAACAAGGCGGTTGCTTGCACCGTCGCGCTAGCGCTTGGCAGCGCAGCGTCATTGGCGGTGCCCACCACCGCACTTGCCGCAGGCAAGCCGATGACAATCTCGGTGATTTACGGACCCAAGAAGCCCCAGGCCAAGATCTGGCTGCGCTTCAAGCAATTGATCGATCAACGGCTGCCTGGACAGTTCAATATCAAGGTTGTGACCAACGGCGCGTTGGGCGGTGAGAAGGAAACCACCGAAGGTATTCGTCTTGGTTCGATCCACGGTGCCCTATCCACTCTTGCCAATCTGACAACGTGGGTTCCCGAAGGCGCGCTCTTCGACATGCCTTTCCTGTTTCGCAATGCGGATCACATCAAGGCTGTGATGACGGGGCCGATTGGCGCTGAGTACAAGAAGAAATATGAAGCCAAGGGTTTCAAGATTCTGGGCTACATCACCTTCGGTGCCCGTCACGTCATCAGTAAAGCGGCAATCCGCACGCCAGCGGATGTGAAGGGCAAGAAGATGCGTGTGCTTCAAAGCCAGTTGCACATCAATCTTTGGAAGTCGTTGGGTGCAAACCCAACCCCTGTGCCGATCACCGAGGCCTACAACGCTCTCAAGACCGGCGTCGTCGACTATATGGACATGACCAAATCCGGGTATCAGGCCCTCAAACTCTATGAGGTCGTGCCGCAGTTTTCCGAAACCGGACACATCTGGGCGTTGGGTGCCATGTACGTCAGCAAGAAGTTCTGGGATGGCTTGACGAAGCAGCAGCAGGTGGTGTTCCAGCAGACGGCAGATCAAGTGATCCCGTTCTTCAACGAACTCGCCGCCTATGAGCAGGGTCTCGCGCTTGATGCCGCTGTCAAGAAAGGTGCCAAGGTTATTCGCCCGAACAAGGCCGCTTGGCAAAAGGCGATGGCAGGTTTCTGGAAGTCCTATGCCGCCAAAGTTGGCGGCATGGCGAAAATCCAGGCAGTCGTCAACACGAAGTAGCAAACCAGCAAGACAGGGTGAATTGGCATCTACTGCCAGTTCACCCTGCCGCGGGCACCTGCAATGACTGACCCTGACGCCACCAACAGCAAAAATTCCGACGCGCCGGTTCGCGACGGGCCGATGCGTGACGAAATCATCCGAATGGTGATCGAAGCGCTGAATGAACAGGGGCTGCCGGGTCTGGATCTCGACAGCGTCCGAGGCGATACCCACCACCGGGCGGCGTTCATCGACCTGCTCCGGGATTGCCGGCCCCTTCCCGTCGTGACCCAGCTTATCCGAGACGCAGATGAAGGCCGGCTATAGCGGCTCACTCCGTCTTGAAAACCAAAGACCATGAGGTTGATCAATGCCAGAGACCACACCGTTCGTATTCAACCATTCCACGTATCAGGTTCGATATGCGGCTGGCGGCCTCGACGAGCTTGGCGCACTCGCGGATGAGTTCGGTTGCCGACAGGCGGCCGTTGTGGCGGACAGTTTCTTTCTGGGCGGCGATATGGAAACACGCCTAAAAGAAATACTGAAATCGGTGAATCCTGTTTTTCACGGAATCCCGCAGCACGAACCGGACACAGATGACGTCGAGGCCGCACGTACCTTTATGGCTGACGCCGGTGCGGACATGATTATTGCGCTCGGAGGTGGCTCCGCCATGGACGCGGCAAAGGTGGCCCGAATGTGTATGAGCAATCCCGGGCCCATCGACGATATTGTTGGTCCCGTCGGCGTCACAATGAAACCACATGAGTCATTGTTCGTCTGCGTGCCGACGACAGCGGGAACCGGGAGCGAGGTCTCCGAGTCCGCGATTATTACGAAGTCCGGCACCGACTATAAGCTGATCTTCCGGTCGCCCGAGATGAGTGCGCGTGTGGCGCTGCTCGACCCCGAACTGTCCGTCACGGTGCCGGCCAGCGTAACGGCCTCAAGCGGGTATGATGCTGTCACCCATGCCGTCGAAGCCTTTACGTCGCGCGCGTCCGGGCCGATGACAGATCCTTACGCAATCAGCGCGATGGAGAAATTGGCCCGCTGGCTACCAGTGGCCTATGCCGAGCCGGGAAACCTGTTCGCGCGAGGGGAGTGCCTGGTCGCAAGCATGCAGGCTGCCATTGCCTTTAACAGTGCTCATTTGGGTATGGCGCACGCCATCGCGGGAGCGCTGGGAGCGCTGCATCATACGCCCCATGGGCTCGCGAACGCATTGGCCTTGCCTTGGACGATGGCGTTCAATCAACCTATGCTGGGTGAGAAAGGGGATCTGGTCGCAAGACTGTATGGCGGAGAGACGGCTGCCGAGGGATTGTCCAAATTGCGCCAGACGGTTGGTCTCGACCTGAGCCTGGACGAATTTGTAACCAGCGACGACGCCCGCGATCTGGTGGCGGAAGGGGCTTCAAAAAGCGGTCAGTTGCGGGTCAACCCAAGAGAAGCCGGTGTTCCCGAACTTCGTGCCGTCCTGGAAGCAATGCGACAGCCAACTTCTGGTTTGCAACCGAACCTCAATTTATAGGGCCGTGATATACGGGATCCCGTCGACATCCTGAAAATGGCCAAAATGGGGGACGATCTTCTGTCGACTGAAGCCATTTGCCGAATGTTCGAAAGTGCTACCTAAATCCACCCGGAGCCGAATCTAGAGCGGCGTGCCTGGATCGCCGCAAGAAGGAAGGAACTGACGATGGAAGCATCAATGCTTGAGGAAACCGTCCAAAACCCCAACCCATACCCGGTTGTGGCCGACCTTCATTACGATGATATCTGGCAACTTTGCACCCAGGCCCGTGAACTTGCCTGGGACCCACATTTGGATATCGATTGGCAGGCGCTTCGAGACGAGCTGAAAGACCTGCCTGAAGAGGTGCGCCGCGCCGGCGCGGAATGGTGGAGCCTCAGAGCCTGGATGGAGCATGGCGCGACACCTTACGGCGCGGAACGACTTCGCCAGGCGATTTTTGAGCATTTGCCATTCGAGGTGAAACAGCATGTCACCAACTTCATTCTTGAAGAGCTAAGGCATCACGAAGTGTCATTCCGCATCGCTGACGCGCTGGGGGGGTACGAGCCCACGCCAAGCAGTGATTATTTTCAGATGATCATTCCAAAGTTTCACGATGAGCGCGATGAAAAGGTAATGCCATTCTACGCCGGCATGGCCGTGAACACCCTGTTCGAACAACTGTCAGGTGAACTGCTGATGGCGCGGTACAAGAACGCCCGCTATCCCCAAATTCGCCGTGCGTGTGAGCTCGTTCTGCGGGATGAATCACGACACATTCAATTCGGCCGGATCATCATGCGCCGTTTCTTCGATAGTCTTGGACTGGAAGAAAAGCGATTGCTCGGCGAAAAATTTGCCAAAAAACTCCGCGGCAGCCTTCTGAACGGCGTATACGCCGTCATCAATCTGCCGAAAGACGAACGCGAGCGCTCTGGCCGCGCCAGGTCGCTTGCCGCAGAGTATGGCCTCGGGGCAACCCACCCTGATGAAGAGGTCGGGATCATTGCTGCGGCCTTGGCGACCATCCGTAAAGATGTGGCACCCTATGACGTGCCGATTCCCGTGATTCCTGAAGTTGAGGGTGAGAATGCGGTGAGCACATTGGCTGCCGAGTGACACCGTCGAGAATGCGCCAGGCGAACTGGTGAACGGCACTGAAATGCAGATTGCTGGGGGTGAGCCAATCCATGAATCACCCAATAGTCCACATTGGCTAAAATTTTTTGGGGGCGGATAGCGGTCACGCAACGAGTCGTTGCTGCATGGCCGCCTGTAGCCGAATGGTCGTTTGTAAATGCTGGCGAACCAAATTCTAATAATGTCCGCAATTGGCAATAAGCGGACATTCAGCCCGCTCCAAATTTTGTCCGCTCTGAGGTGTGGAGCGGTCTTTGCGGCTGGTTCGTCCAGTTTGCCCCCAGCAGCGGTCGCTTTCAGCACGCGCTCGTTGCGTCTGCCAATGGGCCGAAACGGAAAACCCAAAGCGGATCAAAGCTGATCCACGGTGGTCGGGCGCAACCGAAAACAAAAACTGTGCGAGGGTTAAGTGCGCTCCCGGAGGAATTCGATGAAAAATTCAACCGAATTCCCTGGCGTTACCCAATGAGTCTGTTGGGGTTGGATCACGGCTGTTTCGCCCTCATTCAAGTTGAGGCATTGCCGGGCCTCCGGCGAGTGAAGCATGAGGGATCCCTTGAGGAAATTTATGCGCCCCCACTTGCCTGAGGAGAGACCGTGGTTCTTGGTAAGTATTTCCCGGACGGTCGATTGCGTAAACGTCGGTGACTTGCTGTATATCACGAGACTGTCGAGGCTATCTTGCGGCGGTTTTTGGGCCATTTGATTCTTCTGGAAGGATTCAAGATCGGTCATAGGAATATTCCTTTCCAATTAGCAAGCGGGCGCAAGGCCCGCAACAAAGCCAAAGCACTATCTGGCCTCGTGACGCGTTTCATGGGCAGTAGGTGCCCGTTGATCCTTCAAAGAGTTCGCACGGGACGACAAGGCGCTGGCCGTGATTGGCCCGTTCGCGTCGGCCGAAGCCCGCATCGCCTTCCCGGCGGGCGAGCGTGAAGGCATCGTGCAGATCCCGAATGCCTCGTCAGCGCCCAAGCTGGCAGACCGCTTCTCCTACGCGTTCCGTTATACGGAGAGTGAGTTCCTTCAGTTCATCCGCGTGGTGAAGTCGCTGAAGAAACTCGGCATGATGAAAAAGAACACGGTCATCCTCTACGGCACTGACGATTTCGTTTCGAAGGTG